>CAVVUY010000007.1:0-78700 GCA_963751375.1 uncultured Gammaproteobacteria bacterium
ACGGTCAGGCTCTCGAGCAGGGCGAAATGTTGCTGCACCATACCCATGCCCAGCGCACGCGCATGCATCGGCCCCTCGATGCGCAGCTCGCGGCCGTCCCACAGCATGCTGCCGGCGTCTGGTTCGAGCAGGCCGTAGATCATCTTCATCAAGGTGCTTTTGCCGGCGCCGTTTTCGCCGAGCAGGGCGTGGATCTCGCCGGGTTGGACACTCAGCGACACATCGTCGTTGGCGACCACGCCTGGAAAGCGCTTGGTGATACCGGCCAGCTCCAGGCGTGCATGCCCCTCCGGCGCCACCGCTTTGTCGTTCGTCGAGCTCATCGCCCGCATCAATCCCTTGTCGTGATCCGTCGTCCAATCCGTCCACGGCCGGACGGGGATCGTTGGCCCTATACACATTCGGTGCCAGCCCACACGCGCCGCACGGACCGACCGCGCACTGGGCGGCGCGCCCCGCGCATGTACGTACCGCAATCCAAGGCGCGCATTGTACGCAGCTTGGCGGACGGAGACGAACCATATGCATCATAACAGTGCGCCACTCACATTCGCGCACCGCCGAAAGGCGGCTTAGCCACCTCGATTCAACGCCTCGAGCTGTCGCAAAACCAGTCGGCACGGGGTCTTTCCCGACTGGCCCCGCATTTGCATTCAGGCCGGCCCGTTCTTTACCGTGCCGCATCCCGGCACCACCGACGACGACACCGGGAAGGCAAAACAAGCTTTTTTAGGCTAAAGTTGCCCGCGGATGGAGAGCAATCCCCCCCGTTTAGGCGGGTTTTTGCAGTGGCGAACGCAGCCGCTGTCAGGTGGCGAATGCCGCCTACCGCGTGGAGATGCGACGGTGGTTCCGTCGTTAGACTGCTCTTGCACCAACGACGGGCAACAGTCGGTCTCCGCATTACAACTACTATGACCATGCAAATAGGGGTTTTTCGCATGAATAAGAAGCTTTCGAGTGTAACCCTCGCCGCCACCTTGGCCGCGGGCATCGCACTGGTTCCCACCTCCCAGGCACGCGCCGCGGGTCAGGACTTCATCACCATCGGCACCGGCGGCGTTACCGGCGTCTACTATCCGCTGGGCGGCGCCATCTGCCGCCTGATGAACAAGGATCGGGCCAAGACCAACATCCGCTGCTCGGTGGAATCCACCGGCGGCTCCGTGTACAACGCCAACGCCCTGAACAAGGGCGAGATCGACTTCGGCGTCATGCAGTCCGACGTGCAGTACAAGGCCTACAACGGCGAAGGTCCGTTCAAGGGCAAGGCGATCAAGCAGCTGCGCGCCGTGTTCTCGGTACACCCCGAGCCCTTCACCGTGGTCGCACGTGCCGATTCCGGCATCAAGACCTTTGCGGACCTCAAGGGCAAGCGCGTCAACATCGGCAACCCGGGTTCCGGCCAGCGCGCCACCATGGAAATGCTGATGAAGGCCTACGGTTGGACTACCAAGGACTTCAAGCTGACTTCCCAGCTCGCCTCCAACGAGCAGGCCAAGGCCCTGTGCGACAACAAGGTCGACGCCATCGTCTTCACCGTCGGTCACCCCAACGGTTCGATCTCCGAAGCGACCACCACCTGTAACGCCAAGCTCGTTCCGGTGACCGGTCCGATCATCAAGAAGATCGTCGATAGCCAGCCCTACTACTCGTGGGCGACCATCCCGGGCGGCATGTATCGCGGCAATCCGAAGCCGGTGACCACCTTCGGCGTGCGCGCCACCGTGGCGACCACCACCAAGGTGCCCGAGAAAGTGGTCTACGAGCTGGTCAAGGCGGTGTTCACCAACTTCGACGAGTTCAAGAAACTGCATCCGGCCTTCGCCCACCTGGAGAAATCCCAGATGGTCAAGACCGCGCTTTCCGCTCCGCTGGCGGCCGGCGCCAAGAAGTACTATCAGGAACAGGGCCTGATCAAGTAAGGCCCTGCGCGGAGGGCGGGATATCCCCGCCCTCCGCCATTTCGACACCTTGACGCCTTGACGGACGCGAGCCCCGAAATGCCGTGTCCAGGACTCCTACCCAGCCTGCGACCCCAGGCGCCCGCACAGCGGGCGGCGATCGCGCATGGCTGAGAGAGATACCCTATGAGCAACGCGAAAACGACTGAGCAGGCCCCCTCCCGGGAGGAGCTCGAAGATCTCATCGCAGAAGCCGACACCGGTGCCCGCAAACCCGGACCATTGGCGGCCAAGATTCTGACTGCCGTCGCACTGGCCTGGTCGCTGTTCCAGCTGTGGTTCGCCTCGCCGCTGCCCTACATGTTCGACTTCGCCGTCTTCAACTACACCCAGGCGCGGTCCATCCATCTCGCCTTCGCGATCTTCCTGGCGTTTACCGCCTACCCGGCGTTCAAGCATTCGGCACGCGACCGCATCCCGTTGCTGGACTGGGGATTCGCGCTGGTCGGCGCTTTCTGCGCGGCCTATCTATATTTGTTTTACGATCAGTTGGCGCAGCGCCCCGGCCTGCCCACCACGGTGGACATCGCGGTGGCCGTGGTCGGCCTCGTATTGCTGCTCGAAGCCACCCGCCGTGCGCTTGGCCCGCCCTTGATGGTGGTGGCCGCCGTGTTCATCGGTTACGCCTTCCTCGGCCCATATATGCCCGACGTGATCGCGCACAAGGCGATCTCGCTCGATCGCGGCATGTCGCAATACTGGCTCGGTACCGAAGGCGTGTTCGGCGTAGCGCTGGGCGTGTCGACCTCGATGGTGTTCCTGTTCGTGCTGTTCGGCTCGCTGCTGGAGAAAGCCGGCGCCGGCAACTATTTCATCCGCGTGGCCTTCTCGCTGCTCGGCCACATGCGCGGCGGCCCGGCCAAGGCGGCCGTGGTGTCCTCGGCCTGACCGGCATGATCTCCGGCTCGTCGATCGCCAACGTGGTCACCACCGGCACCTTCACCATTCCGCTGATGAAGCGCGTGGGCTTTCCGGCATAAAAGGCCGGCGCCGTCGAATGCGCCTCGTCGGTCAACGGCCAGATCACCCCGCCGGTGATGGGCGCGGCGGCCTTCCTGATGGTGGAATACGTCGGCATTCCCTACATCGCGGTGATCAAGGCCGCGGCGCTGCCGGCGCTGATCGCCTACATGGCGCTGTTCTACATCGTCCACCTCGAGGCCCTTAAGCTCGACCTCAAGGGCTTGCCGCGGCTCAACCCCAAGCCCTGGCACCGCTCGCTCATCTCCTTCGTAATGAGCTTTTTCGGCATGGTGTTGATCACCGCCGCAGTCTATTACGGCATCGGCTGGACCAAGGACGTGTTCGGCAACGCGGCCACCTACGTGCTCGGCGTCGCGCTGCTGGTGATCTACCTCGCGCTGGTCGCCTACGCCTCGCGCCTGCCCGACCTGGACGAGAACCCGCAGTTCGACGTGCTGCCCGAGGCGGCGCCGACGATCAAGGCCGGGCTCTACTACCTGCTGCCGGTGGTGGTGCTGGTGTGGTGCCTGGCGGTGGAACGCCTGTCGCCCGATCTGTCCGCCTTCTGGGCCACGCTGTTCCTGATGCTGGTCGCGGTGACCCACCGCCCGCTCAAGTCGTTCTTCCGCAACAGCGGCGATCTTGGCACGATGGCCAAGCGCGGCGTGCTCGACGTGTGGGACGGGCTGATCGGCGGCGCCCGCAACATGATCGGCATCGGCGTGGCCACGGCCGCCGCCGGCATCGTGGTCGGTACCGTGACGCTGACCGGCATCGGCCTGGTGATGACCGAGTTCGTCGGCTACATCTCCGGCGGCAACCTGATGCTGGTGCTGATCTTCACCGCCATGATCAGTCTGCTGCTCGGCATGGGGCTGCCGACCACGGCCAACTACATCGTGGTCTCGACCCTGATGGCGCCGGTCATCGTCAGTCTCGGCGCACAGAACGGACTGGTCGTGCCGCTGATCGCGGTACATATGTTCGTGTTCTACTTCGGCATCCTCGCCGACGATACGCCGCCGGTGGGGCTGGCCGCGTATGCCGCGGCTGCCATCGCCCGCTCGGACCCGATCCGCACCGGCATCCAGGGTTTCACCTACGACATCCGCACCGCCATCCTGCCGTTCATGTTCATCTTCAACAACGAACTGCTGCTGATCGGCGTAAACAGCTTCTGGCACTTCGTGCTGGTGTTCGTCAGCGCGGTCATCGCCATGATGGCCTTCGCCTCGGGCACTCAGGGCTATTTCGTCACCCGCTGCCGCTGGTACGAAACCGTGGCCCTGCTGCTGGTCGCCTTCACGCTGTTCCGCCCCGGCTTCTGGATGGACATGATCGAGCCGGCCTACAAGCTCGAGCCCGGCACCCAGGTAATGCAGGCGGTCGACGAGGTCGCCTCCGGCGGTTCGCTGCGCCTGCGCGTGGTCGGCGACACCATCGAAGGCAAGCATGTCGACAAGATCGTCATCCTGCCCATGGGCAAGAAGGACGATCCGGCCAAGCGCCTGGCGCACGCGGGATTGTTCGTCAGCCAGCAGGACGGCAAGCTGATGGTGAACAATGTCGGCTTCGGCAGCACCGCACAGAAGTACGGCATAGGTTACGGCTGGGAGATCAAGAGCGTGCAGGTCAAGACCAATCGGCCGCACAAGCAATGGATGTTCATCCCCGCATTCCTGCTGCTCGGCTTGATCGCCTGGCTGCAGAATCAGCGCCGCAAGCGCGACAAACTCACCGCGGTGGCGGCCTGACGGCCGTCACTCGGACATGAGCGGAGACTCCGAAATGTTCAAGGAAATTCTGCTGGCGGTCGACCTCGGCGAGGAAAGCTCGTGGAGCAAGGCCCTGCCGACCGCCCTCAAACTGGTGCGCGACCACGAGGCGCGCCTGCACGTCATGACCGTGGTGCCCGACTTCGGCTTCAGCGTGGTCGGCCAGTACTTCCCCAAGGACTACGAACACAAGATGATCGAGGACATGCAGCGTCGCCTGCGTGAATTCGTCAACGCGCACGTGCCGGAGGACATCCCGGCGCACGACATCATCGGTCACGGTCCGATCTATTCCGAAATCCTGGAAGCCGCGGAATCCATCGGGGCCGATCTCATCGTGCTCGCCTCGCACCGCCCAGGTCTGCAGGACTATCTGATCGGGCCCAACGCCTCGAAGGTCGTTCGCCACGCCAAATGCTCGGTGCTGGTGATCCGCGAATAAGACCCTCTATAACGAGCGTCATCGAGCAAGATGCGGCCTGATTTCAGCCGGATCGCGATATACACGACTGGAATGATCAAGTTACAGTGCATATAGTTAGATCGTTAAAATAACAATAGGCCGCAATCGGTGGCGGGGCGAATATTCATGAGCAGCGTATCGGCATCTTTGGCCAAAGCCGTCGATATCACGCGACTGCCGTCCTTGCCGCAAATGCTCTTCCGCCTGCTCGACGCCTGCGAGGACGCCGACAGCAGCATGGCCGACATTGCCGCCCTGATCCGCCAGGATGCGGCACTGTCGAGCCGGGTGATAGCGCTCAGCAGCAGCCCGGTCTACGCTCAGCAACACAGCGACCGGCGCATGAGCCTCGAGCAGGCGCTCATGCGACTCGGCCTCGACGCCATGCGCACGCTGGCACTGAGCGCCGCGGTCTACCAGTATATGGACCAGTCGCTGGGCGCGCGTTCGCCGCATCTGCGGCGCTTCTGGCACGACGCCCTGCTCGCCGCGACGCTTGCCGACAGGTTGGCCCAACTCAGCGGCTACTCCGCACCGCACGAAGCCCATCTCGGCGGACTCATCAGCAACATCGGCCAGATCGCCCTACTCGCGCTCGACCCGCAAGGCTACGGCGCCGTCCTTGACCAGGACGATACCCCTGAAAACCTCCTGCGGCACGAACGGGCCGTTTTCGGCCACGATCATGCCGAGCTCGGCGCCCATATGCTGCAGCAGGCCGGACGTCGCGGCCCTCTCCCCGACGCCATACGTTTCCACCACGCCAATGCCGACGAACTCGCCGATGCGCACCATCTGGTGCGCCTGGTCGCTACCGCCAACGGACTGATCGTGACCGGCGCCGAACCAAGCGCGACCGGCCTAGTCGCCGCCGACCGTATGCTGGGTCTGATTCCCAGCCTCGTGGAAGAGGTCTATGCCGGCGCCGTGAAGCACACCCGGGAAACCTGTGCAGGGCTCGGCATCGACCTCGACGCCACCGCTCCGCCGCCCCCCGTACCCGCGACGGAGGATGAGCAACGGCTCGCCAGACGCCTCGCAGAACTCAACGTGATCTCGGCGGTGCGCCGCCAGCTGTCCGCAAGCGACGACCTCGACACGCTGCTCAAGGCCGCCCATCTCGCCTCCACCCTGATCTTCGGTACGCACGAACTGGGCTATTTCCTGATCGAGCGCGGACAGACTCGGGCAGTCGGGCGCGCCGTCACCGTCACCGCACCGATCTGGGCGGAACTCGAACTGCAGCTGCCGGCCCCGCATTCGCTTATCGGCAACGTGCTGGCGGACGCACAGTCCCGCCACCACTATCCCTGGAATCGCGACCACCCCGGCAATAGCCGGCCCAGCGTGCTCGACCGCGAAATCGCCGCATTGCTCGATCGGCAGGGCCTGCTGGCCATGGCCCTGAAATCCGGCACGGACCTCATCGGCGCCATCGTCATAGGCGTGAATCCCGAGGACGAACAGCGTATCGAGGAACGCCGGCCCCTATTGGCGCTGTTCGCACAAGAACTGGCCGCTGCCATCGCCGCCCTGCGCACACGCACCGAACTGCATGATTCGGCACTCGAATCGCAGGCCTCGGAATACCTCCTGCGGGCGCGCAGCGTGGTGCACGAGGCCAAGAACCCGCTCAGCATCGTCAACAACTATCTCGCCATCCTCGGCCGACACATCGAGGACGGCAGCGGCGACATACCGAACGACCTGCGCATCATCAGCGAGGAAATCACCCGGGTCAGCGCGATCCTGCGCAGCCTGACCGAAGCGACCGACGAGTCCGGGCCGGACGATCGGGCCGATCTCAATACGCTGATACGGGACGTCGCCAACCTGCTGCGTCCGACCCTGATAAAACCGGCGCAGCTGAAGCTCGAATTGACGCTCGACAATGCCATCCCGACCATTGCGGCGGCACGCAACAGCATCAAGCAGATTCTCGTCAATCTGGTCAAGAACGCCGCCGAAGCACTCGAGGCGGGGCAAACGATCACGATTCATACCGAAGATGCCATTTATATCGGCAACGAACCCTTCGTCGCCGTCGTCGTCGACGACGACGGCCCCGGTCTCCCGCCACAGATACTCGACTCGCTGTTCGCCCCAGTCACCAGCACCAAGGGCAAAGGACACTCGGGCCTGGGCCTGTCCATCACCAAGCGCCTCGTGGACGAACTGCAGGGCAGGATCACCTGTCGCAGCAACGCCGCCCAAGGCACGCAGTTTCAGATCCTCATACCGAGACGGCTGCCGGATGAACAATCCTCATGACATCGCCCCGGCATAAGATCGCACACATCGCCGCCGGCGATGGCAGCGGCCTGTCGGGGAACGCCGAAGCGAACCAGGACGTCCCGCCGGCCCGTATCCTCGCCGTCGACGACGATCCACGGCTGCTCGACAGCCTGCGCGAACTGCTCTCGCTCAACGGCTACCGGATCGACACGGTAGGCGGCGGCCGCGAAGCCATTGCAGCGCTGGAGCCGGACGTCTACGACATCGCTCTAATCGATCTCAGAATGCCCGAGGTCGACGGCCATCAGATCATGCGCTATGCGGCCGAGAACGACATCCGCACCGACATCATCGTCATCAGCGGCGAAGCCTCGTTCGAAACCGCCGTCGACGCCCTGCGCAACGGCGCCCACGATTTCCTGCTCAAGCCCTACGCCCCCGAGCAGCTGATCCGCCGGATCGACAACACGCTGGAACGCCGGCGCCTCAGGTCGGATGCGGCAACGTTCCAGGAAAAGCTCCGCAATTCGGAAAAACTGCACCGATTCCTGGTCAACACCTCGCCCGACATCATCTACGTTCTCAATGACGAAGGCTTTTTCACCTTCGTCAACCAGCGTGTCGAAGAGCTGCTCGGCTACACGCGCGAAGAACTGATCGGCCAACACTACACCCTGCTGGTCTACGACGAGGATATGGAGCTCGCCCAGTTCGCCTTCAACGAACGCCGCACGGGCAGGCGCGCCACGCAGAATCTCGAACTGCGCCTGCGCGCCAAGGACCAGGCGGAGGGACACAAGAGCTTTTCGACCAGCGCCATGTGCGTCGAGCTCAGCGCCACCGGGCTCTACTCGCCCCCCGAAACCGGCGACCGTCGCCACCTCGGCACCTACGGCGTGGCGCGCGACATCTCCGAGCGCAAACAGGCCGAGGCCGTGATCCGCTATCAGGCCTACCACGACCTGCTGACCGGACTGCCCAACCGCACCCTGTTCAAGGATCGGCTGAGCATGGTGATCGCCCAGGCCAGGCGCGTCGGCCACATGGTCGCCGTCATGTTCATCGATCTCGATCGCTTCAAGATCGTCAACGACTCGCTGGGCCACGTCATCGGCGACCGCCTGCTGCGCACCGTCGGTCAGCGCATCGAAACCTGCCTGCGCGAGGGCGACACCCTCGCCCGCCTCGGCGGCGACGAATTCGTCGTGCTGCTACCGCAGATCGATCAGCGCGAGAATGCCGGAATCGTCGCCCGCAAAATCATCGAAACACTCGCTCCGCCCTTCGCCATAGAGCAGCGCGAGCTGCACATCGGCGCGAGCATCGGCATTTCCATCTTCCCCGCCGACGGCGACACCGACGAGGAACTGATCAAGAACGCCGACATCGCCATGTACAGCGTGAAGAACGACACCCGCGGCGGGCTGGCGTTCTACTCGCACACCATGGACGCCCACTTTTCCCAGCACTTCGATCTCGAAGTCGGACTGCGCGCCGCATTGACCAACGACGAATTTCTGCTGCATTACCAGCCGCAGTTCGACGAAACGGGCGGCATCAACGCCGTGGAGGCACTGCTACGCTGGCAGCATCCGGAACGCGGCCTGCTGTATCCCGGCGATTTCATCCATCTCGCCGAAGAGGCCGGCCTTATCGGCCATATCACCGAATGGGTGCTCGACGCGGCACTGCGGCAAATGAAGCTCTGGCGCAGTGCCGGCATCGCCCCCTCACGCGTAGCCGTCAACCTCTCGGCACTGGACCTCAAGCGCGCCGCAATTGTCGACGACATCATGCACACGCTGGCCCGACACGGCCTGCCCGGCGACTGTCTGGAACTGGAAATCACCGAGAACCTGATCGTCCAGGACATCGATACTCGTCACTCAGCGCCTGACCGCTCTTGCACAGCAGGGCATCAGTATCGCCATCGACGACTTCGGCACCGGATACTCGTCGCTGAGCTATCTGCACCAACTACCCATCCACACCCTGAAAATCGACCGGTCCTTCGTCCACGACATCTCTCCCGCACACCCCGGCCGCTCGGTCATCGACGCCATCATTGCCATGGCGCACAGCCTTGAATTGACGATCATCGCCGAAGGCGTGGAAACAGAAACGCAGCGCGAATGGTTGATGCAGCATCACTGCCACGGCATGCAGGGCTACCTGCTTGGCCGGCCGGCTGCAGCTGCGGATATTGAACCCCTGCTGGCACTTTCGGCCGACAAAGCGACCACCTTGAGCGGCGGTGAGTAAGCCGGGGCGGACGGGAGTCAGCAATGCTGCTCGTGGAGTTGAGCCGCATTTCCGAATTGCATTCGTTTGGCAGCCGGGGGCGATTCGTGCGCGAATCAGCGCCGCTGATTTTGACCTTACGTGGAGGGCGACGCCTCAGCGCACCTCGCTGAAGGCGACGCCGACCTCGTAGAGCCACCCCGGTTCCACGACATCCACGCGGACCACCTCGGCACTGGCCTCCAGAGGCGCCGAAGAACCGCCCTGGGGCCGAACGACCACTTCGAGCCGATCACCGACGACGAGTTCCTGCTTCGAGGTGAACAACAACCCCTGTGCGCTGAGGTTCTTCACCTGCCCGCTGTACTCCGTTCCGTTTTCCGCGCTGCGGCAGTGTACCTCGCAGTCCACCAGCATGCGCATGAAGTCGCGCTTTTCCTCGAACTCCCTCGGCACCTCACCCCTCCTCGTCGGTTCAACGTAAAGGTCGTGCTTTTTCGATCCAGGGCACTAGATCACCTTCGAGTAGCTACTCTGCGCCGCAGCCAGATAAGCGTCGAAAGTCATGCAGATGTTGCGGATCAGCAGTCGCCCTGCCGGTGTAATCTCGATCCCATCGGACGTAAGCAAGAGCAGACCGTCGGCGCGCATGGCCTCGAGTGTCTGTAGCTCGTCCGCGAAATAGTCCACGAAAACGATGCCGTAGGCGCGCTCGATGCGCGCATAGTCAAGACGGAAGTGGCAAATCAGGTCCGTGATGACCGCCCGGCGCAGGCGATCGTCTGCGCTCAGCCCGACACCCCGGAACACCGGTAGGCGCCCGGCATCGACGCGCTCGAAATACTCGGCCTCGGTACGCACGTTCTGGCTGTAGGTGTCCGCCAGCATGCCGATCGAGGTCACGCCCATGGCGACCAGATCGCAGTCCGCATGCGTCGAATAGCCCTGGAAATTGCGGTACAGCGTACCCTCGCGCTGAGCCACGGCGAGTTCGTCATCGGGATGGGCAAAGTGGTCCATGCCGATGTAAACATAGCCCGCGGCGGTCAGACGACCGATGGTGTCCTCGAGGATGGCGAGCTTTTCCGCCGCGCTGGGCAGATCGGCGGCGGCGATGCGACGCTGCGGCTTGAAGCGCTCGGGCAGGTGCGCGTAGTTGAACACCGACAGCCGGTCGGGCGCAGCGGCGATGATCTTGTCCACCGTGGCGGCGAAACTCGCCACGCTCTGGTACGGCAGGCCATAGATAAGGTCCACACTGATCGAGCGGAAACCAGCCCCGCGCGCCGCGTCGATCACGCCCAGCGTCTCGGCCTCGCCCTGGATGCGGTTGACCGCTTTCTGCACCCGCGGATCGAAATCCTGCACGCCCAGGCTGAGACGGTTGAATCCAAGTCTGCTCAGCAGCGCGATGGTTCCCCCATCAACCTCGCGCGGGTCGATTTCGATCGAATATTCGCCGTCTTCGACCAGCTCGAAATGCCGCCCGGTGACCTCCATCAGCTCGCTCATCTCGGCGTGCGAAATGAAGGTCGGCGTACCGCCGCCCCAGTGCAGCTGCTCGACCTTACGGCCGGCGTCGAAGAGACCGGCCTGCATGTCGATCTCGCGGTGCAGACGCTGCAGGTAAGGCGCGGCGCGGCTACGGTCCTTGGTCACGATCTTGTTGCAGGCACAGTAGTAGCAGACCGTGTTGCAGAACGGTAGATGGAAATACAGCGACAGGGCGCGTCCGTCGGCGTTGCTGCGCGCAGCGGCCTCGCGGTACTCGGTCTCGCCGAAGCCTTCGTGGAACTGCACCGCCGTCGGATACGAGGTATAGCGTGGGCCGGCGCGGTCATAGCGGCGGATCAGTTCGGGATCGAAACGGACATTCTGGGCGTCTGAGTTCACCTTGATTCTCCAGGGAGACGCAGGGGATCGACGGTCGAGAACCGCCGCATTCAATCCCGTCATTATGCCCCATCACACCATCGATGCGCTGCTTCCCACCCGACTCAGGCCTAGAATCGGATCCGCTTCGGCCCATAACCGCCCGGCCTTGCTTGACACCGCATGCATGACTAGCAAAGTCTTTAAGCTCGCCGCATCGACGACCGCAGGCGCCCTTCGACTTAGCTCATGCGGCTCACCAGCCGCTAGCAACGCGATTGCGGCATGACGATCACACGCGGGAGGGAATATGAAACTCCAAATCGATGCGACGAATATTCGCTGGTGGTTTGGGGCCATAACCCTGGTGTTCATTCTCGCTGCGCTCGCAGGGTGGTTTCCAGGCTATTACGTCGTGATGCTCATCAGCGGCATACAGGTCCTATTCTTCCTGGCGCAGGAAAAGAGCCTTTCCGAACCAGATTCGGCTCGTCTATTTCGCCTTCACGCTGTTCGGATTCTGGCCGGGCGTGCGCATAGTCATCTATGTGATTCTTCTGTTCGGCACCTTCATGGTCACCATCTTCGACCGCTGCGCCATCGCCCTCGTCTTGAAACAGATGCCGTGGAATAGGGGGCGCGAGGTTCGGCTCAATCAAGTCGCCAGCCGGCGGACGGCAAAATACCAGAACAGGACAGGCCGCGTCTTAACGACCGGCGAACACGTCGCCCCGGGCGCCGATGGCCTCGATCATGTGCTCGCGAAAGGCCAGGACCCGGGCGGTGCGTTTCAGGTCGGGGTCCAGCAGCAACCACAGACCTAGCTCCCATTCCGGCCGCGGGTCGGCGTAGCGCACCAGTTCGGGATCGAGATCACCCACAAAGCACGGCAGGATGGAAATCCCCAGACCCTCGTGCAGCGCCGCCTGGGTCAGCAGGGTGTCGTCGACGAAAAAGCGGTGGGGCTGATCGCCGCTGGCCTGCTTGGTCCACGACTTGTGGAACACGCAGCACTCCACCCCGAGCCACTGCGGCGCGTCGCCGTCCAAGCGTTCGAGGTAGTGCGGGCTGGCATAGATGGCCGAGGCGACCGTGACGATACGCGTCCCAATCAAGGTATCCGGCGGGGAATTGGTGAGGCGGATCGCCACGTCCGCCTCGCGCTGCGCTAGGCTGACGTCGCGATTGGACATCATCACGTGCAGCGTCACCTCCGGATAACGCCGGCTGAACGCGGCGAGCATGGGCATCAGCACGGTGGTGGCCATGTTGTCGACGGCCGTCACGCGCAGCGCCCCCGCAGGCTGCAAGTCCCGCCCCGCCAGGTCCGCGTCCACCTCAAGCACCTCGCGCTCCATGCGGCTGACGGTCTGCATCAGGTTCTCGCCCGCCGTCGTCGGCACATAGCCGCTGGGCAGCTTGTCGAACAGCCGCACGCCCAGATCGCGCTCGAACTTGCGCATGCGCCGCGACACCGTGGAATGCTGCAAGTCGAGTTGCTTCGCCCCGCCGGCGATGGAGCCGCTGCGCGCCACCGCCAGGAATATCCTCAGATCGTCCCAGTTCACCCGCCCCCCGGCCTACTCCCCGCCGTGCAAATTTGCACAACGGATGTCGAAATTTTTGGAATAGGCAATGGAAATCATAGCCCTAGACTCATCGTTAAGGACACGCAAGGGGGAAAGAACCATGCAACAGACACAAACCGCACAAGCGACATTCGACCCGCTCAAGTACAAGCAGACCACGCTGGAACAGTGGAACAGCGCAGCCGATGCCTGGTACCGCTGGAGCGGCCTGCTGTCGAGCTGGCTGGGAGCGGCCACCGAAACTCTGCTCGACAGAGCGGACGTAACGCAGGGCTCGCGGGTGCTCGACGTGGCCGCGGGCGCCGGCGAGCAATCCCTGGCGGCGGCACGGCGGGTCGGCCGCACGGGACAGGTGCTGGCCACCGACCTGTCGCCCGCCATCCTGGAATACGCCGAGCAAGCCGCGCGCCTCGCCGGGCTGGACAACGTGCTCACCTACCCGATCGACGGCGAACGCCTCGACGAACTGGATGCCGGGCCGTTCGACGCGGTGATCTCGCGCGTCGGCCTGATCTATTTCCCCGACCAGCAGAAAGCGCTGCGCGGCATGCGCGCCAAGCTGCGAGAGGGCGGCAAGATCGCAGCCATGGTCTATTCCACCGCCGAGTGCAACGGCTTCTTCTCGACGCCGGTCTCCATCATCCGCCGCCGCGCCCAACTGCCGCCGCCGCTGCCAGGCCAGCCGGGGCCGTTCAGCCTCGGCAAGCCGGAGGTACTGGAGCAGGTCTTTGCCGAGGCGGGCTTGCGCGATATCCGCGTCGAGAAGATCGCCGCACCGCTACGGCTCGCCAGCGCCGCCGAATGCCTGCGGTTCGAGCAGGAATCCTTCGGCGCCCTGCACCAGATGCTCGGCGGGCTGCCGGATGCGGACAAGGAAGCGGCCTGGGAGGAGATCGAGCAGGCTCTGCAGCAGTTCGAAACCGCCCAACAGTTCGAAGGCCCCTGCGAGATGTTGATCGCAGCGGGCACGCGTTGAAAGGAGGCTCGTGATGACGACCATCGCCGTGATCCAGCAGGCACCGCGGGTGCTCGAGCGCGAGGCCACGCTCGAGCAGGCGGTTGTTCTCATCCGCGAGGCAGCCGCCCACGGCGCGCAGCTGATCGTCTTTCCCGAAGCCTTCGTACCGGGCTACCCGGCCTGGATATGGCGGCTGCGTCCGGGCAGCGACTGGGCGCTATGCGAGCGGCTGCACGGGCGCCTGCTGGACAACGCCGTGGACCTGGCCAAGGACGGCCTCGCCACGGTGCGGGCCGCGGCAGCCGAGACCGGCGTCACCGTGCTCATGGGCCTCAACGAACGCGACGGCCGCTTCGGTCGGACCACGCTGTACAACAGCGCGGTGCTCATCGGCCCCGCCGGCGAGCTACTCAACCGCCACCGCAAGCTGATGCCGACCAACCCAGAGCGCACGGTCTGGGGCTTCGGCGACGCCACCGGGCTGCGCACGGTCGACACTCCGGTCGGACGCATCGGCACCCTGCTGTGCTGGGAGAACTACATGCCGCTGGCACGCTTCGCCCTCTACGCCCAGGGCATCGACATCCACATCGCCCCCACCTACGACAGCGGCGAGAGCTGGATCGGCAGCCTGCGACACATCGCCCGCGAAGGCGGCTGCTGGGTGATCGGCGCCGGGGTGGCGCTGCGCCGAGACGATCTGGCGGACGATTTCCCCGGACGGGAGACTCTTTATCCGGCAACCGACGACTGGATCAATCCCGGCGACTCGGTGGTCATTGCCCCCGGCGGTGAGCTGGTGGCCGGGCCGTTGCACCAGCAGCAGGGCATTCTGTATGCCGAAATCGTTGCGGCGCAGGCCGCGCTTGCCCGCCGCACTTTCGACGTGGCCGGCCACTACGCCCGCCCCGACCTGTTCACCCTGCGGGTCGACCGCCATCCCCAAACCCCCATCGAGTTCGAAGACTGACCGCGGTCGCACGCTTACGTCGCGGCATTGCACCGCCCGATGCAATGCCGCGACAAGCCGACAGTGGCCGCCGGCCACCCTTTCTGAATGAGAATATCCGCCTACAATAGCGTTCGGTCTTGCCCGGGATTCTGCCGCGCGGCGACCGCCCCTTCGATCAAGACGGATTTCCACGATGGAGTTTTACCGCAAGACCCCGCATGAAGACCTCGACGTAGCCCGGTTGCAGCACCTGCTGGGCTTGGACAAGCTGCCCGCGCTTTGCGCCTCGATCGACTCCGTTGCGCTCAACAACGACCGCGCGGGCAGCTTGTACTGTCTGTGGGGCGCCTTCAATGTCGAACGCGTGGATGTGCGCTGTGGCACGCGCTTCTCGCTGCTCGACTGTCCGCATGCGCTAGCGTGGACGATCACCTACGACCGACAAAACCAGAACCTGATCGTCCATTGCTCGGTCGACAAAACCGAACTCGATCCCGAGTTCGCCGAATCGATACAGTCCTTCGTCGACGACTGGGCGGACGGCCTGGAGAAAGCGCTGGCCTAGCGCCCGGCCAGGCGACGGGCGACCATCGCTCCCGCCGCCCTGCGCCGAAGCTTACTGCAGGCTCTTGCTGACGATCTCGTACACGTCGCGCGACAATTCCAATGCCTTCAGGCGCTCCAGCTCCGTTTTCATGTGCGCCTGGCGTCCGTCGTCATAGCGCCGCCAGCGACTGAACACGCCCACCATGCGCGCGGCGACCTGCGGATTGAGCGCGTCCAGCGCCTGTACCTGCTCGCCGACGAAGCCGTAGCCGGAACCATCCGCGGCATGGAAACCGGTCGGGTTGCCCTGCGCAAACGCCCCGATCAAAGCGCGCACGCGGTTGGGGTTGCGCATCGAGAACGCGGGATCGTGCATGAGCTGCTTGACCCGGTCCAGCGTCCCGGGGCGTTGCGCCATGGCCTGCAGCGTGAACCACTTGTCGAGCACCAGCGGCTCGCTCTTCCAACGCTCGTAGAAGGTCTCCAGAGCGCGTTCGCGCTCCTCGCCGCCGGTACGCATCAACGCCGCCAGCGCCGCCAGGCTGTCGGTCATGTTGTCGGCCTCGCTGAACTGGTTCAGAGCCAGCTGCCGCGTCGGCGCACTATCGAGCGAGGCAAGATAATCCAGCGCCAGATTGCGCAGACGGCGGCGGCCGGCATCCTGCGAATCGTAGCGATAGTCACCCGAGACGCTGTTGGCGTGATAAGCGGCCAGCCACTGTGCCTCCAGCTCCGAGGCCAGCGCGCGGCGGGTATAGTCCCGCGCGATATGGATGGCGTCGGGATCGACCACGTCCATGGTCTCGGCCAGCCAGGCTTCGCCGGGCAGGCTGAGCATCTCGGCCTTGACCGCGGCATTCAGCGACTCGTCGGCCAGCACCGTCGCGAAAGCCGTGATGAACCCGGCCGGCAGCGCCAGCGGACGGCCGGCCTGATGGTCCTCGGCCAAGCCGAGCATGACGTGCACGGCCAGCTGCTCGCCCGCATCCCAGCGATTGAACGAATCGGCGTCGTGCGCGGCCAGGAACGCGAGCTGGCTGTCGGCGTAGGGATACTCGACACGCACCGGTGCGGAGAAGCCCCGGTTCAGCGAGGGCAACGGCTGTACGTTCAGACCCTCGAACACGAAACTCTGCTCGGCCTCGGTAAGCCGCAGCACGCGGGTCGTGCCCTGCGCTTCGGCTTCGCCGGCCAGGCGCAGCGGCAAATCCCGTCCCTCGGCGTCCAGCAGGCCGACCGCGAAGGGAATCAGGAACGGCTGCTTGTCCTTCTGCCCCGGCGTCGGCGGGCAGCTCTGGCGCAGGGTCAGCGTGTAGCGCCCTGACGCCTCGTCCCAATCGTCCTCGACCCGCACCCGCGGCGTCCCCGCCTGCTCGTACCAGCGCCGGAACTGCGTCAGGTCCTCGCCGTTGGCATCGGCCATGGCGGCGAGGAAATCGTCGGTGGTCACCGCCTGGCCGTCGTGGCGCTCGAAATAGAGGTCCATGCCGCGGCGGAAGCCCTCGCGCCCGAGCAGGGACTCGTACATGCGCACGACTTCGGCGCCCTTCTCGTACACGGTCACCGTGTAGAAATTGTTGATTTCCATGTACGACGGCGGGCGCACCGGATGCGCCATGGGCCCGGAATCCTCGGCAAACTGGTGTGTGCGCAGCAGGCGCACGTCGTCGATGCGCTTGACTGCCCCGGCGGTCATGTCCGCGGTGAAGCTCTGGTCGCGGAACACCGTGAGGCCTTCCTTGAGCGAGAGCTGGAACCAGTCGCGGCAGGTCACACGGTTGCCGGTCCAGTTGTGGAAATACTCGTGGGCGATGACGCCCTCGATGCGTTCGTAGTCGGTGTCGGTCGCGGTGTCGGGGCGGGCCAGCACGTACTTGGAGTTGAAGACGTTGAGTCCCTTGTTCTCCATCGCGCCCATGTTGAAGTCGTCGACGGCGACGATCATGTAGATGTCGAGGTCGTATTCCAGACCGAAGCGCTGTTCGTCCCAGTGCATGGACTTCTTCACCGACGCCATGGCGTGCTCGCACTTGTCGGCGTTATGCGGCTCGACGTAGATGCGCAGCGACACCTCGCGGCCCGAAGCCGTGGTGTAGCTGTCTTCCAGGCAGGCCAGGTCGCCGGCAACCAGCGCGAACAGATAGCTCGGCTTGGGGTGCGGGTCGTGCCAACTGACGAAATGGCGCCCGTCGTCCGTCTCTCCCTGCTCGACCGGATTGCCGTTGGACAGCAGCACCGGGTAACGCTGCGCGTCGGCGACCACGGTGGTGGTGAACACGCTCATCACGTCCGGGCGGTCGAGGTAGTAGGTGATGCGACGGAATCCCTCGGCCTCGCACTGCGTGCAGAAGTTGCCGGAGGACTTGTACAAGCCTTCCAGACGCGTGTTTTCCTGCGGACGAATACGGTTGACGATTTCCAGGACAAAGGCGTCGGGTACGTTCGCCAGGGTCAGGGAATCGTCGGCCTGCACCCACTCGTAGGGCTGCAACTCGCGGCCGTCGATGCGCACCGCCAGCAGCTCGAGCTCCTCGCCGTCCAGCACCAGCGGCGCATCGGGCGTGTCCGCCGCCGGATTGCGGCGCAGCTGCAGACGCGCCTCGACCTGCGTCGCCTCCTCGCCGAGTTCGAAGCGCAGTTCCGTACGTTCGATCAGAAAGGCTGGCGCGCGATAATCCTTGAGATAAATGGTGCGGGGAGTAGCTTCCTTCATGCCTGCGAGTCCTTTCTTAAGCTGACTTCAAGATTCCCGAATACTACACCCGCCATCGGGCGCCGCGAAAACCGCTCCGACCGCAGCCCTTGGAAATCGCGACGGAGAGGCGGCGGCGCGTGCCGGTTTGCTATAGTCCCGGGCGTTTTCCCAAGGTGGCTCCGCAATGGAACTGGTCGACATCTGCTTCAACTTCGCCCACGAATCCTTTCGCGCCGACGAGCACGCGGTGCTCAAGCGCGCCGTCGAGGCCGGCGTGACCCGGCTGATCTGCACCGGCTCGGACCTGGAGGACAGCGAGCGTTCGGTCGCCCTCGCCGAACACATGCCGGAACACCTCTACGCCACCGTGGGCGTCCATCCACATCGCGCCATCACCTGGGACGACGCCACTGCCGAGACCCTGCACCGGCTGGCCAGCGATCACCCCAAGGTGCGCGCCATCGGCGAAGCGGGCCTGGACTTCAACCGCGACTATTCGCCGCGCCCGGCCCAGGAGCACGCCTTCGAGGCTCAGCTGGAACTGGCCTCCGCGCTGCACCTGCCCGCGTTCCTGCACGAACGCGAGGCCCACGAGCACTTCATCGCCATCCTGCGGCGTCATCGCGCGCAGCTCGGCAACGCCGTGGTGCACTGCTTTACCGGCACGGAAGAAGAACTGCTGGCCTATCTCGACCTCGACCTGCACATCGGCATCACCGGCTGGATCTGCGACGAGCGGCGCGGCCACCACCTCAAGGATTTCATCCACCATATTCCGCCGAACCGGCTGATGATCGAGACCGACGCCCCTTATCTGCTGCCCCGCGACATACACCCCAAGCCGCGCTCGCGGCGCAACGAGCCGGCCTACCTGCCGCACATCCTGCAGGTGATCGCCGAAGCCGTGGGCCGCCCTGCGGCGGAAATAGCCAGGGAAACAACCGCAAACGCAGTCGCGTTTTACGGCATCTGAACGATCCGCCGGCATGCCGGCGGCGGCGTGAGCGCGCGGAGCGCGTCCCTGCCCCGCCCCGGTCGATAGGCCGTAGTCGCGGCGCCTTGCAGCTCATCCAGCCGCTTATTGATTCAGCCTGAGCCTTCGGCTGGCGCGATACGGCGCCATTTTGCTCCCCCAAAGCCTGCTCGCGCCACAAACGACAAAATTAATATCGGATTAAGCGGCAATCGCTAATCTGCAAAGTGAAAATGTGCATAGCGACTGTGGTGCTTGCGGGGCGCCACTACGATGAGCATTAAAGACACACTGAATCAGATGGCTGCGTGGGGCTCGGACCCGCGCCTATCCTCCCGATATGTCTCGGTCGCAGCGTTCCGTGCGCCTTCATCCCGTCTCGCCCACTTATTCATTCGCGGTGTCCTTTAAGCGTATTCGGCATCGTGAAATTCAGACGCCGGCTTTACACACCACCCCGCAGGGTGGAGGAGGCTTAAAATGAACAAGAAAACTGCCATAACGTCATCATTTGCACTGGCCGCGCTGTTGGCATCAGGTATCTCGGCGGCTGCCGGTGCGGTCCAGTGGAGCTATTCAGGAAACCAAGGACCTGAATATTGGGGAAAATTGGCCCCGGAATTCTCCATTTGTTCGACGGGCAAGAATCAGTCGCCCATCGACCTGACCGGAATGGTCGAAGGTGAACTTCCGACGCTTAAGGTCGACTACAAAGTGGGGGGCCATGAAGTGATCAACAATGGGCACACCATTCAGATCAACTACGCTTCCGGCAACTACATGCGCGTGGGCGACAAGTCGTTTGCGTTGAAACAGGTGCACTTCCACTCCCCTAGCGACAACACCATCAAAGGGCGTTCGTACCCGCTGGAGGTTCATTTCGTTCACGCCGACAAGAACGGCAATCTTGCCGTTATTGCCGTTATGCTCGAAGCCGGAAAGCCTAACGCGGAATTGCAAAAAGCGTGGGCGAAAATGCCTATGGAAAAGGGCGGGAAGGTCGTTCTAAAAGATACCGTCGACGCCGGCAAGCTTCTGCCACAGGACCTGGGGTATTACCGCTATAACGGCTCTCTGACCACCCCGCCGTGTTCCGAAGGCGTCAGTTGGTTCGTCATGAAGAACCCCGACACCACGTCGAAAGAACAGGTCGACAAGTTCGTCCGTGCAATGAAACATGCCAACAATCGGCCCGTTCAGCCCGTCAACGCACGCGTGATCGTCCAATAGTCCAAACCGCCCCTTCAGCGGAACAGTTGCTTAGGCATCCGTTCCGCTGATGTTTTTGTCCGGCGTATCGCCAACGCCATGGTAGACACGATGCAGAGTTTCGAATGCCGAGCGGGCGGGATAAGGCACACGGTAGGCAACCATTTATTCAGTGGATTCCTCGCGCTGTTGAACTCAACCGGACCGCGCGTCAATTCCGGGGCGCAGCGCAGCTCCCGCGCTTGAGCAGTTCCCCCGGGAACACGTTGTGCTTGATCTGCGGCTCTCCGCCCTGCTCCACCTCGGACACCACCAAACGCGCGGCAAGACGCCCCATATCGTCGACCGGCTGTGCGAAGACGTCGATCTGCGGCCGCACGACCTGCATCCAGGTGTAATCGTCGAAACTCAGCAGGGACACGTCCTGCGGAATTCGCAGCCCGAGCTCCTGCAACGCGCGGAACGCGCCCAGCGTACTGCTGCCGTTCAATCCGAATAGCGCCGTGGGCGGATTGTCCAGGCGCATGAGGTCGTGAGTCAGCCGGTAGGCATCGTCTTCCGTCAATCTGATCACCCGGCGATATTCGTCCGGAACCTCCAGCCCCAACTCCTGCATCGCCTGTGGGAAGGTGCGTGAGCGTCCCTCCGGATTGATGATGGGGTCGTAGCTGCCAAGCGCCGCTATCCGTCGATGCCCCAGATCGTGCAGGTAGCGCACGCCCTCCCGGATACAGCGCGGATTGTCCAGCATCACCCAGCTGAACGGGCTGTCGGGGTAGTGATAGTCGATTTCCACGATGTGCGTACCGTGGTCGCGCATGCGCAGCAGATAGTCGAGATTCGGACTGCCGTAACCGGGCCGGATAATCAGGCCGCTCACCCGGTTGCCGTGGAAAAGTTTCAAGGTCTGCAGTTCGAGTTCCGATTCGTACTCGCTGTCGGCGACCAGGACCGTGTAGCCGTGCTGGCGCAGTGTGTGCGAAACCACTCGCATGAGCGAGGCGAAGAAAGGCTCGACGACGCTGGCGAGCATCAGCCCGACCGAGCGGTTGCGCCCGCGGCGCAGCGCTCCCGCGCGTTCGTCCGGGACGTAGTGCAACTCGTCGATCGCCTTGCGCACACGCTCCAGCGTGGCCGGGGCGACGCGCTCAGGCTCGCGCAATACACGCTTGGCGGTGGTGGCCGAGACCCCGGCCAGAGAAGCTACGTCATTGATTGTAGGCATGATGTTTGGTTCGACTGATCACTCGACCGGAAAGTGTCGCAGCCTGGAGTTTACAAGATCGTCAGCGCGGTAATCGCCCACGTTCCGGAGCAAAAGAATTCTCCCCTCAACTTGACATATCAAAAATCGACTGCTAGTAACAATGGCCACGTGGCCATTTTGGCAAAGGAGCCTCAAAGCCTCGACGAAATGACGAATTGAAACAACAAAAGAAACCGGCACGAACGGCCAAGAGCTCTACGGAGCGACATTAGGAGGAGAACATCATGAAGCGACTAGCAATAGCCACACTCGCTCTATGCGCGTGCGCCCCGCTCTACGCCCAGGCACAGACTCAGATCACCATCGCGACCGTCAACAACCCGCAGATGATCGTGATGAAGAGCCTCACTCCGGAGTTCGAAAAGACTCATCCCAACATCAAGGTGCGCTGGGATGTGATGCCGGAAAACGAGTTGCGCCAGAAAGTGACGCTGGACATCTCCCAACAGGCCGGGGCCTATGACATCGTCACGCTTGGGGCCTACTCGACCCCGATCTGGGCCAAGAACGGCTGGATCGCCCCGCTGAGTAATCTGCCGCAGTCCTACGACGTCAAGGATTTGCTGAAACCCGTGCGCCAGGGCCTTTCCTACAAAGGCAAATTGTACGCCCTGCCGTTCTACGCCGAATCGTCCTTCACCTATTACCGCAAGGATCTGTTCCGCAAAGCCGGACTGACCATGCCGGAACGCCCCACCTGGAACCAGGTCGAAACCTTCGCCAAGAAACTGAACGATCCTGCCAACAACGTGAGCGGAATCTGCCTGCGCGGAATGCCCGGATGGGGCGAGAACATGGCCTTGTTCGACACCATGGTGAACACCTATGGCGGACGCTGGTTCGACATGAAATGGCAGCCCGAATTGACGTCGCAAGCCTGGCATGATGCCTTGAACATGTACGTCAACCTGTTGACCAAATACGGCCCCAGCGGCGCCACCTCCAACGGTTTCGTGGAAAACGAGAACCTGTTCTCCAACGGTCACTGCGCGATGTGGGTGGATGCGACGGTCGCGGCGGGTTACCTGTCCGACCCCAAGACCTCGAAAGTGGCCAAGGATGTCGGCTTCGCACAGGCTCCGATCGCCAAGACGCCACGAGGTTCGCACTGGTTCTGGGCCTGGGCGCTGGCCATCCCCAAGGACTCGCAGAAAATGCAGGCGGCCCGCACTTTCATCGAATGGGCCACGTCCAAGCAGTACATCGACCTGGTCGGCAAGACTCAGGGTTGGGTCAATCTGCCGCCTGGAACCCGCTATTCGACCTATGACAACCCCAAATACAAGGCGGCCGCACCTTACGCAGGTATCGTCCTGAAGGCCATCAATCAGGCCGACCCGGCAAATCCGACCCTCAAACCGGTGCCCTATACCGGCGTGCAGTTCGTCAGCATCCCGCAATTCCAGGCCATAGGAACCCAGGTGGGGCAGAACGTGGCCGCAGCTCTGGTTGGCCAGATGAGCGTCAATGAGACGCTCAAGCGGTCCCAGTCCTACGTGACCAACGTCATGAAGCAATCCGGATACCTCAAGTAAAACCGACGGCTGCGCCGGTTCGGCGTGGGGCAGCGGACCCGGTGGTCCGCCCCTCACGCCGCGGCGGCGCGATCTGGCCCGAGTCGCAGTCGCCTGCCTCATGCACGATCAACCCCATGCCCGGGGCAGGCACTGCATCAAAGCCATCGAACCGAGGTACCACGCCATGCGTTTGAAAGACAAAGTCGCCCTCGTTACCGGAGGCGCCCAGGGCATCGGACTCGCCATCTCCCAAGGCTATGCTGCCGAGGGCGCTCGCGTGGTCATTGCCGACATCAACCTGGAGGTTGCCGAACAGGCCGCCCGCGAAATCGGCAACAGCGCACGTGCGATGCATCTGGACGTGACCGACCAATCGTCGATCGACCGGGTCGTCGACGACACCGTCGCCGAACTCGGTCGCATCGACGTACTGGTCAACAACGCGGCGATCTTCGACCTGTCACCGGTCGAGGAGGTCACCCGCGAGTCGTTCCGCAAGATCATGGCCGTCAACGCAGAAGGCCTGTTTTTCGTCATGCAGGCGGTGGCGAAGAAAATGCTGGCCGACGGCAAGGGCGGGCGCATCATCAACATGTCCAGCCAGGCCGGGCGACGCGGCGAGCCGCTGGTCTCGGCCTATTGCGCCAGCAAGGCGGCGGTCATCAGCCTGACCCAATCCGCCGGCCTGGCCTTCGCCCGCCGCGGGATCAACGTCAATGCGATCGCCCCCGGCGTGGTCGACACCCCGATGTGGGACACCGTCGATGCCTTGTTCGCGCGCTACGAAGACCTGGAAATCGGCGAGAAAAAACGCCTGGTCGGCGAGGCCGTGCCCTACGGTCGCATGGGCCGCGTCTCCGATTACGTCGGCCCGGCAGTCTTCCTGGCCAGCGATGAATCGGAATACGTCGTCGCGCAAACCTTGAACGTGGACGGCGGCAACTGGATGAGTTGAACGCAGCCAACGACGAAGCGGGCAATACGGATGACCGCGTGGCGTCGCCGGCAAAAACGCTGCACAAGCCGAATTTCCATCATGAATACGACCGCGCAGCGCCCGAGTACTCCGACCGCCCAGGCGGCGGGACAATCACATTGGAGGCCAATGCGGTGAACACCACAATCGCCAACAGCTCGATGCCGCCCCTCGGGAGCGGCGGACTCGAATCGCGCCGGAAACCGCGCACCGAATCGTTGCGTAGCCTGTTGCTGGTCGGACCGGCAACCGCATACCTGTTTGTATGGATGATCATCCCGCTGGGGATGACGATCTACTACTCATTCCGCCGCTACAACCTGATCCAGCCATACATCAAGGGCTTCGCCGGCTGGGGCAACTACGTCAACATTCTCACGGACCCGAATTTCATCGCCTCGCTCGTCAACACCTTGGTCCTGGTCGGCAGCACGCTGATCATCACCATCGTGCTCGGGTTGGCCTTCGCCCTGCTCTACAACAACGACTGCGTGTTCGGCAAAAACGTAGTCCGCACGCTGGCGGCCTCGCCGTTCTTCGTCATGCCGGTGGTCACCGGGCTCATCTGGAAGGATCTCATGATGAACCCGACCTTCGGCCTGCTGGCGGCCGTGCAGCGCACAATGCATCTGATTCCCGTGGACTTTCTGGCCAAATTCCCGATGGCTTCGCTGATCGGCATCATCTCCTGGGAATGGACGCCGTTCGCCATGCTCGTACTGCTGGCCAGCCTGCAGGGTATTCCCGACGACATCAGAGAGGCCGCCAATCTGGACGGCGCCAATGCCTGGACGACCTTCCGTTACATCACTCTGCCGCATCTGGGCCGCTCGCTGTACGCCATCGTAATGCTCGAGACCATATTCTTCCTGGCCATTTTCGGACAGATCTACGTGACGACCTCCGGCGGCCCCGGTGTCGCCACCACCAACATGCCTTATTACATCTTCCTCCAGGCCTTCTCCCAATGGGAGGTCGGCGGCGCCTCGGCGGCGGCCATTTTCGCGGTCATCCTGGCCAACATCGTCGCCATTTTTCTGGTGCGCATGATCAACAGCAATATCCGCGAGGAGGCCTGACATGAATCGCTTATCGCTCAAACAGAAGATCGGCCTCAATATCCTGGCCTATATGGTCTGCCTGCTCATGTTTTTCCCGATCTTCTGGCTAATCCTGACGTCGTTCAAGACGAACGCGCTGGCCTCGGCCATGCATCCCGTCTTCGTCTTCGCACCCACGCTGCACAGCTACGCAGACGCATTACTCAACAACAACTATCTGCACTATGCCTGGAATTCGCTGGTGAGTTCGGTGGGCTCCACCCTGATTTGCCTGCTGCTGGGCATTCCGGCGGCGTATTCGATGGTGTTTCACCGCACCAACCGCACCGACTTCACTCTGCTGTGGATGCTGTCCACGAAGATGCTGCCGGCAGTAGGCGTGCTGGTGCCGATCTACGTGGTCTACAACCGCCTGCACCTGCTGGACAACGTCGGCGGGCTGGTTTTCATCTACGCATCGATGAATCTGCCCATCGTGATCTGGCTGCTGTACACCTATTTCAAGGATCTTCCCAAGGAGATCCTCGAAGCGGCCCGCACAGACGGCGCTTCGACCTTGGTGGAAATCGTCCGCATCGTGATTCCCCTGACCATGCCGGGGCTGCTCTCGACCGCGTTGCTGGCCATCGTGCTGGCGTGGAACGAGGCGTTCTGGGCCATCAATTTGACCAATGTACATGGCGCGACGCTGGCCGTATTCGTGTCCGGATTCAAGAGTTCCCGCGGCCAGTTCTGGGCCAACATGGCCGCCGGCTCGACGCTGGCGGTGTTGCCCATCCTGATCGCCGGCTGGTTCACCCAACGGCAGCTCGTACGCGGCCTGACCTTCGGCGCCGTCAAATAGCAAAGAATTAAGGAGGAAACATGAACAACCCATTCGACCTGAGCGGCAAGATCGCACTCGTCACCGGCGCCGGGGGCGGCATCGGCAGCTCGATTGCCATGACGCTCGCCAATGCCGGCGCGGACATCGCCGTCGTCGACAGCAACGCGGCGAACGCCGAACATACGGCGTTCGATGTCAAAGCCACCGGTCGGCGGGCCGTGGCGCTGACCGTCGACGTGCGCGAACCGGACAGCGTGACGGCCATGACCGATGAGGCCACCGCACAACTCGGCGAAATCGACATTCTGGTCAACGGCGCCGGGATCGCATTCAACAAGCCTTCGGAAGACCTCACCCCCGAGGAGTGGCTACGGGTCATAGACGTCAACCTGAACGGCGTGTTCTGGTGCAGCCAGGCAATCGGACGCCGCATGCTGGCCCGCAAAAGCGGTGTGATCGTCAACATCGCCTCCATGTCGGGCGTCATCGCCAACAAGCCGCAGCCGCAGTCCCATTACAACACCAGCAAAGCCGGCGTCATCATGCTGACCCAGTCGCTGGCGGCCGAATGGGCCGACCGCAACGTGCGCGTCAATGCAGTCTCGCCGGGGTACATCGGTACGGAAATGACCATGCTCGGCATGAACACGCCTGAGTGGAAAAAGACCTGGCTGGAAATGACGCCCATGGCGCGCGTCGGCAAACCCGTGGAGATCGCCAACGCAGTCTGGTATCTGGCCAGCGATGCCGCGAGCTTCGCCACCGGCAGCAACCTCATCGTCGATGGCGGATACACCGCCTGGTAACCAGAGCGCCGCCGAGGCGCGGGAGCTTGTCCCATGGCAGGCAAGGACAAGACTGAACGGACAGAGGCATTTAGGCCCAAAACACTATTACAGCGAGATCGCGCGGCATCTCTCTGCGCGCCACTTCGCGGCACCGGAGGAAGCTGACATGGCAGAGATCAGACTTGCCAACATCGAGAAACGCTACGGAGACCAGACCGTCCTCGCGAACATCAACATCGACATCGCCGACCGCGAGTTCATGGTCTTCGTCGGGCCTTCCGGCTGCGGCAAGACCACGCTGATGCGCACTATCGCCGGCCTCGAGCATCCCACCTCAGGCCAGGTGTTCATCGACGACCAGGACATCACCGACGTGCCCCCCAGCAAGCGCGGCGTCGCCATGGTGTTCCAGTCCTACGCGCTGTACCCGCACATGAGCGTGCGCGGCAACATCACCTTTGCGCTCAAACTCGCCAAAATGCCCACGGCGCAAATCGACGAGGCCGTACACGCCGCCGCTGACATCCTGCAGATCGAGCATCTGCTGGACCGCAAGCCAGCGGCGCTGTCGGGCGGCCAGCGCCAGCGTGTGGCCATCGGGCGGGCCATCGTGCGCGACCCCAAGGTGTTCCTGTTCGACGAACCGCTGTCGAACCTGGACGCGGCGCTGCGCGTGCAGATGCGCCTGGAGATCATCAAGCTGCATCAGCGCCTCAACGCGACCATGGTCTACGTCACGCACGACCAGATCGAAGCCATGACCATGGCCGACCGCATCGCAGTGATCAACCAGGGCCGCCTAGAACAACTGGGCACCCCGCTCGATCTCTACGACACGCCCCGCAACCTGTTCGTCGCCGGCTTCATCGGCTCGCCCAAGATGAACTTCATCAAGACGCACGTCGAAACCATCGGCGCCGACGGCGTCACGGTGAAACTCCCGGGAGACACGAAGCTGACCTTGCCCGTGGACGGCAGCGAGCTCGCGCCGGGCAGTGAAGTCACTCTGGGCGTGCGTCCCGAACATCTCGGGATGGGGCACGGCATCGACGGACCGGCCGACGTGACGTTGAGCGCCCGAGTGCTGGTCATCGAGCATCTGGGCGGCGAGAAGCTCATCCACGCCCAGCTTGACGAAGATATCGAAGTGGAAATCAAAAGCTCGGGACACACCCCGGTCGAACTCGGTGAACGCCTGGACATCGCCTTGCGTGCCACCCTTTGCCACCTGTTCGATGATCAGGGCAATGCCGTGGCGCATCTGCACGACGGCGGAGCCGGCAACGAGGCGGCGGCCAGCTAGAAACACGGCTACGAGACATCTAGACCTGAAACGCCCTATCTGCAGCAGGACCAGATCTGATACGGAGTGGAGAAGAGTGGCCGGGACGCAGCCCGGCCACGGTGTTCAGGAAGACTGCGCCTGCTGGGCCTCGGCCTGCTGCTTGCGGATGTCCTCGTGGACCTGCGCCATATCGATCTCGCGCACCTTGCCGATCACCTCTTCAAGCTGAGCCGGCGACAGCATGCCCGGCTCGGAAAACAGAATGACCTGTTCACGGAAGATCATCAGTGTCGGAATCGAGCGGATCTGGAACGCGGCGGCCAGACCCTGCGCCTCTTCCGTATTGACCTTGCCGAACACGATGTCCGGATGGTTTTCGGAGGCGGCCTCGAAGGTCGGCGCAAAGGCGCGGCACGGAGCACACCACGACGCCCAAAAATCAGCGATCACGATGTCATTGTCGCGCACCGTCTGTTCGAAATTCTCCTCGTTCAATTCCACAGCAGCCATCATGGCCTCCTCGCCTCACGGCGGTTAATATTAGCAATTCATGATACACGAAGTTGGATAAGCGACCAACTCGCCTCCACCGCATCCGTTCTCAGGAAAACCGCCCGCTGCGCAGAATTTCACTCACGCGCTGCAGCCTCTGCATGGCATCGTCAAGTTCGACCAGCGCCTGCTTCAACTCAGGCGCCAGCGGCAAAAGTTCGGTCAAGCGATTGCCGACCCAATCGGCATGTCCGTAGTACTCCTCGGGAAACAGCGTGAAGGGCGCGCCAAGTTCTTTCACCATGCGCCGCAACAGCGCGCCCAGCTCGCTGTATTCCCCAGGCAAAGCGGGCGCACCGTCCGGTGGCGAATCCTCCAACCATTCGACCTCGGCATGCAACAAACCGTTCCGCCCCGTTTCCTGCGACCGCAGGCGAAAGCGCCGCTCACCGCTCGCCACGATCCCCAGCAACCCGTCGGGGCGCTGGTCCCAGTCGATAATGCGCGCCAGCGTGCCGACCGCGTAGGTGCGCGGCGGCCTCCCCACCTCGGTGCCGGATTCGATCAGGCACACGCCGAACCCCCCGCCGACGCGCAGGCAATCCCGCACCATGTCCAGGTAACGCGTTTCGAAAATGCGCAGCGGCAGCAAGCCGCCCGGCAGCAGGACGCTGTGCAGAGGAAACAGCGGCAGGCGCGCGCCGGTTCCCGTCGACGCGCTCACTCCGCCGCCTCCTCCACGCCCCAGCGCGGCATCAGCCGGTGCGGCACATCGAGATGATCGAGCACGCGCGCGACCATGAAGTCGACCAAATCATCCACGCTCTGCGGCCGGTGATAGAACCCCGGATTGGCCGGCATCATCACCGCGCCCATACGCGTCAGACGCAGCATGTTCTCCAGGTGAATTTCAGATAGCGGCGTTTCGCGCAGCACGACGATCAGCTTGCGCCGTTCCTTCAGCGTCACATCCGCCGCGCGCTCGATCAGCGAACGCGACGCGCCGACGGCGACCGAAGAAAGCGTACCGGTGGTACAGGGACAGATCACCATGGCCTCGGCCGGCGACGAGCCGCTGGCCACCGGCGCCGTCCACTGCTGCTCGCCGAACACCTGCAACTGGCCGGGCGCGGCATCATAAAGCTCGCCCAGCGCACGTCCCAGCTCGGCCTGGCGACCGGGCAGGCTCAGATCCGTTTCCATGCCGATGACCACTCTCGCCGGCTGCGACAGCATGAGATACACGTGCACATCGGCCTTGATCAGGCATTCGAGCAGGCGTAGACCATACTGCACGCCGGAGGCGCCGGTCAGCGCCAGGGCGATGGTGCGTCGCGTCGCACTCATACCGACGCCCCGCTACGTTCGAGCGACTCGCGCACGCGGCGCGGCAGGCCACCGAAGCTGCCGTTGCTCATGAACACCACATGATCACCGAGGCGCAATTCGGCAAGCAGCGCCTCTTCGAGGACATCCAGGTCGGTGCTCACGCTGGCGCGCCCCCCCAACTCGCCGGCCACCTCGCCCAGCGACCAGCCGAGATCCGGGGGCTCGAACAGGAACACGCGGTCGGCGCCGGCCAGCGAAGCGCCTAGCCGCGCGCGGTGCACGCCCATGCGCATGGTATTGGAGCGCGGTTCGAGCACGGCGATCAGTCGCGCCCGCGGCTGACTCGCGCGCAGCCCCTCCAGCGTCGTGGCAATGGCTGTCGGGTGATGCGCGAAGTCGTCGTACAGACTGATGCCGGCCACCACGCCAAGCGACTGCAGGCGCCGGGCTACGCCGCGGAAGTTCGCCACCGCTTCTAGCCCCGTCTCCAGCGGCACGCCGGCATGGCGTGCGGCAAGCAGCGCGGCCAAGGCATTGGATACGTTGTGCCGGCCCAGCAGGTTCCATTCGACCTCACCCTGCGGCTGTCCGTCATGCAGCACTTGGAAATGACTGCCGTCCTCGGCGAGCAGGCGCGCATGCCAGCCGGCATCGCCCGCGGCGCCGTCCAGTGCGAAGTCCTCGGTCGGCGTCCAGCACCCCATCGCGAGCACCTCGTCCAGCGCCGGCTCGTCGGCGCGGCGCACGATCAGGCCACCGCCGGGCACGGTACGCACCAAATGATGGAATTGCCGCTGGATCGCGGCCAGATCGGGGAAGATGTCCGCATGGTCGAATTCCAAGTTGTTCAGCACCAGGGTCCGCGGCCGATAATGGACGAACTTGGAACGCTTGTCGAAAAAGGCCGTGTCGTACTCATCGGCCTCGACCACGAAGAACGGGCTGTCGGTCAGGCGCGCGGACACGCCGAAGTCCGCCGGCACGCCGCCGATAAGGAATCCGGGCTCGAGTCCCGCATGCTGCAGGATATGTGCGAGCAGGCTGCTGGTGGTGGTCTTGCCGTGCGTGCCGGCCACCGCTAGCACCCAGCGCCCGCGTAGCACGTGCTCGGCCAACCACTGCGGCCCCGAAGTGTAGTCCAGGCCTCGATCGAGCAAGGCCTCCACCACCGGCAGGCCGCGGCGCATGACGTTGCCGACCACGACGCGATCCGGCGCAGGCTCGAGCTGCGCCGGATCGTAGCCGTTGTGCACGGCGATGCCGGCGTCCTCGAGCTGCGTACTCATCGGGGGGTAGAGCTGTGCATCGCTGCCGGAAACCTCATGTCCGGCAGCCTTGGCGAGCTGCGCGATCCCGCCCATGAATGTGCCGCCGATGCCGAGAATATGAATGTGCATAAAGAGTTATCCCGCCATGCCGCCGAAAATGCCCATAATCAGCAACGAGGATGTCAGTACCAAGCCCAGCGCGACCATGATGCCGAGCCAGGCCTGGCGCAGATCCAGCGCATGCTGGAAGATGCGCCCGAATACGGCGAGCGTCCAGGCGACCGTGAGCAGATAGGCGAAGGAAGTGAACGGCGCCGCGGTGCCGCTCGCCTCGGCGCGGAACAATGTGTAGACCTGCGGTGTCAACAGGATGCCCATAACCGTGCCTGCAGCCGCCACCGCGATCAGGGTCTGGACCAGACGCTGCGGATGGTGCGCCAGCATCAGCGCCCCGTAGGTCCAGGCAATCAGCACGGCCGTTTCGACTACGGCCTGGCCCAGCGCGTCGCCCCAACGGTACAAGGGCAACACATTGAATACGCTTAACAGCGTATAGCCAAACAGACTGGCGCCCAGCCAGCCGTACGAAGCCGGCATGTCCTGCGGACCCGCACGCAACAGACACAGACGGAAGATCAGTTTGAGTACACTGAACAAAGGCACGGTGGTTTACTGGGAACGCAACGAAACGTGACAAACAAATCCAGCGACAGGGGGCTGAGCATAGCATTTCACGCGCGTTGCGGGGCGCATCGAAGCCTTTGGCGGGACACCGGCATGCCGCCGGCTGCGCGCCGTACCGCATCGGCCGACTCGTTGCGGCTGCGGCGCTGACGCCATGCGCCCACGCCATGCATTCAGCCCCTCCAACCGCTTCCGCATACTTGTCGACGGCGACGTCTTCATGCCCGCCATGCTGGAAGCCATCGACGGCGCCCGGCATTACGTACTGCTGGAAACCTATCTATGCGAATCCGGACAGCTCACCGACCGCTTCATCCATGCGCTGAGCGACACGGCACGCCGTGGCGTACGAGTGTGCGTGCTGCTCGACGACTTTGGCTCGCTACGCCTGAACTCCTATGACCGGCAGCGCCTGCTCGGCGTCGGCGTCAGCCTGCTGTTCTACAATCCGCTGCGCTTCGGGCCGCTACACCGCAACCTGCAGCGCGACCATCGCAAGCTGTTGCTGGTCGACGGACGCAAGGCGTTCATAGGCGGCGCCGGACTGACCGACGACTTCGACCCCTACTCCCGCCCGCAAACGTGGTGGCATGACCTCATGCTGGCCGTCGAAGGACGATGCGTGGACGAACTGCAGGCCAGTTTCGTCGACATCTGGCAGCTGGGCGGCGGCGATGAAGAGGCTCTGCCGCCGTTGATACCGGCCACGCCGGCGAACCCCGGCGGCGCGGCACAGCTGCTGGTGCACGAACCGGGCCGCCGCGAATTCCTCGACGACCTGATCGCCCGCATCCGCGACGCGCAGCGGCGCGTGCTCATCAGCGTGGCTTATTTCGTGCCTCCACGCGCGCTTGGAGGCGCCCTGCGCGCTGCGGCGCGGCGGGGCGTAGAAGTCCGACTGCTCTTGCCCAGCAGCAAGACCGACCACGAAGCGGTGCGCTACGCCAGTCGCCGACACTACGGTCGCCTGCTGCGTGCCGGCGTGCACATCCACGAATATACCCCGCGCTTCACGCATACCAAGTTGATGATCTGCGACGACTGGGTCAGCATCGGTTCGGCCAACCTCGATCACTGGACGCTGCGCTGGAACCTCGAGGCCAACTTGGGCATCGACGACGCCGGCTGCACCGACTCCGCGCTGGACGTGTTCCGCGCAGATCTGGCGCAGACCGAGGAAATCATCCTGCGCGAGTGGCGCCATCGCGGCCGTTGGGAGCGCATCAGGGAGTGGTTCTGGGGCGAAATAAGCAGCTGGCTGTCCCGTCGCAGCTACCGCCGGGGCCTGCGCAATCCGAAGCGCCACCCTGCCACGTCGCGGCGCAGCTGAAACCCGACAGCCTGCACCGACGCGGACGTTCGGCCGGAATATCGGCGCCTATTGGGACGGTGCCGAGCCGGACTGCATCAGCAGCAGTTCCCGCTGCAGCGAATTGAGTTGTCCCTGCTTCCCGTCAGTCGTCGGCTTGGGATTGTTCTGCTCGAGCACGTAATGGCGATGTTGCAGATAAGCGCTGCGCACGAAGGCGTACGGGTCGTAAGCCTCCTTGACGGTCGAATCGAGCGGCAGCAGCATGGCGCGCAGGCTGACGAACTTCAGCACGGTCAGCGCCCAGCGTGTGCGCGGATGCTCATAGTAACCGAGCGGATTCAGCAACGTGCCATCGATCATCGGCGACGGTGCATTGCGCAACGTGCTGGGACCGAACAGCGGCAATACGACATAAGGGCCTTCGGGCACGCCCCAGGTCGCCAGAGTCATGCCGATGTCTTCCTGGTGCTTGGGCAGACCCAGCGGCGTGGCCACATCGAACAGTCCGCCCACCCCGAAGGTGCTGTTCATCAGGAAACGGGTGAAGTCTTCAAGCGCCTGCGGTTTGCCCTGCAACAATGCATTGGCGCCAACCGAAACGTCGCCGAGATTGGAGAAGAAATCGCTTACGCGCCCACGCACGAAAGGCGGGGTCACCGCCTTGTAGCCCTTGGCGGCAGGCCTCAGCACTGCGCGATCCAGCGCCGTGTTGAAACCGTACATCGCGCGATTATAGCCCTGCCAGGGGTCGCTCGAATTCGGCACATAAGCAGTGGTCGCACACCCACCGAGCAAGGGCGCGAGCAATACGCCGAGCAGTCCCGCGCGGCGCAGTCTAATCGTCAATGTTCTCACCGACGGTTCTCCAGACGTCCATGTCCACCCGCCCCGGCTTCAGGCCTTGCGACCGCGAGCCGCAGCGATGCGCAGACGCAATGCGTTCAGCTTGATGAACCCGGCGGCGTCCTTCTGATCATACGCGCCGGCATCGTCCTCGAAAGTCGCGATGCTGGCGTCGAACAGGCTGTCGTCGGACTTGCGGCCGACCACGCTGACGCTGCCCTTGTACAGCTTCAGGCGCACCACGCCATTCACCGGCGCCTGCGAGGCGTCGATCATCGACTGCAACATGCGCCGCTCCGGGCTCCACCAATAGCCGTTGTAGATCAAGCTGGCATAGCGCGGCATGAGTTCGTCCTTCAAATGCGCCGCCTCGCGGTCCAGCGTGATGGACTCGATCGCGCGGTGCGCCTTGAGCAGGATGGTGCCGCCGGGGGTTTCGTAGCAACCGCGTGACTTCATGCCGACGTAACGGTTCTCGACGATATCGAGTCGCCCGATGCCGTTGGCGCCGCCAATCCGGTTCAGTTCGGTCAAGACCTCGGCCGGACTCATGGCCTCGCCATCGATGGCGACCACGTCGCCCTGCGCGAAGCTCAACTCGATGTAGGTCGGCTGGTCGGGAGCCTGTTCGGGAGACACGCTCCAGCGCCACATCGACTCCTCGGCCTCGGCCCAGGGATCTTCGAGAATGCCGCCCTCGTAGGAGATGTGCAGCAGGTTGGCGTCCATGGAGTACGGCGACTTATGGCCATGGCGCTCGATAGGAATATTGTGCTGCTCGGCGTAGGCCAACAGCCGTTCGCGCGAGGTCAGATCCCACTCGCGCCAGGGTGCGATGACCTGGATGCCCGGCTTGAGCGCGTAGGCGCCCAACTCGAAGCGCACCTGGTCGTTGCCCTTGCCGGTCGCGCCGTGGGACACGGCATCCGCGCCGGTCTGGTTGGCGATCTCCACCAGGCGCTTGGCGATCAGCGGCCGCGCGATGGACGTGCCGAGCAGGTACTCGCCCTCGTAGATAGCGTTGGCGCGAAACATCGGGAACACGAAATCGCGCACGAACTCCTCGCGCAGATCCTCGATGTGGATTTCCTTCACGCCCAGCTTCTGCGCCTTGGCCCGCGCCGGCTCGACTTCCTCGCCTTGCCCCAGGTCGGCGGTGAAGGTCACCACTTCGCAATCGTAGGTTTCCTGCAGCCACTTGAGGATCACAGAGGTATCCAGGCCGCCCGAATAGGCCAGCACGACCTTGTTCACGTCCGCCATGCGCTTGACTCCGAATTTTCAACGACGAGCCCGCGCGGGCGCGCGAGCTGCTAGCAAATGAGGGGCTTAGTATAACGTGAATGCGTGCCGGAGGCCCGCCGAATCACTCGACCGGGCTTCAGCGCTCCAGCGTGATGGTGACGCGGCGATTGTGCGCTCGCCCGGCCGTCGAATTGTTCAGATCCACCGGACGGGATTCGCCGTAGGAAAGCACCCTGATCGGCAGCTTGACCCCCTGCGCGCGCAAGAAATCGGCCACGCTGTGCGCACGTTGCTCGCCCAGGCGATAGTTGAGGGCGGCGAAACCGACATTGTCGGTATTGCCCACGGCGATAATCAGCTTAGCGCCACCGTACGTCTTCAGATACCCGGCCAGCCGCTCGACGCGCTCACGCGCCTTCTTGCCCAGTCGATACGAGCCGCTGGCGAAGTAGACGGTGGTCTTGGCGTAAGTGGAAAAATTCGCCGCGGGCAGCGCGCTCACGCATTGCTGCAACTTGCCCAGAGCCTCGCGAAATCCCAGCGACGACACCGACACCTTGACGCGGGGCTGGCTGTCCGCCGGATAGCTGAAATCGACGAACCGTCCGCCCTGGAAGGCCAACATGACCTCGCGAGAAGCCTCGTCGGCAAGCGCCACCGGCCTGCCGACCGCCCCCGAACGCAACACGAGCACCTGCGGCGTCGCGGAGGACTGCCATGGCGCGGGCACCAGCGATACGCGTGCCATCTGACCGACTGTACAGCCCCGGCATGGCATACACGCTGAAACTCAAGCGACCATCCCCGCGCTGCACCAATTCGGCGCGACCGTAGTCCGCAATCGTCTGCACCAGACGGCAGTTGAACGTGCCTCGCTCCAGACGCCACTGCGTCTGGTCCATGGCATTACCGAACTCCAGCGCCTCGGCCCGAACCGTCGACACACCAACGAAGAGCAGCAGCAAACACAACAAGGAACGCATGATTGATCCACGGACTCGAAAACAGCGCGGACAGCCGCTTACATGTTGTCGGCAGCAATACCTTTTGCTTGAGCCGCAGCGCATGCGCAACGGCCCTCGCGCGCAACCGGGCGCGCGAGGCCAAAAGGTGGCAAAATGCGGAATTACGAGTGAAGCGAACAGATAAGGAGCCGCTCGTCCACGATTACGTAGACAGACCACATGAGAGGCATAGCAACGATGTCGAACCCTGCAATGATGCTGCAAGAGGAAAACGCGGAGGTCCAACTGACCGGCGGTCAGCTGGAAGGCTTGGGCAAGGTTGGCGATACCGCCAATCAGATCGCTGAATTGCTCAAAATGGCGCAGGCTGCGCTCGAGACGATGCGCGACAGCATCGACATCGACGCCATGGCCGACCGTGTCGGTCCCGAGGTCGAAGCGCTGGTCCACACACTCGGGGAACTGATGAAGTTCCTCAACATCGATTCGGCCGAAACCCTGCAGCGCTCGGTGCATGAAAACCTGCAGGCGATGGAAGCGGCCCAGGTACGTGAAGCCGCGCCGGAGCTGATCAACCTGCTCGGCGCGCTGCACGCCAGCGGCCTACTCAAGGTGCTGCCCCCGCTGCTCACGCAGATCGGCTCGCTGACTGCCTCCATCGACCCCGAAGCGCTGGCCGAACGCTTAAGCGGACTCAACGAAAACCTGCGCTACTGGACCACCACCGCCCGCGAAGGGCTGCGCATCGTGGGCGACCACGTCAGCGAACTCGACCTGCCGGAACGCGTAGCCGTGCTCGAAGACATGGCCGATCAGTGGTGGCGTATCGCCATCCGCGCCAAGCACCTCGCTCAGGGCGATGCCGAATCGCTCGGCGACCGCGTCGAATGGCTGGTCGGCCAGGCCGAGCACTGGGGCGGACAGATCGGCATCGCCGTCGGCACGCTTCGCGACATGGCCCCCGAAGTGATGGAAGACCTCGACCTTGGCACCGTCGGCGCCAAGGTCGCCGCAGGCGCTCTGGAATGGCTGGACATCGCCTGGCAGGCCAACGACATCGTCAAGGGCGATGCCGAGACCCTCACCGTCCGCGTGCGCAGCATCCTCGTGGGCATCCGCGACGCCGGACTCGAACAAGTCGGCCCGGAACTCGTGTCGTTCTTCGCCACGGTCAACCGCACCGGCATGTTCCGCAAGGTGAACATGATCCTCGCCGCCATCGAGCCGCATATTCCCGAGGACGAGCGCTTCAAGGCATGGCTCGACGAGACCAGCGACCTGCTACGCGAATACCAGCCGCAGATCCAAGGTGCGATCCCGGCCCTGCACAGCACCATGCAGGCCATGGAGGGCAAGGAGAAGAAGGGCGGCGGCCTATTCGGGTTGATCGGCATCGTCTTCTCGCGGAAGACGCAGTACGTGCTGCGCTTCGTCATCGAGTTGGCCTACCGTCTCCTGCGCGGCAACAAGGACTGAGCCAAGCAACGGCGTTCGGAGTGATCGCATTCACTCCGAACGCCGCAGACCCCCTATGCAGGGGATTTACAACGCGGTCATTCTTACCGCAGCATCCCGTGCTGCGAAACCGCCATACGCTTGGAACCGCGTCGAATAAATGATTTCGGCGCCGACACGCGCGTTCCATCGCCCACGATCACGGTGTCGAGCATGTCCTCCCAGCCCACCTCCGGTGCCGACCGGAATTTCCCTGCTTTCCTGGCGCGCCAACCGATTCTCGACGCCGACCAGCGCATCGTCGGTTATGAGCTGCTTTATCGCGACACTCGACGCAACGTCGCCACCGTGCTCGACGTACGCCAAGCCACTGCTTCGGTCATCGTCAACACGCTGGGCATCATGGGTCTGAGCGATGTCTCCGGCGGACAACCCGTCTACATCAACTTCGACGCCGCCGATCTGTGCGACAACGCCGCCGAGCTGTTGCCCCCGGAGCGTGTCGTTCTTGAAATACTGGAAACGGCCGTCCCCTCGGCCGGACTCCTCGCCCGCTGTCGGGAGTGGAAACAGATGGGCTACCGACTGGCACTGGACGATTTCGTTTATCAGCCCACCTGGGAGCCGTTCCTGGACGTGGTCGATATCGTCAAACTAGATCTGCGCCAGCTCACAGGTCCTGCGCTGGAGGCTCACGTGCATCAGGCCAAGGCCCATGGCCTGATCGTCATCGCCGAAAAAGTGGAGGATCGTGGCGAATTCGAGCACTGCCGGCAACTGGGCTGCGACGCCTTCCAGGGCTATTTCTTCGCACGGCCCGAAATCCTGGAGGACACCAAGCTGCCCGCGACCAGCGTCGCGCTGCTGAATCTGCTGCGTCGCGTGCAGGAAGATGCCGACATTCCGGACCTCGAACACCCCCTGAGCCGCGACACGGGGCTGCTTTATCGCCTGCTGCGTTACGCCGGCTCGGTCAGCTTCGGAGCGAGACCGCCACAGAACCTGCGCAGCGCCCTGACGCGCCTGGGTCGCCGCAATCTGCAACGTTGGCTGATGCTCGAACTCTATGCCAGCGCCAGTGCCGACAACGCGGGAGCGGAGCCGCTACTCGATGTCGCCGGCTACCGCGCCGAACTCATGACGATTCTCGCCGAAGCCGGCGGGCATCCCGTTATCCAAGCCGACGAAGCGGGTGCGGTAGGCTGTCTTTCGCTACTCGACGCCTTGCTGCATCGCCCCATGGCCCAGATCATCGACGGCATCGCACTGCCGGAAGCAATGCGCGCAGCGCTGCTGGCACACGACGGCCCCTTGGGCGACATGCTGTCGCTGATGCAGGCATTGGAACAGTCCGACACCGCCGCCGTCGCTAGGATCTGCGCCCGGCTCGGGCTGCCTGCCGAGGAATTGCCGACGCTGCAAGCGCAGGCACTCAAGGCACAACATCGGCTTATCGAAGCTATGCGCCAGAGTTGAGGCGGGCTGGGCATGCGAAGCGTCCTCACACGGCGGGCATTGGCGATCCGGTGGCGGCGGATCGCTGAGCGGCTTTTTGCAAACTCATTACGTTAGAACTTTGGAGCGTGATTTCGTGCGCGATGCAACTCCGACCAGCCGCCGGGACGCGCCCGAAATGCCCCCTCTAAGGCCAAAGCACAGAGCGCACTGCATGGTGGAGCACCTCAGCCCCATACGCACCTCACAAGAAATAACCCAACATTACAATAGATTAAAAAATCATCCTCACAAATTGCCTTAGCTGTCATTTCGTCCTAACCTTTGCCAAGCTCACGTCGTTCGCAAAACGCGTACGGCTCGTTTACGAACTCTCCACGAGGAAAAACGGAGTTGGCAAGATGAACCGTCGCCGCTTTCTCGCCATAGCATCGGGTATCGCCGCAGGGGCTGTGCTTCCCAATGAACGCGCATTTGCCCTGCAACCGGTCATCACCGCCAAGCAGGCACAACCCTGGCATTTGCGAGACGTCATCGTCTGCATCGATCCGGGCCACGGTGGGCGCGACCCCGGGGCCATCGGCCATCGCGGCACCTATGAAAAGCATGTCGTACTGGACATCGGGCATCGCCTGCGACGCATGGTGCAAGCCCAACCGGGCATGCACCCCATCATGAGCCGTGACAGGGACCGTTACGTCAGCCTGGAAGAACGCGTTTACTTCGCCCAGAAACACAACGCGGACATCTTCATCGCCATCCACGCCGACGCCTCGCCCTACGAACAGCCGCACGGCTCGTCCGTGTATGTGTTCACCCGCCACGGCGCCACCAGCGAATCCGCGCGAGTGCTCGCGGAAAGCCAGAACCAGCTCGACGCGAGCACCGGCGTCGACGCACACGGCAATTCGCTCCTCAGCAAGACGCTGTTCGACTTGGAAAGCCATGCCGCAACCAACGAGAGCCTAACGTTCGGCAGCTACCTCATGAACCACATCACGCATGTCGACCACTACCGCTATAACAGCGTGCAGCGCGCCGCATTCGTCGTGCTGGCGGCGCCGACATTTCCCTCGGCACTGGTCGAGACGGCTTTCATTTCGAATCCGGAGCAGGAAATGCTTCTGCGCAGCCCCGGATTTCGCGAGCGAATGGCCGCATCGCTGCTCGCCGGCATCAAGGGCTATTTTGCCGACCACGCGCCGCCGGGCACGCTGTTGGCCGCGCGCGGCAATGCGCTGCAATCGCTGAAAGGCCACATCTAGAGAGGACAGGCCGAGAAGCCCGCCCCCTCGAAAAACCTTGCCGCAGAATCTCCAGCGGCGAGGTAAACGCCGTAGCCGCCGCTCTAGTTAGTCGACTCCGCACTGTAGCGAGCCAGCAGGCCGCTGTTGACGGCATGATGGTAGACCCGCATGAACACCCACGTGGCCAGCAGGACGTAGAACACGGCCAACCCGCCACCCCACGCGAGCAGCGCGATGGAAACGTGGTGCCCGGAAACCACCGCGCGCATGCCCTCGAACACGTATGACGCCGGCAGCAAATGGCCGATGTCCTGCATCCACGCCGGCAGCGTGGACAGCGGATAGAACACTCCCGCGAACGGCGACAGCAGCGCCGGGATAGGCCAGATCAGCCACTCGGAGGCCGGACCGAGGCGCAGCACCAAAGCGATTGCCAGAATCCCCAGCGCAATGCCGAAAAGCAGCAGCACGAGCAAAAACGGCACCAGCAGAATGCCGTAGGTGAAATACGACAGATCGAAAGCCACCCCCGCCAACACCAGCATCGTGAGCAGACCGACGGCGCTCGTCGCGATGCTGGTCGCCACCAGACCGGACAGGTATTCGGGAATCGACAACGGCGAAGCGAATACGTTGAGGAAATTGCGCGACCAGACGTCTTCGAAGAAAGCCATGGTCACGCCATGCATGACGCGGGTGAAGAAATCCCACAGCAGCACCGCTCCGAGCAAACGCGGCACGAAATCGAGCCCGCTGGCACTGACTTCGTTGAGGTACTTGGTCATGAAGCCCCACAACACGATGTCGACGGCCACCCACACGACCAACGGCAACACGCGCGCCGGACTCCCGCGCATGAGATAGAACTGGCGCAGCACGATGGCGCCGATACGCCCCACATTCATGACGCCAACTCCAGGGCCAGCGGCTCACGGGCGACGGCGATAAAGAGCTCCTCCAGCGTCGCCTTGCCGTACTGGCGCGGCAGCGCCCGCGGATCGCCTTCGAGCAATACCTTGCCGCGCGAGATGAACAACACCCGATCGCACACCGCCTCGACCTCGTACATATTGTGCGAGGTCCACAGCACCCCACCGCTGCCTTCACCCGCGAAGGCGCGGATGCGGTTGCGGATATCGTCTGCGCTGGCCGGATCGATGGACGCCGTAGGCTCGTCGAGCAGCAGCAGCGTCGGCTCGTTCAGCATCGCCTTGGCGATGGCCACGCGGGTCTGCTCCCCCGACGACAGCACGCCGCACTTGGTCTTGCGAAAACGCAGCAGATCGTATTGCTCCAGCACCGCCTCTACGCGCTCGGCGATATTGCCGACGCCGTAAAGCATGCCGAACACCCGCAGGTTCTCCTGCACCGTAAGGTTGCCGGGCAGCGGCGCATAGACGGCCGCGAAGTTGACCCGCAGGAGCGCCTTGGTGCGCTCGTGCGCAAGGTCGAGTTCCTCGATGCGGATGTCTCCGGCGCTGGGCTGCAGCACGCCGAGAATCATATTGATCAGCGTGGTCTTGCCGGCGCCGTTCGGCCCCAACAGACCGACGATCTCGTTGCGTCCCACCGTGAACGACACCTCGTCCACCGCAAGGACGCCGCCGTATTGCTTGCGTAGCCCCCGCACCGAAAGAACCGGAGCGGGCGCCCCCGCGAGTATTCGCGCAGCGCTTGACGCTGTCATGTGTATGCACTCGAAGTTGTGTTGTAATGACGGATTTTCCGCCACCGCGAATAGATGGAATGGCCCCGCTTACCCTCGCCTACCGGGCACGACCTGCCCTACACGGCATCGACAAGGAATGCCGGAAGACGATCGCGGCGGCATGGCCGCTGCGTCCGTCGATCCAACTCCAGGATTGGCGAGGCAGCTGCAGTTTACCTGCCCAGAATCACAAAACGGTCAATTCTGGCCGGACTTCGGTTGGCACGGCACATACGACACCATATCCTCGGTGCGGAATAATGGGAGCCTGACGATGCCGGCCTCAGCCGCACATTCAGAACAAGACCTTGGCCAAGCCATGGATTTGTCGAGCTATGCACCGGCCTACGACAAGGAGGTCAGCGATATTCTACGGCGGATTTCCGGGTACGTGCAGCAGACGACGGACGATTTCTCAGGTTATTTCTACAGCGCGCTGACCCATAGACCCCCGACAGCGATCATCCTGAGCCGCCTCAACACCGAAGAACGCATCCATCTGCAACGCAAACAGGCGCAGCACCTGAGCATGCTCATGTCGCCCGCGCTAACGGCTTCCGACCATTTCGAGCGCGCGCAGAAAGTCGGCCACGTTCACGAGATGGTCGGTATAGAACTGCCGTCCTTGCTAGAGGCCTATCACCTCTACCAGCTCGAAATACGTCGCATGCTGCCCGACGCCAACCTGGAACCCCACGAGCAGGAAAAGCTGGGCCAGGCGCTGCAGCTACGGCTGATGCTGGACATGGAAGCACAGATCAACAGCCACTACCGGACCGACAGGGAAACAGCCGATTTCCTGTCCGAGTTCGAGGAATCCGTGCGCGATACCGGCAACCTGAGCGATTTGCTGCAGGGGGCCATGCAGCACATATCCGATATCGAAGGAATAATAGCCTGCCTGTTCCTGCGCCCCGATGCGCAAGGCGTGCTACAGATCGAAGCTGCCGGCTGTGGCTCCGGCCAGCAGTACGCCGAGAGCATGCAAAACCAGCGCATACCATTCATCGAGATCCACTCGGACACACCAGCCGGTCAAGGTCCCAGCAGCATTGCATGGCGCCGCGGGATTACGCAGATCACCGAATCGTACGAGCTCGATGAGCACCTGAGGCCTTGGCAGGAAATCGGCCTGGAACTCGGATTCCGCAGCAGCGCGGCAGTACCGCTGATGGATGAAACCGGCCAGCCCTTCGCGCTGCTTTCGCTGTACAGCCAGTGGCCGGGATTCTTCAATGCACCGGCGCGCCAGACGATACTACAGCACCTACAGCAGGTACTAAGCCACGCCGTACTGCGCCGCGAGCAAGGGCTGGTGATTCCGGTACAGCTGCGCCGCGAATACCGCCGGCGTCTCGAACAGGGTGCCATGCGGCTCCATTACCAGCCGATCATCGATCTGCGGACAGGCCGGATGCAGCACGCCGAAGCCTTGGCCAGGCTGTACGGCACCGACGGCGCAACCATTTCGCCGGGCGAGTTTCTACCCTCCTTCGGCAAGGCGGACCAACTCCGCTTGTTCCAGCTCGGGCTGGCACAGTTGTGCCGGGATTCGCGACGTTGGCGCGATGAAGGACTGAATGTTCCGGTCAGCCTGAATCTGCCGGCGGAAGGCCTGACCGAAGACGCATACCGGGACAGCTTGTTCGACGCACTGCAGGCTGGCGAAATACACCCTTCGCAGCTACGTCTGGAAATCCTGGAATCTCACGAACCTGTCGATCTCGACAAACGCGACGCGCGACTCGCGGAGTTAAGGCAAGCAGGCTTCTCCATCGTCCAGGACGACCTGGGGTCGGGCCACAGCTCATTGCTGCGCATGGACCGCATTGCCTTCGACGAGGTCAAGATCGATCAGGGCTTGGTCCGTAATGCGCTCGATACGCCGCAACGCGCGCTCGAGTTCATCTACCACCTCACCCGCCTGGCCCACGGCTTCGGCGTACCCGTTACTGTCGAGGGCCTCGAAAACAGCGGGCTGATCGAAGCCGCCGCGATCCTCGGCGCCGACCACGGCCAGGGATTCGGCATCGCACGCCCCATGCCGGCAGCCGAGCTACCCGCATGGCACGAGCAGTTCGTTTACGACATCGATCCTCAGCACCCGGCCACCCCGCTGGGCGCACTCGCCGGCTACCTGCTCTGGGACCAGCAACTCGCTGCCCTGACCCGCTGGCCGGACCTGATCGAGGACTTCGTGCGCTCGCCCTGCCTGGTGCAGCGTTACTTAGCCCGGCAGGGCCTTGAGGACTCCCCGCTACAGGCGCTGCTCCACAGCAACCACGCCTGTGCCTTGCGCGGACAGAACAGCACCATGTACACCCATACCAGGAACGAATTAATAAGGAAACTCGGCCAGGAATGGCTGTGCCAAAGGGCTGAAGTCCACCGATAGAGCTCTCCCAAGGAGAGTCAGGCCGTCGCCGGGTGGCGTGGACTCTACAGTAAAGCCACCCAATCGACCAACAGCCCATGCCAGACCCCGCTTCCGCAAAGCGCCCGTTACCCAGTTGGATGGGCTATAACCGAGCGATTTACCATCCACGCCCCCGACATCGGCGACAACCGTCCGTTGCCCCTGCTGGAGCAGCAAAACGTCGCGATCCAAGCAACGGGAGCCGATCAGGGTGGTGTAATGCAGGTCATCCTGCTTGGCCTGCTGCCCTGGCTGTTTCTGATAGCCCTGCTCGTGTGGATCAGCCGTAGCGCCAGCCGCGGCATGGGCGAGCGCTTCGGCGGCGCTGGCGAACTGAAAAACCTCCTCTGCAATGCCGTCAAACAGGCCGAAGTGCCCAAAGTCACCTTCGAGTACGTTGCCGGTCAGGAGAACGCCCCCGAGCATCGTGTTCATCGACGAGCTGGACGGCGTGGGTCGAACCCGCGGCACCGGCCTGGGCGGAGGACACGACAAACGCGAACATACGCTCAACCAGATCCTCGCCGAGCAGGCACTGTCGACTGCAAGAACAGAACCGGACAAGCCACAGCCAAGGGCCACATTCAACAACGGACTCGACTAAGAAGCGCTCGGCCCTACGATCAGAGGCGGGTCTCCCAATCCATTTAGTTGCGGGAGCGCTAACCAGGGTCGGGGACCAAGATTACCTTGGCGGCAGCCACTTGCCCGTTGTCGAGATCACGAAATGCGCCAGGACCAGCGGACAAGGGACGGGTTTCCACCCACTCAAGGCCGCCAAGTTGTCCGCTGGACAGGGCATGGATGGCCGCACGTATGTCCGCAGGCGTGTAAGTGTAGGTGCCCACGAGGGTGATCTCGCCAAGAGTTAATTTGCGCGCGTCGATTTCGCCGCCTGATTCCTGCAACCCCATGCTTAGCAGTACCCCGCCCGGCATCAGAGCCCGCATCGCGGTTGCTCTGGTCTTACTTGATCCGACGGCATCGACGACAAGGTCAAACCTGGCCTCTTCTATCGGTTCGGCAGCAGGATCATGCAGTTGTATTATCCCCGCTCGCCTTGCCCCCTCCCTTCGCAGCGGGTTGGGTTCGGACAGAATGGCATCTGCACAGCCGTGGGCCTTTAAAAGCAACACACTAAGCAAGCCGACAGATCCACCACCGATCACCAGTGTCCGCGCTTCCGCTATTGGGCGCACCAATGCCTTGGCTGCCAGCGCGAGACCATGCACCGCAGTGGCTGCTGGCTCGGTAAGCGCAGCATGTGTAAGACTCATGCCTTCCGGCAATGGAAACAGGTTCCTTTCCGGGATTGCGGCTCGCTGGGCAAATGTCCCGGGGCGGGTCATTCCTAGCATGGTGCGATTCGGGCACAAGTTGAATCGACCTTGTCCGCAGTACTCGCATGACCCGCAACTGATCAGCGGATTGATGACGACTGCCTTGTCTGCATACTTGCCGCTCATACAGATGCCGGCGGCCTCATGGCCCAGGATCAACGGCGGAATCCGGCGAGAATCGTGTCCATGAAATGCGTGCATATCCGAGCCGCAGATCCCTGCTGCGCGAATATCGACAACCACTTCATCGTCCGCCGGTATCGGCTCGTCCTGTAGCAGATGTTGTATCTCAAACGGATTCGTGTATACCAAAGCTTTCATTTTGAAGTCCTCAGCCACCTACTGTGCGCTAAATCCGCCATCGACAAAGATCGTCTGGCCGGTGATGTAGTCCGACGCTCGCGAGGCCAGGAACACCGTGATCCCGTCGAGATCCTCAAGATACCCGTTACGGCCGATCATCGTACGTTCCGCATTGATCTTGGCTTGGTCAGGGTTATCGAACACGGATGCGGTTAAGGCGGTCGGAAAGAACCCGGGAGCTATCGCGTTGCAATTAACGCCGTGACGGGACCAGGCTTGGGCCATGGCACGCGTCATCTGAACCACCCCCCCTTTCGCAGTTCCGTAGGGAAGGCCATTTTCGAAGGCGCGGACCGATTGCAGAGAGGCGATGTTTATGATGCGTCCCCACCCCCGCCGGATCATCATCGGAGTCAAGGTCTGGGCGATAAAGAACGGCACGCTCAGATGTATTCTCAGCACGCTTTCCCAGGTTTCCTCATCCACTGTTTCGGCCGGTTTTCTTGGATTGAATCCAGCGGCGTTCACCACGATATCCGGCGCCCGGTTAGTTTGCCGGCAGTACTCTTGAAGCGCCTTTACCGCCCCAGGCGTTTCAAGATCCAGCGGGCAACTAAACGCTTCGGCACCGACCGCCCGGATTTCATCTCCAATGGCTTCGAGCCTTTCCTGGCGGCGAGCAACAAGGATCACCTTAGCCCCTGCCAAGGCCAGGGCAAAGGCGCATTGACGTCCAATGCCGGAACTCGCCCCAGTTACCAAGGCGAGGCGATCCTCAAGAGAAAACAGCTCCTTGCTCATGAGGAGGGATGGAGATCGAAAGTGACGTCAGGGAAATATTTCGCGAGGCGCTCGTCGCCAGTGCGCGCATGGCCCTCCATACCCTCGCCTCTGGACAAGCGCGCCGCAACGGCAGCAACGTCACGGGTCGCGGCCTTACTCTGGCGCTGATATGTAACGATTTTCAAGAACTTGTGAACACTCAAACCACCGGTATAGCGAGCCGCCCCTTTAGTCGGGAGAATATGATTGGTACCAGAACACTTGTCACCAAAGGCCACGGTGGTTTCTTCGCCGAGAAACAGCGATCCGTAATTGTGCAATTGCTGCAGCCACCAATCTAATTCTGAAGCGTGGACTTCGAGATGTTCGGCAGCATATCTATCGCTGACTTCAACGACTTCGTCACGTGTGTCGCAGACGATCACCTCACCGTAGTCCCGCCAGGCGGAGGTTGCAGCCTCGCGTTGAACATCCGGTAACTCATTGATGATCGATGGCATCCGTTCGATGACGCTTTCGGCAAGTTCGCTGGACGTGGTGAACAACCAAGCGGGCGAATCGGGGCCATGTTCGGCCTGGCCAACGAGATCCGTCGCGACAATGTGCGGATCCGCAGTCTCATCCGCGATGACTGCGATTTCGGTCGGGCCGGCAAATAGATCAATCCCGACGCGGCCGTAAAGTATCCGTTTCGCCTCTGCAACAAATCGATTTCCCGGTCCGACAAGGATGTCTGCCTCATGACCGGTGAACAGTCCGAATGCCATTGCGGCAATGCCCTGAACGCCGCCGAGCGCAAGAATGTGATCTGCTCCCGCAAGGTCCATAGCGTAAAGAATCGCGGGGTGAATTCCATCGCCCTTCGGGGGAGAGCAAGCGATAACGTTCTCGACCCCGGCCATCTTTGCAGTGGCGACACTCATGATGACGGACGCTATGTGCGCATATCGTCCACCCGGCACGTAGCAACCGGCGGTTTGCACAGGAATGAGGCGCTGCCCAGCAAACAGGCCTGGGCTGAGTTCTGCCTCGAACTCGCGGATGCTTTCGCGTTGATTGCGTGCGAAGGAGGTCACTCTCTCATATGCGAACTCGATATCCTTTTTCATTTGATCGGACACCCTGCTTCGGGCTGCCTCCCGCTCTTCGGGAGTTACCACGACCCCCCCCCTCATAACGGTCGAGTTCGCGCGAATACCGTAATGCCGCATCTTCACGCTCCGTCTCAAGCGTCTGCAGCATATCCGTCACGATCCGGCGGGTATCTGTTTCGCCGGTGGCTGCAGTATGAGTTGCCTTTTTCAGGTATCGGATCGACATAAATCTATCTCCTATGAATGTAAACGCTTACATTTTTGGCCAGCAGAAACGAGCCCCTCTGGGCATTGTCTAGAATGCCCAGAGAGAAAGCTGGGGAACAAAGGCGATCAACAAAACCGCCATCAGCATACCGAGTACGTAAGGAACCGCGCGCCAGGCCACGCTTAGCACCGAAGTGCGTCGCAAACTCGATACGACAAACAGATTCAGACCAAAGGGTGGCGTAATAAAACCGACTCCAAGGGCGCTGATCATAAGGATTGAAAAGTGGATATCGTTCATTCCGATGTGCTGCGCCAGTGGCAACAAGAGAGGTGACAGGATCACGATATTGGGCGTGGTTTCCATAACCGCACCTGCAATCATCAGGATTGAAATCATGATCAAGATCAGCACAACCGGATTGTTGCTTAAGCCCGCCATCGTTTCGACGAAGGATTGCGGTATATTCAGGGTCGAAAAGGTCTGAGCAAGCGGCAATGACATCGCAATGATCGGCAAGATTACCCCGTTCACCTTTGCCGAACTCTCCAGGATCTTCGGCAGATCCTTCAAGCTTAGCGTTCCCTGGATAAATCCGACGGTTGCGATTACCGCCACCGCTATAGCAGCGGCCTCGGTCGGGGTGAAGACGCCAGAATAGATTCCCCCCAAAATCACGAATGGAATCATGACTGCGTAGCGTGCCGCCCACAAAGCAGCAAGCCATTTCCTGAGCGAGAACCTGTCGCGCGCATTCTCATAGCCGTAGATACGGTTGACCACGACAGTGGTAAGCAATATGGCCATAAGCACGATCACGCCAGGCACCAACGCCGCGAGAAACAGTGTTGCCACGGATTGACCGAGTATCAGGCCCAAGATGATGTAAGAGATTGACGGGGGGATCAGTATGCCGGTACAGGACCCTGCGGCGACTAGGGCGCAAGCCAGCGGTTCTGGATACCCCCTGTCTATGAGGCGATCCAGTGTGACGCGCCCTATCGCTGCAGTGTCGGCAGAATCGGACCCGGAAATGCAAGCGAAAAAGCCCGCTCCAAGCACGGTGGCGCAGCCCAGTCCTGTGCGTGCGCTCCCGACTGTCGCCTCCGCAAGATCCAACAATTTGTTCGACAAACCGGTTCGCACGAGCAGATCGCCCGTGAGGATGAAGAGCGGAACGGCTATCAGCGCGAACGAATTGATACCGTCAAAGAGTGCGTTACCAAACAGCGAAAGCGGCAATGCACCAGTGAAGTAGAGCATCGCACTTGCACCGAGCCCTATCACGACCCATACGGGCACCGCCAGCAGGGTAAGGATGACCATGCCGATGAGGGGACCATAGAACCCCAGCCCCAGATGCGTCGCTTGCTGCGTATATAAAAGTGCGTTCATCGTGCCTGCTCCGCGGCATGGTTGTTGATGCGAGGCCTTGCAAGTGCGTTCGATGGAAATGCGTAGCTCATTCGAACAGCTTGCCCCCTTCAAAAGGCGGGCGCCCCGCAACCAGGTCTCTGACATCTCGCACGAAGGACTGAACCAACCGAACAATCATCATGCCGAATCCCAACGGAACGGCCGCCAAGAACCAGGCACGGCTAACACCAAGCGCTTCGGTGACGGAATGAAACCGAAGCGAGACCAAGATAGGGCCGATTGACCAATAGACCGCGATCAGGGCAAGCGTGAGCGTCATCAAGTCCCCTAAAATGTATATCAGTGCTTGGCCACGCGAGGGCAGCAGCCTAACCAGCGCGTCGATCCTAATGTGTGCGCGCTCGCGGATTGCTGCGGATGCTCCGATCCACGCCAGGTAGATGAACAGATAGCGGGCAACCTCCCCACCCCAAACCGACGAGTAATTGAACAAAAAACGGCGCGCTACTTCGGTGGTCACAACGACAACGATCGTCGTGTAGAGGACCAGAAGCAGCCATCGCTCGCCGTTACGATCAACGGCCCTGAGGGCCCGCCGCAGCGGTCCCTCAGGCCTCGTTAAGGAGCTATAGACTGGCTCGCTCATGCGACTACGATATAACTAGCGCTTTGCGTCTGGGCGGCCTCAACAAGCGAATTGAAGTTGTCCAGCGATCCGGCGAGAGCTTTCTTCGTACTGTCCCAGGTTTTCAACTGGTAGCCGCACGACGCCTTCCATTCGGCCATCTCCGAAGCAGTCGGCGTGTAGAACTGAACCCCGGCCTGCTGGAGTTCCGCCATTGCGTAAGCACGAGCCGCCGGCACCTGAGCAAGGTTTTGGCGGAATGTGACATCGGATGCCGTCTCAATGGCGTGCTGCACATCCTTGGGTAGGCTGTTGAACCATTGGAGGTTGCAGGAATAGGCCTGAACATCCGGCACTGCGTGATCAAAAGTGATCCAGGAGAGTACGTCCTTGAATCCGTAGACGTAGAGGGCATTGACCGAAGGATCGAGAGCGTCGGCGACGCCCTCCTTAATTGCTGCCGTGGTCTCGCCCCAAGCGATAGGCGTCGGGTTGGCTCCCATCAATTGGTAGACTTTCTGAAGAATTTTCGAACCCGGGACGCGGAACTTGATTCCCTGCATATCCTTAGGCGATTTAATCGGTCCGCTGCCTCCCTTGCGAAGGGCGACTACTCGCGGATCGATGATCACGTACCACAATGCCTTGAAGCCGTGATTCGCAAGTCGGGGATCGACGATCTTCTTCCAGGTATCGGAAGTGAGAAGATTCACCAGATGCTGATTCTCGGCACACCAATAGGGGACGTTGACGAGATCGGCGGCCGGAGCGAACGGGGCAAAGTTGGACAGCGAATGCTGACCCGCCTGGATCGTTCCGCCCTGAATCTTATTCACGATCTTGGTACCGACACCAAGCTGCCCGGCCGGAGCAAGTTTTACATACACCTTTCCGCGTGTGAAATTCTCGATATTCTCCTTGAAGTTGAGCTGCATAATCGGATAGCTGCGCGAGGCCCCGAGACGATATGCGGTAGCAACGTTCATTGTGAACTTTGCGGCTCGCTCGCGTTGCTGCTCCTGTTGCGAAGTCATGGCGAGTGCCGGCTCGGAAAACAGAAATCCGCCAGCTGAGGCGAGCGCCGCAACAGTAAAGCCGTACCGCCCCGCAGCACTCAAAAACTGGCGACGGCGCGGCGAGTCAAGCAGCTGCGCCTGGTCGTGTTTCTTGGACATGCTTCTCCTCCAATATTTTGATTAGATTTTGTGATGCAAAACGCACCGTCAGTCACAGGAACCCTGGGATGAGACTTCCTTGAACAGCGCGCTTACAACCAGCAGTGCAGATCCGGCAAGCACAAGAAGGAACTGCTCCACGGCCCCGAGCTCGTAAGGCCAAGTGAACGATGAGGAAGCCGCCAGCTTAGCTAGTACGATATCGGCGGTATAAACCGCAAAACAGGCGAGAGAAAGGAGCAGAAATACGTGGCCCGCAAGGACGCAACGATTAGTGGCCATAGCTTGGTTCCTCGACTCCTCGTCGTCGGCGCCAACAAAATGTAAGCGCTTACAATGAGATTAGAGCCACTTTTTGGTTTGTCAAGAATTGATTCTGCACCTGAGAAAAATATTTATACTGTGGACGATTCACAATCTCACGACGCCTCAACAATCGCCGCGCTTGTTAATAATTGACATATAATCAATACGATAAGGCAGCCACCGCCCCGGCGGGCGTTGCTTCGGTTCGAACTGTCAGAGGCACTGAAGCGGCATGCATGTCGCTTCAGTCGGGAAAGAGGAGATGATTGCGAATGCCGACCAACCGCGCAGACACCGAAAGCGCTTCCCAGAGCGCAGAATCTCAGCCTGCGCGACACCACAGGCCGGTAAGTCTGGGAGATGTCGCGCGCGCGGCCGGTGTTTCAACTGCATCCGTATCTCGTGCGCTCAATACGCCGGAGCGGGTTAGCCCGGAATTGCGCAGACGGATCGAAGAGAAGATCAAAGATCTGGGCTACATCCCGTCCGGCGCGGCCCGCGCACTGGTCACCCGCAAGTCCAGCACCATCGGCGCAATCGTGCCAACTCTTGACGACGCAATCTTCGCGCTTGGGATAAGTTCATTGCAGCGCCGATTGGCACATTTGAACTATAACCTTCTCGTCGCTGCTTCCGAGTACGATTGGGAGCAGGAGCTGAGAGAGACGCAGTCTCTGCTCAAGCATGGCGTAGAAGGGCTAATGCTGATTGGAGAAGCGCATCACCAAGAGTTGTACAGGATGCTCGAAAGGGCCGAAGTTCCGTTCGTCAACTGCTGGACGTACTCGAACGTTTCACCCTATCCATGCATCGGTTTTGACAACCGGCGGATGGCTTATGGATTAGTTGAGTATCTCACCGCCCTGGGTCATCGAGATATTGCGATGATCTCGGGTATCACGCAAGGCAACGATCGCGCATTGGGGCGTGTCATGGGAGTCCGGGACGCGCTTGAGTCCGTCGGCTTGAGCCTGTCAGAGGATCGCTTCGTCGAGCAACCCTACGGGATAGCGGAGGGACGGAACGGCATGCGTGAACTATTGTCTAGACGACAATACCCACCGACCGCCGTGGTTTGCGGAAACGATGTGCTGGCTATGGGAGCGGTATTCGAATGCCAGTCACTCGGCCTCGGTGTACCGGACTTTATTTCCATTGCCGGGTTTGACGATTTGAATTTCAGTGCCCATCTACAGCCCGGACTGACAACGGTTCGGGTGCCCTCCATTGAGATGGGGCAGCGTGCAGCTGAATACCTTGTTCAGCGGATCGCAGGCAAACACCCCTTGGAGCACGTTCAAGTTGAAGCGAGCTTGGTCGTGCGCGCCACCACCTCCAAACCGAGAACCTGGTGGAGCGGCTGATCCGACGCCTGCCTCAGCCCACTCGCCACTCCACGGGTTGCTTCTCGATATTCAGTACGATGTGATTAATCTCTAGCATTGACGCCCCCATAGACCACGAGTACCAGCGACTAGTCAACGCCGACACACCAACCGACTCCCGAATCACCGGCTGGCCACTTGGGCGACGTAGCGGGCATTTGATCGATGTGCAACTCGTTGGCCCGCCAGGCGAAGATGACGCCGTTTTGGCCGCGAGGGCCGCATTAGCCAAGCATCTAGCGTAATCTGTGTCGATGCCAACGCTTGTAAGTTATGCCGCCCCCCTTCTCGGGGTAATCTTGGCCGCTTATCTGCGGGGTCTGTCAGGGTTCGGCTTTGCCTTGGCTGCGGTCCCCCTGCTCGGCGTGACCCTCCCTCCGCGGGAAACGATACCGTTAGTAACTGCTTTGCAGTTCCTGAGTTGTCTCCCTGCGCTGGGACGAGACAGAGCCGATGCAGACTGGCCATTGGTCACAACACTCTCCATAAGTGCGTTGTTCGGTTTGGTTCCTGGCATTGCCCTGTTACGCCTAATTGACAACGGAACGGCTCGTCTTCTTGTCAGCGTTCTTGTGCTCGCCTGCCTTACGCTCCTGAGCATCTTCAAACCCCGGCCACGCGCACCCAAATTTCGGATGATCGCTAGCGTTGGCGTTGTTGCCGGGCTCATGCAAGGTCTTGCCGGAATGGCCGGGCCGCCAGTGATCCTACTGTTGATGGCGTCTCCGCATAAGGCCGCGACAATCCGCGCAAGCTTGATAGCTTTCTTTTTGCTTGTCAGCGCAGCCGCCTTTCTGGGTAACGTAGCGGCAGGCCTAGTCACAGCACATACCATCGAGCTCACTGCGTTGAGCATGCCTTCATTGTTTGTCGGTCAATATTTTGGTCGCCGTACTTTTGACGTACTCCCGGAAACCGCTTATAGGCGAGTTAGTTCGACATTGCTCTATGTCATCGCCGGAACGGCCGTGTTGGTTTCAGTGCTTGCGGCATTACATCCATAATCGGATCAAAACACGCATACAAAGATCAGAAGCTTCTTTTATGAATTCAGGGATTGAAAAAGCACTCTTGGCACTCGACTCCGTCACCGGCCAGATGTGTTCCGTCAACGCCTTTGATGCCGAGAAAATCAGTGACCTGCCGCGTTAGACGACGCACCCAGTTTTGAAACAGCTGAAGAGATTAGACCTCGTACAGCGAGAGTTCGGCACTCATCTATATACAGTCGGAACTAAGTTTCGTCGCACGTCTGATGCAAGTGAGACCTGGAATATCGGAATGCTTGGCGACCCATTGAGGACAATTCTTCCACCTGTGCTAATAGGCATCTTTAGCATGCTTTCCATGACAAACGTTCAAGGGAACGACAGTTTGGGCGCGAAGCGAGGCGCGCGCCCTACCCAGATGAAAGCTGGCAATGGTCTCGAGTCGAGTCGAGTGCCTTAGTCGTGAGGTACTGATGATTTCGTTTCCGCATCTCAAGCGCAGCCTCATCGTAAACCGCTAAAAGATGCTTGATGGCAGTGGCTGCGGCCGCCAACGTCGCTAACGATTGGGAGCGATTCCGGATTTGCGAAGTGACGAACAGATTGGTGGGGCAATAGAGCGGAAGCCCCGATTGTGCATCCACGAGCAATCGATATCGCTCGCCTAGCCCAACTCTTGCCGACCGCACAACCAGAGGCTTCGTATATCCACCTGAGTATTTACGCTTTTAACTTATAGATCTTATTTCATCGGGCATGAACACGAATCCTTACATCAAATCACGGACACAAAAAAGGCCCTGTTAAAACAGGGCCTTAAATTAAGATTCTTTATGAATCTAGTCTCAGGTAAACTCTCAGAACGGGATGTCGTCGTCGAAATCCGCAACCGGGTTCGGTTCAGACGGCTGCGGCGCCGACGCCGGCGCACGTGATCCGCCTTGCGGGCGCGACTGCTGAGCGGGCGGCGCATCGAAGTCAGCGGAACCGCCGCTGCTGCGCCCGCCGAGCATCTGCATCTCGTCCGCTACGATCTCGGTGGTGTAGCGATCCTGGCCGTCCTGGCCCTGCCACTTGCGGGTCCGGATGCTGCCTTCGACATAGACCTGGGAGCCCTTGCGCAGGTACTCCGCAGCGATTTCGGCCAGCTTGTTGAAAAACACCACGCGGTGCCATTCGGTGCGTTCCTGGGTGTCGCCGCTGTTCTTGTCACGCCAGGACTCGCTGGTGGCCAACCGGACGTTGGTCACAGCCCCGCCGCTGGGCATGTAGCGGGTTTCAGGATCTGCACCGAGGTTACCGATAAGAATGACTTTGTTGACGCCTCTGCTGGCCATGAGCCCTGCCTCCGTAGTTCATGCGCCCGCCCGCGCACGTCTGCGCAGGACGGGAAAAGTCCGCATTCTACGCTATGCGCCGGCCAGCGAAAATGCGCGCAGCCGCTCCATGTCGAGCGCACTGCGGTCGACGCGCAGATAGGCCACCCCCTCGTCGCGCACCACCGTCGCCTCGGCAACACCGGGGATCCGCGTCAGCTCGGTCTCGGCGTCGCGCACCATATGCTCCGGCACGTCCTCGAGATGCAGCACATAGCTGGTCAGGTAACGCGGGTTGCGCATGCTGCTGGCGAACAACAACCACACCGCCGCCAGCGCCGCACTGAGCAGGAAAACGCCGTCCACGCCCCAGCGCGCGTATGAGGCGCCGCCGAGCGCGCCGCCGGCGAAGATGCCGAGGAACTGCGAGGTCGAATAGACGCCCATGGCCGTACCCTTGCGGGTAGGCGGCGCGAACTTGGCCACCAGCGAGGGCAAGGTGGCCTCCAGGGTATTGAACGCGGTGAAGAAGATCAGCATGACCGCGATGATCTCGAACAACGAGTGATCGCTGAACAAATACATCAGTTCGCACAGTACCAGCAGGGCGATGGACGACACGAAGATCGACTTCATCTTGCGCCGCTTCTCCGCGATGATCACGAACGGCAGCATGATGATGAAGGCGATCAACATGACGGGCAAGTACACGGCCCATTGCTCTGCGGACGGTAGGCCGGTCATTTTCGCCAACACCACCGGCAGGATGACGAAGTTGGCGGTGAGGACGAACTGCATGGTGAAAATGCCCAGATCCAGCCGCAGCAATTCGGGGTTGCGCAGCACTTCGCCGAAACTGCCGAGTACGACCTCGGTGTCGCGGTGCAGATGACTGTGTTGTGGTGCGGGTACCATCCACGCCGCAATGGCGATCGCGGCGAGGCCGAGCAACGCGGTCAGCCAGAAGATGCCGCCGACGCCGATCCAGCCGTTCAGAATCGGCCCTGCGATGATGCCGATGCTGAAGGCGAAACCGATGCTCAGACCAATCGTGCCCATGATCTTGGTGCGATGTTCGTCGCGCGTAAGATCCGCGGCCAGCGCCATCACGGTGGAGGAAATCGCCCCCGCACCCTGCAGCGCACGCCCCAGGAGGACGCCGTAGATCGAATGCGACATCGCCGCAACCGCACTGCCCAGCACGAAGATGACCAGACCGATGTAAATCACCGGCTTGCGGCCGATGCGATCCGACAGCATGCCGAAGGGTATCTGCAGGATCGCCTGCGTCAAACCATATATGCCGATCGCCAGACCGATCAGAAACGGTGTGTTGCCTGACAGTTCGTAGCCATAGAGCGTAAACACCGGCAGGATCATGAACAGACCCAGCATGCGCACCATATAGATGCTCGCCAGCGAGTAGGCGGTGCGTTTCTCCTGCGGCGACATGCGGTCGTCGAATCCGGATGCCTTACGTTGCATCAAACTTTGCTCCTGTATCCGATTGGTGGCGGCCCGAACGGCCGTTGGCAAACACTTCGCTCGGCGGCTGAGCCTGTTTCGACCGCATCCAAGCCGAAAATATCCCCAACGATACCCACCGGCGCAGCTTACGGGCGCGAGAAAGCCGGATCAACGCCTGCCGACTCTCGACGTGCACCGCATCGCCGGCCCGAGTTCAGGCTATCAGTCAGCCTGCGATAAGCCGTAAGATGTTCGGCTGGCCCAGCTGCAACGAGCGTATTCCATGGACGCCATCCGCATCCGCGGTGCACGCACGCACAATCTGAAAAACGTCGATCTCGATCTGCCCCGCGAAAAGCTGATCGTCATCACCGGTCTGTCCGGTTCCGGCAAGTCCTCGCTCGCCTTCGATACGCTGTTCGCCGAGGGGCAGCGCCGCTATGTGGAATCGCTGTCGGCCTATGCCCGCCAATTCCTTTCGGTCATGGAAAAGCCCGACATCGATTATATCGAGGGCCTGTCGCCGGCGATTTCCATCGAACAGAAAACCACCTCGCACAACCCGCGTTCGACGGTCGGCACCATCACCGAAATCTACGATTACCTGCGCCTGCTCTACGCGCGCGTCGGCATCCCCCGCTGCCCCGACCACGATCTTCCACTCGAAGCGCAGACCGTCACCCAGATGGTCGACCAGGTGCTCGCGCTGCCCGAAGGCGCGCGCATCATGCTGCTTGCCCCCGTGGTCAGCGGCCGCAAGGGCGAGCATCAGCAGATACTCGACGGCCTGCGCAGCCAGGGATTCATTCGCGTGCGCGTCGACGGTGCCGTACATGAACTCGACTCGCTGCCGGACCTCGACGCCAAGCGCAAGCACGACATCGAGGTAGTGGTCGACCGGCTCAGGGTACGCGAGGACATCGGCCTGCGCCTGGCAGAATCATTCGAAACCGCGCTCAAGCTCAGCGACGGCATAGCCGTCGTGGGCTTCATGGACGAGCCCACACGCGAGGAAATCGTTTTGTCCTCGCGCTATGCCTGCCCGGTCTGCGGCTACGCCATCGCCGAACTGGAGCCGCGGCTGTTCTCCTTCAACAACCCTGTGGGCGCCTGTCCGGGCTGCGACGGCCTCGGCACACAGTCGTTCTTCGATCCCGCACGCGTCGTATTGCACCCCGAGGTCAGCCTTGCAGGCGGCGCGATCCGCAGCTGGGATCGGCGCAACGAGCACTATTTCCGGCTGGTACAGGCTCTGGCGGCACACTATGGCTTCGACCCGGAAGAGCCCTGGGAACAGCTCCCGGACACAGTACGGGACGTCATTCTCAACGGCAGCGGAGAGGAAAAAATAGCGCTCCCGGGCCGCGGCGAGGCGAGACCCTTCGAAGGCATCCTGCCGAACATGGCGCGCCGCTACCGCGAAACCGAGTCCAGCGCGGTACGCGAGGAACTCGCCCGCTACCTCGCCGAACGCTCCTGTCCCGATTGCGGCGGCGGACGACTCAACCTCGCTGCACGCCACGTATTCGTGGCCGACAAGGCCATACCGAACATCGCCAACCTGCCGATCGAGCAGTCCCTGGCCTTCTTCCAGAACCTGGACCTCGCCGGCCGTCGCGGCCAGATCGCCGAAAAAATCGTCAAGGAGATCGCCGCCCGACTGAGCTTCCTGGTCAACGTCGGCCTGGACTATCTCACCCTCGCCCGTAGCGCCGAAACGCTCTCGGGCGGCGAAGCGCAACGTATCCGCCTGGCCAGCCAGATCGGCGCGGGACTGGTCGGCGTCATGTACGTGCTGGACGAGCCTTCCATCGGCCTGCATCAGCGCGACAACCAGCGCCTGCTGGACACCCTCGTCCATCTGCGTGATCTCGGCAACACGGTCATCGTGGTCGAACACGACGAGGACGCGATCCGCGCTGCCGACCACGTGGTCGACGTCGGCCCGGGAGCGGGCGTCCATGGTGGCCGCATCATCGCCGAGGGTCCTCCTGAGGCCATCGCCACACACGCCGACTCCGTCACCGGGCAATACCTTTCCGGACGGCGCCGCATCGAGATCCCGACGAACCGACGCGAAGCAGGCGCGGCACCGCGACTCAAACTCCAGGGCGCCTGCGGCAACAACCTGAAGGACGTCGACCTGGAACTGCCGCTCGGGCTGTTTACCTGTATAACCGGCGTGTCCGGGTCCGGCAAGTCGACTCTGATCAACGACACGCTGCACCGACTGCTTGCACGACATTTCAACGGCGCAGCGGAAGAGCCCGCAGCTTACGACCGGATCGCGGGGCTGGAGAATCTGGACAAGATCGTCGCCATCGATCAGAGCCCGATCGGTCGTACGCCGCGCTCCAATCCGGCCACGTACACCGGCCTGTTCACTCCCATCCGCGAGCTTTTCGCAGGCACTGCCGAAGCACGCTCGCGCGGCTACAACCCCGGCCGCTTCAGCTTCAACGTCAAGGGCGGGCGCTGCGAGGCCTGCCAGGGCGAGGGCTTCACCAAGGTCGAGATGGTCTTCCTGGCCGACATCTATGTTCCCTGCGACGTCTGCAAGGGGCAGCGCTACAACCGTGAAACGCTAGGCGTGCTCTACAAGGGACGCAGCATCCACGAAGTACTCGGCATGACAGTCGAGGACGCACTGGGATTTTTTGCCAACGTGCCGCTGGTGCAGCGGAAACTACAGACATTGATGGATGTCGGCCTGTCCTACATCACGCTCGGCCAGAGCGCCACCACGCTATCCGGCGGCGAAGCCCAGCGCGTCAAGCTCGCCAAGGAACTGTCCAAACGCGAGACGGGACGTACGCTCTACATCCTCGACGAACCGACCACGGGGCTGCATTTCCACGACGTGGCGCAACTGCTCGAGGTGCTGCATCAGTTGCGCGACCATGGCAACACCGTGGTCGTGATCGAGCACAACCTAGACGTCATCAAGACCGCGGACTGGGTGATCGACCTCGGCCCCGAAGGCGGGGACGGCGGCGGCCGCATCATTGCCCAGGGCACACCTGAAACCGTCGCTGCGACCTCAGAATCGTATACCGGCCAGTTTCTGCGCCCATTACTCGGACGCTAAGCGCGGACCGCCCCAACTAATGGTAGGAGGCGTCGTTCTGAGCGGCGTCCCTGACGCTTACCCTGTTCAGGCGCTCCCCAAACGCGCCTGAACCTGCGCGACGAAACGCTCAGCGTGCTCGCGGTCGCCGATTTCCGCGGCCAGAGCGGTCAGGGCGCTATCGAGGTCTGCGGCCGAAGCGAAATGCTCCTCGCATATCACGCCAGCGACCGGGCCGATGTGTTCCGCCAACACTTCCTCAAGCACCTCGCGGTGAGCAGGCGTCAGTGCCGCACCGGTGAACTTTTCCTTCCGTCCCCCGGCCAGCGCCGGCAGCGGCTGCGCCTTGTCGAGGTAATCCAGAATATCCTCGGTATGTGCCAGGGGTTCGCGCGGCCCGTTCGCCTCGCTCAGCACGTCCCCCGAAAATCGCGCTCGTCCGCCTGGATACGCGTAAGCAGCGTCAGGGCCACACTGCCACGCTTGTGCATGAAATTGACGTCGCTGATGTTCCCCTGCTGGAATTCGATGCGCGCCATCTGGTTCGAATCAGTCGCGGCGAACAGCATCCCGCTTCGTTTCTGGCGGAACAACTGGCGCAGCACGGCCACGCCACGAACGCGGGATAATCCTCGAAAGTATAGTGATCGTCCATCCTGTTCCCCTACACGCTCCTCGGTGCCGCGAGCAATAGGTCTCGGAAAACCCTGGAACTGAAACTCGAACTCGCTGGCGGTTATTCGATTTTTCCCGGGATGGCATGCCGCCACACCGCGGCATGGGTTCAGTTAGGGCATGGCCAACGGGCCATGCAGTTTTCTTATTGGCAAGCCGGCTGCGGGCACAGCGTCTCGGTTTCCTGGCCGCCATCGTAAACGCAGCGCCCGGGGAGCATGCGTTCAAGCCAAGTCATTCACGTGGGAACGACAGCCGCCTGAAAGTTTAAAACAATAAGGTGGTTTTTGCCTAAACAGATATTTCTTATAAAACAGCTGCCACGCGAAACGCATCTACTCCTACAGCCCAGCGCCTCAGCTCAAGTCGCAGCATATGCCACGCTCGTACCTAGCGCCAGCCCCGGAAGCATATCCGCCCGCCCCCTGTTTACCGCGATCTCGACCAGACCGTTTGAGTTGCGGTACCAGAAAGGTACTCCGGCACGCGCCGCAGCGAATACGCTGCCCGGATTCACGTGGGTGCCGCAAACGTCGAATCGACATTCAGCAGGCACACCATCGGCCCGCAAGCCGGTCATTGCGTTGCCGTAGCGGTCGATGTAGACGATTTCGGCCAAATCCGTCGGCCACTCTGCACCGATGCCCGGCGGACCGTCACAGCGTTTCCCCGGCACCTCGCCCGTTCTCGCGATAGCCGCAGCCGCCGGCGCGAACCAGTCACGCCCATGAAACGTTGCGGACGCCTCCAAAGAGGGGCCATCGAGCCGCCACCAGTTGGCGTCTCTCGCCTGCTTGGCAGCGATGGCAAGCAACCCGTTGTCAGGTCCGACAAACCAGCGCCCGTCTGCATTCAGCGCCAGCCCAGCGCGGTCAGTCCCAACCCCAGGGTCGACTACGCAGAGCAGGACGTCGCCCGCCGCTGTGTCCTTGCCATAGGCGGCGACTAGATAGGCGGATAGCCTGGAGTCGAATGCGGGCGCATCGGCGAACAGACTGAATGCAGGGACCTCCGGCGCATCGGTGTACAAGCGTGCTAGCACCTGCCCCGTATAGGGTCCTTCCAAGCCGAAATCGGTAATGAGATGTATCGCCATGCCACCCTCTCCGGAGCCGTGATGGGCGCATAAACGAAAAAGGCCGGGACATGCCCGGCCTTTCTCTGCAACTACGTCTGGCTCAGTCCGCCTCGGGGCGATCCACGAGTTCGACCAACGCCATCGGCGCGTTGTCGCCAGCGCGGAAACCGCACTTGAGAATGCGCAGATAGCCGCCCGGACGCGCCTCGTAGCGCGGGCCCAGTTCGCTGAACAGCTTGCCGACAACGGCTTTGTCCCGCAAGCGGCTGAACGCAAGGCGGCGACGATGCACGCTGTCTTGCTTGGCCAGGGTGATTAAAGGCTCAGCGACACGACGCAGTTCCTTCGCCTTGGGCAGCGTGGTCTTGATAACCTCGTTGCTCAGCAGGGCGACAGACAGACTCTGCAAAGTTGCCTTGCGGTGCGAGCTGTTACGGCTCAGTTGTCTTCCAATATTGCGATGGCGCATGACTCAGTTCCTAACGCTTCAGGCCGAGGCCTTCTGATCCTTGAGACCGGCCGGAGGCCAGTTATCGAGCTTCATGCCGAGCGACAGACCATGCTGAGCAAGCACGTCCTTGATTTCGGTCAGAGACTTCTTGCCCAGATTCGGGGTCTTGAGCAGTTCCACTTCGGTCTTCTGAATCAGATCGCCGATGTGGAAGATGTTTTCGGCCTTGAGACAGTTGGCCGAACGCACCGTCAGCTCCAGCTCGTCGACCGGACGCAGCAGAATCGGGTCGATCTCGACCTTGCTGGCCGGTGCGGCACCACGCTCTTCGCCCTGCAGATCCACGAATACTTCGAGCTGGTTCTGCAGGATCGTGGCCGCGCGCCGAATCACTTCCTCGGGGTCGACGGTACCGTTGGTCTCGAGCTCGATGACCAGGCGGTCCAGATCGGTACGCTGTTCGACGCGAGCACGCTCCACCGAATAGGCGACGCGGCGAATCGGGCTAAAACTGGCGTCCAGCAACAGACGGCCAATGGCGCGATCCTCGCTGTCCGCACTGCGGCGGCTGGAAGCCGGCTGGTAGCCACGACCGCGGTTCACGGTCAGCGTCATGTTCACTTCGCCGCTCTGCGTCAAATGGGCGATGACATGGTCGGGATTGACGATCTCCATGTCATTGGCCAACGCGATATCGCCAGCGGTGACGACGCCAGGGCCCTGCTTCTTCAGCGTGACCACGGCTTGATCCTGGCCCTGCATCTGAATCGCGATACCCTTCAGGTTGAGCAGGATTTCGACAACGTCTTCCTGCACACCTTCAAGCGCGGTGTACTCGTGCAGCACACCCTCGATCTCGGCCTCTACGACCGCTGCACCGGGAATAGACGACAACAGAATACGGCGCAGGGCATTGCCCAGCGTATGCCCGAAACCGCGCTCCAGCGGCTCCAGAGCCACCTTCGCGTGATTCGGTGAAATTGCCTGGACGTCGATATGACGCGGCTTGAGCAATTCGTTTGCCTGCATCTTGAACCTCTTGTGATCGACGTGATGCCGAGCGGCTTACTTCGAGTACAGCTCGACGACCAGGGATTCGTTGATCTCGGCCGGGAGATCGGAACGCTCGGGCAGCGCCTTGAAAACGCCTTCCATCTTCTTCGCGTCCACTTCCAGCCAACCCGGCATACCAAGCTGTTCGCTCAGCGTCAGCGCATCCTGGATGCGCATCTGCTTCTTGGCACGCTCGCGGACTGCAACCACGTCGTTAGCGGAAACCTGGTACGACGCAATGTTCACCACCGTGCCGTTGACGGTAATTGCGCGGTGGCTCACCAGCTGACGAGCCTCAGCACGCGTGACCGCGAAACCCATACGGTAAACCACGTTGTCCAAACGCCCTTCCAGCAGCTTGAGCAGGTTTTCACCCGTCGAGCCCTTCTGCTGCGCAGCCTTCTTGAAGTAGTTGCGGAACTGGCGCTCGAGTACGCCGTAGATACGACGCAGCTTTTGCTTCTCGCGCAACTGAACGGCGTAGTCGGACAAACGCGTCCGGCGATCACCATGCTGGCCGGGAATCTTGTCCAGCTTGCACTTCGACTCCAAGCCACGCGCGCGGCTCTTAAGAAACAGGTCGGTGCCTTCGCGCCGACTCAGTTTGCACTTAGGGCCAATGTATTTTGCCATTGTCCTGACTCCTTACACGCGACGGCGCTTGGGCGGCCGGCAGCCGTTGTGCGGGATCGGCGTCACGTCATTGATACTGGTGATCTTGAAACCGACATTATTAAGCGCGCGCACCGCGGATTCACGGCCTGGGCCGGGGCCCTTAACGCGCACTTCGAGATTCTTGAGCCCGTATTCCTGGGCCGCAGCATTACCCGCGCGCTCAGCCGCAACCTGCGCAGCGAACGGCGTGCTCTTGCGCGAGCCACGGAACCCGGAACCCCCGGAAGTCGCCCAGCACAGGGCGTTGCCCTGGCGATCGGTGATCATGATGAGGGTGTTGTTGAACGAAGCGTTGATGTGCGCCACGCCGTCTGTGACGACGCGCTTCGTCTTCTTACGCGCACGCGATGCCGGAGCCTTAGCCATATGCCTTAAAACGTCCGTAAATTAGTTTACTTGCGAATGGGCTTACGCGGGCCCTTACGGGTGCGCGCATTGGTGCGAGTGCGCTGTCCGCGCACAGGCAGGCCGCGACGGTGACGCAGGCCACGGTAGCTGCCGAGATCCATCAGACGCTTGATCTGCATGCTGACCTCACGGCGCAGGTCACCCTCCACCGCAAACTGACCGATCGCCTGACGCAGAGCCTCAAGCTCAGCTTCGGTGAGGTCTTTGACCTTCACGTCGGGCTGGATGCCGGTGGCCGCACAGAGATCCCGCGCACGGGAGGGGCCGACACCGTAAATGGCGGTCAGCGCGATCACCGTGTGTTTTTGATCGGGAATATTGACACCCGCTACACGAGCCATTCAGTAATTCTCCAAGACGCAGACCGAAAACGGCGCATTGTACGCACCTGCACGGTCCATTTCAATAGTGTTTCTTCAGCCCTGCCGCTGCTTGTGACGCGGATCGGTGCAGATCACGCGCACCACGCCATTACGGCGGACCACCTTGCAGTTACGACAGAGTTTCTTTACCGACGCACGAACCTTCATTTCTACGTTCCTCTACTCGGGGCCCTTCAGCGCATTGCGCCGCCGCGACCACCCTTCATGTTCGCCTTCTTCATCAGGCCCTCGTACTGATGCGACATCATATGCGCCTGTACCTGAGCCATGAAATCCATCACCACGACAACGATGATCAGCAAGGACGTACCACCGAAATAGAACGGCACGTTCCAATACAGAATCAGGAACTCCGGCAGCAGACAGACGAGCGTGATGTAGATCGCCCCCACCGCCGTTAGCCGCGTCATGACTCCGTCGATATATCGGCCGGTCTGCTCGCCGGGCCGGATGCCAGGAATCAGCGCACCCGCCTTCTTGAGGTTGTCAGCCGTTTCCCGCGAATTGAACACCAGCGCAGTGTAGAAAAACGCGAAGAAAATGATCGCCGCCGCGTAGAACAGCACGTAGAGCGGCTGCCCAGGTGCCAACGTCGTCGACAGATCCTGCAGCCAGCGCATACCAGGACTACGCCCGAACCACTGCCCCAGCGTCGCCGGAAACAGAATGATGCTCGAAGCGAAGATCGGCGGTATCACGCCGGCCATGTTCAACTTCAACGGCAGATGGCTGGACTGTGCTGCGTAGACCCGCCGACCCACCTGGCGTTTTGCATAGTTAACCGTAATCCGCCGCTGGCCACGTTCGATAAACACAACGAACGCCGTAACCACAATAGCCAACGCTATCAGCAAGATGATCGTCACCGGTGAAAGCTCGCCCGTACTGGCCAGCTCCAAGGTGCCGCCGGCCGCGTTCGGCAAACCGGCCACGATACCGGCGAAAATGATCATCGAAATGCCGTTGCCCAGCCCGCGTTCGGTGATCTGTTCGCCCAACCACATCAGGAACAGCGTCCCGGTCACCAGAGTCACGGTCGCGGTAAAGATGAAACCGACACCGGGCGTGATTGCCACGGACATGCCGCCGACCTGCTGCCCTTCCAGCGCCATCGACACGCCGATCGCCTGGAAGGTCGCCAACGCGACCGTCGCATAGCGCGTGTACTGCGTTATCTTGCGCTGTCCTGACTGGCCTTCCTTCTTCAACTGCTCGAGCGTCGGCACCACCGAGGTCAGCAACTGGATGATGATCGATGCCGAGATATATGGCATCACACCCAATGCGAACACGCTCAAGCGCTGCAAAGCACCACCCGAGAACATGTTGAACATGCCCAGGATCGAACCGCTGTGCTGGCTGAAAAAGCGCGCCATAGCATCAGGATTGATCCCCGGCACCGGAATAAACGTTCCGACGCGGTAGACCACCAATGCCAGGATCAGGAACACCAGGCGCTTGCGCAACTCCGCAAAGCGCCCCAGCGTCGCCAGGCCGCCGGCCCCGAGACTCGCACCGGCCGCCGCCATGTCAGACTTCTTCGACCTTGCCGCCAGCGGCTTCGATCGCCGCCTTGGCACCCGCGGTCAGCGCCAGACCACGCACCGTCACCGCCGTTTCCAGTTTGCCGGAGGCGATCACCTTCGCGCGCTTGGTCTGCTGCGGCACGATGTTGGCTGCGATCAATGCGGCCAGATCGACAACGCCTTCGATTTTGGCAAGTTCGTGCAGACGAACTTCCGCGGTGTTACCGAGCATGCGCGAGCGGAAACCAACCTTCGGAAGGCGCCGCTGCATAGGCATCTGACCGCCTTCGAAGCCGACCTTGCGATAGCCGCCACTACGCGAGTGCTGACCCTTGTGACCACGACCGGCTGTCTTGCCGAGTCCGGAACCGATACCGCGGCCAACCCGGACGCGATCAGGCCGGCTGCCGGCTGCGGGCTTGAGCGTGTTAAGGCGCATCTCAGGCCTCCTCGACCTTAAGCATGTAACTGATCTTGTTCACCATACCCCGATTTTCGGGCGTATTGGCCACTTCGACCGTGTGACGGATACGGCGCAGACCCAGCCCACGGGCGCATGCCTGATGGGACTTTGCGCGGCCGATCAGGCTGCGCAGCAGGGTCACGCGGATAAGCTTGTTGTCGTTCGCCATGGTCCTAGCCTCGGATCTCTTCGACCGATTTGCCACGCTTAGCGGCCACCTGCTCGGGCGAGCTTATCGCCTGCAGACCGTTTAGCGTCGCACGAATCGCGTTAACCGGATTGCGCGTACCGATACACTTGGCGAGGATGTTGCGAACGCCCGCCATTTCGAACACCGCACGCATCGCGCCACCGGCGATCACGCCGGTACCTTCGGATGCCGGCTGCATGTAGACCTTGGCGGCACCGTGGCGACCAGTGGCTGCGTAGTGCAGCGTACCGTCGTGCAGCGCGACCTTGACCATATTCTTGCGTGCCTTCTCCAACGACTTCTGGATCGCAGCAGGCACTTCGCGCGCCTTGCCGTAACCCATGCCGACGCGGCCGTTGCCATCGCCGACGACGGTCAGCGCGGTGAAGCCGAACTGCCGACCACCCTTGACCACTTTCGCGACGCGATTGACTGTGACCAGCTTTTCCTGCAGGCCGTCGTTGCTCGTCGAGCTATCGATATTCGTTGCCATCGCCTGCCTTCCTAGAACTGAAGTCCGTTCTCGCGCGCCGCATCGGCGAGCGCCTTAACACGACCGTGGTAGCGGAACCCCGAACGGTCGAATGCGACGTTGCTGACGCCTTTCGCCGTCGCGCGATCCGCGACCAACCGACCGACCGCCGCAGCGGCCTCGATGTTGCCGGTGCCCTTCAGGTCCCCACGTACGTCGGCCTCGACCGTCGAAGCGCAGGCAATGACCTCGGAGCCGTTCGGCGCGATCACTTGTGCGTAAATGTGTCGCGGAGTGCGGTGTATACACAGACGTGCAACCCCCAACTCGCGGATTTTCATGCGTGCGCGCTTGGCGCGGCGCAGCCGGGCTTCTTTCTTTTCCATAGTCTGGAGACCTACTTCTTCTTGGCTTCCTTGCGGAGGATCTTCTCATTCGCGTACTTGACGCCCTTGCCCTTATAAGGCTCGGGCGGACGGTATGCGCGGATCTCCGCAGCCACTTGACCGACCTTCTGCAGGTCGGCGCCCTTGACCAGAACCTCGGTTTGACTCGGGGTCTCGATCGTAATGCCTTCCGGTACTGGGTACTCGACAGGGTGCGAGAAACCCAGGGTCAGGTTCAGCACCTTGCCCTGTGCCTGCGCGCGATACCCCACGCCCACCAGTTCCAGTTTCTTCTCGTAGCCCGTGCTGACGCCCGTCACCAGATTCTGGGTCAAAGCGCGCATCGTACCGACCATGGCCAGCCCTTCGACTTGCTCGTCGCGCGGCGCGAAGACCAGCGTGCCGTCATCCTCACGCACGACCACATCGTCGTGCAGGACCTGGACACCCTCACCCTTCGGGCCTTTGGCCTTGATGGTGTTTCCTTCAACGGTGAGCGTGACCCCTTTGGGGATCTTCACCGGATTCTTTGCAACTCTCGACATCGTCTGTCCCCGTTAGGCCACGATGCAAATGACTTCGCCGCCCTGATTCGACGCGCGCGCCGCACGGTCGCTCATAACGCCTTTCGACGTGGAAACGATCGCAACACCCAGGCCGTTCATCACACGCGGCAACTCATCATGCGCCTTGTACACGCGCAATCCCGGACGACTCACGCGATCCAGACGCTCGATGACGCCCTTGCCCTGGTAGTAACGCAGGGTCACGCTCATCACCGGCTTGGTGTCGCCACTGACCACAAAATCGTCGATGTAACCTTCGTCCTTCAGCACGGCCGCTACAGCCTGCTTCATCTTGGACGCCGGCATATTCACTTCTGCCTTGTGCGCCTGCTGACCGTTACGAATGCGGGTCAGCATATCCGCGATCGGATCCGTCATGCTCATTCCAGAATTCCTCTTTACCAGCTCGCCTTCTTGAGGCCGGGCACATCACCACGCATCGTCGCCTCACGCAGCTTGTTTCGGCTCAGGCCGAACTTGCGGTAGTACCCGTGCGGACGACCAGTCAGACGGCAGCGGTTCTGCTGACGCACCGGGCTCGTGTCACGCGGCAGCTTCTGCAGCGCGACGACGGCCTCAAGACGCGCCTCATGGGTCGTCTCGGGGTTCTTGATCAGTTCCTTCAGCGCGGCACGCTTGGTAGCGTAGCGGGCAACCAGCTTACTGCGCTTGCGCTCGCGCTCGATCATGGAAGTCTTGGCCATGTGCCTCTCTGCCTCAGGTCCGGAAAGGGAAGTTGAAGGCGGCAAGCAGCTCACGCGCCTCCTCGTCAGTACGGGCGCTGGTCGTGATGACGATATCCATGCCACGCAGAGCGTCGATCTTGTCGTAGTCGATCTCCGGAAAGATGATCTGCTCCTTGACGCCCATGCTGAAATTACCGCGCCCGTCGAAGGACTTCGGGCTTACGCCGCGAAAGTCGCGCACACGAGGCATCGCCACACTGACCAGACGATCCAGGAACTCATACATACGCTCCTGTCGCAGGGTCACTTTGGCACCAATCGGCCAGTCTTCACGGATCTTGAAACCCGCTATCGACTTGCGCGCAAAGGTCGCAACGCCACGCTGACCAGTGATGAGACTGAGATCGTTGAGCGCGTGCTCGACCACCTTCTTGTCAGCAACGGCCTCGCCCAAGCCCATGTTGAGCGTGATTTTTTCGATCCGCGGCACCTGCATGACGCTTCGATATTTGAAGCGCTCCATGAGCTGCGGAACGATCTGCTCCCGATAAACTTCCTTTAGCCTGGACATCGCCGCTACCTTACGCGTCTACCACTTCGTTGTTGGACTTGAAGAAGCGCACTTTGCGCCCGTCTTCGAGTACCCGGAACCCAACGCGATCGCCTTTGCCGGTCGCCGGGTTGTAAAGCATCACGTTCGAGGCCTGAATCGGCGCCTCACGTTCGATGATACCGCCCTGCGTTCCCTGCTGCGGATTGCCGCGCTGGTGCTTCTTGATCATGTTGATGTTCTGGACCAGCATCTTGCCGTTGCTCAGCACGCTGAGCACGGTGCCCCGCCGACCCTTGTCTTTGCCTGCGATGACGGTCACGTCGTCGCCTTTGCGTATTCTCTGCATGACTGCCTGCCTCCGCCGCTCAGAGCACTTCGGGTGCGAGCGAGATGATCTTCATGAAACGCTCGGAACGCAGTTCGCGCGTCACCGGGCCGAAGATACGCGTTCCGATCGGCTGCAGCTGGTTGTTCAGCAGCACCGCCGCATTGCCATCGAAGCGAATCTTTGAACCGTCGGGGCGGCGCACACCATGCGCGGTACGAACGACCACCGCACTGTAAACCTCGCCCTTCTTGACCTTGCCGCGCGGAATCGCGTCTTTCACGCTCACCTTGATGATGTCGCCCACGCTCGCATAGCGGCGGTGAGAACCACCCAGCACCTTTATGCACTGCACCCGGCGCGCGCCGCTGTTGTCGGCGACATCCAATACTGTCTGCATCTGAATCATGGCTGTTTTCCTAGTCTTTCAGCGCTTACTGAGCGCGCTCGACAACTTCGACGAGCGTCCAGGACTTGGTCTTCGACAGCGGACGCGTTTCGCTGATACGCACGGTATCGCCGAGACGGCAGCTGTTGTCTTCGTCATGAACATGCAGCTTGGTCGAACGCCGGATGTATTTGCCGTAGACAGGATGGCGGACCATGCGCTCGATCAGCACGGTAACCGTCTTGTCCATCTTGTCGCTCACCACGCGACCGGTAACCGACCGCTGGACCTTCGTTTCCTCACTCATGCCGTCTCACCTGCACGCGACTTTTCGTTCAGTACGGTCTTGATGCGAGCAATATCCTTGCGCACCTTGCCGACCTGGTCAGATTTGGAAAGCTGACCGGTTCCCTTCTGCATGCGCAGATTGAACTGTGCGCGACGCAACTCGATCAGCTCGTCGTTCAGTTCGGAAACGTTCTTCTCACGCAGCTCTGCGACTTTCATCTCACATCACCGTCCTGGTCACGACCGTGGTTTTGATCGGCAACTTGGCAGCAGCCAAGCGAAAAGCCTCACGGGCGATCTCTTCACTTACGCCTTCCATCTCGTAGAGCACCTTGCCGGGCAGCACCTTGGCAACCCAATACTCCACGTTGCCCTTACCCTTACCTTGGCGCACTTCAAGCGGCTTCTTGGTGACCGGCACGTCAGGGAACACGCGGATCCAGATCTTGCCGCCACGCTTGATGTGGCGAGTCATGGCACGACGTGCGGCCTCGATCTGACGCGCGGTGATGCGCCCACGATCAAGAGCCTTCAGGCCGTATTCACCAAAGCTGACCGCACTGCCGACCGTGGCCAGGCCGCGGTTGCGCCCTTTGAACTGCTTGCGGAACTTGGTTCTTTTCGGCTGCAGCATCGTCTACTCCTCAACCCGCCGCCTGGCGCGCTTCGCCACGTGCCGCGGTCGGACCGAACACGTCGCCTTTGTAAATCCAAACCTTGATGCCGATCACACCATAGGTTGTGCGTGCTTCGGCAAAGCCGTAATCGATGTCGGCGCGCAGGGTATGCAACGGCACACGGCCTTCGCGGTACCACTCGGAACGCGCGATTTCTGCGCCGTTCAGACGACCGCCGACGTTGACCTTCACACCGAGAGCGCCAAGGCGCATGGCGTTACCGACCGCGCGACGCATGGCGCGGCGGAACATTATGCGCTTCTCGAGCTGCTGCGCGATGCCTTCCGCAACCAGCTGCGCGTCCACCTCGGGCTTACGCACTTCCTCGATATTGACCTTCACGTTATTGGGCTCAAGTCCCATACGTTCGGCCACTTCACGGCGCAGCTTTTCAATGTCCTCGCCCTTCTTGCCGATCACGATACCCGGGCGTGCAGTGTGAATCGTCACCACCGCGGCGCGGGCCGGCCGTGCAATCTGGATACGGCTGACCGAAGCGTGCGCCAGCTTGCGCTTGATGAAATCGCGCACTTCGAGATCGTTGTTCAGCAGATCGGCATATGCGCGACCCTGCGCATACCACTTCGAGGTCCAGTCGCTGGCTATGCCAAGACGGAAACCCGTCGGATGTACTTTCTGTCCCATATCCGTGCTCCCTTAGCGCTCGCCGACCTTGACGGTGATGTGGCTCGTACGCTTGATGATGCGATTGCCGCGGCCCTTGGCCCGGGCATGCATGCGCTTCAGCGTCGGCGCCTCATCAACGTAGATGCTGCTGACCTGCAGCTCGTCGACATCCGCACCTTCGTTGTGCTCAGCGTTGGCGATCGCCGATTCCAGAACCTTGCGGATCAGGCCAGCGGCTTTCTTAGGGCTAAACGTTAGGAGCTGGATAGCCTTTTCAACCGGCATTCCACGCACCTGATCGGCCACGAGCCGCGCCTTCTGGGGCGAGATTCGGGCGTACCTCAGTCTTGCTGCGACTTCCATGGCAACCTCTTTACTTCGCCTTCTTGTTGGCCACGTGACCCTTGAAGGTACGCGTCGCCGCAAACTCGCCGAGCTTATGCCCGACCATGTTTTCCGACACCAGCACGGGAACATGCTGGCGACCGTTATGCACCGCGATGGTCAAACCGATCATCTGCGGCAGAATCATTGAGCGGCGCGACCAAGTCTTGATCGGACGACGGCTGTTCGCCGCGACCGCCTCGTCGACTTTCTTAATCAGGTGGTGGTCAACAAACGGACCCTTCTTGATCGAACGTGGCACAGGCCTACCCCTTACTTCGCATTCCGGCGACGGACGATGTACTTGTCCGTGCGCTTGTTGTTACGGGTCTTGTAACCCTTGGTCGGAACACCCCAAGGGGTGACCGGATGCTGACCGAAGTTACGGCCTTCACCACCGCCGTGCGGATGATCGACCGGATTCATGGCGGTACCGCGAACCGTCGGGCGGATACCAATCCAACGCTTGGCGCCAGCCTTACCGAACTTTTTAAGGCTGTGCTCGGAGTTGCTCACTTCGCCAACCGTAGCGCGGCACTCGGCAGGCACCTTGCGCATTTCGCCGGAGCGCAGACGCATCGTTGCATAAGCACCCTCGCGCGCCACGATCTGCGCCGAAGTACCAGCAGAACGCGCCAACTGCGCGCCCTTGCCGGGCTTCAACTCGATGCAGTGCACCGTGGTACCAACCGGGATCGCGCGCAGCGGCAACGCATTGCCCGCCTTGATGGGCGCACCGGCACCGGACAGCATCGGATCGCCGACCTGCACACCTTTGGGCGCGATCACATAGCGGCGCTCGCCGTCGCGGTACAGCACCAGCGCGATGTGCGCGCTACGGTTCGGATCGTACTCAAGACGCTCGACACGGCCGGGGATCCCATCCTTGTCGCGCTTGAAGTCGATCGTGCGGTACAACTGCTTGTGACCACCGCCCTGATGGCGCTGAGTCACGCGACCCTGGTTGTTGCGACCGCCTTTCTTGGACTGCTTGGACACCAAGGGCGCATGCGGCGCACCTTTGTGCAGACCTTCACGCGTCACGCGAACCTGGAAACGACGCCCCGCAGAGGTGGGCTTTGCTTTGACAATTGCCATGACTAGCTAACCTCTCCTCACTCGGCGCCGCCGAAGTCTATGTCCTGACCCTCGGCCAGGGTGACATAGGCCTTGCGCCAATCGTTGCGGCGTCCGGGCCTGCGACCGAAGGTCTTGCTCTTGCCGCGCATGTTGACCACACGGACGCCAGCGACCTTGACGCTGAACATCAGCTCGACGGCCTTCTTGATCTCGAGCTTGGTGGCATCGGGCACGACCTTGAACACATGTTGCGTCTTGGCCTCGGCCAAGCCGGCGGATTTCTCCGACACGTGCGGCGCAACCAACACCTGCATCAAACGATCCTGATTCATGCCAGCCTCTCTTCGATCTGCTTGAGCGCATCCACCGTCACGATGACGCGCTCATGACCCACCAAACTCACCGGATCAAGACCAGCAACGTCGCTCACGACCCACGTGCGGGACATTACGCGCACCCAGCCACAGCGCCTCGGTAGGCTCAGCCACAACGATCAGCACATTCCGCACATCGCTGACACCGTCGAGCGCCGCGAGGAATGCCTTGGTCTTGGGCGCCTCAGGCTCGAACGACTCGACCACCAGAATGCGATCCTGACGCGCCAGCTCGGAGAAGATCGAGCGCATCGCTGCGCGATACATCTTCTTGTTAAGCTTCTGCGCGTAGCTGCGCGGCTTGGCCGCAAAGGCACGCCCACCACCAACCCAGATCGGGCTGCGAATGCTGCCGGCACGCGCACGGCCGGTGCCCTTCTGGCGCCAAGGCTTGATGCCGCCACCGCGGACTTCGGCGCGCGACTTCTGCGCCTTGGTGCCCGAACGCCCGGCCGCCATGTACGCGACCACGGCCTGATGCACGAGCGACTCATTGAAGTCGCGGGCAAACAGCGCATCTGACACGCTGATGGCCTTTCCGCTGCCGTGAACTTGAAGCTCCATGTCCTTAACCCTTCTGCTTGACTGCTGGGCGCACAATCACATCACCGCCAGCCGCGCCAGGTACGGCGCCCCTGATGAGAATCAGATTGCGTTCGGCGTCGACGCGCACCACTTCGAGATTCTGCGCAGTGACGCGGACGTTACCCATGTGGCCCGCCATTTTTTTACCCTTGAACACACGTCCTGGGGTCTGATTCTGGCCGATCGAGCCCGGCACACGGTGCGACAGGGAGTTGCCGTGCGTACGATCCTGGCCACGGAAATGGTGGCGCTTGATCGTGCCCGCAAAGCCCTTGCCCTTGCTCACGCCCGCCACGTCGACGACCTGACCGGCCGCGAAACGTTCTACGGTAATTTCCGCACCCGGCTCAACGCCCTCAAGCTCATCGAGCTCTACACGCGATTCCCAGAGGCCGCGACCGGCTGCCACGTTCGCCTTGGCGAAGTGTCCGGCAAGCGGCTTGGTCACACGGGACGACTTACGCTCGCCGGCAGTCACCTGCAGCGCCGCATAGCCATCAACCTCGGGCACCTTGATCTGAGTCACCCGATTGGGCTCAGCCTGAATCACGGTCACCGGGATAGACACGCCTTCCTCGGTAAAGACGCGGGTCATACCCAGCTTGCGCCCGACCAATCCGATTGACATCACGCCACCTCTAGTTCCACACGCGGTAAAGCCCGCATTTCGTTCTGAATCACGTAGCCCGACAGACACGCTTCCTGTCGGGCTACGGAAAGCCGCGCATTATGACAGATAAATGATCTTTAGTTAAGCCTTATTTGCACATCGACGCCCGCAGCCAAATCGAGCTTCATCAGCGCGTCGACCGTCTTGTCCGTCGGGTCGAGAATATCCATCAAACGCTTGTGGGTACGCAGTTCGTACTGGTCTCGCGCGTCCTTGTTGACGTGTGGCGAAACCAGAATGGTGTAGCGCTCCTTGCGGGTCGGCAGCGGAATCGGGCCCTTGACCCGCGCGCCGGTGCGCTTGGCTGTTTCCACGATCTCGCTGGCGGAACGATCAATCAGGCGATGATCGAAGGCCTTCAGACGGATACGGATTCTTTGACTCGAAGCCATTTCTCAATACTCCACACAGGGGACGCCTTGGCGCCCCTAAACAATCGACATCCGTTTCCGGCCGTTTTACTCGATGACCTTAGCGACGACGCCGGCGCCGACAGTGCGGCCGCCTTCGCGGATCGCAAAGCGCAGACCTTCTTCCATCGCGATCGGCGCAATCAGCGACACCGTCATCGCCACGTTGTCGCCCGGCATCACCATCTCGGTGCCCTCAGGCAGATCACACGATCCGGTCACGTCCGTCGTGCGGAAGTAGAACTGCGGACGGTAGCCGTTGAAGAACGGCGTGTGACGACCACCCTCGTCCTTGGACAGGATGTAAACCTCGGCCTCGAACTTGGTGTGCGGCTTGATCGAACCGGGCTTGCACAGCACCTGGCCACGCTCGACTTCGTCACGCTTGGTGCCGCGCAGCAGCACGCCGACGTTGTCGCCCGCCTGACCCTGGTCGAGCAGCTTGCGGAACATCTCGACGCCGGTCACGGTGGTCTTCACGGTGTCGTGAATGCCGACGATCTCGACTTCCTCACCCACCTTGACGATGCCGCGCTCGATGCGACCCGTCACCACGGTGCCACGACCGGAGATCGAGAACACGTCTTCGATCGGCATCAGGAACGCGCCGTCGATCGCACGCTCGGGCTCGGGAATGTAGTCGTCCATCGCCGCGACCAGCTTGAGCACCGACGGAACGCCAATTTCGCTCTGGTCGCCTTCGAGCGCCTTGAGCGCCGAGCCCGTCACGATCGGGGTGTCGTCGCCGGGGAAGTCGTAGCTCGACAGCAGGTCGCGCACTTCCATCTCCACCAGCTCCAGCAGCTCGGCGTCGTCCACCATGTCGGCCTTGTTCAGGTACACCACGATGTACGGCACGCCCACCTGGCGAGCCAGCAGAATGTGCTCGCGCGTCTGCGGCATCGGGCCATCAGCGGCCGAGCACACCAGAATCGCGCCATCCATCTGCGCCGCACCGGTGATCATGTTCTTGACGTAGTCGGCGTGTCCGGGGCAGTCCACGTGCGCGTAGTGCCGCGCGTCCGACTCGTACTCGACGTGCGCGGTCGCAATCGTGATGCCGCGTGCGCGCTCTTCAGGCGCATTGTCGATCTGGTCGTAGGCCTTGAACTCACCGCCATGGGCCTCACCCATCACCTTGGTCAGCGCCGCCGTCAGCGTCGTCTTTCCATGGTCAACATGACCGATCGTCCCCACGTTTACGTGCGGCTTGGTACGCTCAAACTTTTCCTTGGCCACGAGTCTATCCTCTCCAAAAATCCGGTGAATAAATGCTATTCAGTGCGAGCCGCTATCAAGAAGCCTTCTTGATGACGGCTTCCGCGATGTTGTTGGGCGCATCGGCGTATTTCTCGAATTCCATCGAGTACGTCGCACGGCCCTGCGTAGCCGAACGCAGCGAAGTGGCATAGCCGAACATCTCGGCCAGCGGCACCTCGGCGCGGATGATCTTGCCGGACACAGTGTCCTCCATGCCCTGCACTAGACCACGACGGCGGTTAAGGTCGCCCATGACGTCGCCCATGTATTCTTCCGGCGTCACCACCTCAACCTTCATGATCGGCTCGAGCAGCACGGGCGAGGCCTTCAACGCACCTTCCTTGAAGCCCATGGAACCCGCGATCTTGAACGCCATTTCCGACGAGTCGACATCATGGTACGAGCCGTCGAACAGCGTGACCTTGATATCGACCACCGGATAACCGGCCAGCACGCCGTTCTGCATCTGCTCCTGGATGCCCTTGTCCACCGCCGGGATGTACTCCCTCGGAACGACACCACCGACGATCGCATTCTCGAACTCGTAGCCGACGCCGGCCTCTTGCGGCTCGATCCGCAGCCACACATGACCGTACTGGCCTCGACCGCCCGACTGGCGCACGAACTTGCCTTCCTGCTCGACGCTCTTGCGGATCGTTTCGCGATAGGCCACCTGCGGCGCGCCGACGTTGGCCTCGACCTTGAACTCGCGCTTCATACGGTCGACGATGATTTCCAGATGGAGCTCGCCCATGCCGGAGATGATCGTCTGACCGGATTCCTCGTCGGTATGCACGCGGAACGACGGGTCTTCCTGCGCCAGCTTGGACAGCGCGATACCCATCTTTTCCTGATCGCTCTTGGTCTTGGGCTCCACCGCCACCGAGATAACGGGCTCGGGGAACTCCATGCGCTCGAGCGTAATGACATTGTTCGTGTCGCACAGCGTGTCGCCGGTGGTGACGTCCTTAAGGCCGACCGCAGCGGCAATATCGCCCGCACGCACTTCCTTGATCTCCTCGCGGGAGTTGGCATGCATCTGCAGGATGCGCCCGATGCGCTCGCGCTTGCTCTTGACCGGATTGAGCACCGTATCGCCGGAATTGATGACGCCGGAGTACACGCGGAAGAAGGTCAAGCGAACCGACATAAGGGTCGGTCGCGATCTTGAAGGCCAGCGCGGCGAACGGCTCTTCGTCGCTGGAATGGCGCAGCGCCTCGGTCTCGGCCGCATCGTCCAGATGACCGCGGATAGCGGGCACGTCGGTCGGGCTCGGCATGTAGTAGATGATCGCGTCGAGCATCGCCTGCACGCCCTTGTTCTTGAACGCGGAGCCGCACAAGGTGGGCACGATCTCGTTGGCCAGCGCACGCGTACGCAGCCCCTGACGGATCTCCTCTTCGGACAGATCGCCCTCTTCGAGGTACTTCTCCATCAGCTCCTCGGACGCCTCGGCAGCGGCCTCGAGCATCTTTTCACGCCACTCGGCGCAAAGATCGGCCAACTCGGCGGGAATCTCCTTCGCCTCGTAGGTCATACCCATGTCGGCGTCGTTCCAGTAGATCGCCTGCATACGCACCAGATCGACGACGCCCTTGAAATCCTCTTCGGCGCCGATCGGCAGCTGCACCGGCACAGGGGTGGCGCCCAAACGGGTGCGGATCTGCTCCACGACCTTGAGGAAATTGGCGCCGGCGCGGTCCATCTTGTTGACGAACGCCATGCGCGGCACGTGATACTTGTTGGCCTGGCGCCACACGGTTTCCGACTGCGGCTCAACACCGCCAACCGCACAGAACACCGCGCACGCGCCGTCGAGCACGCGCAGCGAACGCTCCACCTCGATGGTGAAGTCGACGTGTCCGGGGGTATCGATGATGTTGACGCGATACTGAGGGAACTGGCGATCCATACCCTGCCAGAAGCAGGTCGTGGCAGCGGAAGTGATGGTGATGCCGCGCTCCTGCTCCTGCTCCATCCAGTCCATCACGGCCGCACCTTCGTGCACCTCGCCGATCTTGTGCGAGACACCGGTGTAGAACAGGATGCGCTCGGTG
>CAVVUY010000008.1:0-6629 GCA_963751375.1 uncultured Gammaproteobacteria bacterium
GCGTGGCGCACTGACCGAGGAGCGCGACATGCTGCACATCTATTGCCCGTACTGTGGCGAACACCGATCCGAGGAGGAGTTCCATCCCAAGGGGCAGGCCAATCTGGCGCGTCCGCCCGATGCGGATGCCTGCACGGACGAGGAATGGGGCGAGTTTCTGTATTTCCGGGACAATCCGCGCGGCCTGCACCACGAACTGTGGGTACACGCCGCCGGCTGTCGCAAGTTCTTCAACGTGACGCGCGACACCGCGACCTACCAGATCCTGGAAACCTATCCGATGGGTGCGGCGCCAAAGGTCGTCTCCCCGTCCCACACCCAGCAGCCCTGAAGAGCGAGCCATCATGCAGGACAATCGACTTCCAGCGGGCGGGCGCATCGATCGCAGCCAGCCCGTGCAGTTCCAGCTTCGACGGCCAGACCTATGACGGCTACCCGGCGACACGCTGGCCTCGGCGCTGCTGGCCAACGGCGTGGACGTGGTCGCCCGCAGCTTCAAGTACGGCCGTCCGCGCGGCATCGTGAGCGCCGGAGCCGAGGAGCCCAACGCCGTCTTTCAGCTGGGCGCCGGCGAGCCACCCGTAGCCCAACGTACGCGCGACCCAGCAGGAGATATTCGAGGGTCTGGTAGTCGCCCACCAGCGGCTGGCCCAGTCTGTCGTTCGACGCCATGGGCGCGGTCTACAGAGTGGCCGGCGGCCTGATGCCCCCCGGCTTCTACTACAAGACCTTCATTTCGCCGCCGAAGGCCTGGAAGACCTACGAAGAGTACATCCGCAAGGCCGCGGGCCTCGGGCGTTCGCCGCGCGAGGCGGATGCCGATGCCTACGATCACATGAACCGGCATACCGACGTACTGGTGGTCGGCGCAGGGCCGGCCGGTTTATCTGCAGCCTTGGCCGCGGCGCGCGCCGGCGCGCGCGTGATCCTGGTCGACGAGCAGGCGGAAATGGGCGGTTCGCTGCTGTCCGGCCGGGAAACCGTGGACGGCAAACCGGCGGCGGACTGGGTGCGCGAAGTGCTCGACGAGCTCGAGGCCAGCGGCAAGGTGACGCTGTTGCCGCGCACCACCGCGAACGGCTATCACGATCATAACTTCCTCACGCTGCACGAGCGCTGCACCGATCACCTGGGCGATCGCGCTCCGGAGGCCGCGCGCGCCAGCGCATGCACCGCGTGCGCGCCGATTGGGTGGTGCTCGCCGCCGGCGCCCACGAACGTCCGTTGGTGTTTGCCAACAACGACGTCCCGGGCTGCATGCTGGCCTCGGCCGTATCGACGTACATCAATCGCTATGCGGTCGCTCCCGGCCGGCGCCTGGTGCTGATGACACACCAACGACCACGCCTATCGCACCGCCTTCGACTGGCAGGATGCGGGGCGCGAGGTGGTCGCCATCGTCGACACCCGCGCGAACCCCAACGGGGCCTGTCAGCACGAGGCGCGCCGCCGCGGTATCACCGTAATGCCGGCGAGCGCGGTGATCGAAGCCCGCGGCGTGCGGCGGGTCGAAGGGGCGCTGGTCGCCGGGATCGATGCGGCCGGCGAACGCGTCACCGACGAGGGTCGGGTGCTGGAATGCGACATCCTGGCGAGTTCGGGCGGGTGGAGCCCGGTGGTGCATCTGTCCTGCCATACCGGCAGCCGTCCGGTATGGCGCGACGACATCATCGGTTTCGTGCCCGGCGAAACCCTGCAGCGCCAGCTCGTCGCCGGCGCCGTCGCCGGCACCTACGGCCTGGCCGACTGCCTGCGCGAAGGTGCCCGTATCGGTGCCGAGGCGGCCGCAAAGGCCGGCTTCGAAGCGCAGGCGCCGGACAGCCCGGCGGTCGAGGAAATGGCCGAGGGCGCGCCCATGGCGCTGTTCTACATACCGCACCAGAAGCCGGCCAGCCGGGCGCCGAAGCAGTTCGTGGACTTCCAGCACGACGTCACCGCGCGCGGATATCGCAGCTTGCGGTGCGCGAAGGCTTCCGGTCGATCGAGCACGTCAAGCGCTACACGGCCACGGGCATCGCCACCGACCAGGGCAAGCTCGGCAACATCAACGCGCATGGCGATCGTCGCCGGGCCCTGGGCCGCCCTGCCGCAGTCGGGCAGACCACCTTCCGCCCCCCTATACCCCGGTGACCTTCGGCACGCTGCGCGGCGGCAGCGCCGCGAGCCCTGTTCGAGCCGATGCGGCAGACCCCGATGCACGACTGGGCATGTGTCGCACGGCGCGGTGTTCGAGGATGTCGGCCAGTGGAAGCGGCCCGGTACTTCCCGCGCCGGGCGAGAACATGCGGCAGGCGGTGGCGCGGGAATGCCGCGCGATGCGCGAGAGCGATCGGCATGCTGGACGCCTCCACCCTGGGCAAGATCGAGATCAGCGGCCCCGATGCCGCCGCCTTCCTGGGGCGCATCTACACCAATGCCTGGGCCAAGCTCGCGGTCGGGCGATGCCGCTACGGCCTGATGCTGCAACGAGGACGGCATCGTGATCGACGACGGCGTAACCTCGCTGCCTGGCCGAGAACCACTTCCTGTGACCACCACCACCGGCGGGGCGGCGGCGGTGCTGCACATGGCTGGAGGACTATCTGCAGACCGAATTCCCGGAGCTGGAGGTGTGGCTGACCTCCGTGACCGAGCACTGGGCCGCTGATCGCCGTGCAGGGGCCGCAACGCGCGCAAGCTGCTGGCGCCGCTGGTCGACGGGATCGAGATGGACGCGGACGGCTTCACGCTCATGGCGTGCGCAGGGCCGGGGCCGGGCGTCCCCGCGCGGCTGTTCCGGGTCAGCTTCACCGGCGAGCTGGGCTTACGAGGTCAACGTGCCGGCCAACTATGGCCCGGCCGTGTGGGAGGCGCTTGGGCGACGGCGCGAAGTCGACATGACGCCTTACGGCACCGAGACAATGCACGTGCTGCGCGCCGAGAAGGGCTACATCGTCGTCGGCCAGGACACCGATGGCTCCGTGCATCCCTATGATCTGGGCATGGCCTGGGCGGTCAAGGAGGACAAGCCGTTCAGCTTCATCGGCAAGCGCGGCATGCAGCGCGAGGACTGCGCGCGCGAGGACCGCAAGCAACTGGTCGGGCTCAAGACCCGCGACCCGGAGTTCGTGTTGCCCGAAGGCGCGCAGGCCGTGGACGACCCGAACCAGCCCAAGCCGATGCGCATGCTGGGGCACGTCACCTCCAGCTACTACAGCGCCAATCTCGGCCGCTCCATTGCCATGGGACTGATCCGCAACGGTCATCAGCGCATGGGCGAGACCGTCCATTATCCACTTCCGGACGGTTCCGTGATCGAGGCCGAGATCTGCAGCACCGTGTTTTTCGATCCCAAGGGGGACCGCCAGAATGTCTGAGCTTACCGGTAAGATCGCCGTCATGGATCAGCTTCCGCAGGGCGACGTCCCGGCACGTAGTCCTCTGTACCGGCAGGCCGGACAGGCCGCTCCGGCCGACGGGACTACGCACGGCGTGTATCTTTGGGAGGAAGGGTTGCACAGTCATCTCATACTGCGCGGCAACGCCAACGATCAGGCGTTTGGCGACGGCGTGCAGAAGGCCACCGGCATGACGCTTCCGACCGCACTGCAGAGCGCGACGAACGGGGAGTGGTCGCTGGGCTGGCTCGCGCCGGACGAATGGCTGCTGACCGGGCCCGGCGAGCAGGCCTTCGAGATGGAAACGAAACTGCGGGAAAGCCTCTCCGGACACTATTCCGTCGTCAACGTCACTGGCGGGCAGACCTTGCTGCGCCTGTCCGGCCCGGAAGCCGTCTCGGTGCTGATGAAGAGCTGCTCCTACGACGTGCATGAAGCCAATTTCCCGCCGGGGAAGATCGTCTCCACGGTATTCGCCAAATCGCAGGCGATTTTGCGGCGCCTGGATGCGCAGCAGTGGGAACTGGTGGTGCGCCGCAGCTTCGCCGACTACATCTGGCGCTGGCTGGTGGAAGCGGGGCGCGAATACGGCGTGTGCATCGGTGCGCCCGGCGAATCCGCGGCGTAGCTTGCCGAAGGCTGACGGGCGGACGCATATGGTACCCAAGGAAAAGCTCTGGATTCTGACCGCGCAGTGCCCCAGCCGGCTGGGTACGGTCGACGTGGTCACGCGCAGCCTGGCGGAAACGCGGAACTACGTCGTGGCGATTGAATCCTTGACGACCGGGCCACCGCGAGCTTTAGCATCCGGTGGAAATGCGCCGCTCGACGGCGAGGAATCATTGACCGGTTTCGGGAGTTGTTCGAATCGCGCGCCGCGGAATTCGACATGCAATGGGAGCTGACCGCGCCGGATCACCGCACGCGCGTCGCCATCCTGGTGTCCAGGTACGACCACTGCCTGAACGACCTGCTGTATCGCTATCGTACCGGCGAGCTGGCCGTCGACATCCCGCTGATCATTTCCAATCACCCGGATCTGCAGCCCCTGGCGGAGTGGCACGGCATACCCTATGTTCACCTCCCGATCACGCCGGAGACCAAACCCGAGCAGGAAACCCGTATCTGGGCGCTGCTCAAGGAGCACGACTGTGAACTGGTCGTGCTCGCCCGCTACATGCAGGTGCTGTCGCCGGAACTCGCCGAGGCTGGACGGCCGGGCGATCAACATCCATCACTCCTTGCTGCCCGGCTTCAAGGGCGCCAAGCCCTATCATCAGGCCTGGGCCGCGGCGTGAAGCTGATCGGCGCGACCGCGCATTACGTGAACACCGACCTGGACGAGGGGCCGATCATCACCCAGGGCGTGCAGACGGTCGATCACAGCCACTATCCGGAGGATCTGGTGGCCAGGGGCCAGGACATCGAGAGCCAGACCCTGGCGCGGGCGATCAGGTATCACATCGAAAAGCGGGTGTTCCTGCATGGGAACCGTACCGTGGTGTTTGCTGATTAGAAGGTCGGGGCAGTTTCTTTTCGGGCCCGAGCAGTACCGCTGCCAGCTACACGCCACTATCCAATGCACGCCACTTCCTATAGTCGGTGCTTGATCGCACTAGCCGGTGCGGAACGATCTTCTCTCGGCAACGCGCTTACTTACGCCCTCGGCCAAAAGCAGCCGCTCGACGTTCCCACAGAACGATCATTCGAGCGACTGCTTTATGCTGGAATCCGCCACATTGAATGTGTGCTGCTGGGTCCGCACAGTCTCCAAACTTACATCGCCTCCGGGGTGCTCACGTCTGCACTTTAGGCGTTGGTCTTCATCCGAAAGCGGTCTCACTTCATGCGCTTGCTTCTGTGCCCAACGCGGGATAGTCGGTGTAGCCTTGTGCCGTACCACCGAAGAAGGAACTTCGATCGGCGGCGTTCATTAGCGCCCCGGATTTCAGCCTGGCGATGAAATCCGGATTTGCCAGCACAAATCGACCATAGGCTTCCAAATCGGCCAGCTCCGAGGCGACGTCTGCTCCGATCTGTTCGCGCGCGCGGTCCGCGCGATTGATGATCAGAACCCCTTTCCACAGCCTGCGTATATCCGTTAACAGGGCCTCATTGCCCATGTGCGCGATATGCACGTAGGCCAACCCCAGCTTATTGAGTTCGCCGATGAGGTAGCGATAGAGGTCCGGCCCCTGATCTCCCTCGTCAATGCCCCACATCACGGCGCCAGGCGATAGACGGATCGCTGTGCGATCTGCACCAATCTCCTCGCAGACTGCGGTGGCAACCTCTATGGCGAATCGGGAACGGTTCTCGATCGAACCTCCATATTCGTCCACGCGGGCGTTTGCGCTCGGCGCGAAGAACTGTTGTATCAAGTACGCATTCGCACCGTGGATTTCGACACCGTCAGCTCCAGCCTCGATCGCACAACGTGCGGCACGGCGAAAGTCGGCTACGGTCTGGCGGACCTCCGCCGTCGTCAGTGCGCGTGGCACGGGAATGTCCTGCATGCCCTTGGCCGTGAACATCGGCGCTCCGGGAGCGATGGCCGAAGGTTTAAACCGAGAAATCGTGCCGCAATCTGGGTGTCAAAAACGGACCGGACCTCTATGGTGAAGTCTCTGTGAAGGGATCGGATGTCAAAGTCGCCCCCATGGAAGACCTTCTGCGTCCGGGAACTCGCGAACAGAGGAGCCAGAGGAGAAAGGTCCCCCACGGCCAGCGGATCGACCACCAAATTCCGGGTGGGTGTGGCAATCTGCAGAAGGCAGACCCTTTCTTGATAGTGAAACATGGAGTCTGCCTCGATATCCACACCGATCGCCTTTTCTCCCTCAAGCTCGAGGGCTATCCGGCCGAGGTCACGCTTATCCTCGACCAGGGTGTATTGTGCGTCATGACCCATTCCAGGCCTTTTCGTGAGTGCCCGCGCTCACCTGTGGAGAGAGTCAGGCAAACAGGTCACTCTCTGGGTAGAAATAAAATAGATTGTCTAATCCCCCCTTTTGGATTAAACTCCCTCGGACCGGCCGAATGGAACACCATACTAGAGTGTGGTCCTTTTGGCTACCTGAATCGGGACAATCCTCGTCCAGGTCCGGGAAAAATGCCTTTTTAGGGAGAAATGGACATGACTGACGATCAGGCCAAAGAAAACGGCGTTGAAGAAGAGAGCTTTGCCGATCTGTTTGAATCTTACAGCAATGGGATGAATGAAGATGTCCGCGTGGGAGACAGAATCAGAGG
>CAVVUY010000009.1:0-31453 GCA_963751375.1 uncultured Gammaproteobacteria bacterium
CGCAAGCCATCCAAGGCGTCGAGGTCGGCCTGCAGGGCGTCAATATCAGATGAGCCGTCGGCCTCCGCGTCATCACGGTTCGGTTCGTATTCTGCGATGCGTGCTTTGAGCGCGTCGAGGAGTTCACCGTCGGACAAATTCGGACGCTGAGTTTCGAGCAATTCGGTCAGCTCTCTGATGAGGCGCAAATTCGTCGTCTGATCGCCATGGCCGGCTACTGTCGGTGTGGTCTGTTCTGTGTTCATGCATCGTATCTCCAGTAGGTGGTGACGGGGTACAACGGATCAGTCATGTATCTGCATGCCCGTGGCGTGAACGTCTGTCGAACTGCAATACGGGCAGCGGTTCGACACGAGGCTCGGCAGCACGGGCATGCGTTCCACCCGGACATCGATCCCGTATTCCTCGCCACAGGCCCGGCAGGCGTAGACAGTCCATCTGCCGGTCAACGGCGGATAGGGCTTGAGCAGGTGTTCGAGGTCTTTGAGCGTGAGCATGATGCGTTCCCGGTCGGTCAGGACGGTTGCGGGCCGTGGGCGGCGGTTGACGACCGCGCGCGCCTTCGGCGGTCTTGAGCAGGACGTAACCGATCAGCGCGAGCAGGATCAGTGCGATCAGTCGGGCATGTGTGTGTCTCCCGTCATGCGCTACGTGAGGTGCAGCGGTTCAGGCGGGAGTGTCGGGGGCAGGCGACAAACCGCGTCGTCGAATTAACGATCAAACACCATTGATCGCAAGTGGTTGCTGATTCGGGCGATCAGCGGCGATGCGACCTTATCGATGCTCGACCGAACGCTGAACAGTTGGTTGCGGAGATCGCGTGACAGGCTGGCCTTGACCGATCAGCCGCCTGATTCTCCCGGCAGTTTAGTCCGCCCCTCCATCGCTGCCGCGCCAGACGATCACGGCCATCGATTGCTTTTCGAAGACCAGATCACATCCACGGCAGCTCGGATGCGCTAAGGAAACGCCGAATCGCGCACGAAACCGCGCTCCCCACACCAAACAGTGCTTACATCATCATCCACGAACAGAGAAGCACGAATCATCACGCATCGCCCTCCATCTGCGCAGCGAACAACGGCGCATAAACCCGTTCGGCCAACTCGGCAAAACGCGTATCCAGCGGATCGCGTCCGCGAAAGGCGAGCCGGTTGTAGACATCCTCGCCATCGCCAGCGGCGAACTGGCTCCCCGCCCACACCTTGGCCGCAGCCGCCAGCGCCGCCTCGGCATCCTCGCCCTTGCGCAGCAGGCGCTCGGCGTAGGCCAGGCTGGTCTCGGGGAAGAACGGCAGCGCTTCGCGCCAGCCCTCGCGGTACAGACCAACCAGCTCCTGCAGCCGCGCGGCGGCATCCGCCACCGGCCCAAGACGCAGCAGATCGTCCTCGGCGCAGAACACGCTGACGCATGCCACGCCCGGCGGCGCCACAGCGTTGAGAGCCAGATGCTCCAGCCACAGGCGCAGGCGGTCGCGCGCGCGCAACTTGCCGGTGCGATAGCGCAACAGGCCCGCCGGGCGAACCTCCCGCAGCCAGCCACGCAGGCGATACTCGCCCAGCGTCAGATCCAGCTCCACGATGTCGTGCGGGGCGTCCACGCCGAGTCCGCGCAGCTTCTCGGCCAGCTCCGGCACGCTCTCGACGGCGCGCGCAAAAGCCTGCGCACCGAAACCGGCGCTGGGCAGACTGCCGCCGGCCAGCGCCAGGCGTTCGAACCCGGCGGCGTCGCGGCCGGCCAGCGTCAGCGCCAGGGCGCGGTCCTTCAGCTGCCAGACGCCAAGCGAGTCGAGCGCGAAGGGTTCGGTATCCTCGATGCGCTCGTCGTATTCGCGCAGGTTCACGCCCAAACGACGTTCGAGCAGATGGCGCGCCGGATGGCTCAGGAACCCGGCCAGCTCGTCCAGCTCCAGCTCGCGCCACGGCGCCTCCTCCGGCTCCGGCAGCGGGCGGTCGAGGAAGGCGCCGATACCGCCGTGCTTGGTCTCGGACAGCCACTCGGCGGCATAGCTGAACAGCCGCCCGCCGTCCTCGAAATAGCGCGGACTGAACGGCTGCAACGGGTGTTCGGTGACGATCTGCGGCAGCACCTTCCCGCCGTCCGGCGCACGGAAACCCCGCTCGATGGTTTCGAGCAGTTCGCCGAGCAGCACCGAGGGCACGCGCTCGGCGTTGCTGCGAATGTCGCGGCCGACATAGCTGAGGTAGAGCACCTCGCGCGCCGACAGCAGCGCCTCCAGGAACAGGTAGCGATCGTCCTCGCGGCGCGAGCGGTCGCCGCGCTTGGGCTGCTCGGCCATCAGGTCGAAACCGAGCGGGCGCTGGTTGCGCGGGTAGTCGCCGTCGTTCATGCCCAGCAGGCAGACCACGCGGAACGGGATGCTGCGCATGGGCACCATGTTGCAGAAGCTGACCCGGCCGTCGAGGAAGGCCTGGCCGGCGCGGGCGTCCTCCAGCCGGCCGCGCAGATGGTCGCGCACCACGGCGAGATCGACGGTTTCGGCGAAGCCGGCCTCCTTACAGTGTTCGCGCAATGCGGCCAGCGCCTCGCGCACCTGCTGCAGGAAGTTCGCCTCGCCCTCGTCGGGCAGGAAGAAATCGTCCAGCAATGCGCTCAGGGTGTCGGCCCAGGCCGCCGCGTCGCGCGGCTGCGCGAGGCGCTCGCGCCAGACCGCCAGGCGCTCGATGAAGTCGGCCAGCAGGCCGAGGTCGCGGGCCTCGCCGCCTTCGATGTCGGGATACGGCGCAATGTCGGCGAACAAGCTCTCGCCGTCCGGCGGCATGGCGTAGCCCAGCAGCAGGCGGCGCAGGCCGAAGGCCCAGCTGGCGGCGTCCTCGGCCGGCAGGCCCAGGTCGGCGCGCATGTCCGCATCCAGCCCCCAGCGGATGTTGGCTTCGCGCACCCAGCGGCGCACGCGCTCCAGGCCGGCGTCGTCCAACCCCAGCCGGCGCATGACGGCGGCGTCCTCCAGCAGGGCCAGCACCTCGGAGACGGTCAGCCGGCTCTGCGGCAGCGCGAGCAGCGCCAGCAGGGTCGCCGCCAGCGGCGACTCGTCGGCGGCGTGGCGGTCGGCGATCGACCAGGGAATGCGGCGCGACGGCGGCGCGGCGCCGAACACCGCCTCGACGTAGGGGGCGTAGGCGTCGATGTCGGGCGCCATGACCACGATATCGCGCGGCGTGAGCCCGTCGCCCTCCTCGATCAACGCGAGCAGGCGGTCGTGCAGCACCTGCACCTCGCGCATGCGGCTGTGCGCGCTGTGCACCTGTACCGAGCTGTCGCCGTGCTCCAGCGGCAGCGGCGGCTGCTCGTCGACGCCGTCGCCGCGGGTCTGCAGCATGAGGATGTCGAGCTGCAGCAGTCCGAGCAGGTCGAGCCGGTCCGGCGGCACGTAGTACTCGCTGTTCTCGTCCTCGCCCGCGTGCAGCAGGTCGACGAAGTCGCGGCCCTGTTTGCCCAGCGAGGCGAGCAGCGGATTGCCGACGTTGAGGTATTCGGCCTCGCCGGGACGGCCGAGGCGCGCGCGCTGGCGGCTCAGCCGCGCGCGGGTGCGCTCGTCGACGATGTCGCCCCAGTAGTCGAGCGAAGGGTTTAACACGAACAGGTGCACGTCGATGACCTCGGCCATCGCCCGCAGCACCTCGACGTAGGCCGGCGGAATCGCAGTCAGGCCGAACAGCGATACGCGCGCCGGCAGCTCGCCGCGACGCAGTGTACCGGCGCGTGCGCGCTCGCCGAACTCGGCGAACAAACGGGCGCGATGGCGCAACCGTCCGCCCGCGCACAGCGTGCGCCACAGGCGCGCCTGCCAGTGATCCTCCTCGCCGGCCTCCCAGGCCAGTACGCGTTCGGCGCGGAACACCAGGTACTGGTCGAACAGGTCGGCGATGCGCTGCGCGAGCTGGTAGCGGCGCAGGGCTTCGTCCGCGCCCTGCAGATAGTGGCGCAACGGCGCGTAGGCGGGGTCTTCGAGCTGCTCCGGCAGCAGTGCCATCAGGCGCCACAGCAGGATCTCGCGGTCGAGCGGGGAATGGTCGGGCAGGTCGTCGAACTGCGTCTCGTAGATGCGCCAGACGAAAGTGGCCAGCAGCGGGAACTCCAGGTTGGCCGCCACGCCGCTGCGCTCGGCGATGCCCAGCGCCAGCCAGCGTGCCATGCCCGGGTTCTGCACCACCACGGTTTCGGCCTCGAACGGGTCGACCGGCGCCTCGGCACAGACCTGCGCCAGCGCGTCGAGCAGCAGTTCGGTGCGGTTGCTGTGGTGGATATGGAACATACGCTGGAGAATCTTCCGATATGTCGGCAATCGTCAGGTAATCGCCATGCGTCCGGAGCTACAATTCCAGAAGCACGGCTTCGTCAATCAACAACAAAAGGGCGCTCACCATGAACCAGCTACTCGATCCCGGCAAGCTCGACTGGAACCAATTGTTGCAAGCCTACGCGATTCCGTGGGGCATCAAACTGCTTGTCGCCCTCGTAGTCCTGATTATCGGCCTGTGGCTGGTCGGCATCATCACGCGCATGATCGGCAAGGCGCTGACCACCGCGCGCATGGACGCCATGCTGGTGCGTTTCCTGGAATCCATCACCAAGACGTTGCTGCAGGTAGTGGTGTTCATCGCGGCACTGAGCCAACTCGGCGTGCAGACCACCTCGCTGATCGCCATTCTGGGTGCCGCCGGCCTGGCCGTCGGCTTGGCCCTGCAGGGCTCGCTGGCGAATTTCGCCGCCGGTGTACTGCTGCTGGTGTTCAAGCCCTTCAAGGTGGGCGACTTCGTCGAGGCCGGCGGAGTGCTGGGTGTGGTGGAAGAACTGCGGGTCTTCAACTCGGTACTGCGCACGCCCGACAACCGCGAGATCACCGTGCCCAACGGCAAGATCTACAACGACGTGATCACCAACTACTCGGCCCGCGACACCCGCCGCATCGACCTGGTGGTCGGCATCAGCTACGACGCCGACATCCGCAAGGCCAAGGAAATCGTCGAGTCGATTCTGAACAACGACGAGCGCGTGCTCAAGGATCCGGCTCCGACCTGGGGCGTGATGGACCTGGCCGACAGCAGCGTGAACCTCTACATCCGCCCCTGGGTGGCATCCGCCGACTACTGGAACGCCCGCTGCGACCTGCTCGAAGTCATCAAGACGAGCTTCGACGCCAACGGCATCGGCATCCCCTTCCCGCAGATGGACGTGCATCTGCAGCACGGCAAGGCCGAGGCCTGATCCAGGTACACCCGGCGGCGCGTCTAACAACACGCCGCCGGGTCGGCATCCTGCCCCCCCCAGCACGGCAACTCCGACCGGCCGGTCATCAATACGTCACTTCCACGCACTAAGGTGCGCAGCGACGTGCAGTCAGTTCATCGCTGACGGAATCCGGCGCAATAACAACACGGAGTTGTATCCATGAGTACTGTCAGGAGAATCCCCAACGCCCGTCGCATGGCGGGCGTCGCGAGCGGCCTGCTCGCGCTTTCAACCGCCTTCGCCGCCCATTCGGCCTTCGCCGCCGATCGCGTCCAGATCCAGTTCTGGAACGCCATGAGCGGCAAGCTGGGCGAGACGGTCCAGCACCTGGCCAACGAGTTCAACAAGTCGCAGGACCGCTACGAAGTCGTGCCCGTGTTCAAGGGCAGCTACAAGCAGACCATGCTCTCGGCCATCGCCGCCTTCCGCGCGAACAATCCGCCGGACATCGTGCAGATCTTCGACGTCGGCACCGCCACCATGATGGCCGCCAAGGGCGCCTACGTACCGGTGCACAGCCTGATGGCGAACGAGAAGATCGCCTTCTCTACCAAGCAGTTCATCCCCGCCGCCGCGAGCTACTACTCCGACGCCAAGGGCCGCCTGGTGTCCATGCCGTTCAACAGCTCGACGCCGGTGATCTTCTACAACAAGGACATGTTCGCCAAGGCCGGCGTGCAGCCGCCCAAGACCTGGGCCGACATGGCCGTGGTCGGCAAGAAGCTGCGCGCCGACGGCGCCGCCTGCGGCTTCACCACCGGCTGGCCCGCCTGGGTGCAGATGGAGCAGTTCTCGCTGTGGAACGGCCTGCACTACGCCACCCACGACAACGGCTACAAGGCGGTCAAGGGCGTCAAGCTGCGCATCAACGACAAGCCCTACGTCGAGCACCTCGCGCAGTTGGGCGAATGGTCCAAGTCCGGCGTGTTCGAGTACGGCGGCATCGAGAGCAAGAGCCGCCCAATGTTCGTCAGCGGCCACTGCGCCATGTACATGGGCAGTTCCGCCTCGTACGCGGCGATCAAGGCCGGCGCCAAGTTCCCCTTCGGCATCGCGCCCATGCCCTATGACGGCAAGCTCTCCGGCGCGCCGCAGAACACCGTGGTCGGCGGCGCCTCGCTGTGGGTCATGAAAGGGCGTGCCCGCGGATCATTACGCCGGCATCGCCGCCTTCATGCACTTCATGATGTCGGGCAAGGCTCAGGCCTACTGGGCCAGGAACACCGGCTACGTGCCCGTCACCCAGGCCGGTTTCCAGCAGCTCAAGAGCGAAGGCTTCTACAACGAGCAGCCGGGTGCCATGGTCGCCATCGACGAACTGTCCAACAAGCCGCCCAAGGCCTGGACCATGGGCATCCGCCTCGGCTACATGCCGCAGCTGCGCCAGATCGAGCGCAACGAGATGGAAGCCGTGTTCGCCGGCAACAAGAGCGCCAAGAACGCGCTCGACGAGGCCAAGCGCCAGGGCGACAAGCTGCTTGCGCAGTTCGCCGCCAGCGCCGGCCAGTAAGGCCGACCCCGACGGGGTGGGCGCCACCGGCGTCCGCCCCGTTTCAGTTGCAGGCGCAGCACGCCTGTCGCCCCGTATCCGGACCCATCCCGAAATGCCGCGCCGACCGCGTCGTATTTTGAGATCGGTTCTTTATTGTCCGCGCCCAGCTGCACTGACGAGATCATCCAGGGACATCGTTTGAGCAATCCCAGTCCATTCCCGCAACGCTGGCTGCCCTATCTGCTGCTGGCGCCGCAGCTCGCCATCACGCTGGTGTTCTTCGTCTGGCCGACCTACGAGGCGCTGTCCGGCGCCTTCTACCGCGCCGACCCCTTCGGCCTGAGCCGGCATTTCGCCGGGCTGGGCAACTTCACCGCGCTGTTCGCCGATCCCGGGTTACCTGCACGCCTTCGGCGTCACCGCGCTGTACGCGGTGGCCACCACGCTGGCTGTCCATGGGGCTGGGCCTGCTGCTGGCCGTGCTCACCGACGGCCTGTTGCGCGGCCACGCCCTGTTTCCGCACGCTGTTCATCTGGCCCTACGCGGTCGCCCCGGCGATCGCCGGCGCGCTGTGGATGTTCATGTTCGCGCCGCAGGTCGGCCCCGGCACGCGCCTGTTGGTATCGCTCGGCATTCAATGGAACTACACGCTGCACGGCAACCAGGCCATGCTGCTGGTCATCGCCCTGACCGCATGGCAGCAGATCGCCTACAACTTCCTGTTCTTCACCGCCGGCCTGCAGGGCGTGCCCGCCTCGATGCTGGAAGCCGCCGCGCTCGACGGCGCCGGCCCCGTACGCCGCTTCTGGGACGTCACCTTCCCGCTGCTCGCGCCGACCACCTTCTTCCTGCTGGTGATGAACACCTTGTACGTGTTCTTCGACACCTTCGGCGTCATCCACATCGTGACCCAGGGCGGTCCGGCCAACGCCACCACCACGCTGGTCTACAAGCTCTACGAGGACGGCTTCCAGAACCTCAACCTCGGCTCGGCGGCCGCACAGTCGATCATCCTCATGGCGCTGGTCGGCCTGCTCACCGTGTTCCAGTTCCGTCACCTTGACCGCAAGGTGCATTACCAATGAACGACAAGCACCGTTTCGGCCGCATCGCGCTGCTGGCGTTGGCCGCGCTGCTGGTCGCGGTGCCGCTATACATCGCGCTGGTCGCCGCCAGCCATAGCGCGCGCGACCTGCTCGGCCAGTTCCCGCTACTGCCCGGCGGCCAGCTGATCCACAACTTCGCCAGCGTGCTGTTCCAGGGTCTGCCCGGCGCACCGCCGGTATGGCTCATGCTCGGCAACAGCCTGCTCATGGCGCTGGGCATCGCCGTCGGCAAGCTGGTCATCTCCATTCTCTCGGCCTACGCGGTGGTCTATTTCCGCTTTCCGCTGCGCATGACCGCCTTCTGGCTGATCTTCCTCACCTTGATGCTGCCGGTGGAGGTGCGCTTCTTCCCCACCTACCAGGTGACCGCCGGCCTGCACATGCTCAACAGCTACGGCGGGCTGATCGTGCCGCTGATCGCCTCGGCCACGGCCACCTTCCTGTTCCGCCAGTTCTTTCTCACCCTGCCGCACGAGCTGGTCGACGCCGCGCGAATCGACGGCGCCGGGCCGCTGCGCTTTTTCTTCGACACCGCGCTACCGCTGTCGCGCACCAACATCGCCGCACTGTTCGTGCTCGAGTTCGTATACGGCTGGAACCAGTACCTGTGGCCGCTGCTGACCACCTCCAACGAGCGCTATTCCACCATCGTCATGGGCATCCAGGGCATGATCGCCGCCTCCGAGAGCTTTTCGCTGCCGCAGTGGAACCTGATCATGGCCACCGCCATCCTCGCCCTGGCGACCACCGGTGCTGGTGGTGGTGCTCATGCAGCGCTGGTTTATCAAGGGCCTGACCGAGACGGAGAAGTAATGGCCACACTCACCCTACGTTCGCTCACCAAGCGCTTCGGCGACGCCGTCGCCCTCACGCCCACCGACCTGGAAGTCGCCGACGGCGAATTCGTGGTGCTGGTCGGCCCCTCGGGCTGCGGCAAGACCACGCTGCTGCGCATGGTCGCCGGGCTGGAAACGCCCAGCGACGGCGACATCCTGATCGGCGACAAGCGCGTCAACGATCTCGAACCGCGCGCGCGAGACATCGCCATGGTGTTCCAGAACTACGCGCTGTATCCGCACATGAGCGTGCGCAAGAACCTGGCCTACGGCCTGAAGCTGCGCGGCATGGCCACGGAGGAAATCGCGCGGCGCGTGGAATGGGCGGCCGACCTGCTCGGCCTCGGCGAATATCTCGACCGCAAGCCGCGCGCGCTATCCGGCGGGCAACGCCAGCGCGTGGCCATGGGTCGCGCCATCGTGCGCGAACCGCAGCTGTTCCTGTTCGACGAACCGCTGTCCAACCTCGACGCCAAGCTGCGCGCCTCGGTGCGCGTCGAGATCAAGCGACTGCACCAGCGCCTCGGCACCACCACGCTCTACGTCACCCACGACCAGGTCGAGGCCATGACGCTGGCGCAGCGCGTGGTGGTGATGAACCGCGGCCGGGTCGAACAGGTCGGCCATCCGTCGGAGGTCTACGCCCGCCCCGCGACCACCTTCGTCGCCGGCTTTCTCGGCTCGCCGCCGATGAACCTGTTCGAGGCGCGGCTGAACGCCACCGGCGACGCGGTGGAAATAGCCGGGGTAGAGGCCCAGCTGCCCTTGCCGACGTCCATGGAAAGCGGACAGCGCGTCACGCTCGGCATACGCCCCGAGGCGTTCGTCCCTGACGCGAACGGACCGCTGCCCTTCTCGCTCGACCTGCAGGAACCGCTGGGGGCGGAAACGCTGCTGCACGGTAGCCTGGGCAAGCAGGCCTGCACCCTGCGCCTTGCCGGCGAAACCGTGCATGAAGAAGACAAGGTGAGCCGCCTTGCCGTCGCCCCCGAGGCACTGCACCTGTTCGATCCCGAATCCGGTTTCCGCTTGAAGTAGCTCTTGGCGCTGCGTCTTATACGTTCAACGGCACGACGATACTGAAATAGGCGGTCCAGGCGGACTGATGAGGGATCACATCGCGCAACGGATGAGCGATCTTGAAACGCCAGGCACTGCGCCCGACATAGCCCCGTCCCGGCAGGCTACCGGAGATTCCCATTCCGGCGCTTTCGAGCGTCAGTCGTGGCTGAGCCGGCGTATAGGCCGAGCCTTGAGCGTAGAACACTTGACCCTGCAGCCCATAGGGCAGCCGTCGATGCACTCCCAGCTCGACGCGGTAACCCCGCACCCCTGCTGCAGTACCACTCGGGTAGCCCGGCACACTGCTGACCCCACCGAGCTGAAACAGCTGTGAGGAAGCCAGGCTCTTGACCGCACTGTACTGGCCCGCACTCTGCAGACTCGCCGACCAACCGGCATAGGGCAACGCAACTCGGCCGTCCAGCGTAGCGTTGAGCAGCCAGTACTGCACCTGCGTGCCGTAGATTTCCTTCACCACGGGGCGGGTAAGCGTGACGCTGGAACTCCAGCTTTGCCACTGCGGCGTGTACTGGGCGCTCAGACCCAACCCCGGCGACCAGCTTTTCGTGTTGTTCAGTTCGAAGCCCCCGAGCGTGGTGCGCGACTGTGCATGCGCCAGCGAGAGCCCCAGGCTGAGCTGCCCGCGCGCGCCGGCCAGCAGCGGCTGGGTCAGTGTCACGCTTTGTTGGTCACCACTGCCCTGGATGCCGAGCGCCTCATAGGGGCCGGCTATGATGTTGATGTGGTCGTGGGAGGCGCTCAGGCTGAGTTTGAGCCCGCTCGTGGTCAGCGGCACGGTGTATTGGACGTCGTAGTTGTTGGCGCCGCGAGAGCCGATGAAGTAAAGGCTCAAGCTGTCGCCGCGGCGCAGCGGGCCGTTGAACACACCGTAGAAGCCCCCCTGGGCCCGCCCTGTGGAGGCGTCGCCTTCGTTGTTGCCCAGCAGGTTGAGCTGGTAGCGCGGGGGCTCGAGCACGTTCAGCAGGACATCGCTCAGGCCGAAGCTGGATCCGGGGCGCAGCTTCGCGCGCAACCCGACGCTGTTGGTGCGGTTGAAGTATTCGAGCGCGCTTTGCAGTGTCGGGGCGTCAAGCACTTGGCCGGCCTGCACAGGCAGATGCGCGAGGATAAAGGCGCGGTCGGTATAGGGCTGGCCACGCAGCTCGATGCGCCCTACCCGGCCTTCGACCAGTTTGATGACGACGCTTCCGTGGACAATGTGCTGCGGCGGCAGGAAGGCCCTGTCGGTAATCAGCCCGCGCTTGGCATACAGGGCGTTGATACGGGCCACGAGCCGATACAGGTCGGCCAGAGTGATCGGCCGGCGCAGGTAGTCCGCGGCCAGCTTGTCGAGCTCGGCCCGGGGCAGGAAGTGAGAGGAAGTGATGGAGATCTTCTGCAGCACGAAGTGCGGGCCGCCTTCTTTGACGCTTGGCACCCCGGGCGTACCGGGTGGACCGATCAACACGGGACCACTGGGCGCAGGGGGAGCGAGCTCGCTACGCAAGCGCTGGCGCTCCTCCTGGTTGCGCCGCTGACTCGCCCCGGCGCCCACACTCGGCGGCACCACCACGGTCGCCGCCTGCGCCAATAGGGGAAACCACAAGGCCAGCAGCGCCACAAGCACGCGACCGCCGCGCGGATGGGCGGCAAGCGAACGCCGTTGCAGACAACAGGAAACCGACACGAATCTGATCACGTTAGCTCATTCCAAAGGATAGGCCCGCCCCGACCGGGGCGGGCTTTCGAACGCAGGAGGTCAGCGCACACGCCGGGCAGACGCACCGTCAGTGCGCACGCACACGATGATGCGTGTTTTGCGGCACGAAGCTCGTGTTGACCACACCGACCAAACGGCCGCCGGACACGGTCATCGGCACTGATGGCTGGCGGAACTGCACGCCGAAGCCGTGCGGCAGCGGCCTCAGCCGCAAGCCGTTCGCGAGCAGGTTGCCGGCGTTGCGCACCGCACTGCCGGTGGTGTAGTCGACCGCCGTCGAGGCATGCTCCATCCAGTAGTTGGGCACGGTCGCGACGTAGCCTGGCGCATAGCGTTCGACGTAGGCACTGGTGAACAGGTCCTGGCCGCGCAGCGCAAGCTCGAACGTGGCCTTGGGCTGGTAGAGCTGGAAATCGACGTTGCGCAGCACTGGATCGACGTTGTCCATCAGCAGGCTCGCCTGCGGTGTATTCAGCTTCATCCAGCCACCGATGTAGCCGTTGTCTATGCTGACCTGGGGCTGCCGCAGCGTCAGCGTGGCATCAATGACGTGCAGCACCGGGAAATTCAGCTCGCCGGGCACGTCTGCATGAAGGTTCAGCGTACCCGCCAGGCCCTGTCCCTCGTAGCCGGCCACCGACAACCCGAACGCCTGGCCGTTCGCCGGCCGCTGGGTGAGGTTGGCGCTGATGTTGCCGTTGGCGTACAGCGCGAGCTGATCGGCAATCCAGGCCTGGCGCAGGTCGATGTCGTGCAGCGCGCTGAGTTGGCCCTGCGTGGCGGTCAAGGTCCCGAGGCCGATGGAGCCGTCGGTCGCATTGAGAGAGGCCTGCTGCGCCGAAACCGTATCGATGGTCATGCCGTTGCCGCCAGCCGTGTCCACGAACGATCCGCCGGCGGACAAGTTATTGCCCTTTTGCGCGCCCGCGCTGCTCAGGTTCGCGTTGCCCCCGGCGATCACCGATCCAAACGACAGGTCGCCGTTCACCTTCAGACCCACGGCCCCGTTCAGCGCGTGGACGGAGTCCGCCGTAAGGCCTTGCATATCCTGGATATAGACGCTGCCGGTAGAGGCATCTGCCTGTTTCAGGACCGGCGCGTCCAGCATCAGGTATCGGCTCGGGCTGCCGATATCGGTACCGGCCGTCAGGGAAACCTCGGCTCCCTTGGCCGGCGCGGCGATGTCCGCCGTGCCGCTGGGACTGGTGCCCTCGATGCTGGTTCCCGCCGTGAGCGTCACCGCCGGCCCCGCAGCCGCCTTGCTCGTCAGGGAATCGAGCTTGAGAGCGCCCAGCACGGCGTTCAGCGTCACCGCACCGGTCGCGGTGAGCTTGGACACGGCAAGGTCGGCCGTGGGCGACACCACGTCGAGCGCGCCGCCGACCTGTCCGGACAAGCCGCCGGTGCCGAGCGTCACCGCCAGAGGGACGGCACTTCCGACGTCGCCGGCTGTGCTGAGGATCAGGTGACTGGCCTCCACGTGAGGCACCTTGGAGTCCGCGAACAGCGAGCTGATTCCGCCCTTGTCCACGGTAATCGAACCAGTGCCTCCGGCGTAGAAGTTGCCGAGCTGCAGCCCCCCCGAGGTCTGGTCGATATAGATGTCGCCACTCGCCCTCGCCGAATCCAGCGGACCGGTGAGATCCATGTTCAGCGGCGCGCTGTCAGAGCCGATCGAACCGCTCACGGCCGAGAGTACCGCGCCACCGGCGGCGCCCGTCACGCCCTTTCCGCCGACCGCCTGCAGGATGCTGCCCTGCGCGGCGAGACGGATCTGTCCGCCGGGGCTGTTCAGCGTGCCTACGTTGAGATCGCCGATCCCCGCGGTCAGATAGAGGCCGTTCTGCGCCTGCGCATCGACCGCGCCGGTGCCCGTGCCGTACAGGTAGACCGGGTGATGCTCGCTGATCGTGATCGTCGTGCCGGTCGAACTGGTGGTCGTGGTGACGTCCCCCGGGGCCGCGACTGCCAGAGCCGCCTCCTGCAGCGGCGTCAGCGTCACGTCTCCGGCCGAGTCCAGCTGGATCGTCACAGGGGCGGCAATATTGCCCAGCGTCGAGGAAGCCTTGAGGGTGACCGTACCGGGCGTGGTGATATTCGGCGCCTGGGTATGGAGCAGCTGGGTGGAACCGATCACCGCCTGCTGCGAAACGGTGTGCAGCAACTGATCCTGTGTCCAGGATGCGCCGCGCGTCACGTGCGCCGACAGTACATTGTCCACCAGGCTCTTGAAGCCGGACGCGTTTTCGGTACTCAGATAGCCCTGGAGCTGGGTTGCCTGGGCGCTGGAAAAACCGTACGACTGTCGGGCATAGGTGGACGGATCCAACGTGGCGGTCGACAGCGACGGCAACTGCTGGGCCTGCTGTGTGAGCTGAGCCAACTGCGTGTTGGCGGTATTGTACTGTTGGACCAGACTGCTACCGAGGACATTGGTGACGTAGCTCTGTATCTGCGCCTGCGTGACACTGTTCGCCGAGATGCCGTTGTAGGCCGCTGCCGCACCCTTGTACGCATCGTAGCCGGCCTGGGTCAGTCCGGTAATCGTCAGGCTCGAACCGGAGCCGGAGAAGACGACCCGTTTCTTCAGCGTCCAGTACTGACTGTAGGCCAATGCGAAGTTGTTCTCGAGGCTCGTCAGATTCTTCTGCGCATCCGTGTTGGAACCGCTGCTGTTACTGAGCAGGCCGTATGAAGTCCATGCCTTCTGCAGCTGCTGCAGCGCTTTCTGGTTCACCGTCTGCGATAGCGCGCTCACGATGGATCCCTGCGGGGCGCTAAGCGTCACGTCGCCGGCGGCCACCACCTTCCCGACGTGGAAATCGCCGCTTGTCTGGGTGAGATTGATCGCACCGTTCTGCGCGCTCGCGTTCACCGCGCCGGTCGCATCGATCAGCAGGGCGCCGCTGTCGGCGGCAAGCCCCGAAATCGCGCCGTTCGTGGCCGACAGGTTGATATCCCCGCCGCTGACCACTGCCGTGGAGCCGGCGATCGTACCTGCTACTCCGTTCTGGCCGGCGAGCGTCACCGAACCCTGCGGAGCGCTGACCAGACCCAGCGCAAGCTTGCCCTGGGAGGTCACGTTGATGTCGCCGTTGGCGGTGGCCGCATTCAACGCGCCGCCCGTGCCGGCCAGATTGACCAGCAGCGGCAGCGACGGGGTCTGCGTGGGCTGGGGCCAGTTCCAGGTGAACGAGCCAAACCCCGGCCATGAGAACGTGAACGCCCTCTCCATCACACCCTTCAGGAGTCCACTGCCGATGCCGCTGGCAGCCTTGATGGTGACGTTCTTGCCGGTGATGGCGGCCTCCGAAGACAGGCTACCCACGGCGCCATTGGCGCTGTCCAGGGTGACCGAGCCCGTCGGATTGCTCACAACGCCCTTCAGCCAGATGCCGCCGGACGACTTCACGTTGACGGTCCCTACAGACGGGCCGGTGAACTGGATCCCGATCGGGTTGTCCGCCTTGTAGAGGCCCGAAATCTTGTTCCAGGCCTCCGTGATCTTGGTCCCGCTGCCAAGGCTTGGCGAAACAGTGCAGAACGACTCGCTCTGGCAGGTCGTCAAGAGCCAATAGTCGGACGACGATACTGGCTGCGAAAACGAGATGCCGAACAAATCGTAGTTGAGGTTATAACTGCCCTTGTTGAGATCGGTAACCGTCAGATCGGATGACTGCGGACGGTACAGGCCTTGCGACAGCGTATAGGTGTTGCTGCCCTCCGATACCGTCGCCCCGCCTGCCGGCGCATACCAGACGCCATGACCGTTCGTGGCGATCTGGTAGCTGTCCTGACTGGTGTTGCTGAGGCTGAGCGTGGGCATGTACGTCGTTGAATTGGCCGATCCGTACACGCCCGGCGCGCCGGCGCCGAAATGATACGTCGATATATCGCCGGTGGTCGGGGAGTACCGATATTCGGTGACCAGGTTCCAGGATTTTTTGCTCGTACCGCTACCGGTTGTATAGGATTTCGCCGTGTCGACGATCTGCACCAGACCGCCGGCATCGGCCTCGCCCGCGTTGATGCGTTCCACAATCAGCGGCAGACCGGTCTGATTGTCGACCTGGATGTTGGCCAAGCCCGAGGCGGCGACGATCTTGCCGTTGGGGCTCGTATTGAAGATATTGCCGTACAGGTACACCCGCCCTGGCTTGGAGACGGCTGCGTTGAGCACCAGGCGGTTGTTGGACGGATCCCAGAAGGTCGGAATGATATCGGGATTGGTGATACTCGCCTTCGGCGTGACCCGGACGTAACCCGTGGTCGAGTCATAGGACAGATTTTCGTTGCCGTTGGTCGTGTTCGCCTTGGTGATTGCCGTTTCGAGCGCGTCCATCCCGCCGATGGTGTAATAGCTGTGCAACATGGAAAGCGTAGCGCCCAGACCGCTAGACAAGACGTTCACGCGATTGCTGCCGCTCTGCATCGTCGTGTTGAGCTGACTGTGGCCGCTCTGAATCAGACCGTTCACGTTCAGGTATTGCGCCGCGACGAAGACCGCGCCGCCGGCGATGATCGAGGCCTGCGGATTGGTCACCGGGGTCAGGTTGCCCGGGTTGTGGTACCCGGTCTTGTAGCCCTGGAAAAATCCGCCATCCAGCGCCGCGATCGACACCGAGGCGGCGTTGACCGTGCCATTCTGGTGGATCGACCCTGCGGAGTTGGTGACCGTGACCTTGCCGGTCGGATCGTAGATGGTGCCGTTCAGATTGATGTCCGGCGCGACCGGGGAAGGCTGTCCATTGCTCCACGCGGTCGGCGGCGTGTAAGAGTTATCGATGGCCACCGGCGGCGCGCCGGTGCCGCCATGGGAGTCCGCTGCGTTCAGGGCGCCGTTGATGTACACCTGGCCACCGCCGCCTTGAACGGTGATATCGCCCACATTCAGAAATGCCGGCGTGTTGTTCTCGATGTTCACACCCTGCACGCCGTACGCCGCCACCGTACCGGAGATCTTCGTGGACCCACCGTTGATGGTGACATTGCCGGAGCGCGCCAGGATCGGGGACAACGTCACCGTAGGCACGGCCTTGGCTTCCGGATTGACCACGGGATTGCCGGCCGAATCGAGGATCTGCTTGCCGGTCGCAGGATGGACTTCATAGAGCGCATTCAGCTCGTTCTGCACCATTTCCAATTCGAAAAAGTACAGTCCCGCAGACTGCGAACTGGCTGTCTTCACATCATTCTGCAACTGCTGCTGACGATCCAACAGCGCTTGGTAGTAGTTCTTGTTGGTCAGGTTGTATTGGATCAGCGGCGACGAATCCTGACTGGCAACGATTTTGCCATTGAGCTCGTTGAGCGTCAGATTCTGCTTGCCGGCCAGGCCCGCTTCGACCTTACCCGTACTGGAGACGGTCACTCCGGAAGAGGAGACGTCGTTACTCGTGCCGCCGTGGTAATCAAGCGATATAGGCTTGATGACTGTCTTATGGGCGATCTTGTTGATCAGACCGGAGAAGAAGTGAATGATCTCGTCGATCACCTTGGTGTAGGAGTTCTCGCCGACGGCACTTGCGCCGGCTGAGTGAACCCCGCTGACCGCCTGTACCGCGGCACTGCCTCCGGCAAGCACGGCACCGGAAATCGAAACGTTGTTGCTGTTGGTCAGATGCGCCGAGGCGGACGGATTCGTTCCCACCGCCAGCACCGTGTAGTTGTAGGAGTGACTGGTCGCGCCGACCGACAGGGTGTCCATCCCCAAATTCGCGTTGTAGCCCGCCCCGATCCAGATATTGTTCGAGGAACGGATGCTGCCCGCCACGTCGATGAGCTGCTTAGCCGTCAGATTGGTCACGGCACTGCTGCTCAGCACGCCCGCCCCACCCCAGGTGTGGGCCAAGGCGTTGGTCTGGATGTTTCCGTCGGTACCGGACGTGACGATCACGTTGCCGATCGCGCTGATCCGGGCACCGGACTTGATGTTGACCGTGGCGGTCGAAGTGCCGCTCACATGGGCGGAAGCATTGAGCCCCTGAACCACGCCTCCGGTCGCCACCTTGGCTTGCAACGAGCCCTTTACGTTGTTGTCAGCCGCGATGACCAGCGCATGTACCGTCGGTTGCGTCGGATCCCCGACGATGGCGAGCTCAGGTATCGTCGTGCCCGCCGGCTGGGGATCGATCACGACGTTGGTGATCAGATCGAGATTGGCTGAGGCCTTGACCACATTGACGTTGAAGGCGCCGCCGGCCGCCCCGTGGGCATTCCATCCGAGGTCGGGGAAATCGACGGAGTTGCGCCCAACAATCATCCCGGAGTCGGCCTGGATGAACGTGCCTCCCCCGTAGGTGGTATTGACGGTCGAATTGACGGTATTGTCCGCTAGGGCCGCGCCGCCGCCGGCCACGCTGACGTTGGTGCTGTCCGCGCGATTCTTTACCGTGGCGCTGTGTTTGGCCGAAAGTACGAAGGCCCCCGCGTGAACCGTACCGGAGGTGCCGTCCGTCTGCGCGGTGGTGATCGCGTTCAGGTTGGTGGTGGCTTTCGCCGCATTGCCGATACCGCCGCCGCCCGCGCCCGAGGTCGAATGCGCGTCCAGCACATCGTTGCCGCTGGCCTGAATGAGCAGGGCCCCGGCACGGCTGGCGGCGGAGCTGGCGCCCGCCCCCAGTTCCGTCAACACGGTCGGGCTCGCATCGGCTTCCACGATCACGGCGCCGGCCCCTAGCAGGGCGCCAAGAACGCCGCTGCCGGTCGCCGACACCGAGCCGGTCTGTACCGCGTTCAGTACGACGTCGCCGGCGGGCAGACTCAGGCCCGCGCCGGATTTCGCTTCCACATCGATCGCGTTGCTGGCCTTCGAGGTGACTGCCTGACCGCCGAGCAGCGCGCCGGTTCCCGCGACCGCATCGCTGCTGATCGTGGGCGATGCCTGAGAGGATATGGCCAGTCCGCCGCTGCCGCCGACGGTCACGTTATCGCCGACAGAGGCGATCGCGCTTCCCTTTACGCCATTGCTGCCCTCCTGGGCCGTGGCGACCGATGCGCCGACGCTGCCGACCCCGACCGAAACGCCGGTGGCCTTGGCCGTGATCGTGGGATTCAGCACGGCACCGACCTGCAGCGCTCCTCCGGAGATATCGAAGGAGGAATTCGCGCCGACGGCGGCATTCACCGCCGAAACGTCCGTGGCGGTCGCCACGACGGCATTGCCGGAATAGATGCCCGCCGCGATGCCGGTGGCGTTGCTATCTACCGTACCGGAACTGTTCGCGGTGAGCGTCACGTTCTTGTATTGGTTCGCAGTTCCGGTGAGGCCGGCGGTTACATGGCTGGAGCGCGTGGCTACGCCGACCGCCGCGCCCACGGCCAGCCCGCCGACGTTGAGACCCGCCGCGGTGGTCTTGGCCGACTCACCGTCCTTGGCGGTGATCTGCACGTTGCCAGACGAATCACCGGTCAGGGTTGCGCCGCCGACCGTGGCGGGGGTGACTTCGGCGCTCACGGCGTTGTTGACGGTGCCCACGGCAACCGCCGCGCCGCCGCCGAAGAACAGGCCAGCGCTGCCGTCCAGGGCCTTCACGTCGGCGGCCTTGTCGAGGGTGATGGCGCCATCTTGCTTGCTGCCGTTGACCGCCGAGGCGGCGACGCTCACCGCCGGCGCAGTGGTCTGACCGCCTTCGATCTTCGAGCCCACCTTGTCGTTGCTGCTGGTCACCGCGACGCCCGCGCCCACGCCGGCCGCTCCACCGGCAGCCAGGCCGCCGGCCACGTTCTGCGTGGCGGTGGTGTCCTTGGCGGATACCGAAAGACTCCCGGCCGTGATGGTGCTATCGCTCACCGTCGCGGTCGTGGCATCGGGTGAAGTCGAGGTAGGCGTAATGATGTCACCGCCCGGCGCGTACGTGCTCTGGGCCTTGTAGTTCTGTTGCTGGGTGGAACTCAGGCTGGCGTCGTTTTGCGTGCTGCTGGTGCCCGCCACGCTGTTCAGGCTTGACGCGACGGAATCTCCATTCGAGTTCTTCTTGTGCAGCGAGTTCTGCACGTCCGTCACGTGCTGCGAGGAACTGCTCCCCGAGAGGATCAGGCTCACCGCGCCGCCGATGCCGACCTCGCCGCCCGCGCCGCCGGCCACGGTGAACAGATTCGCATACTTGGTCGAATCGGCCTCGACGCTGACCGCTCCGGTCGTCGTCAGCGAGCTGCCGCTGACGCCCGCTTCGACGGTATTGCGCGCAATCAGCAGATTGAGCGCAACGCCGACGCCGGCGTCCAGACCGGCACCCAGCCCACCAGCGTACGAGCCGCTGACATCGGTGGTATCGCTGGCCAGCACCGTTGCGTTCTTGGCCCCGGTGAGGGTGGCGTTGTAGATGTTCGCGCCGGTGGTGTTGTTCAGCACCATCGCATTGACGGCGCCGGCCACTGCGCTGGCACCACTCAAGCTTCCGGTGATACCCAGCAGGGACAGGGTCGTCGACGAACCGGCCTTGACCGTGAGATCGCCGCCGGTGAGCTTGGCCGTCGTGGTCCGGCTCGTCGCCTTGGCGTCGCCCAGCCAGGCCTGCGTGGTGTTCTGCCCCACGTTGATCAGGACGCTCGCACCCAGCGACCCGCCGGCGCCGATGGACAGCGAGCCGCTGATCAGGTTGACGCCGGTATTGTTGTGCGCCTCGATGTCCAGACTTTGCGCATTGATCGCACCACTCTGGGCGTAGGCCTGGGTGGTGTCCTGGTACAGATTGACGGCGCCGCTGCCGGCCCCGCCGGCCAGACCCGCGGCCAGACCCGCAGCCAGCGCGGTGCTGTCCTGCGTGGCGTAGGCGTTGACGTTGACCGCACCCTTGGCGTCCACGGTGCCGCCCAGCAGATACGCCTGGGTGGTCGCATTGAAGCTGTTGGCCTCGACCGCCCCCACACCTGAAACGCCGGCGCCAGCGGCGACCCCGGTCGCGATACCGGTGGCGAAGTCGTGACGTCCGGCGATCACGCTCACCGTTTGCGCCTTGGCTGGCGTCTGGCTGCTCGCGCTCAGGGTGTTGATACCGGCGCCGTCGACGTAGGCCTGGGTCTTGCCGCCGAGCACGTTGGTGGCCGAGTCGGCCTGCAACGCAGCCGAAGCCGGATCGCCGCTGGCGGCCAGGCCGACGGCCAGGCCCGCGCCCACGTTGAGCGACTGCGCATTGACCGCCACGCCGTGCACGGTGGTGCTGCCTTCCGTGAGCGTGGGCGCGCTGTAGCTGGTATCCGAGATACTGCCGCCCACACTCGGCGCACCGCTCAGTTGGCCATCGGCCACGCTCACGCCGCTGCCCTGCCCGAGCGCGGTGACGGCGGTCTTCCCGTTGCCCTGGCCGATATAGGCCTGGGTGGTGTCGTTGAGCACGTTGACCGCAACGCTCAACCCCAGGCCACCGAAGGTGCCGAAGGCCAGGTTGCCCGTGGCCGCCTTCAACGTGTTGTTGTCCTTGGCCGTCACGGCGACGTAGTCGGACGCCAGTACCTGCGCGCCACCGTCGATGTAGGACTTCGTGGTGCCGTTGAGCAGATCGGTGACGATCCCGCCCGCTGCGCCGAAGTCTCCGCCGACCCCGGCACCGGCCGCCAAGGTGTTGATGGTGCGCTTGGAATCGGCCTGGACGACAACGTTCTGCGCCGGTGTGGCAGTCGTACCCACCGAACCGCCTTCGATATAGGCCTGCGTCGTGCCCGACAGGCTGTTCAGCGCCACGCCGGCGCCGACCGCCGCGCTGCCCGAGCCGGACGCGCCGATGCCGATGGCATCGATGGTGGGGGTGGCGTGGGCCTTGAGGGCCAAGGTCAGTCCGACGCCGCTCAGGGTGCTGTTGACGTCCGAGGCGGTGGTGCTGCCGCTGATGAAGTTCGTCGTCACCGCACCGGCGAAGGCCGCGTTGCCACCGCCGGCCACGGCCGCGGCCAGCGCGCCGATCTTGCCGCTGCTGGTGGCATTCACGTCCAGCGCGCCGCCCACGTCGAGCGTGTCGGCGGACAGGCCGGCACCGACCTGTTGGCCCAGCCAGTTGACGGTCACCGCGCCGCCCAGCGCCGCGTTACCTGCACCGGCGAGCGCACCGCCCAGCGCATAGACCTTCGAGCTATCCGTTGCGCTGACGCCCAGACTGCCCAGGTGGCTGCCGAGGTGGCGTGCCGCCGTTGACATCGTTGACGTTGGCCGAGACCTGATCGTTGGCGACATTGACCACCACGCCAAGACCGGCGGCGACTTTGCCGCTGCCGGCGGCGCCTATGCCGCCGGCAGCGATGAAACCGGTGTTCTTCGCATTGACGGTCACCGCTTGCTTGGCGGCGGACAAGGTGTCGGAGGAGAGCTTCGCGATGGTGTTGTGATGCGTGACGTTGACCGCCACGCCGATGCCCACCCCGGCGGCACTGGAAGCCGCCACGGCTCCGGCCCCATCCCAGATGGCGCTCGAATCCGTCGCGGTGTTGCTCAGAGCGCCGGTCAAGGTGAGATCGCTGTTGCCGACCAGCGCCTGCGTCTTGCCCGTGTCGATGGTCAGGTTCAGCGAACCACCGAAGGCCGCCTTGCTGGCGGCAGCAACCGCCACCGCGAGACTGTCGATGCTGGACGAGGACGTCGCCCCGACCGTCAACCCGGAGGCGGTGAGCTTGGCATGACTGACCTGGGCCGTGGTCTGCTGGCCGGCCAGATTGAGGGCCATCGCTGCGCCCACACCGGCCTTGCCGCCGGCCGACACGCCGCCGGCACCCGACCAGATGGTGCCGCTGTCGGAGGCGTTGACGCTGACGCCGGGGTTCTTCCCGGCGCCTTGCACTGTTGTGGAGTTGGTGGTCGCCTGGGTGTCGCCCAGCAGCGCCGTGGTGGCATTGCCGCTGAGGTTGTTGATCGAGAACGAGCCGACCGCCGAGAACTTGCCCTGGCCGACACTCGCACCGGCGGCGACGCCGATCAGGCGCGTGGCGTTGGTGGCGCTAATGTCCAGCGTGCCGGCGGCATTCGAAGAGCCCACCGTCACGCTGGCATCGCCCACCTGGGCGGTAATCTGGTTGTCGATGGCGTTGTAGACCGCCGACAGGCCGGCGCTGGCAGCCCCACCCTTGCTGAGTGCGAAGGAACCGGCCACGCCGATGATGGACGCACCCGGGGTGGACGACGGCGTGGAACTGGCCGCAGTAAAGGTGGGGGACTTCTTGCCGTTGTCCGTTTGTCCGCCCAGCGTGGGAGCTGTCGCACCATTGGAGGTATCGATGCCGAGGGCATCCAGGCCCACACCGGCGAAGTCGTAGCCAAGCGACTGCGTGCTGTCGTTGAGTACGGTTTCCAGCGCGCTGGCATCCTGGCTGCTGGCCTGCACGGTCAGACTCTTGTCGACCGTAACGCTGGCCTGCTTGCCGGCGGCGTCCGCACCGATGGTTGCATTGGTGGTGTTGGAGATCTCGTTGACCACCACCGCACCGGCAAGGTTGAGCGGCGTGTTGCTGCCCAGGTTCAAGCTGGCGACGGCCGCCGCCGAGCCGATCAGTCCGGGACTGAAGGCCTGCACGGCCATTCCGGAGAAACCGGACACTTCGCCACCGGCCATGCTGGCCGTGGTGTGGTTCTGCAGCATGGCCACGCTCACCGCCATGCCGATGCCGGCCTTGCCGCCTTTGGAAATCATCAACGAACCGCCGCCGGTGCCGACCTTGACCGCATCCAGCGCCTGCACGTTCACGCCGTTGCCATTGCTCGCCCCGGTATCCTTCAGGGTGGCGTCGGTGAGCTTGGCCTGGGTCGTGTTGCGGTCAACGGTGACCGAACCGGACCCGACGATGGTGGCCAGGTTACTGGTCGAGCCCGTCGAGACCGCCAGCCCGAGACCCACCGACACGGCCTGCCCGCCGGACAGCGCCCGTAGGTTGACGCCCGCCCCGCCATCGGTCAGCGTGAGGCTGCTGCCGTTGTCGATCGACGCCGTCGTCTGATGATCGAGCACATTCAGTCCCAGCGTACCCGCGATCGCCGCGCTGGGACCGGAGCTGGAGCTGCCGCCCGAGCTGCTGATCGCCCCGGCCCCGGCCAGCGCCAGATCCAGAGAATCGTTGGCTGCGAGCACGTTCGCCCCGCCCGAGCCCGTCAGCTTGATCTTTGCGGCATCCAGGGTCGCCTGAGTCTGCGACTTGTTGATATTCGCCGCCACACTGCCGGCAATGGCCAGGCTCATCTTCGGCTGGCCGGACGTATCGGACGTCGAACTGCCGCCCGCGTCGGCGGCCTGCGTGTCTGCCGCTGTGCCCTGATACTGACTCTTGGCGTCGCTCTGCGTCGTGGTGGCCGCCGTTTGGGTACTCGATGCGTCGGTGTTTTGCTGACTCAGTTGCCCCTGGGCGTTGTCCGCCGCGGACGAGGTCTTGCTGAGTCCACCCGACACGCTCTGGCCGCTGCCCTTGATCTTGTCCTTGAGCGAGGAGAAGGCCCCGGTGATGGTGCCGATAAAGCCGGTCTTGCTCTCGCCGGAAGAACCCGTACCCGAGGTCGTGCCGGTGCCACCACTTGTGCCGGTACTGGAGGAGCTGGAACCGCCGGCCTTGGCACCGGCCACGCCCAGCGCGATGGACGCGGCTTGGGTGCGAGCCTCGACGTTCAAGGCACCCGCGGTGAGGCAGTAGGTGGCCGTGCAGTCCTGCCCACTGGTTGCCGCCGTGGCCCCCACGCCGCTGCTCAGGCTCGAAGTGTCGAGCACGCCTGCCGAGGTAGTCGGGTCGACGAAATTGAGCGCCACGCCCACGCCCACGCCGGTCTGTTGCGCTTTGGCCAGCGCACCTGCGATGGACAAAACGTCAAGACTGTTGGCCGCGTTCAGCGTCACGTCGCCGCTGCCGGCGTTCACCGTTGCCTGATTGCCGATGGCCGCTTCGATCGCCCCTGCGACCCGGGTGACCGCCGCAGCGCCGTTGCCGGCGAAACCCGAGCCCTTGCCCGAGCTGGGTGCGTAACTCGCGAAACGCTGCAGGTTGCTGGCATCGACCGCGAGATTGTTGCCGGCGGTAGTGATGTTCACGCCGTTGGCGACCCAGGCCTGGGCGCTGTTCGAGGCGTCCACCCACATGAAGGCGCCGCCCACGCCGACGCTGCTGCCGCCCCCGCCCGTAACGCCGACGCCTTTCAGAAATCCGTTGCCGGCACCGTTCAGCGCATAGGTGCTGTCGTCGGCTTGCACCGTCAGCGGCGCGTCCCACTTGAGCTTGGCGCCGTCGACCGTCGAATTCCAACTCTGGGAGCTCTGCAGCGCATTCAAGGTGATCGTGGCGCCCGGCGCGACCCAGGCCTGGGCGTTCGAGCCGAGCGACAGGTAGTTGACCGCTCCGGCAATACTGGTCTTGTCCGCCTCGGCCTTGGCCTGGGCATAGCTGCTCATGCCTTCGGGGCTGGTCACAAAGGCCCTGATTTCGTTGACGACCTTTCCGACCGCGCTCGTATCCCAGACATCCTTGACCGACTGGGGCAGCGAATTGTAGTCATTCAGGAGGGCCGGACCATCATTGGCAAAGACGGTCTTGAGCTGAGCGAGCAGCTTGGTCTGATCCCCCATGTTCGACGGCACGGCAATCGCGTCGCTGCTGAGCGTCTTGAAATCCGCGATGAACTGGTCGACTGCAGTCTTATCCGTCGACCCGAGCGCGGTCCAGACGGTGCTGCTCAACAGGGCGCCCTTATTACCGAAATTGTCCTTGGCTTGCGTATAAAGCTCATTGGCGAGATTCAACCCTTCGTTGAAGGGCTGCAGAAACGCCAGCGGCGTAGAGTTTTCCGCGCCCACGGCGACGTTCGCCGCATTGACGGTAACGCCGTTGCCGATCGAGGCCTTGGCACCGCCGGTCTCCCAACCCAGCGCAACCGCCAGACTCACACCGGTCGTGCTGGAGCCCCCGGTCGTGGTGTCGCTTGGTTCGGTGGAAGCCGTTTCGGAGTTGGCGAGATTGTGGAAGCCCGGATCGCTGCTCGCCGCATGTACAACCACATTTCCGGCACTGATGCTGGGGGCGCTGCCGGTGCTGCCGGACGTCTTTGCGATGCTCGCCGTCGCGCTCAGGTCGCTCAGATTGAGCGACACCGCCGAACCGAGGCTGAAAGCGGTGGTGGACGGACTGGTGGTCGAACCGCTTCCCGAACCGCCCGTGCCGGATCCGCTGGTCGAACCGCCCGTGCCGGATCCGCTGGTCGAACCGCTCGTGCCGGATCCACTGGTCGAGGTGCTCGCGGCCGGTTCGCTGTTGCTGGAGGTATCCGTCTTGCCGGCCTTGCCCTTGACGGCACTGAGCAGGCTGCTGAACAGGCTTTGCAGGACAGTCTTCTGGTCGCTCTCCTTGAGCTTGCCATTTTTCAGCTCCTTACCACCCGCCGTGGCGGTGGTATCGGCGCTGGTCACGTTTTTGTCGGTGTTGGATGCGGCACTGACCGTGACATCGCCGACGCCGCTGAGATTCGCGCCTTCGTTGGCGATCGCCTGCGTGTTGTAGTTGCCGATGACGGCGGCAGCACCGATGTTGGCGCTGCTGTTGCCCGCGGTGGTGGGAGCGGCGGACGCTTTCAGGCGGAAGCTCTGATCGTTGGTCGCGCCAAGATCGACGTTGCCGCCGCCCGGCATGTCGATGGTCGCGCCGGTGACGATCTGGGCGGTCGTGGTGATATTCGCCGCGCCGTACGCCAAAGTGACGCTCGGTCCCGTGCCGGAAAGCGCGTTCTTCACCTCCAAAGCGATCGCGGGCTCGGCGGTGGCCTTGACGCTCAGGTCTCCGGCTGCCGACACCGTGGCACCCGCGTCGATCTGCGCCGTGGACGTACCTTTCAGCACGGCCGACATCGCCGAGAGATACTCGCCGTCCGGCACGGCATTGTTGCCCACCAGATTGATGGTCGGCTGCGCGTCGCTGGAGAGGCTCACATCCTCGCCGGTGATCTTCGCTCCGTTGTGAATGAGGACCTTCGCGTCGGCCGTACTCGTGTACTGGTAAGCCTGTAGGGGGGTATTAGTGGTGATTCCCAGCTTCTTGTAGAGCGAATGGGCAATCGATGTCTCCTGCGGATTTCCCGCGAAACTCGCAGCCGCCTGCGCCGAGGCAGACAGGGAAACCATGCCGCCGTCGATCGTGCCGTAGACGTCGATCGTCGTCGCCGCCGAAGGCGTAGCGCTGTTCGCGATCACCGGGCTGACGCTTTGGTATACCGTGCTCAGATCGAGCAAGCCGCCGCCGTTGGCCGCCGCCTGCGCAGCGCTCAGCGTGATGGCCCCGGCGGTGCCGCCGCTCAAGGTGCTGTCGAGCGTCGTGCCCGCCGGCAGTGCGATGCCGCCACCCGCGTTGACGGTGATGTCGCCGCCCTGGGTACTGATGCTGCCCAGCGTGGCCGTCCCATCGGTGGCCGCCGCCCCCGTGAACCCCGCTCCGGCATCGAGCACCACGCTGCCGCCGCCCGTCTCGATGCTCGAGCCGGACACGAACTTGATGTCGCCGGCACCGGTCGTACCGGTGGTCAGCCCCGTGGTTGTGGTCCCGCCCGCCTCCAGCGTCAGTTTGCCGCTCGTGAGCGTCTTGCTCAGATCGAGGTCGGCCTTGGTGCTGGTCGCCGAGTCGCCCACCGTGATCTGGTTGAACGCCTGCAGGGTGATGTTGGTGTCGCCCAGCGCTTGCAGCGTGGAGACCGTCACGTAGCTGGTATCGGACGAACTGCTGGACGGGCTCTGGTTCAGGTTGCCGTAGGTGGTGGTCTTCGCCCCGGTCTTCGAGTCGGTGGTTGTGCCGCTGGTCGCGGCGGTGCCGGTACTGGGCGCAGTATTGACGATGTCGAGGTTGGTCGGATCGAGCAGCAGGTCGCCCATCAGACCCTGCGGGGCGCGGGTGTCGACCGTGCCATGGAAGTTAAGGCCCGTATGCGCCGAGACTTCCACCTGTCCGCCATTGCCGCCCGCCGCACCGCCGCGCGCGCTGATGTGTCCACCGAAGTCGGTGCCGGATTGGCTCCACACCGCGACATGACCGCCGTCGCCCCGGTGCGTGGCATTGGCTACAAGACTTGCGCCCTTCGCGATATCGACGGTCTGGGCGGTGCTCTGCTGCGTCAGCGCGTGCGGACCGCCGCCGACGGAGATGTTTCCGCCGCCCTGCGCGCCGGAAGCGTCGAGCCGTGCACTGTCGGCGACCGTGACATGCGCCGCGCTAACGCCGATCGTGCCGCCGTGGTCACCGCCGCTCGCCTGCAGCGTGCCGGCGATCTGCGCCGACTGACCGCCTTCGATGCTGATCACGCCGTTATGGGCGACGACGTGTGTGGCCTGCTGCAGGCCCCGGGTGTTGACCGAGGCCTGGAACAGCTTCATGCGTGTGTAGGCGGCCGCACCCGCGCTCAAGTGCCCGCTGGCAGTCTCCAGCACCTGCGCGGCGTTGAGACTGATGCCGTCGAGTGCGTTGATCCTCCCGACGATGCGGATCAGGCCGTCTGCCGACTGCGGCGCCTTGCCGGCAATCAGTTGCTGGGTGGCTCCCTGGTCGATGTGACCGCTGGCCGACAGCACGCGATTCATGAACGCGCGCGTCGGCGTGGTGACGGTCAGTGCCCCGACGTTGAGCACGCCGTGGGCGCCCACTATCAGCCCCTGCGGGTCGGCGAACACGACGTGACCGCCAAGGCGCCCGTCGTGGTAGGCATTGAGCACGCCGTTTATGACGGTCTGACCGCCATAGACCATGTTGAGCAGCGTGACCGCCTTGTGCGGAATCTTGAGGTTGACGATCTTGCCGCTGGCTTCGCGAAACTGGCTGAAGGCGTTGTACGCAGTGCTGCCGCGAATCGTCGAGGTGCTGATGTCGGTGGTGTTGCCGTGCACCCGGATGCGCGTGTGCGTGCGCCCGTTCGCCACGATGACGTTGCCGGCGGCATGCGCAACGGGTACCACCCCCATGGCCGCGGCCACCGCCGCGCTCAGCGGGCGAATGCGCAACGCGCTGGGACGAGCCGAGCGAGAATGACGAATGCGTTCACGTGCGTGCTTCATACCATGCCTCCGCAGGCGAGGGTTCGGCCGGCAACGAAGGCCTCAGTCGATCGATTCCGCCTCACTGATCGGCGGCGGATCATCTTCAAGGGTGTGCGCGGCAAACCGCTCGAGACGGGCGCTCAGATCGCTTACGCGCGCCAGCGACAAACGGTGCGCTTCGATCCAGGCGAGCGCGCCGCTGCGGAACAGCGACAGCACCTGCGCGTCGCCCAGCGCCTGCAGGCGCGCATCGTCGACGACATGAAAGCCGTTGAGGCTCAACCGCTCGCCGCCCGGGCGCTGCACTTCGAGATGGCGCTCGACCAACAGATCAAGTTCTGCCAGTTGTTCCATGAATGCGCGCGTAGCCTCGGCCTGCGCTTGGTAGTCGCGCAGAAAGTCCATCGCCCCGCGCAGAAACTCGGCCGGCTCACCGTCGTCTTCGAACAGCCGCACGCCTTCCTCGCCCTCGCCCAGTCCGTCGAAGACTTCGTCGAAGCACACGTTGAACCGCTCGTCACCCTCGGAGTCGGCTTCCTGCTCAGCCAGCACGAAGGGATAACGGCGCACGAAGGCCGGCACATAGTCGGCCTGCCAGCGACCCTCTTCATCCACGAACAGGTTCTCGCGATCACGCATGCCCAGCAGAGCCACCGGCATCAAGGCCCCGGCCTCGACACCTGCGAATACGATCGGGTAATGTCCGGCGCTGGCCGCGAACTCCGAACCCACCAGCGGTACCGAGTTGGTCTGGCGTGCAAAGCCGTAGCGCGCCTCGCCATGCAACAGCCGCAGATCCCGGTGCCGCTCCTTGTTCAAAACCACCGGACGCGTGTAGAAAAGCAACGTCATGGAGCCTCCTGGAAATCGTGGCGCCAGAGAACCAGCACATATTTCAGCCAAACGAGCACAGGGCTGATGTGAGCGCCCGGATTGAACTTTTTGCTGAAATTGCTAATCAATGACTAATGATGATGTAGTTAGTATTGCTGAGCTCATCTAAGACAAAGTCTAGCGACGGGGTCGGGATCACGACAGTTACTAATGAGTAGGTTCGACGGACCGCACTCAATGTTCAGGACTCGGCAAGGCGCCGAAGACAACAAAACAACCGCCAATTACATCAATAAAAACAGACGATCACATATAGACGCACGATCCACACAGTGCCTCATCGCACCGCGTCTTCGATAACAAAAGGACCGTACCAGCAAGGAACCACGCATGTCCGCGTCAGGCAATGACCACGGCGAAAGAAGAAACATCTCGGAAAAAATCTACACGCTTTGGGATGAACTGGCGGACCATGGCCCGCAGGAAACAGACCAGGCTCTCAGGCATTGTATGAATGAGATCTGCCAGCTGATCGGCGCGGATGATGCCGGCTGGTACGGCATGGTGCGTCTGGGGCCGGAATGTCGCCTCCTAAATGGGAAACGGATCGCAACGAAGTATGATTTCACGCCTGCGCCCCCATCCTCTCGCGACCCGATGGGGGGATGGCGCATCGGCGTCATCGTCAGGCTGCAGGAAATCAGCGCGGCAGCCGAGCGCAGGCGCTACAAGACGTGGCAGGCCATCGAAGACAAACTGGGGGACACGAGCCGTGCCATTGCCTCGATGGCAGGACAATTTCGCGCACACACCCTGCTCGGCGGCCTGGTCGACATGGCCGAATTCCAGACCACCGAACACTACGATCAGCTCTACCGCAAAAGGGACATCTCCGACCGTCTCTGGGTGCTTTTCCCGGTGACCGACGATTCCGAATCCTGCTTCGTGTTTGACAAGCTGGGCAAGGGAAAATCATTCGATTCAAACGAGGTCAGAACGGTTATGCAATGCATGCGGGGCATCAAGTGGTTTCACCGCAACGCACTGCTGAGCCACGGTCTTGGTGTCTCCAACTTATCGTTGACCCCCAAGGAACGAGACGTATTGAGTCAACTTCTCACGGGAGATTCTGAAAAGGAGATCGCCCGCAAATTCGGCATAACTCCCGGAAGTGCTCACCAATATTGCGTCAGCATATATCAAAAATATGGGGTACGCGGACGCTTGGAACTCATGGCACTCTGGCTCAATTGATTGCAATCGCCCATGCATTCTTCTCACATCGTAAAACTCATCGGCGACACATATTCGAAGCCCAGCATCTGTTCCATGCCGATACCGGCATACTCCTGACGCAGGCTTGACGGCAACGACAGGCTCAGCCGAGCAGGTCGTCGCGCATGCGTTCGTAGGTCTCGCGGTCGATTTCGCCTCGCGCATAGCGCTCGCGCAGCACTTCCAGCGCGGCGTCGTGCGGCAGCATGCCCTGCGTGCCGCGCGCCCTGCCCGCACGCATCAGGGAACCCGCCGCCAGACCCGCCAACACCAATACGGCGAGCAGAATCAGCAAACCCATCGCACGCGCCCTCTCAACTCGAGCCTTCGACGACGAACTTGCCGTACATGCCCTTCTTGGCATGTCCCGGCGTCGGGCAGACGTACCAGTAGGTACCCGGTCTGCTGGCGACAAAGGTCGTGCCCTGGGCCGCGTAATCGGCTTTCGTGAGGTCGTCGGCGTTGCGCCAGGGCAGCAGCGGCATGACGCCCGCAAACCCGGGGCCGGTCTGCATCATGGACATATAGGCGTACGGCGGGCCGGCCGGTGTGATGATCACGCCGTGCTCCATGTCCTTGCCGTAGTCCATGTTGACCAGATTCAGGTGCACCACCGCGCCCTGCGGCACCACCAGCGTAGGATTGGCAATGTCGTGAACCTCGAAGGTGCCGTCGTCGTGGCCGGGCTGCACCGCAGTCATATCGATGATGACTTCATGCCCGCTGAAGCGCACCGTATGCGCGGCCGGATCGGCCCGGCCGTATTCGGACGAGGCCTTGAGATACTGCTGGACCTTGACGTAGTCCCACACCTGGCCGCCCCAGCCCTCGCTTACCGGGCGGTCGTTGCGAGAGCCGCCGCCCATCATGCCGAAGCCCTGCCCCCCGCCGCCCATCATGCCACCGC
>CAVVUY010000010.1:0-6124 GCA_963751375.1 uncultured Gammaproteobacteria bacterium
GTTCGCCTACCGCAAGCCGCGCCCGCCCTGCGGCTACCTGGACCAGATAGAGGGCGCGGGGCTGTGCCGTGCGCTGGGTCGGCGCAGCGGCGTGTGCATAGAGGTGATCGAAGGCGGACGGTTCGCCGTCGGCGACACCCTGGAGATCGTCGGCCCGAGTTAAGTTCCGCCTCAGAAATGCGCCAGCGCCACGATGCGCGCCCCGAAGGCCACGAAGGCAACGCCCAGCACGCGGTCCAGCACGCCGCGCACGCGCCGGTAGGCGGCCTGCATGCGCGCATGCGAGAACAGGTACGCCACCAGTACCCACCACAGCACCTCTTCGGCAACCACGATGCCCAGCGCGGTCAGATGCACCCACAGCGGCGCGTGCGCCGGGAACACCGCAACGAAGATACTGGTGAAGTAGATGATCATCTTCGGGTTGGTCAGCGACAGCATGCCGCCGGTCAGCACCGCCCGCCGCAGCGACGAACTCACGCCGCGCCCGAGGTCGTCCGCTTCGGCGGATGCGTCCTCGCTGCGCTGCGACGCGCTCCAGGCCGAAAGCCCCAGCCAGATCAGGTACGCGCCGCCGGCCAGTTGCATCAGACCGTATACCGTGGTGAAACGCGTCATCAGCAGCGCCACGCCGAAGATCGCCGCCATCGCCCACAACCCCGCGGCGGCCGACACGCCCAGCGCGGTCGCCACCCCGACCGCCCGCGAACGGCTCGCGGCCGAGCGGCTGACTAGGAAGAACGCCGGCCCCGGGCTCATGATGGCGAGCAGATTGATCACGGCGATGCCGGCCAGCATAGGAACGTATGACATGATGCGAAACTCCGAATGCGATATGCGGCGCCACGGCTGAACGCCGCCCGCCTCGCTGCGCGCAGAATGCGCTGGCAGCTTCCGGCAAGTATAGCCGCCGCCCGATCCCGCAGCCCGGATCAGCCGAACGGCGCCACCCCGATCAGGCGCAGATGCAGCCAGAACGCGAACGCCGCCCAGGCCACCACACCGACGACGACCGTCAGCACATCGCCGGTGACGGTGGCGCCCGGATAACTCACACCGGCGCGCCGGTCGCGGCGGCGAGACACCACGAAATCGGCCGCGGCCCACACGAAGAACAGTCCGAACAACAACAGATCGCGCAGCCACCCGGTCGCCAGCAGATGGCCGAAGGCCCACAGCGCCACGCCGGCCAGCATCGGATGCCCGATCCAGGCCTTGATGCGGTTGCGCGGCACGTAAGCGGCGGCGATCAGCACGAAGGCCAGCAGGGTGAACAGCGAGTTCAGATGCCGCATCCCCATGGCCGGCATGTAGAGCAGCGTCGGCTGCGTCCGCGCCAATCCGAAGCCCCAGACGATCGCCAGCAGACCGATTGCGGACACCAGCGCGTACAAGCCCTTCCAACCGCTCTCGCCCAGCTTCAGCATCTGCCGCTCACGCCAGGCCGGCGCCAGCATGTGCACCGAGTGCGCCCCCAGAAACAACACCAGACCGATAATCAGCAACCACATGGCACGCCCCCTTCTGCCGTTCGGAACCTAGACCTTAGCAGTCGCATCCCATGCGTGTGCCATTTATTCGGTCTGCCAGGCTGCGCCTTATCGAACTGCCGAGGAATCCTCGAGTAGTTCGTAGTTTGGGGTGAAGGTACGAACCCCGACATCGCCATCGTTCCCGCAACACACCGCGTTGGGGTGCGCTGCGCTTACCCCAACCTATCTAGCATGTATTTCTGCTGAACCATCCGGAATTTCCGGATAGCTGCCCACCGTAGGTTGGGGTGAGCAAAGCGAACCCCAACAAAGAGCTCCTACATGTCACCCCTCTCCCCAAAACCCGCATCGAAGTCCTCACCACACGCCCAATCGTTCTCCATCAAAGCAAGTTTCACATCCCGATGAAACGACGAATAAGGCCAATCGGCCACCCGCCTGATCCCAACCTCGCATCACATCGACCGACCGCTCCGTCCCGACGGTTTCCGCTTCAGCTCACGTAGCGCCTTGCGCACCACGTCACCGACACGTTGACGGTCGGACGCCAGGCTCGGTCGCTGCCATGTGTCTTGTGATCAGAGATTTTCTAACGATTATTTGCTTTCAATCATCCCAGGCGCCATGAACATTTGACCCCGATGCGGCCCAAGTGCTTTCCTTGAGCAATAAATACCCACAAACTCCGCGTAAGAATTCAAGGACCTTCAAAACACGGCATATGAAGTTCCCGATAAGAAGAATGCTGCCGGGAATCGGATTCGTGCTGGCGGGTGCCGCCACGACGGCCTGCGCCGCCCCACCGAAACCTATCGTCATCGCCGAGGTCTGTCCGACGACCGGCCGCTTTGCGCTGCACTGCGAGGACGACCGACGCGGCGCCCGGATGGCGATCGACGAGTTCAACAAGCGCGGCGGCGTGCTGGGTCGCCCTGTCGTGCTGGTGTCGGCCAACCCGACCCTGAACCCCAAGCACGCGGCGCAGGTAGCTCGGGAGCTCATCGCCGGACATCGAGTCGGCTTCATGCTCGGCGCGCTGGATTCCGGCGTCGCGGCGGCCATGTCGGCGGTGTGCCAGAAGCACGGCATGATCTTCATCAACACCAACTCGTCGTCGCCCTCGGAGTCGACCCAAAACGCGCACCGCACCAAGTTCGTGTTCGACGCCAACGCGGCCAACTTCAACCGGGCACTGCTCGGCTACGCGCTGTCGCGCCACAAGCGCAAGCGCGTGGTCCTGCTGACCGAGAACGACAACTGGGGCCGCAGCAGCGCGCAGGCTTCGCGCCAGATCATCGCCCAGGACGGCGGCACGATCGTCGGCGAAGTGCGGGTGCCCGAGTCGCTAGACGATCCCGCCACGGCGATTCGCGAGGTGGAGTCGATTCCCGCCGACATCGTGGCCGTGAACATCAGCGGCAACAATCAGATCCGCCTGTTCTCGCAGATCGATCCCAAGATATTGAAGCGCCAGTCCTGGGTGGTCGGCGAAGTGGATCTGGAAGAACTCTATCCGGCCCCGGGCACGCCGCGCCCGCTGTACGGCATCACCTGGGCGTGGAATCTCAAGACGCCCGGCACCGCCGCGTTCACCGCCCGCTACCGCAAGCTCTATGGACACACGCTGATGAACTATCCCAGCGACGTCGTCCACGCCGCGTACTTTGCGACCGAGGCGCTGCTCGGAGCGATCGAACGCGCCGGGACGACCGACAACCACGCGGTGATCCGGCAGCTCGAACACTGGAAATGGACCGCCGCGCAGCGCATGCAGCAATACGGGGCGTACATGGACCCGGTCAGCCACCACCTGCAGCAGACCATTTACATCGCGACCTGGAAGACGCGCCTGAACCACCCTGAACTGGGCCAGCAGGTGCTCGGCTACCGCTCGCCGCAGCAGGTTCGTTATCCCGCCGAGAGCAAGACCAAGCTCGAGCCGCTTTCCGAAACGCCGGACTTCGCCCCATGAGAATCCCCAAGCCCACGTTGATCTGGCGCATCGCCGCTCTCGTCATATTCGTCGAGGTTGTCGCATTCGGCGCCCTGGGCACCTTCTACACCGCGCAGTTCAGCCACTCGATCACCAGGCATACCGAGGCGCGCATCGCACGCATCGGTCAGATGCTCGCAGCCGGCGAGTTGCCGATCACCGTGTTCGGCGACAAGAGTCTGCTCGGCAATCTCATCGGCGCGCGCTGCCTGCGCGCCCTGGTCGTGGGCGGCTCCGGGCTGGTCGTGGTTTCGTCGCAGCTCAGCGAACTGGGCGCACCGGCCGCCAAAATCTCCGGCATCGATCCGGGCTGGTTCGCCGCCAAGGGGCCAACGCGACGCCTCATCGCCGGCCCGGGCACGCTGACCGCCGTGTTACGCGTGGACACCACCGACCACGCCGCCCCGATCTACGTCGCGGTGGCCACCATCAGCACCGCCGAAACCACGGCGATCCAGCACAGGATCGCCCTGGCCAGCCTGGCCGGCTCGATTCTGTTCATCATCCTTTCGTCGCTGGGCGTGGTGCTCGTAGCGCAGCGCTTGATCGCGCGCCGCGTGCGCGAATCGGTGGCCGTGCTCAAGGCGGTCGAGGACGGCGACCTGGGCGCGCGCATCCCGGTAACCGGCGCGGACGAACTCAGCTCCATCCAGCTCGGCATCAACTCGATGACGGCCAAGGTCGGGGAACTGCTCAAGCAACAGCGCCTCGATGCCGCACAGCTGCGTCGGCAGAAGAACCTGCTGGACTCGGTGATCCAGGCCGCGCCGGTACGTGTGTTCTGGAAGGATAAGACGCTGCGCTACCTCGGCGGCAACGATCTCTTCGCCAGGGATGCGGGTCTGGAACATGCGGAGGAACTCATCGGCAAATCGGACTTCGACTTGTCCTGGCGCGATCAGGCCAAGGACTATCAGGCCGCCGACCTGGAGGTGTTGCGCTCGGGAACGCCGAAACTGAACATCGAGGAACCGCAGACCACGCCCGACGGCCGCACGATCTGTCTGCATACGTCCAAAGTGCCGCTGTACAGCGAAGACGGCTCGCTCATCGGCGTGCTCGGCGTCTATCTGGACATCACCGACCGCAAGCGCGCCGAAGAGCAGATCAGGCATCTGGCTTATTTCGACACGCTGACGGGGCTGCCGAACCGAGTTCAGTTCTCCGAAAGCCTGGAGCGGGCGATGCAGGCCAGCGCGACCAGCGGCCAATACGGGACGCTGTTCATGCTGGACCTGGACAATTTCAAGGATCTCAACGACAGCCGGGGCCATCATGTCGGCGATCAGCTGATCGTGGCGGTCGGACAGCGCCTGATGGCCTCCGTCGGCGAGGACGACGTGGTGGCCAGACTCGGCGGCGACGAGTACGTGGTGATCATCGGTTCCCTGGGGACCGATCAGGCCGCAGCAGAAAAGCGGACCTGGGAAGCGGCCGAAGAGATTCGCCTGGCCTTAATGAAACCGTACATGCTCAATGACGGCGATCAACACCACTACACCACCGCCAGCATCGGCACCACCCTGATTTTCGGCCGGGAAGAGGAACCCGGAGCGTTGCTGAGACAGGCTGACCTCGCCCTGTACCAGGCCAAGAAAGCCGGCCGCAACATGGTGCGTTTTTTCGATGCCGCGATGCAGACCACGATCGAAGAGCGCGCGCGCATGGCCGCCGACCTGCGCTACGGAATCAATCACGACGAACTGCGCCTGTTTTTCCAGCCGCAGGTGGACGCGCTCGGCAGGTTGATCGGCGCGGAAGCGCTGGCGCGGTGGTTTCCGGCCGACGCCGAAGCGGTACCCCCGGACACGTTCATCCCGCTGGCCGAGGAGACCGGCATGATCCGGGACATCGGGACGTGGGTTCTCGTCCAGGCGTGCCGGCAGCTGGCGCGCTGGGGCGCCGACACCCGAACCCGTTCGCTGGTGCTGGCGATCAACGTCAGCGCGCACCAGTTCCGGCAACCGGACTTCGTCGAGCAGGTTCGAAGCCAGATTCAGGAATACGCGATCGACCCGACCCGCCTGAGGCTCGAAATTACCGAAAGCGCAGTACTCAACGACGTCGAAGGCGCGGTGGAATCCATGCGCTGGCTCAAGCAGCTGGGGGTTAAATTCTCGCTCGACGACTTCGGCACCGGCTATTCGTCGCTGTCCTATCTGCAGCGCTTGCCCATCGACGAAATCAAGATCGACCGCGCGTTCGTCAGCGACATCGCCAACGAGCAGAGCGACACGACCATCGTGCGCGCCATCATTGCGATGAGCCATTCGCTCGGCGTCTCCGTCATCGCCGAGGGCGTCGAAACCGAACTCCAGCGGAATTTCCTTCTGAGCCACCGTTGCGAGCAGTTCCAGGGCTTCCTGTTCGGCAAGCCCCTGCCGCTGGAAGAATGGGATGCGGAACTGTTGGCCAATGCGATAACGCCGACGGAGCGGTTGTTGAGCTGAACGACGGCCGTGGCGCGGGATCGTCGGCGGCGCCCGCTTGACGCCCGTCACAAATCCAGACCTGACGAGCACACCCTTGCGCAAAGCCCGGCCGGCTGAACGCGGAGATATTAAGAAGGCGCGACTCGTCCCGGTCGGCAATGCTTGCTACAGCGCGGATCAGGTCCGCCTATCGACGAGAACGCGGC
>CAVVUY010000011.1:0-89122 GCA_963751375.1 uncultured Gammaproteobacteria bacterium
CCAGCTGCAGCTTCTCGTGGATGTAGCCGGTGGCCTCGCCACCGGGCACGCGGCGCACGTTGAGCTCGATCACGCGTCCCTCGCCCGGCGCGTTGGCCAGCGAGAAGGCGCGCGGCTGTTCGACGCCGGGCAGGCGCAGGTTGACGTACTTGCCGGCCTGGAACTCGAGATCGCGATCCAGTTCGAGGAATACGCCCCTGGCGGTGGGCGAGAGATCGACCAGTTCCACCACGGTGCCGCGGTAATCCTGCACCGGCTGCACCACGGCATCGGGCTCCTCCTCGACGTCGGCCTCGATGACCACGTCGCTCAAGGGCCGCGCGCAGCAGGCGAGCGTCATGCCCTCCTCGCGCTCGAAATCCATCAACGCGAAGGCCGAGGCCTCGCCGTGTTCCACCTCGCCTTCCACCACCTGCACCTTGCAGGTGCCGCACAGGCCGTGGCAGCAGGCGTGCGGCAGGTACAGGCCGTTGCGCAGTGCCGCATCGAGCAGCGTCTGCTCCTCATCGACCTCCAGGCTTTCGCCCAGAGGTTCGATCGTCAGCTGATAGCTCATGGCGTACTCCCGGACCCGCTCAGGTGGCCACGCCGCCGATGCCGTCCAGGCCCGGCGCACGGAAACGCAGCAGCGACTTGTGGCCGATGCCCTGGTCCGCCAGGCCCCGGTCGAGTGCCGGCGTGAAGGGTTGCTGGTCGAGCGTCCACTCGACGCGTTCCCAATCGATGCGTTCCCAGTCGGGATGGCTGGAATACACCCCCGGCAGCACCTCCTGCACCAGCGCGCCGAACGGCATGTCCGGCGGCAGCGGCAGGCATACCGGCGCGCAGAACATCAGGTGCTTGTCCCAGCCGAAGTACACGAGCTGGTTGCCGTGGAAATTCTCCTGGACGTCCTTGGGTTCGCCCTGGTAGTCGTACATTGCCTTGACTGGCATGGTCTCCTCCTCGAACCTTGATGCGCTCGGGTACGCGCACGCCGCCCAGCGGACGGGCATGCGCGATCCGGCGGTTTCGTTGCTTATGCGTTGGCGGCGGCCTTGAGGGTGCGCTCGGCCTCTTCGCTGAGGCGCTTCCACTTGAGCCAGTTCTCGCGATCCTGCGAATCGCGGTAATCCTTGTTGTCCTGGCCGTCCTTGAGGTGGTACCACTCCAGCACCTCGGGCACGCTGGCGCCGCCGCAATGGCCCTGGTAGATCTGGTGCACCGGCAGCCAGGCCTGCACGTACTTCTCCGGCTCGTCGTCGAAGATGTCCTTGCAGCCGTCGGAGCAGAAGTGGTACTTCGTTCCCTTGTAGTCGCTCTGCGGTAGCAGATCGTGGTGGGATCGTCCGGCTCGGTGAACCCATGGGGATCTGGCAGGTCTGGCAGAGCATCGGCAACGTGTTGTTGTACGAACGCCCGCCTTGGTCGGCGATCGACTGCCAATGCTCGAAGCGCGGCCGGTAGTACTTGTCGAACGTGTCGCCGGATACTTCTCGGCCAGCCAGTGCATCTCGTGTTCGTCGGGCGAGTCCCAGGAGTGGAAGGCCGCGGCGTGGTCGTAGTTGTAGAACACGCTCCACACCTCGTGCGACAGGCGGCTCTTCTCCTTGACGGTGACTTCCCAGTGCTTGGGCGTGCGGATGCCATAGCGCGACAGATCCTCGAACAGCGCGCCGCCTGTTCTGCTCGAAGTACATCTCCCAGGCTTCGCGCCAGGACATGAGCTCCTGGGCAGCATGTAGTCCATCATCATGGCGACGAGGCAGAGCAGCCGGTAGCCGCGCCAGAACCACTTGTCGATCCACTTCTGGACGATCGGCACGTTGCCCTCGTCCTGCTCGAGCATGAACTTGATGATCTCGAGGCCGAGCGTCATGTGGCGCGACTCGTCGGACTGCGCCGAGAAGCCGAAGGTCACCGTCGCCATGTCGCCGTTGTAGGCGGCGCCCGACATGAACGGCATGAACAGCAGGTTGGTCAGCACGTACTCGAAGCTGAAGGAGATCGCGGTGATGAACTCGAACGGGCCCGGCCGACATGGCGTCGTCGAAGAAGCACTTCGGCACCGACAGGTACCAGACGCGGTCGTGCATGTGCTGCCAGTCGTGGAAACCGTTGAAGAACTTGTTGTACTGGCTGATGGTGTGGATCTGGGTCTGCACGTGGCGCAGTTCGTCGATCGACTGCATCTGGCAGGCGACCTGCGCGCCGACTCCGGCGAACTGGCGCCCGGCCATGGCGAAACCGCGGTGCGCGGCGTATTCCAGCGGCGACACGCCGGTCAGGAACAGCTTCAGCGCGTTGACGTAGCGCGCGTCGGTGACGTTGAGCTGGCCGTTGTTCTGCGCAAAGGCGTCGATGATCGAATAGAGCTTGCGCTCCTTCTCGGCCTGGTATTTCCAGTAGGCGTCCACGGTCAGGCGGAAGGGATCCTCCCACTTGCTCCAGTCGTGAATGTGGATGCCCTCGAATTCCATTTGCGGGAACAGGGCCGACTGGCTCTGGTAGCTGGGCTCCCAGCCCAGATCACGGGTGAATTTCTGGTATTTCTCGCGCAAGCTCAGGCGCTTGTTCGCAGTCATGTCCGACTCCTCGTATGTAACCGTTCTCGTTATGTGGGTAGCGCTGGTGCGACGCTCAGCGGCCGCGTTCCAGCGCGAACTGGTCTTCGTCCTCGACCACGTTGCCGGAGAGCGAAATGAGGTTGACGTGAATTTCCTGCGGGTCCCAATCGCGCCCGATCAGACCCTCGATGGTGTCGCGGCGGATCACCAGCCGCCCCGGCGCGTCGATCTTGACCATGGCCGGGTAGTACTCGATGCGGGCCTCGCTGTTGTCCTGCTCGATCGCCTCGATCAGCGGACGCGAGTCCTCGTTGTTCTGGAACGCGATATAGACGTTGTTGTTGACCATGTGGCTGCTCTCCTCTGCGCCGTTCAGGCGCTGACGCCGTTCTTGGCGGCGCGCTGCGCGAGTTGCGCACGCAGTTCGCCCATGACCTCGTCGGCCTGAGCACCGAACACCTCGACCGCCAGCGGCTGTAGCGCTTCGCTCGCGCGCCGAGTCCAGTGTTCGATCCACGTCGCGAGTTGGCTGCGGTTGTCCTCGGACTCGGCCGCGGCGGTCTTGAGCACCATGTCGACCCAGCGCGACGTCTCCGCCGACCACTCGCGCATGAACTCGGTCAGCATGGAAACGACCGTCCCGGCATGCGGCTCGAAGGCCCGGTCGAAGCGTTCGTAAACCAGCGGGTAGAGCAACCCGTCGAGGACGAAATCCTGCGCCACCAGCAGCTCGAACCAGTCCTTGCCGGCCATCAGGTCCTCGGCCAGATGCCGCAGCGGCTGCCAGGCCGCGTCTTCCATCCAGGCCTGCTTGCCCTGCTCCAGCGACGAAGCGCTGTTGCCGTCCAGCGCCAGGCCGATGCGCGACAGGTATTGGGCGATGCCGAGACGGTCGACGGCGTAGAACATGGCTGCCTGGGTGATAGCCGTGCCGTAGCCGTAGCCGGCCACGTAGCAGTTGTTCATGTTGGCGGCGTATTCCAGGTGGCGCAGCGGCACCAGCAGTTGCGCCAACTTTTCGCGCCAACCTGCTTCGATCGAGCTTTCGACCAGTCCGCGCTTTTCCACGAAAGCGAAGTTGCGCTCGACGGTGTCCTGCAGCTTGGCGCGGGCCATGGTCCAGGTGCCGTAATAGAACTGTCGCGGATCCTTGAAGGCGTACCAGTCCTGCATCTCGATGCGGGTACGGCCGGTGTCGTAGAGCGCGTGCTCGGAATCCCAGTACGGCTTGTAGTGGAAGTTGGCCACCGGCTGCAGGTCGTACATCGCCTCCTGGTAGCGCGAAGCCGGCTTGTCGGCACCGAGACGCCGGGCCACGTTGTCGAACGTGTGGCGCAACGGCTCGATGGATGTCGTCTTGATCTCTATGGTCATCGTCTCCTCCAGGTCATCGGGCGGGCTTCAGAGTCCGCCTTCTCGCCATTTCCGCCTGTCCGCATCCAGCGACGCCGCGTCGCTGTCCGACAGATAGGCCACCGCATATGCGGTACAGAACTCGTCGAAGGCCTTGCGCGGCAGGATCATCTCCAGGTACAGGTCGGCATCGCCGAAAGAGAAGTCGAACTCCACGAAGCCGTCCTCCCGCCACCGGGTGACTCTTACGCAAGCCTGTCTCGCCGTCTGTTCCACGTTTTCGCTGCCACCTTCGTTGTTTGCGTGACGTGAACGCTCTCCCCGACACCTTCCGCATCAGCTTCCGGCGTCGGCAATTGAGTTGTTTGCAGCGCTCGTGCCAAAATCGATATGAGACTGTTTTATCGATGTTTTGTGCTGATCGGCTAGAATTCGTCTTGACGGCGAACTGATCAAATCGTCAAAAACAGCCTCGGCATGTGATGATTTGGTTAACCAATTGATGAGATGCGGAACTGCACACGGCACGCTTCAGGGCAACATATGCCCCGGTGATCCCGGCGCATGACGACGCCGCGAAAGCTCTTTATGCTTGGCTGCATCCCCCTCATCCAGGGGCATAGCAAGATCAGGGCCGCGCAACCGCCAGGCGGCACGGCCTTAGAGGAACGGTTACGATCTGAGCCCGACCGTGGCGCACAGAAACACGGCGGAGGCGATGCGTACGCGGAGGAGACGGCATGAGTTCCAGTTTCGATATCGAAGAGCTGCCGGAGTTGGCTTCCAGGCTGCATCTGTCGTTCAAGTCGGGGCGCATCACCCTGGAAGACCAGCGCATGGTGCTACTGCACACCGGAGCGCTGGGTTCGCTGCGACGCGAACTGGTCGAAACGCTCGGCCTGGACCGCGCGCGGGGGGTACTGACTCGCATGGGCTACGCCTCCGGGCGACGCGACGCGGAAATGGTCCGCAAGCTCATGCCCAACGCCTCCGACGAAGAGCTCATGAACTTCGGCCCCCAGCTCCACTCGCTGGAGGGCATCGTCGACGTCATTCCGATCCATTTCGACATCGATGTCGTCAACGGCCATTTCTACGGCGAGTTCGCATGGGAGGATTCCTACGAGGCCGAAGTCCATCTGGAGCATTTCGGCATGCACCACGAATCGGTGTGCTGGACCCAGGTCGGCTATGCCTCCGGCTACACCAGCGCGGTCGTACGCCGCTGCGTGGTGTTCAAGGAAGTGCAGTGCTGCGGCAAGGGCGATGCGCGCTGCATGATCGTCGGCAAGCCGGAAGAAGAGTGGGGGCAGGAGATCGAGGCGGAAATGAAATACTTCCAGCCGGACCACGTCGCGGACCAGATCGTCGAACTGCAGGCCCAGGTCGAACACCTGCGCTATTCGCTGGACGAGGAGTTCACGCAAGGCGACATGGTCGGTGTCTCCGAACCCTTTCGCGAAACCACCGACATGATCCGCAAGGCCGCGGAAAGTACGGTGACCGTGCTGCTGCTCGGGGAAACCGGCGTCGGCAAGGAAAAGTACGCCCGGCTGCTGCACAACCTGAGCCCGCGGGCCAACAACACCTTCATCGCCGTCAACTGCGCGGCCATGCCGGAAGAACTGATCGAGTCGGAACTGTTCGGCGTGGAAAAAGGCGCCTTCACCGGTGCGCAGCAGTCGCGCCCGGGGCGTTTCGAGCGCGCCCACGGCGGCACGCTGTTCCTCGACGAAGTCGGGGAGCTGTCCGCCTCGGCCCAGGCCAAACTGCTGCGTGTGCTGCAGGAAGGCGAATTCGAACGCGTCGGCGACACCCAGACCCGCCATATCGACGTACGCCTGGTCGCGGCGACCAATGTCGATCTGCAACAAGCCGTGCAGAACGGCAGGTTCCGTGCCGACCTCTTCTACCGCCTGAACATCTACCCCGTCGTCGTGCCGCCGCTGCGCGCGCGGGGCGAAGACGTGCCCCTGCTGGTCAAGCGCTTCCTGGACAAATACAACGCGCGTCACGGCAAACGCGTCACCGGCGTGACCGATACCGCGATGAAAGCCCTGCAGGACTACGTCTGGCCCGGCAACATCCGCGAGCTGGAGAACATGATCGAACGCGGCGTCATCCTCGTCCCCAACGACGCGAAGATCGACCTGAAGAATCTCTTCCCCTGCATGGACCTCAGCGGCTATCCGGGCATCCCCGGCGCGACTCAGCCGGCCGCCACACCCGCGACCGACAGCGCTGCCGCCGCCGCAGGCCAGGACGTGGACGCCGTCATTGAGCAGGTGCTGGAAAGCGGGGCCTCCCTGGATAAGCTGGAGAGGCAGCTGATGAAGGCTGCGGTGGAACGCAGCGAGGGCAACCTCAGCTCCGCTGCCCGCCTGCTCGGCATGACGCGTGCGCAGCTCGCCTATCGGCTCAAGAAACTGGCCTGAACACGCAGTCGTTCGTCCCTATGGGCGGCAAACCGTCGTGTCGTCACGGAAATGCAACAAACACGTCAGCTTGCGCTAAAGTGCGTGTATTCCCGTACGTGCCGACGCCGCCATGGAACAGCTCAACGACCAGCTTTTTCTCGCCATCAATGCCGGCGCGCACGCGCCTGCCATCGTCGTCGCCATCGCCGTGTTTCTGGCCAACTGGCTGGTGCCGCTCACCGTGCTGCTGTTCGCCGTGCTATGGGTGCGCAAGGACGAGCGATCGCGCGGCGAGCTGCTCAGCGCCACCCTGATCATGCTGCTGGGGCTGGGCGTTAACCAGTTGCTCGGCATGCTGTATTTCCATCCGAGGCCGTTCATGATCGGCCTCGGCCACCAGTACCTGCCCCACCCCATCGACAATTCCTTCCCCAGCGACCATGCGACCTTCATGTGGAGCCTGGGCTTCGCCCTGCTGATGCTGGGCGGGCTGCGCGCCTGGGCGCTCGGACTGATCGCGGGCGGCCTGGCGGTAGCCTGGGCGCGGGTCTACGTCGGCGTGCACTTCCCCTTCGACATGGCCGGTTCGCTGCTGGTGGCACTGGCGGTTTGCGCGCTCGCCCGTCCGCTGCACCGCCGGGTTCGCACGCACCTGCTGCCGCTATGCAACCGTGTGTACGAACAGCTGATCAGGCTGATCCATCTGCCGCCTGCGCTGTTCCCGCGGCACTAGCGACACACTGAGCCTCAGCGCGCCAGATAGGCGCGCCAGCCGCCGTAGGCGGTGATGTCCTCGGCGTCCTCCACTGCATAGGGCTCGCAGATGAAGCCCTCCACCTGGCTGCCGTCGGCCAGCTCCAGCCTGCCGAAGCCGAGCGGCGCCGGAATCTGCGCGACGAAATCGCCGAAGCGCGCCGCCGGTACCGCCCACACTTCGACCTCGATCGCCGCGCCGCCTTCGGCCACCCGCACCATGCCCGGCCGCGGCGGCGGCCAGGCCGGGGACAAGGCATAGAGGCGATAGACCGGTGCGCTTTGCGTCGCCTGCACCAGCCAACCGCCGCGTTCGGTCAGCTGGTGGTTCAATGGCAGGCCGGTCATATGCGCGCCGCACACCGCGACCAGGATCGCGTCGTCCTGCACCGATTCGACCCGCCCGCCGGCCGTGGACAGCGGCTGTCCGCTCGCGCCCAGCGTGGCGCCCTTCCAGGCCTGGAAGCGCTCGGCCAGCGCCAACAGTCCCGCATCGCGGAAGGCCGGCGCGAACAGCGTGATCCCGAACGGCAAGCCACTATCCAGCATGCCGGCCGGTACCGCGGTGGCGCTCAGGTCCAGCAGGTTCATGAAATTGGTGTAGTAGCCGAGATTGGAGTTGAGCGCGACGGGATCGGCCTCGACCTCGTCGATGCGGTAGTGCGTGCCGGCCGAGGGCGTGACGATCACCTCCACCGTCTGCCACACCGCCTCGCTTTCGCGCTGCAGCGCCTTGCGCCGGTACTCGGCCTTGAACGCCGCCGCCGCGCTCGGCTTGGCACCGCCCAGCGTGATCTGGCGCGTCACCGGATACAGGGCCTCGGGCTTTGCTTCGATGAAATCCTCGATCGCCACGTAGCGCTCCGCCACCCAGGGACCCTCGTAGAGCAGCCGGGCGGTCTCCAGGAACGGTCCGAAATCGATCTCCACCGCCTCGCCGCCCAGTTCCTCGAGGCGCCGCACCGCCGCCGCAAACGCCGTTTCATAGGCCGCGTTGCCGAAGAACTCCAGCTGCTCCGCTTGCGGCACGCCGAAGCGGAACGTCGCCCCGATCGGACGGCCGAGTACCGGCCGCTCCGGGCCGCGCGAATAGCTGTCCTCGGCATCGTAAGCCCCGGCCGCACGGTACACCGCATCGGCATCGCCCGCGGTCAGCGCGAAAATGGACACGCAGTCCAGCGAACGGCAGGCCGGCAGCACGCCGCGCGTGCTCAAGCGGCCTCGCGTCGGCTTGTGACCGACCAGATTGTTGAACGCGGCCGGCACCCTGCCCGAGCCGGCCGTATCGGTGCCCAACGAGAAGCTCGCCAGACCGGTGGCGACCGCCACCGCCGAGCCCGAGCTGGAACCGCCGGAAACGTAGTCCGGATCGAAGGCATTGCGGCAGGCGCCGTGCGGCGAGCGCACGCCCACCAGGCCCGTGGCGAACTGATCGAGATTGGTCTTGCCCAGCGGAATCGCGCCCGCATCGATCAGGCGCTGCACCACGCTGGCGGAGCGCTCGGGCAGGTAGGCGAACTCCGGGCAGGCGGCGGTGGTCGGCACGCCGGCCAGGTCGATGTTGTCCTTGATGGCGAAGGGAATGCCGTACAGCGGCAGTTCGTCGACGCTGCGCCCGTCCAGGGCGTCGGCGTAGGCGTACAGCTCCTCGCGCGTCAGGCGCCGGATCCATACGTGTCGCTCGGGCTGCGTCTCGATGCGCGCCAGGATCAGGTCCAGCACCTCGCGCGGCGTGAAGTTTCCGGCGCGATAGCCCTCGCGCAGAGCGGCAATGTCCAGGCTCGTATCGGCGTCAATCATGTCAGTGGCTTCCTTGGACTGTTACTCGTCGGGTTCGATGATCAGCAGGATCTGGCCGGCAGATACGGAGGTGCCCTGCGCGCACAGGATGTCGACGACCGTGCCGGCCTCCTCGGCTTCGATGGATATCTCCATCTTCATCGCCTCGACGACGACCAGCTCCTGGCCGGCCTCCACGCGCGCACCGGCCTCGACCAGCACCTGCCATACGCTGCCGGTAACCGGCGAGGCGAGCCCGATGCAGCCCGGCGGCAGGTCCACGCCCGGATCTGCGCCGGCGGCATCGCCCGCCGGGTCTTCCGCGTATTCGACCTGTCCGGCCGCCTCCCAGCGCTCGCGCTCGGCCTCGAAGGCGGCCTGCCGACGGCTCTCGAAGGCGCCGATCGACTCGCGCTCGGCGGCAAGGAAGGCGCGGTAGTCGCGCAGCCTGAGCACGCTGTCCTCGACCTTGAGCTTGAAGCGGCCCTGCACGAAATCCTCGCGCAGTTGCAGCAGCTCCTCGGCGGACACCGGATAGAAACGCAGCTGATCGAAAAAGCGCAGCAGCCAACGCTTGCCGTCGGTGAAATCATCGGTCTGGCGGTAGCGGTTCCACATCTGCACCGTGCGGCCGACGAACTGGTAGCCGCCGGGCCCTTCCATGCCGTACACGCACAGATAGGCGCCGCCGATGCCCACCGCGTTCTCCGGCGTCCAGGTGCGCGCCGGGTTGTACTTGGTGGTCACCAGGCGATGGCGCGGGTCGAGCGGCGTGGCGACCGGCGCGCCGAGATAGACGTCGCCCAGGCCCATCACCAGGTAGCTGGCGCTCGAACACGATGCTCGCGGACCTCGTCGATGCTGTCCAGGCCGTTGATGCGGCGGATGAACTCGATGTTGCTGGGACACCACGGCGCGTCCTTGCGCACCGACTGCATGTATTTGTCGGATGGCGAGCTGCGTGGCCGGATCGTCCCAGGACAGCGGCAGGTGCACGATGCGGCTCGGCACCTCCATGTCGTCGATCGCCGGCAGTTCGGACTCGGCCCTACGCAGCAATTCGAGCAGTTCGGCCTGACCGACACTCGCGGCTGTCGTAGTGCAGCTGCAGCGAACGGATGCCGGGGGTGAGATCGACGATGCCGGGCACTTCCCGCTCGATCAGCCAGGTCATCAGCGCGTGCACGCGGAAGCGCAGCTTCAGGTCCAGCACCAGCGGGCCGTATTCGACCAGCAGGTATTTGTCGCCGGCCTGGCGGTAGCACACCGCCACCTGTTCGCCGTCGCCAGCCTCGCGGTGCAGCACGGGCGTGGCGCTCTCGCCCGGCACGCACGTCGCGGTGACCGCTTGCTCCAGCGACGCCAGCGCGGCGACTGCAGCGTCCTGTGCTGCCTCGCGCAACCGGCCTCCGCCACGCCGATGCAGTGGAAACGCACCGTGTCGCCCGGCCTGAGCTGGCCCATCTTCCACAGCTCGGCCTGCACGATGGTGGCCGGGCAGACGAAGCCGCCCAGACTGGGGCCGTCGGGTCCGAGGATGACCGGCATGTCGCCGGTGAAATCGACCGCGCCGATGGCGTAGGCGTTGTCGTGGATATTGGAGGGATGCAGCCCGGCCTCGCCGCCGTCCTTGCGCGCCCATTCGGGCTTGGGGCCGATCAGGCGCACGCCGGTGCGGCTGGAGTTGTAGTGCACCTCCCAGTCGGTGGCGAAGAAGGTTCGATGTCGGCGTCGGTGAAGAAATCCGGCGCGCCGTGCGGGCCGTACATCACGGCGATGTCCCAGTGCTTGCCGTATTCCGGCACCAGCGAAGCCGGCGCGGCGGCGCAGGCAGCGAGATCGGCGCCGGTGCGCTGCAAGCGCAGCACGTCGCCGACGCGCAGGGTGCGTCCGGCATGGCCGCCGAACTGCCCCAGGGTGAAGGTGGCCTTGCTGCCCAGGTAGTCGGGCACGTCGAGCCCGCCCTGCACGGCCAGGTAGGTGCGGCTGCCGCCGCCCTGGATGCCGCGCAGCTTGAGCGTCGCGCCGGCGGTCACACGCAGCGGTTCGCCATAGGGCACCGGCACGCCGTCCAGCTCGGCCTTCATGCGCGCGCCGGTCAGCGCGATCACCGTCTCGGCGTTGAAGCGCAGCGTCGGACCGGTGACCGTCAGCTCCAGCGCGGCCGCGCCCTCCGGATTGCCGACGATGCGGTTGGCGAGGCGGAACGCCAGCGCATCCATCGGCCCCGAGGGCGGCACGCCGACGTCCCAGTAGCCGGTGCGCCCCGGATAGTCCTGCACCGTCGACTGGGTGCCCGGCGACGAGCACGTCGATGGTGCGCGGCCTGAAGTCGAAATGGCCGAGATAGCGGGTGTACTGCCGCCCTTCGGCGAACACCTCGTCGGCGATGACCTGGCGCAGGTAGTCGAGATTGGTCTCGATGCCGTAGACCTGTGTTTCGGCCAATCCGGCGCCGAGCCGCTCCAGCGCCTCCTCGCGCGTGGCGCCGTGCGCGATGAGCTTGGCCAGCATCGGATCGTAATAGGCCGACACTTCGCTGCCGGTCTCGACCCAGGTGTCGACCCGCAGATCCTGCGGGAAGACGACCTCGTTCAGCAGGCCGGCGCTGGGCTGGAACTGCTTGCCGGGGTCCTCGGCGTAGAGACGCACCTGCACCGAATGCCCCTGCGGCGCGAAGGCGTAGCCGTCCAGCGCCGGCGGTTCGCCGGCCGCCACGCGCAGCATCCACTCCACCAGGTCGACGCCGGCGACCATTTCGGTGACGCCGTGCTCGACCTGCAGCCGGGTGTTGACCTCGAGGAAGTAGAACGTCGCCGGCCTTGACGTCGTAGACGAACTCGACCGTACCCGCGGAACGGTAGTTCACCGCCTTGCCGAGGCGCACCGCGGCTTCGTACAGCTGTTCGCGCAGCGCGTCGTCCAGGCCCGGCGCGGGCGTCTCCTCGATGACCTTCTGGTTGCGCCGCTGCACCGAGCAGTCGCGCTCGCCCAGCGCCACCACCCGGCCCTGGCCGTCGCCGAAGATCTGCACCTCGATGTGGCGCGCGATGCTCGACGTATTTCTCCAGGAAGATGCCGCCCTGGCTGAAGTTGCTGCGCGACAGGCGCTCGACCGAATGGAAGGCTTCGCCCAGTTCGTCGGCGCTCCAGCACAGCTGCATGCCGATGCCGCCGCCGCCGGCGGTGCTCTTGAGCATCACCGGGTAGCCGATGCGCGCGGCCTCGCGCAGCGCGTGGGCGACGTCGTCGAGCAGGCCGCTGCCGGGCAGCAACGGCACGCCGTTGCTTTCGGCCAGCTCGCGCGCGGTGTGCTTGAGGCCGAAGTCGCGCATCTGCTGCGGCGTCGGGCCGACGAAGGCGATGCCGGCCGCCTCGCAGGCCTCGGCGAAGGCGGCGTTCTCGCTGAGGAAGCCGTAGCCGGGATGGATGGCGCCGGCGCCGGTCTCGCGCGCCGCGTCCAGGATACGGTCCTGGCGCAGATAGCTTTCCGCGGCCGGCGCCGGGCCGAGACACACCGCCTCGTCGGCCTCGATCACATGGCGCGAGTGCGCGGTCGGCCTCGGAGTAAACCGCCACCGAACGGATGCCCATGCGCCGCAGCGTACGGATGATGCGGCAGGCGATCGCGCCGCGATTGGCAATCAGAACCTTCTCGAACATGCTTGCGAACGGGCTAGCGCCGCCCTCTCCCTTTGCGCGTGGGTCGTCCCACGGAATACGACGCGATACGGGTCGTCCCGCATGGCGCACTCAACGCGCCGACCGGATTGCACTACTGCCAGACCAGCACCTCGATCGGCGTCGGGTTGTAGGCGTTGCAGGGATTGTTGAGCTGCGGGCAGTTCGAGATCAGGATGAGAACGTCCATCCTGGCTTCGAGCTCGACGTACTTGCCGGCGTCCGAGATGCCGTCCTCGAAGGTCAGTCCGCCCTCCGGCGTGACCGGCACGTTCATGAAGAAATTGATGTTGTGGGTGATGTCGCGCTTGCTCAGGCCGAACTCCTCGCGCTCGGCGACCGCCAGCATCCAGCTGTTGCGGCAGGCGTGCATGGCCTTCGTTTCCAGGCCGTAGCGCACGGTATTGGACTCGCTCGCGCAGGCGCCGCCGAGCGTATCGTGGCGCCCGCAGGTATCGGCGACGATCTCCAGCATCGGATTGCCCGCAGTGCTCATCAGCACGGTGCCCGCGGTCAGATAGACGTTGCCCTGCTCGCGGATGGTGTCCACCGCGCTGTAGCGCTCGGTCGGGTCGGCGGCGCTGAAGAACAGCGTGTCCGCCGCCTGATTGCCTTCCAGGTCGAGAATGCGCACGGTCTCGCCCTGTTTGATTTCCTTGATGAAATAGTCGCCGGCCGGCACCACTTGGCTGAATGCCGCGTCTTCGGCCTGGAGTTGACTGGTTTTGATCATGTGGGCGTCCCCTTCCTGCTCAGCAGCAATGCGTGTCGCCGCAACCGGCGTGATACAGCGCGTTGTTCTGGAAACCGCGGCGATTCTCGATGCGCGAATTCAGGCATTCGTCGTCGTCCGTCATCGGATCGGCCTTCCACAGCTGGTAGCGCACCGGCTTCCGGGGATATTCAGGCGCGGGGTTCATCGGATGCGGGCAGGTGTGGAAGATCACCAGCGTGTCCATTTCGAAACGCAGGGTGACGCGGTCGCCGGCCTTGCTGTTGTTCTCGACGAAGCTCAGGTCGCCCGCCTCGTCCACCGCCAGCTTGCTGAACAGATTCAGGTTGGCAGCCAGATCCTTGCGCCCCAGGCCGTACTTGGCCAGCTCCACCAGGAAACTGTCGAGGCCGCTCTGCGTCCACTCGTTGCGCGCCTGCTGGTAGGTACGTTCCGGCCATTTTTCGCGCAGCTTCTCCTTGCTCAACACGCCGCCGACGGTGTCGTGCCAGCCGACCGTGTCCTCGACGATGGAGCAGAAGATGCGCCCCATGTCGGAGTACAGGCAGTTGCCGTGGGTCAGCTTGAAGGTGTGCTGGCACTTGAGCGTATCCGGCGCGTTGTAGCGCTCCAGCGGATTGCGCGGGTTGTACATCAGCATGCCGACGTTGGCGCCGCCGCTCTCGTCGACGAAACTCAGACTGACGCCCCGGGGCACTTCCAGCGACCAGTGGGCGCCGCCCGGAATGACGTCCTCATAAATCAATTCGGCCATAACGATCTCCTACGGTAAACCCGCCACCGCGCACGGCGGCGTATTTTCTATGCCGCATCGGCGGCCGTGCTCCACAGTTCGGGCCGGCTCCGCGGCTTGTGTTGTTACGCGCTCGTTTCCCGCAAATGCTTGGTCAGGCGATCCAGTTTCTCCAGATCGCGCTGCACGCCCGTGGTTTCGCGGATGCGATGCAGGATGGCGCGCTTCTGCTCGACGAAATCGGTCGAAAGCTTCAATTCCTGATCCCGCTCCAACGGCGGCGGCAGGTCGATCTCGTGGATCGAATCGACGTGCCCGGGATTCGGCGCCAGCACCACCACGCGATCGGCCAGATAGATCGCCTCTTCCACGTCGTGAGTGACGAACACGATGGTGCATTTCTCGATTTCGAAGACGTGCAGAATGAGGTCGTGCATGACCTCGCGGGTCTGCGCGTCCAGCGCGCCGAACGGCTCGTCCATCAGCAGTACGTCCGGGCGCGACATCAGCGCGCGGGCGATCGCCACGCGCTGGCGCATGCCGCCCGAAAGCTCGTTGGGATGCGCGTCCTTGACCGCCTCCAGCCCCATCAGCTCCAGCAGCGCATACGAGCGATCGACGGCGGTAGCCGAATCGGAAATGGTGTTGGTGCGCGTATGCGCAGCCAGTTCGCGGCAGAAACGGATGTTCTCGATCACGCTGAGCCAGGGATACAGGCTGTAGTCCTGGAACACCATGACGCGATCCTTGCCGGGTCCGAACACGGGGTTGCCGTCGACCAGCACCTGACCGGAACTCGGATGCTCCAGCCCGCCGATGATGCGCAACAGCGTCGACTTGCCGCAGCCGGAGGCACCGACCAGCGCCAGGAACTCGTTGCGGCGCACGTCGATGTTGATGTCGTGCAGCGCGGTAAATTCGCGTCCCTTGGTGAAGAAAACCTTCTCCAGATCGCGGACGGCTATCTTGGGCGTCTCCATTGCAGCCTCCTCAGCGCTTGTGCAGCCAGGGGAAAGCCCGGCGGTGGAACAGGCGGAACAACTGGTCCATGAGCAGCCCGATCGCGCCGATCACCAGAATCCCCCCGAAGATCTTGCCGGTCTGCAGGAAACGCTGTGCCTGCAGGATGGCGTAGCCCAGCCCCGAATTGGCCGCCACCATCTCGGCCACCACCAGATAGGTCCAGGCCCAGCCGAGCGTGATGCGCAACGTGTCGACGATGTCCGGCAGCGCCGACTTCAAGATCACCTTGGAAACGATCTCGCGCCGGTTCGCGCCCATGGTCTGCGCCGCCTCGATCTGCGCCGCCGGCACGTGGCGCACGTTCTCCGACACCATCAGCACCATCTGGAAAAAGGTGCCGATCCAGATCACCGTGATCTTGGCCCCCTCGCCGATGCCCACCCACAGCAGCACCAGCGGCACGAAGGCGACCGCCGGCAGATAGCGGGCGAATTCCACCATCGGTTCGAAGAAGGCCTGCACCGGGCGATAGGTACCGATGTACAGGCCCAGCGGCACCGCCATCAGCGCCGAAAGCAGAAAACCTGCCGTGACGCGGAATACGCTGATCTGCGTATCGGCCAGGAGATTGCCGTCGGCATACCAGCGGCCGAGCCGCTCGGCGATTTCCAACGGCGTTGGCAGGAACAACCGGGGTACCAGTCCGCTGACGGAAAGCCCCCACCAACCGAGCATGGCCAGCATGAAGCTGCCGAAGGCGATGAGCAGATAATCGCGCCGGCTGAGTTCGCCGCGAATGGCCCAAAATCGACCCACTCTCGCCTTCTTCGCACCCGTTTCACTGTTTCTCTTGCCCGCGCCGGACATGTTGGGTCCCATGCCGATGCGGCTAATGCCGGAATCCGGGGAAGCAGCCATGAATCACCTCTCTGCCGGTTGATGGGGGGCTGGCGTTACTTGGCCGCCTGTTTCGCGAAGCTCGAATCGATGAAGGCCTTTGGATCCGGAATCTTCTCGATCGCACCGGCCTTGATCAGGAACTTGCCGGTGTTCTCGGTGCTGTTGAACAGCGACACCGGGCTGGAGCCGGGCTGCATCGCCTCGAGATTGAGCTTCTCCCCGAACAACCGGGTGCCGGCCAGCGACTGGGCGTACTCCTTGGGATCCAGGCCGACATGCGGCGCCATGATCTCGGCCGCGGCCTGCGGGTTCTCGCGCACGAAGCGCACCACCGCGTACCAGGCCTTGACCAGGCCCTCGAAGTCCTTGGCCTTGGATTTGAGCGAGGACTCGCGCGCAGCGACGATATCGGGAATCAGGCCGGGCGCATCCTTGCTGGTGAACAAAGGATGTCCCTTGCCGCTGTTCTGGATGCGGTTGATCCACGGATTCCACACGCCGGCCGCGTCGATGCGCCCGGAAATGAGCGCCGCGGCGGCGTCGCCGGTACTCATGTTGACGATCTTGACGTCGCTGGGCTTGATGCCGTTGCGCGCCATCGCGGTGTCGGCCAGGTAGTTCTCGATCGAATACTGCTCGAGCCCCAGCGTCTTGCCCTTGAGGTCGGCGAAACTCTTGATCGAGTTGTTCACCATCAACGCGTCGTTGCCGGCCGAATTATCGGTGACCAGCACGACCTTGATCGGCACGCCCTTCTCGATCGGCGCCAGACTGTCGATCAGCGCCTGGCTGTTGGCATCGAGCTGGCCGGCCGACAAGGCGCTGACCGAATCGATATAGGACGGGAACCACACCAGCTTGACGTCGGCCCCGTATTTCTTGAAATACCCCTTCTGTTCGGCGATGTACCAAGCCACCCAGCCGGGCCAGTCGCTGATGCCCAGCGTGATCTGAGCCTGTGCCGCCGGCATCCACGCCGTACTCGCCGCGATAAGAACTCCAAGTGCAAGAATTGCCTGCTTGATGCGTCGCATAATCCCACCTCCACGTACCGAATGACTCGATCAGTCGCCCAAAGAAAAAGCCCGGGGGCAAATACTTTCGTATTCAACCTCCCGGGCTTTTATCCCGCCGTGTAGCTCCGCATTCGGAGCCGGAGACTCTCGGTCCAGACCTCGCATATTCGTGCGAGCGGAACCCTAGTCGCCTTTGCATGTTTGTCTGGCCTTACGTCACATCGAATGCCTAAACCCCGGAAATTTTCTTGCCTGGATACATAGCAACAAGCGGGCCAATCCTGGAATATGCCGCCGAACGGGACTTGTTCGTCCGGAAACGCATAAACAGGCGCCCCAAAATGGGGCAAAAAACGACAAGGAGGGACAAGAACGTGCACGCATGGTCGGCGTCGCAACCGCCTCATGCAACGACAAACCGCACTCAAGACATTGATCACGGTCTAATGATCACACCCGCGCTGCCGATAACTGCGGCATAGGCGTCATGTTCGACGTTCACGCCAGCCGCAGCGGCGCATGCTACGCGGCGATACGCTCATAACAGATATAACGATCCCGGAGGATCCCCGCATGTTCCGCTCGTCTGTGAAGCGCCCGGCAGCAAATGGCACGACCGACTCGGCCGAACGGCAATTGGAGCTTTATCGCTCGGTTTTCGCCCAGACGGTGAACCTGCTTGGCAAGCTGGGAACCGAGGTTTCCGACATCACCGGCCATGTCGACGAGGTCAGCGCTCACGTCAACAGCCAGGCGAAACATTTCGGCGAACTACAGGAAATCGCCGAACAGCTCGACCGCAGCAACAAGACGGTGGACGAATCGGTACGCAACTCGCAAGCCATGACCGCTTCGGCACGCACCGAACTGGACCGCTTCGGCGAGATGATCGGTGAATCCCGGCAGGAAATCAGGGAGCTCTCCGACACGGTCAACGACATCGCCCGGCAGCTTGGAAGCCTGAACGACTCGCTGCTGCGCGTAGGCAATGTGGCCAAAGGCATCGGCGTGATCGCCAGGCAGACCAACATGCTCGCCCTGAACGCCTCCATCGAGGCTGCCCGCGCGGGCGAAGCGGGGCGCGGATTCGCGGTCGTGGCCGACCAGGTCCAGGCGCTGGCCAAACAGACTGCGGAGGCGACACGCGACATCGACCACACCTTGGGCGAACTGAGCAGCCAAGCCACCACATTGATGCAGAAAGGCACCGACGGCAGCGACAAGGCCCGACAGGTCGGCGAGAAATCCGAACTCATCCAGGGCATCGTGCAGAACGTGACCCAGACCGTGCGGGAAGTGGACGACGAAGCCGCGCGCATCGCCGGCGCCGTGAACGAGATCGAACGCTACGGCGAACGGACGCTGGCAAGCGCCAACGACCTGTCGACCGGCGTACAGCAATCGGCCGGCAACCTGAGCGACGCCGGAGGGCGGCTCAACAAGCTGCTGGGCTATGCCGAAGAGCTGATGAACATCAGCGCGGTGGACGGTATAGAGACCCCCGATACGCCTTACATCCGGCTCGCCATGCAGGGTGCGAAAGCCATCTCGGAGCGCTTCGAGCAGGCATTGAAGTCAGGCGAAATCACCGAAAACGATCTCTTCGACCGCCGCCACGAACCCATTCCGGGCAGCGATCCGCAGCAGCACCGGACGCGTTACGTCGAGTTTACCGACAAGGCACTGCCGCCGATCCAGGAACCGATTTACGAAAGCGACGAGAACATCATATTCGCCGCCGCCACCGACAGCAGCGGCTACATCGGCACGCACACCCTGCTGTACTCGCAGCCGCAGCGCCCCGGCGATCCGGTCTGGAACCGCGCCCACAGCCGCTACCGCACCATCTTCAACGATCGCACCGGCCTGAACGCCTCGCGCAACACCAAACCGGTGCTGGTACAGGCCTACCGCCGCGACATGGGCGGCGGCAAGTTCGCTTTGATGAAGGACTTCTCCGCCCCCATCGTCGTCAACGGACGGCACTGGGGCGGACTGCGCGTGGCCTACCGCCCGCCCGTGGCATAGCACGGAAGCGAGCGGCAACATCTCGGAAACCTAGAAGACAGCCCGTATACCGCAGGCGCGGCAAGCGGGTACGCGGCGCACTCACACTTCCTCGCACAATACCGCTTCGTTCCGCGGCGCGGGCACCGGGGCTCGCCGCCACCTGCCGTACAGGTTGTTGGCCAGCAGGGCCGCGATCACCAACGCCGCTCCCAGCACCTCGGCACGACCGAACGCATGGCCCTGGGCCACGCCGATCAGAAAGGCGACAACCGGCACCAGGTTGATGAACAGCACGCCGTTGACCGGTCCGACGGCCTTGATGCCGGTGTTCCAGCTCAGCACCGCGACCACCGCTCCCAGCACCACCAGATAGGTGAATTCCCAGCCCAGACCGGCGACCGTGGCCGGGTCGGGCAGCCGGACCGCACCGACCAGCACCGAAACGCCCAGCACCGCCATGATCGACAACGTCCCAAGGGCGCCGCTCAGGCCGGTATAGCGCAGCGGACTCCAGTGCGGAAAATCCGCCGCCCCCAGCGTATAGGTCACCCAGCACAGCGCCGCGGCCAGCATCAGCAGATCGCCGACGGCCGCGCCGTCCTGCCAGGCACGTTCGGGATGACCGTTGGTCACCACCAGGAACACGCCGGCGAACGCCACCGCTACGCTGCCCAGGGTGAAGACTGTAGGCCGCTGTCCGTTGCGTAGCCAGTTCATCAGCACCGCGATCATCGGCTGCATGGCCATGATCACCGCCGCATGTTCGGCCGTGGAATATGCCAGGCCGATGTAGGCCAGAATGTTGAAGCCGGCGAAACCGACGGTGCCGTAGACCAGCAGCCGGCGTGCCCTGCCTTCGGTGGCCAACGCCGCCCTCCCCTCGACCGCAGCCAGCACGGCCAGCAGCATCAGCGAACCGAAGCCGTAACGAATCGCCGTGGTGGTCACTGCGTCCACGCTGTGCAGCACCACCTTGGCAACCGGGAACATGCCGCCCCAGATCAAGCCCGCCAGTACCAGCAAGGCCCAGCTCATGCGATTGGTTTGCTGTCCCATCACGTACTCCTCACGTCCCGCAGTAAAGTGAGGAGCAGTTTAAATTTTTCTCGTTTATTGATAATCCACCTATTTCGAATGAAACTATTTCTAAATTCACACTAATCAGGCGATCGACATGCAGTCACTGATAGCGATGGCGGCATTCGCCCGGGTAGTGGAAGCCGGCAGTTTCACCGCAGCGGCGAGAGATCTCGGTATCTCGACCCCGGTCCTGAGCAAGCGGATCGCCGCGCTGGAGCGGGGCCTGGGTGCCCAGTTGCTGCACCGCACGACCCGCAAGCTGAGCCTGACCGAAGCCGGCTCCGCGTTCTACGAACACTGCGCGCGCGTGGTGGAGGAAGCCGGCAAGGCCGAGGAGAGCGTGGCACGGCTGAGCGAAGCGCCGCGCGGCCTGCTGCGCGTCACCGCACCGGTCGCCTTCGGCTCCAGCCATGTCGCTCCGGCCGTCCCGGAGTTCCTCGAGCGCTATCCGGAAGTGCAGGTCGATCTCGAACTTAACGACCGCATCGTCGATCTGGCCGCCGACGGCTTCGATCTGGCGATCCGCCTGACCGGCAACCCGCAGCCGAATCTGGTCGCCCGCCGCCTGACCACGACGAGCAGGCTGGTCTGCGCCGCCCCCGCCTACTGGCGCCGGCACGGCAAACCGCGCACGCCGGCGGAGCTCGCGCGCCACAACTGCATCCTGTACGGCGCCGCACCGGGCGCGAGCGAATGGTTCTTCAACGGCCCGGACGGAGAGGAGCGGGTGCGGGTCGGCGGCAATTTCCGCGTGAACGGTTCCGATGCCCTGCGCGAGGCCGCATTGGGCGGACTCGGCGTGATCCGCCTGACCTCGATCTCGGTCGACCGCGAATTGGCATCCGGGCGGCTGGAAACGGCACTGGACGAGTACGCCTCGCCCGACACCGACATCTACGCCATGTACCTGCCGAACCGCTACCTGTCCAAGAAGACCCGCGTGTTCATAGACTTTCTGAGCGAACGCTACGCCGCGGCAAAGGCCTGACGCGGCGAAGGCTTGGGCTGCACGCGTTGCTGCAGCCCGTCAAGAAAGGCGAACAGGCGCCGGTTGAGCTCGTGGAACCGCGCCGGATCGTCCAGCATGCTCTCCGGCGATTGCACGCAATCCCCGCGCGGCAACTCGCCTTCCGCCTCGATGAAACGTGCGGCCACCTGTGGCGTGGCCTCGGCATGGAACTGGAAGGCATACACGCGATCGCCGTAGGCGAAGCCCTGATGGTCGCAGGCCGCACTGCGCGCGAACAGCGTCGCGCCCTGCGGCAGCTCGAAACGATCGCCGTGCCAATGGAACGCCATCAAGGGACTGTGCAGCAGGCGATCGAGCGGCGGCGCAATCCCTGCGGACACCGGCGTCAACTCGAACCAGCCGATTTCCATCTGCGGGTTGCGCGTGACGCGCGCGCCAAGCGCATCGGCGATCAGCTGTCCGCCCAGGCAGAAGCCGAGCACGACCTTGCCCGCCTCGATGGCCTGCCGGATGAAGCGTTTCTCCGCCTGTAGCCACGGATACTCGTCTTCCTGGTAGATGTTCATCGGCCCGCCCATGACGATGAGCCAGTCGAAGCTGTCGCATGCGGGCAATTCATCGCCGGCGTACAGATGCGTCGCGCTCAGGCTCGCCCCCTGTTGGCGGGCCCACGCCTCGATCGCGCCCAAGCCTTCGCCGGGCGAGTGCTGCAGATAATGGATTCTCACTTACCCTGTTCCTTGTCTCGCGTTCGGAACTCGTTCCGTCTCATGCCGTGGCTGCCGCCGGCCGTCCCGGTTCGGCGCGCCAGGCCTCCAGCAACGCCGCGGCGACGACCAGGACGCTGCCGAACCACTCGCCCGGTCCCATGCGTTCGCCACCGATAAGCGTAGCGCTCACCACGGCGGTTACCAACTCCAGAATGATCAGCGTGGAGGCACGACCGGCCTCCATATGCGTCACGGCCCACTGCGTAGCGGCCGTGGCGACCAGCATCCAAGCGATGCCGTATGCCGCGACCCAGCCCCAGCTCGACGGTGCCACCTGCGGCCAGGGCTCGCGGATCAGAAGCACAAGCGGCAGGGCCAGTACCGCCGTGCCCAGCAGCATGGCGGCGACTTTGCTGGATACCGGCGGCGCTTGACGCGCACGGAACACCAGATTGTTGCCCGCGAACGCCATGCCGCAGGTGACTGCCAGCAGATCGGTCCAGGCGATGCGGCCGGTCAGCACCTTGAAACCGCCCAGGATGACGAACGCGCCGCTCAGCGCCAGCACCACGCCCAGCCCGCGGATCCAGTCGATGCGCTCGCCCAGGAACAGACGCCCGCCGAGCACGCCCCATACCGGCACCAGGTAGAACAACACCATCACCCGCACCACTTCGCCGTAGATCAACGCTTCGGTATAGGCGATGTTGGCGTAGCCGCCGAGCAGCGCGATGAGCAATAGGAAGCGCCCCTCGCCTGCCCAGCGCCGGTGCTGCAGCATCAGCGCCGGCAAGAGCAGCAGGCTTGCCGCGCCGAAGGCGCACACGATCAGCGGAATTCCGCCGATGCCCAGTGCATTGATCTGCTTGAGCGGCCACCACATGCCGCCCCACATGACCGATGAGCCGACCAGGGCGACGACCGGCCAGCGCTGACTCGGACTAATCGCCATCGGTTGTCGGCATGGTGAAGAGGGCGTCGGCTTCCAATACCCGCCAGCGCGAACCGGCCTTGGCCAGCACGCAATCCGCCGGCGGCTCCCACCAACCGCCCTGCTCCGGCCGTGTGTCGAATCCGTTCAGCAGGCTGCTGCCTTCCCGAAACGGCAGAGAGCACCGCTCTATGCGCCAGGGCATGCCTGCACGCACGCGCCCGAAACCGATTTCGCAATCCAGTTCGGCCACCGTCCAATCGGCATGCGCGGATTCCGCCGACAGGGCCTGAGCCCGATCGACGGCGTACATGAAGTAATCCCCCACCGCGACCAGGATGCCGGTACGCCCGGCGGGCGTCTTCTCGGCCCGCATCGCGAGCACGCCCGAACCGCCCAGCACCGATTTGCGCCAGACCTCGGTGTACTCGGCCAGCACTCCGCTCTCGAGCATGAGCGCATCGTTGATGAAATCGGCCCGGCCGATGTCCTCGAACTCGCCCAAAGGCTGATAGTCCAGTTCGCGATGCCAATGGCACACGCCGTCGTCGACCGTCAGCGTGCCGGCAAAGCCCTGCTGGCGCGGCAGCCAGCCAGCGAGTTCCGGCGGCAACTCCTCCAGCCCGGCATGGCCTCGAAAATCCGGGCGCGGTTGCGGAATCCGCAAATCCACGAACAGGCCGTGGCTCTGCAGCCAGTAGACCTCGGTGGTTACGTCGCGCCAGCCGTCGGGACGCGTGAGGCGCTCGCGCCGCCACAGGCCGACATATTCGGATGGCACAGGCGTCATGGATGTCACTCGTAATAGCCCGGGAAACGGCGCCGGCTGCGGAAGAAGGTCATGTCGTGATTGGGCCAGAGTTCGGCCCCGGTCTCGGCGGCGATGCGCTTGAGCTTGCGGATGCTGTCCAGCGCCATATCCTCGCGCTCCTGCCAGCAAAGCCCGGGGGCGATCTCCTGCTCGATGTTCTCGCACAAGTCCGCGGCATCCCCGGCCAGCAGGATCGGCGGCCCCTTGGGCAGCTCGACCAGCAGCGACATATGTCCGGCCGTGTGCCCGGGCGATTCGACGGCTTCCACGCCCGGGGCGACCGTGTACTCGCCCTCGGTGACGCGCCAGCGGTAGTCGCCGGCGAAATCGTCCTGGAAGTAGGCTTCGTCGGCCTGCGCCCTGGCCGCTTCCAGCTCGCGGCCGTGCACGTGTATCTCGGCATGACACAGCTCGCACAGTCCGCCGCCGTGGTCGAAATGCAGATGCCCGCAGAACACCACGTCCACATCCTCCGGCGCCAGCCCCAGCTCGGCCAGGCGATTGGGCAGGCGCTGCTCCTCGGTCATCTCCGGCGGGCCGAAGGGAAAGGCCTCGTTCTCGTAATACTGCGCGCGCCGTTCGGGATCGGCCAGCTTGGCGTAGTCGCAACCGACGTCGTAGAGGATGCGGCCGTTGGCGGTTTCGATCAGATAGGCGAGGATCGGCGCCTCGATGATCACGCCATGTCCCTGGTTGCGCGTGGACAGCGTCTTCTCATAAGTGTGCGTGCCGGTCAGCAGCGGCCAAAAGCGTTTTACCTGGGTCATGTTCTCCCCCTCAAGGACACGCCGGATGACCGGCGAACAGGATGAGATGCCGGAGCGCCGACGCGCAGCACCCACCGCGGCATCGCGGGCGATGGAACGACCTGCATTCGCCGCCGCCTCAACACATCTGCTCCCCTCGATCGACGTTCAAGGTCTGGCCGGTGATGCTCGCGGCCTGCGCTCCGGCCAGGAACAGGTAGGCGCCGGCCACGTCGGTCGGCTCCATCAGCCCGGGCAGCGCCTGCACGCCGACGATCTCGTCCAGCAGCGCTTCCGGCGCCACCGCCTGCCGTTCGGCCATGGCCTGCAGCGAGCGCATGGACGCCTCGGTGCGCACCCAGCCGGGGCACACCGCGTTGACCGTGATGCCACGCGGCGCCAGCTCGTGCGCCAGCGAGCGCATGAAGCCGATCACCGCGTGCTTGGAGGCGCAATAGGCGCCGAACTCGGCCACCGCGGTGCGCCCCCAGATCGACGAGGTCATGATGATGCGACCGCCACGCGGCATCAGCCGCGCCGCCTCGCGGGTGACGTAATAAGTGCCCAACACGTTGATGTCGATGATGCGGCGGAAGGTCGCCTCCGCCTCTTCGCCCGGCGCCAGCAGAGGCGTGATACGTTCCAGGCCGGCGTTGTTCACCAGCACGTCGAGCGGCCCCATAGCGGACAGCGCCAGGCCCACCGCCTCGCGGTCGCTGATGTCGCAGCGCAGCGCCTCGGTGGCCGCGCCGGTCTGCTCGCCAAGGCGCTTCGCGGCATCGCTCACTGCCGCGTCGTCGGCCAGCAGGATCACCTGCGCACCCTGCGAGGCGAACGCCTCGGCGACACCATAGCCGATGCCGCGGCTGGCGCCGGTGACCAAGACGCGCTTGCCGTCGAAGGTACCGCTCACGCCGCCTCCGTCCCGCTCGCCCACAGGCGCAGCACCTCGTCCGTATCGCAGACCCGGCCGAGGATGTTGCCCTCGCCCCGGGTCATCGCCAGCGCCGCGTGGTGAATGTCGGGATCGCTGGCCGCGCAGGCGTCGCCGACGGTGATGCAGCGGTAGCCGCGATCCACCGCCTCGCGCAGCGTGGAGTGCACGCAAACCTCGGTGGTAATTCCGGTCAACACCAGGCGATCCACTCCGGCGTTGCCCAGAATGAGTCCCAGGTCGGTCTGGTGGAAAGCGCCGTAGCCCGGCTTGTCCACCACCGGCTCGCCCGACAGCGGCGTGAGTTCGTCGATGATGTCGTGACCGTACTCGCCGCGCACCAGCAAACGCCCCAAGGGTCCGGCACTGCCGATCGGCGCCCCCGCCGCAGCGCTGCGCTCCAGCTTGGCGGGGCTGCAGTCGCTGAGATCCGTGCGATGCCCCTCGCGGGTGTGAATGACGGTATGGCCATGCGCTCGCGCTGCCTGCAGCAAGCGCTGAATCTGTGGTATGGGCTCGCGCAGCGCGGCGATGTCCATGCCGGCTTGGTCGGCATAGCCGCCCGGCGCGCAGAAGTCGCGCTGCATGTCGATCACCAGCAGTGCCCAGCCGCCGGCCACGCCTCAGCCCCCGAATTCCTGGCGCACGGCGCCGGCCAGCCCGTCGCAGACCGCGTCGACGATCAGCGCGCCCTTCTCCGCGCTGGCGCCGCGCGCCGAGGACAGCACCCCGGAGGTGGGCACCCAGTGCGTATGCGGCGGATACATGTCGTGCGGCGGAAACTCCGCCGGCGCCACGTCCGGAATCTTGTCCATCCACACCAGTTCCGGATGGAAGTGCAGCATCAGCGAGGTTTCGATCACCGCCGCATGTTCCAGGGCGAAGCCGGGGAAACCGTCGGGAAACACCTCGCCCAGCACCTCCTCGGTGCAGAAGTCCCAATATTCCGTGCGCATGATGCGCATGGCGTGATCCGCGCCGAGGTCGCGCAGCGCCAGATCGATGCCCTCGATCAGGAACCACTGGTTCTCGTAGTGTCCGTCCACCAGCACGACCTGGGTCACGCCGTGGCGGGCCAGTTCGCGAATCACGTCGCGCACCACCTGACTGAGATGGTCGCCGTCCAGGCTGGTGGTGCCGGGGAAATGCTGGCCGCCCCCGCAGCGCGGCTGCGACTTGTAGCCGTAGCTCAGGGCCGGCGCGACGATGCCGCCGACCCGCACTGCGACCTCCCGTGCCACCGCGGTCGACAGCATGGCGTCCACGCCCAGCGGCAAGTGCGGGCCGTGCTGTTCCAGCGAACCGCAGGGCAGGAACACCACGGCGTTGCCTTGCTCGATGCGGCTGCGGTAGTCGACCCAGCTCATGCGGTCCATCATCACTTCGCTCATTGCGTGCTCTCCGATCGAATCGTTGGTTTCACGCCATCAAGGCGCCGCCGTTGGGGCTGAGAACCTGGCCGCAGTAGAAGCTGGCCTGTTCCGAGGCCAGGAACACGGCCGTGGCGGCGATCTCTTCGGGCCGGCCGACGCGTCCCAGCGGAATGTCGGCCTCCTTCTCGATCATTTCCGGACTCATCACGGACGGGTCCAGCATGTCGGTGGCCACCGGACCGGGAGCGATGGCGTTCACGCGCACCGTCGGGGCGAACTCGCGCGCCAGCGATCGAGTCAGCGTGATCACGCCGCCCTTGGCGGTGGTGTAGGCGGCATAACCAGCCCGTCCCAGGTAGCCGAGTTCCGAGGCGACGTTGATGATGCAACCGCCGCCACGCTGCAGCATGCCCGGCAGGGTCGCCCGGCAGCACAGGAACACGGATTTGAGATCGGTGTTCAGTACAAGATCCCAATCCTCTTCGGTCATCTCGAGAAAGGGCTTCTCCAGCAGGATGCCGGCATTGTTGACCAGCACGTCGACGGCGCCGAAATGCGCTTCGGCCTCTTCGATCAGCCGCGCCACCTGCGCCGCGTCACTGACGTCCGCCTCGACCGCCAGCGCCTTGCCGCCTGCCAGCTCCAGCTCGCGGACCACCTCCGCAGCATCCTCGGCTCGGCCGAGATGATTGATCACCACGTCGGCGCCCGCCTCCCCCAGGGCCAGCGCCGTGGCGCGGCCGATGCCCGTGGCCGCTCCCGTCACCAGGGCCGTGCGTCCGCTCAAGTCGATGTGCATCGTTTAGGTCCTGTTCACACTATTGCGTTACGCGCTAAACCGCGGTCAGAAACGACACGCCGACCGCGCCGATGAAACGATCCGTACGGCCCTCGACGACCTCGCCATAGTCGCCCTCGAGGACTCGTGCCATGCGATTGCGGTGGAAGCTGCGCAGCAAACCGCCGAATGCCAGCACCTGGGGATCGACTTCACCGTAGAGTTCGCGGTGCAGTTCCGGCAGCCGATGCCAGGACACGCTCGGCTTGGCGTGATGCGCGTTGTGGTAGACGAAATTCAGACTCAGCAGATTCAGCCACGGATGCGCGGTCGAAATCAGGTTCGAATAGGTGTTGTGATACTCGTATTCCTTGTCGCGCTGCTCGATGTCCGGCATCTGGCCGTTGGCCAGGATCGGATAGGCGATGTAGGTGTGCTGGAACGCATCCAGGAAGCGCAGCACCGTCAGCATCAACAGATAGGCGACGGCGTACAGCACGACCGCGCGCGGCGCGTACCAGGCCAGCGCACCGAACAGCGCGAGGCGGATCGCCAGCACCGTCAGCACGCGTGCCCGCTGTCCCTTGTGATAGGGCGAAAAGAACGGCAGCGCGATGACGAAGCCGTGCATGATCAGCTCGACGGCCGGGATGTACATCCACTCCAGTGCGTATACCAGCTTGCGCACCCACTCGGGGCGCTCGCGCAGAAACTTGCGGTAGTCGAAGGTGATGACGTCGGCCCGGTCCGCATGATGGCGCAGGTGCTTGCGCCGCAGATCGTCGAACCGCGCGTAACAGGAACCCGTGATCCAGCACATCACTTCGCCGAACCGTTCGTTGACGCTGCGGTTCTTGAAGATGCTGAAATGCGCGAATTCATGAATGAAATAGGCCGCGATGACCAGGGCGTGCGCGGTCAGCAGGACGCCGACCGCGTTTGCCGCGAAGGAGGAGAGAGTCAGCAGCCAGACGCCGACGGCGTAGCCCAGGGTGCAATAGGCCAGTGCCATCCATGTCGGCACACGGCCGCTGGGATCACGAAATTCGAACCAGGAAGAGACGGTTTTGGTTTCCATATAACACCTCGTGATACAAGCCGACTGCTGACTCTTTCGGTTCGCCGGATTACATGCCGCCGGCGATGGACTTGACGAAATCCGGATACAGCGTGCCGCTGATCGCCGGCATCTTGTCCATGCTGCCGTTCGCCACCAGGATGTCGCCGATCACCTTGCCGCTGGTGTAGAACGACTGGATGGAATCGGACTTGGCGAAGTTCTCGACCGCCTCGGACGGCGTCGGATTGTGGATGCCGCTCAGCTGGTCGGCCACTTCAGCCGGTTGGATGCCCATGGAGGCGGCGATGTACTTCGCGGCCTGCTCGGGATGCGCCTTCATGTACTCGAGGCCGTCGTAGTACGCCGCGATGACCGCCTTGACCTGCTTCGGGTGCTGCATGATGTAGCTGTGCTTGAACACCAGCACGTCGGTGATCAGACCGGGTGCCTCCTTGCTGGAAAACAGCACGTGAAAGCGCTTGCCGTCGCCCGCCTTGAGGATGGCCGAGCTGTTCGGCTCGTAGGTCACGCCGACCTTCACCGTGCCGCCGATCAGAGCCGAAGGTACCGCGCCGGGGTCCATGTTCACGGACTTCACGTCGCTCAGCGACATGCCGTTCTTTTCCAACGCGTACGCCAGCAGAAAGGCCGACGGCGACATCGCGTTATAAGCGACGGGCAAGCCCTTGAGCTGCTTGATGCTGGTGATGTCGACGGTCGACAGCATGGCGTCCGCGCCGGCCGAGTAGTCGATCGGCAGCGCCACCTGCAGATCCCAGCCCTTGGCCGCACCCGGCAAAACCTGGTCGTAGGTCAGCGTCGCGCCGTCGATCGCCCCGCTCTGCACCGCGGCCGGCATGGTGGCGTTGTCGGAGAAGTTGGTCAGCTTGACCTTCACGCCGCGTTTTTCGAAAGCCTTTATATGGTCGGCCACGTACAAGGGTGCGTATCCGATCCAGACGACGGTACCGATACTCATGGTCGGCATTGCCGCGAATACGGATTTGGAAATGAATGGCGTGAAAGCAACGACAAGCAACAAAACGAACGTTCTGAAACTAGGACGGTGGTGTGTCATTTGATTTTCCTCATCAGCATCGTGGAGCCCAAAAAAAAGCCCGGGGGCAAATACTTTCGTATTTAACCTCCCGGGCTTTTATCCCGCCGTGTAGCCTCGAAAAATCGAGGCCGGAGACTCTCGGTCCAGACTTCGCTGCCTCGGCAGCGAACGGAACCCTAGTCGCCTTTAATGTAGTGGTGAAACCTATCGAATCCGAATACCCCCCAACTCTTTCATCGAAATATCAAGCAGAAACCGGGCCAATACCTAAAAAAACATGAATTTCCTTTAATTTTCAATAACAAACTCCCAGACCAAAAAACTCCTCCAGACCATCCGACAAGGTCACAGCACAAAATATGCGCGGTCGCATCAGGTCACGCACCCAAGCAGTGCATCCCCCATCTCAACAATCCGTAACTTGACGCCAGTCCAGCGGTACACATACTCGGTAATGATCGATCCCGATGCCTATCGGCATCGATTCATCGACCTCCACCGATCGCACGCCCACCCGAAACACTTAGCCCCACTCCGACATTCGGCCGAATTGTCCGCGCGCCGGAGTCGTGGCGACATCAGTCCGCCCCACTTTCGCAAACCACGAGGTGAAACATGGAATACCGCCCGCTCGGCCGTACCGGTCTGAAGGTTTCAGCCCTCTGCCTGGGAACCATGACCTTCGGTTCACGCTTTCTCAACATCGCCACAGTGCCGCAGGAGTCCGCCGACGACATGGTGTGCCGCGCACGGGACGCGGGCATCAACTTCTTCGACACGGCCGACGTGTACTCGCGCGGAGAATCGGAGGAAATACTCGGCAAGGCGCTGAAGAACGCCGGCATTGACCGGGACGAAACGATTATCGCCACCAAGGTGCGCGGCACCATGAGCGACACCGACCCCAACGCGGTCGGCCTGTCGCGCAAGCACATCATGGCCGCCTGCGACGCCAGCCTGCGCCGGCTCGGCACGGATCACATCGACCTGTATCAGGTGCACGGCTGGGATCGCCTGACGCCGATGGACGAAACCCTGCGCGCACTGGACGACCTGGTGCGCAGCGGCAAGGTACGCTACGTCGGCTGCTCGAACTGGCCGGCGCGCCACATCGCCCGCGCCCAGGCGCTGTCCGAATGCGGCCAATGGCCGGGCTTCGTGTCCCTGCAGGCCTATTATTCGCTGGCCGGCCGCGACCTGGAACACGAACTGCTGCCCCTGTGCCGCGAACAGGATCTGGCGGTGCTGCCCTGGTCGCCGCTGTCCGGCGGCTTCCTGACCGGCAAGTTCCGGCGCGACGCAACCGCCCCCGCCGATGCGCGCCGGGCCGACTTCGACTTCCCTCCCGTCGACCGCGAACGGGGTTTCGATGCCGTGGACGCCGCCGAAGCCGTCGGCAAGGAGATCGGGGCCAGCATCGCCCAGGTATCGCTGGCATGGTTGCTGGCGCAGTCCGGCGTGACCTCGGTGATCATCGGCGCCAAGCGCATGGATCAACTCGAAGACAACCTGCAGGCGGCGGACATCACCCTGACCGACGCGCAGATCGAGCGGCTGTCGCAAACGACGGCGCCGGCCACCCTCTATCCGCAGTGGATGGTGGAACGCCAGAACAGCGGCCGCTGATCAAGCCGCGGCGGCGCCACCCGCGCGGTGCCGTCCACCGCCTTGGCCCGCGCCATGACGCCTATTGCGTTGACGAGGCCCTGCTGTCGAAGTAAGCGACCAAGGCCGCCATTTGGTCCTTGGTGAGCGGATTGCGCAAACCGATCTTCGGCGTTCCGCGTACGCCGACGATGAGCCGCGCCGCGAATTCCTTCAGCTTCATTTCGTGCGCCCAGGCGAACAGATCCGGCGCGGGCATCCTGTCTTTGGGAGCTTGATAGCCATGGCAGGAAATGCACTGGTTGGCGTAGACACTGCCGGCCCAGCGTATTTGACTGCCGGATGCTGGCGCCCGCGTCAGCCAGCGCGTGTCGAGCGGAAAGTCCGCCAGCAGTCCGTCCAGCGCGCGGCCGAACGCCTCGGAACGGCCCTGCCGGTAGTCGGCGGCCAGTTTGCGTAGCCGCAGGACGGTAGCCTGTTCGAGCCCGGCATCGGCAGACAGATACTTCCGGGCCATCAGCGGCAGCACGTTGAGAAAGGACTTCACCCGGGCTTCGACGGCGGGGCGTTGTACCGCCGGCAGATCTGCGCCTTCGAGACGCCTCACGTCGCCCTGCAACACTTGCAGGACCGCCGTAAAATTCCGCGCCGCATCGCTGGTTTTCAAAGGCTCGGCAACGCCTGCAACAGGCGTTGCCAATACCCCCAGGATCAGAAGCCGCAAGACACCGGCAAGCAGCTTCCGATCCAGTTTCCGCCACATGAACATAGAACTCAGTTCGACTGCGCCAGCTTGATTTTCGTAACCATGGGCAGCTTAGGATTTCTGGACCACTGCGTCATGGAGCCGTCGTAGACCTTGGCCTGCTTGTTGCCCAAAAGTTCATAACTGACGAACCAGCCAAGAGATGCCCAATGCCCGGTGTTGCAGAAATTGATCTGCGCTCCGCTGGTGGGCACGCCGGCATGCTGGTACAGCTCCTTGAGCTGCGCCGCGGAACGGAAGCTGCCGCCATCGTTCACCGTGAACCAGCTTTGCGGCAGATTGGACGCGCCCGGCAGCGTGCCGGCACGCTTGTCGACTCCCGACTTCACCACCCCGAGGTATTGCGCGGAAGGCCGATTGTCGACCAGCTTCACATTCCCGGATTTGACGGCCTGTTCGACATCCGCTTCGGTTGCCAACAACGCGGTGTCCAGCTGTCCGGAGAAACTGGCCGCCGGCAGCGTATGGGCGCCGCGCTTGACCGGATGCTTGCCCGCCACATAGGCATGGTAGCCTCCGTCCATGATCGAGACGTTGTTATCGCCCAGCACCTTGAAGGTCCAGAACACACGGGTCGCGCTGCCCATGTCCAATCCGTTCGTGCCGCCGGCATAGATGACGACGTGCGCGGCATTGTCGATACCGAGGCCACCGATCAGTGTGTTCAGCTTGGCTACGGGCGGTAGCATGCCGGGCACGCCATTTTCCTTGACGCGCCATCCGGCCGTCTTGTAATCGCTATAAACGGCGCAGGGCACGTGGCCCCGGAGATAGGTGAATTTATTGCCACCGCCGCCGACCGGGCTGCGGATATCCAGAACCACCACACCGGGTTTGCACGCATTGGCGGCCACCCAGGCGGGGCTGACCAGTGCCGGGGCCGACCCGGCTGCAAATGCCAGGCCCGAGCTTGCGGCCAACACGCCGCCGATCAGAATCGTCTTCATAGTCATACGGGTCACTCCCTCTTGTAATAATTCAGACCGTGAACACACGGTCTGCCGACAGGACTTCGTCCATGAGCTGGTCCCACTCCTCCTCGCTGCGGTCCGCCTGCAGGTCGTAGCGGTATACGTAATGCGACGGCATCAAATAATTGAGCGCCTCCGCAAACGTCTCCTTGTCCGGAAACAGACCGGTATCCAACACCACTAGATTCACATCGCCTCCTTTTCGGTAATCCGTTCCACGACTACAAGCTGAGTACCGCGTCGGCCTCCAGGCACAGTTCCATCAGAGCCGCCTCGCTCAGATGAGGCAGTTCCGAATCGGGCAACGTGGTTTCCGGCTCCAGATCCGCCAGTTCGAGCAACTCGGCCTGCTCGCGGTTGTCCGCCGTGTCGGCGACTTCACGCCCCATGAACACCAGCCGCACTTCGTGCCCGAAGATGGTGAGACCCGCCGCCACGCGCATTGCCTCCGCCTGATCCCTGCGACCGAGCAGGACGATTTTTTTGATATCCATTGCTGAGCACTCCCTATTACCGGAACCGGCGCGATTAAAGGCTCACGACATTGCCGGCTTCGGCAATCATGGCGCTGTGATCTGTCTGGCTGCCCAACTCCACCGGGCAGACTCCCCCACCGCCGTAACGCGACCAGGAATGCTCGCAGGCCACCGCCTTGCTCGCGCATCCCAGGAGCGAAGGCACCTCCGGGTCGCGCAACACGCCGACACCATCCCCGGTGAAAAAACAGCCCCATTCAACGCCGCGGCGCTTGCACGCCCTCAGCAGCGGAAGCAACCGCGTGCCGGCATCACCGCATGAGACGACGAACATCAACTTCATGTGCCACTCCTTCTAGTCAACAGCAAAGCGCCGACGGCGAGCATGCCGCCCCCGAGCGCCGCCAGCGCTGCCAGCAAAGGGAGCAGCCACTCGCGTTTGGTCGCACTTCCGGTAACCGCGAGGCTCACTCGTGGCCCGGCATAGGTAAGATCGTCGGCCGGCAGACCGGTATGCGCGGCCCACTCGCGCCAACCGCCGATGAACACGCGAACAGCAGCTCCCACGCCCGCGTGCAGCTGCGTGAAGTAAGCGATGCCATGTTCCGGGTCGGCGGCATAGGCGACGGCTCCTTGCAGCGCGCCGGCCGATGGAAGCACCGACGTACCGGCCAGCAGCGATGCGTATGGCAAGGATTCGGCGCCCGGGATATGGCCGCCGCGCAGCGCCATGATCTGCTCGCCGTCATAGGCGTTTGGCGGACGGCCGTCCAGCAGACGCGGTGGCGTGCCGGAGGACAACGCACGCCTGAGTTCCTCGCGCAGGACGATCAAGCCGTCGCGTGGGGCGGACTGGAAAATCGGGTCGGCCACCAATGAACGGCGCTCACCCTGACCGACCGATATACCGTTCCCGCCCAGCAAAGTGTCTAGCTTCTCCTGCATGACCCACACTTTGCGTTGTCCGGCCAGGTAAAGCAGTCCGGCCACGAAATTGCGACGCAAGGCGTGATTCCCCAGCACCATGACGGTCTCGTTGCCCGAAAGGCCCTCGGTACCGAACAGCCACATGATCTGGCGAAAATCGGGCAAACTCCCGTGCGGCCCGAGCAGGTCTTCCACGGGAAGACAACGGGCGCCCTGCACCGAATGCCGTTCGCACTGCGCGAGCGCGCGCACGTCCAGCAATACGATTGCGCGGTCTCCCAGCAAGCCCGCATCGCGGGTATAGGAGAGCCCCTCGGCCTTGACGCCACCCATCGCGAAAGAAGCGACGAGCAGACAGGCGGCCAGCATGCGCTTCACGGTTCAGCAGCCTCCGAATTGAACCGCCGCGGGCGCGCTCCCGCCCTGCGCCGCCGAGGCGGCGACCTTCGGCGGGTGCTCGACGTAATACTCCATGAGCTGCGAAACGCTCACCTCGCCGTGCCCGTGCCCCACCGCTATGGGCTGCTGAAAATCCTCGACCGGCATCGGTATCTGCGCCTGCTGAACCCGGTCGGCGGACACCGAGGCGAACGGCACCGCCAATATCCCGAGGCCGACACTGATGAGCAGAGCCAGGCCACAAAAAACCAATATCTTCGCATTGCTCATTGGAGTTCTCCGTTGCCCGTCACTTACCGAAAGGATCCTGGGTAAATGCGACCCACATGATGTAGAAGGCGACGAAGAACATGCCGATTTGTATCCAGGTGGACAGATTCATATGCACTCATTCTCCGAGATAACGCCGCGCCAGCGTGTTCACGTCGACGGGCTGGTTGGTCACCGGATTGATCACCTGCGGCGTGTAATACGGAACCCCATATCGCGTAGCCTTCAGGTACGGCGGGCGGACGATGTTGATATAGGCCAGGCTGACTACCGCCAACGCACTCACGAACACCGCCAGCACGCCCAGTTTTATCTGGCCGCGCGTCACCTCAGTTCCTCCTGATCACGACCGTCCAGCCGCGCTCGCCCTTGGGTGATCCCACCAGCGTCCCGCCCAGTTCGGGCACCATCGCCACGACCGCTTCCATCGAGGTCGGGTTGTCTATCTTCACGCCGACCAACTGACCCGAGGCGAGCTTGCCCATCGCCTTCTTGGTCATGAGCTGAGGCCGGGGGCAGGAATCCCCCAGGCAGTCGACCATCTCGTCGATCTGCACGGTTTGCCCGTCATCCAGCACTGCCGTTGCAGTCGTGCTCTGCGACTCCGCTTTCTTCTTGCCGCCAAACAAACCCATATCGTTTCTCCTCGTTTTTCAATGCTTGGAAAATCCCAGCGGGTAGACCTCAGCTTTCCCTGGCAGACGCCAGACCATCTTCGATCACGCTGGGGGTGACGGGAGCGGGAGCGGCAGACACGGTCTGCTTGGCGTGCCCCTCACGCGCGCTCGCCATAGCCCGCTCCTTGCGCACGATGGCGTAGTAGATGCCGCCCAGCACGAATGCCTGAACCAGACCGAACACGATGGCCGGAATACCCGTTTGCTGCTGCAGCGTCGCGGCATTCGCATAGCCCAGCTGCAAGCCGGCGAGATTCACCGTCCCGGACATGGTCTGCGGCGCAGGCGGCCACCACGCCACCGTCCAGAACAGCGAGAACAGAAACATGCCGATGAAAGTGAACAACAGTGCCCAGATCGCCCCGACGTTCCCCTCCCCGGCCTTGACCCAGGTGGAGACCGTGCAGGCGCCTGCCAACACCATGCCGATGCCGAAGAGGAAGAGACCGATGACCTGATTGAGACCGACTTCGAAGTGCATCGGATGGCCGCCGCCCACGCTGATGAACGCGGTGAAGCCGATGGTGAGAATCATCATGCACACCAGCAATGCCTTGGTGTTGCGGTAACTCTTGAACAGCATGGCGTCGCGCAACGCCGCCGTGTTGCAAAACCGCGAACGCTGTACGAGAAAGCCCACGACCGAACCGAACACGAAGGCGGCCAGGCATTGTGTCAGGGATGACATTTCCATGTTCAGGACTCCATCACGCGCTTGTAGATCAGCGACCCGACCCAGGCGCCGACGATGATGCCGCTGATCGAGAGATAGCCGCCGAGATTCATCTCGGGAGTCAGGCCGAAGAAGGTGCTCACGTTGCACACGAACGCCAGCCGGATGCCGATGCCCATCAGCAGCCCGCCTATCGTGATCATCACCCACTCGCTCAGATGGCGCGGAATGCGCCAGTAGAACTCCTTGCTACCCACCGCGCCTACGATCGCGCCGCACAGCATTCCGAGGCTGATGTAGATCTTCCAGTAATAGGGGGTCGGCTCGAAGGCGAATTTCCAGAAAGGAATTCGGGAAATCTGGTCGCCCATGAAAAGCTTGGCGACCAAGCCGGTGATCATGGTTTCGCCGCCGCCGACAGTCCACGCCCCGACCACCAGGAACAGGAAAATATCGAGGACGGCGATGATGGCCATGGCAATGACCGGATCGATCGTTTTTTTGAAAATTGACATACTCACTCCGACGTCTCCTGCGGACTCGACAGGAGAAGGGAGCAACACCCATGCCATAATAAAATTTACTTATTATTCAGCTTATTGAAAATGGAGCAACGAAAGACGCCTGCCCGCAAGTCCGATTTTGCGACATGCCGATGTCCTAAAACGAGACAGGCCGGGCGTGAACGCCAGCCGAAGCGCCGCCCATCCGGAGCGCGTTCGGCGACATTGCCCCTACGGGAAGCGGCCTCTAGTCCAGGCCCAATTTGCGCCTTAGCGTGGAGCGGCTAATCCCGAGGCGTCTCGCCGCGGATACCTGATTGCCGTCGCAGGCCTCAACGACGCGGCGAATGTACGCGTGCTCGACCTCGTCCAGCGACTGGATCGCATCGCCGTCCAACACGCTCGCGCCGGCCGCCGGCAGAGGCGAGTCCAATACGCCATCCAGCACGATCGCATCGGCATCCAGCACGTCTTCGTCGGCCAGAGCGAAACTTCGCTCCAGAACGTTGCGCAGCTGACGTACGTTGCCGGGCCAGTCGAACGCCACGAGTTTGCGCCGTGCCGCCGCGCTCAAATCGAAGCGCGTACCGGTCTTGCGCCGCATCTGCTCCAGGAAGCGTTCCACCAGCGGCGGAATGTCGTCCCTGCGTTCGCGCAGCGGGGGAATGCAAAGGGGGAGCACGTTGAGCCGGAAGAGAAGATCGGCGCGAAACGTCCCGGCTTGTACCATCGGCGCCAGATCCAGATTGGTCGCTGCGATCACGCGCACATCCACCTGCATGGGACGATTGCCGCCCACCGGACGCACCTCCCCCTCCTGCAGCACGCGCAGCAGCTTGGCCTGCAGCTTCGGACTGACGTCGCCCACTTCGTCCAGAAACAAGGTGCCGCCATGCGCCTGGCGAAACAAGCCGTCGTATTCGGCCACCGCGCCGGTAAAAGCCCCTTTCGCATGGCCGAACAGTTCCGAGTCGAGCAGATCCTCCGGCAGCGTCGCGCAATTGACCGCGACGAACGCACGCTGCGCCCTCGCGCTGGCCTGGTGAATCACGCGCGCCAGGACCTCCTTGCCCACACCGGTTTCGCCCGTGATCAGCACAGGCACGTCCTGATTGCGAATGCGCTGCGCCACTTCCACGATCTTGCGCATCGACGTACTCTCGGCAACCAGGCCGATATCCGTCCGGCCGTCGAGTTCCGCCCGCAGACGGCTCAACTCGTCGCTCAAGGACTTGCGTTCGAGCACCTTGACCACCCGCAGCAGCAGCTCGTCGGGGTTGACCGGCTTGGTCAGGTAGTCGTACGCGCCGAGGCGCATGGCCTCGACCGCATTTTCAATGGAGCCGAACGCCGTCATTACGATGCACTCGGCCTGCGGAGCGTGCTCGCGCAATCCGTCCAACAGCTCCAAGCCGTTGCCGTCGCCCAGACGCAGATCGGTGATCATCAAGTCCACGCGATGCCGGCCCAGCATGCTCAGGGCCTGTTCGACCGAGTCGGCCTCGTGGATCGCATGCCCCCTGGCCTTGAGCATCAGCCCTAGGGTGGTGCGTACGGAATACTCGTCATCGACGATCAGGATCGACGCCATTCGCTTATACCGACTCCAGTTCGAAACTCATTTCCGTCCCCTCGCCCAGCCGGCTGTTTACCCGCAGGCTGCTGCCATGCTGAACCAGTATTCGCTGCACGATCGACAAGCCCAGACCGGTTCCCTGTTTGCGCCCTGAAATGAAGGGGCGCATCACGCGGTCCACCAAATCGATAGGGATGCCTTCGCCGGTATCGCACACCCGGACCGCGAGCCGACGTTCCCCGCAGGTCTCGACCAGCACTTCGAGCTTTCCGCCTGCGGGCATCGCGTCGACCGCATTGCGCATCAAATTCCACATCACCTGGCGCAGCTGATCCTGATCGAACACCGCACGGCCATGACCGCCGGCGATGCGGCTGCTGATCTCGATGCGCCCGACCACGTCCGGGTCCTGTGAAAACAGCGTGATGACCTCTTCGAGCAAGGCCTCCAGATCGCCCGGCTGCGGGTGCGACTCCCTTATCTTGGAGAAATGCAGGAAGTTCTCGAGAATGCGCTGCAAGCGGCCCGCCTCGTCGTCCAGGATGTGCCTGACCTTTTGCTGGTCCGGAGGCTCCAGCCCCTGCCCCGCGAGCAGGCTCACCGAATTGATGACGGCCGCGAGCGGATTGCGGATCTCATGCGCGATGCTGGCGGCCAGTTCGCCTACGCAGGCCAGACGTTCGGCCTCGACGCGCTTTTCATGCTCGACCGCCGCCGCGCGTGAAGTCGCATTCAGTGAATCGAGCATGCCATTGAAGGCGCGACCCAGCACTCCAACCTCGTCACGCCCCCGCACGTCGACGCGTACATCCTTGTCCCCCGCGGAAATACGCTGCACGGCGGAACCGAGCCGCTGCAGATTGCGCGTCACCACGAACGAGAGCATCCACGCAGCCGCACTGCCGACCAGCAAGGCGGCCAGAATATACAACAAGCCCTCGTTACGGATGCGATGCAGCTCCGCCTGCATGCCCAGAGTCGACAGCCCCAGATACACGCGACCGACCTCACGCCCGGCAACGTGTATGGGCTCGACCAATTGCAGCAAATGGGCCTTATCGTCCTTGCCCTGGGGCCGCACGGCGGAAAGCGAACGCCCCAGTTCTCCACCCGAGGTGCTCGCCAGAATTTCCCCGCGTTCGTCCGCGATGAGGCCATAGGCCACATCGGGCTGATGCTTTACGCGCGCCGTGACCTCGGCAAGCGACGCCAGGTCTTCCGAAAGCAGCGCGTTGGTGCTCGCCACCGCCATCAGGTTGACCAGGGAATTCCCGCGGCTCTCCAGCTCGGAACGAATGCTGGCCGACTGCTCTTGCACAGCCTCCCAGATGAACCCGCCCATCAGTATGACGTGCACTATCGCCACCGAGACGATCAGCCGGACACGCAAAGTCGCATACCAAGGCACGCCTTCATTTGCCGGGGACTGCCTACCCCGGCGTATGCGCTCCGCCCACTGCATATAGCTCCCCCTTCATGCTTACTTCACCTGCGCGTACTCGGCATCGTTCGTCGCCGCGAAACCGTCCGGGAACCCCAATCGATCCAGCACTCGCCGCCCGTCAGGCGTCTCTCTCAAACCCAGCAGATAGTTCGTGATCTCGCGCTGAAGCTCGGCAGACAGTTTCGTACTGACCGCAATCGGCATCTGCGGCTGCGGCGGCGTTTCCGCGACGACACGCAGATTCGCACGTACGGCCGGCGCCATGGACCGCAGAGAAGGCCACCACGTACCCGCGATATCCACCAGCCCGGAATTGAGCGCGACCAGGACCGAGTCCTGCGAACCGAAGTAGCGCACGCTGCAGCACGTAGCCACATCGATACCCTGTTGCTTGAGGTAGCTGCGCGTCATCACCGTTGCCGCATACGCACGAGGATCGGGAAACCCGATGACCAAACCGTGCGACACGGCCTCTGTGTTCAGCGCCTTGATCGGACTGTTCTTGCGTACCACCAGGATACCGGTAAACGGCTCCCCCGCCACTTTGGCCACGGCGCGGTAGCCGCTGCGCTCGGCCTGCGTGAACAGCAAGGGGTTCAGATACACGATGTCGTACTCATGGGCGTTTACGCGCCGCATGAAGGCCGCAAAGCTCGGCGCGGTCACGAACTGGACCGGTCGATGCAGCCTATGCTGCAGGTAATCGACCAGCGGCATGAACATTTCGGCCAGTTTGGTCGGGCTCTGCAAAGGCAGCACGCCGAATCGCAGCCACCGCCCCTGCGTCGAAGGCGGGGCGCTCAAGCCGGCCTGATCGGCCGACGGCTGCTGCGCATAGACGAATTGACTTGGCGCACACGCCAATGCGAACAGGCACAGCAGCCGAATGACGACTGGGGACTGCAGGCAAGCATTTATTCCGCGGCGATCCAACGTCACTCGTCAACCAAATGTCCAGAGACCAAGGCCAAGGTTAGCCCAGCCGATCACCATCGGCCACGCACGCCGATGCCGCAGAACCGATGGACACGCACCGAACCGCCGTCTATTTCACTCGAGATCATATGGTGCCCGGGGCCGGACTCGAACCGGCATGGCCTAAGCCGAGGGATTTTAAGTCCCTTGCGTCTACCAATTTCGCCACCCGGGCAATGACTGTGGAATACGAAAACCCTTGTGATGGCCCGCTGCAGTGCGCAGCGGGACAGGCCCCGCGAAGGCTGAGCAACTTAGCCCATAGCGCCGGGGATGACAACAGGATGCATGCGGACCCGCAATCGGTTTTGGCGAAATCCTGCTGAAACGCTATTCTTAGCGGCCTCGTGAGTCGAATCCCCTTCATCGCCGGACTGAGCCTGACGGCAACGGTCGCCCTCGCTGCGCTCTACGGCATCTTCCCCGCCTATGTGCCCAAACTGCTGGTGGCTGCGCCAGCCTGGCTCGCCGCGGCCTTGCTGTGGATGCGCGCAGCGCCGCGCACCCGTGCCCAGGCCGGCGTGCTCGGCGGCATCGGCCTCGCCGGCCTCGCCTGGGGCGCGACGCACGGCGGGCGCATCGATCCGCAGCTGATCTTCGGCAGCAATGCGCTGCTCATCGCCATGCTCGCCGCCGTCAGCTTCCTGCGCCTGATCACGCGCCCCGGCGGGCAGGGCGCCGCGCGTACGGCACACGGCCGCAAGGCGCTATGGAGCACGCTGCTCGGGGTCCATCTGTTCGGTGCCGTGATCAACCTCTCGGTCGTCTTCATCATGGGCGACCGCCTGTCCGCATACCGGGATCTGAACGCCCGCCAGGTCAGCGTGCTGACCCGCGGCTTTTCCGCCGCGGCGTTCTGGTCGCCCTTCTTCGCCGCCATGGCCGCGGCGCTGACGTATGCACCGGGCGCACAACTGCCGCGCCTGATGCTGTTCGGCATCCCGCTCGCCGCCCTGGCATTGGCGATAACGGCGCTGCGCAAACCCGCTGAGGACGTCGACTTCGAAGGCTACCCCATGCACTTCGGCACCTTGTGGCTACCCGCCACGCTGGCCGTCCTGGTGCTGGCGCTGCACGCAGCCTTCCCGCTCTGGCCGATCCTGGCCATCATCTGCCTACTCGCGCCGGCAATCACGCTCGCCTATCTGGCCGTCACCGGACGCGGCAGCGCCCAGTTGAGCGGACACATCAGGCAAGGACTGCCTTCCATGGCCAACGAACTGCTGCTGTTCCTGGCCGCCGGACTGATGGCCGCCGGCGTGGACAGCTCGCTGAGCACGTTGCACGGTTGGCTGCCCTTCGCCCGCTTCGGCGGTGCCGAAGCCGCGCTCACGCTGCTGTTCATGTATTTGATTTCGCTTGCGGGCGTGCACCCCGTGATCGGCATCGCCGTAATCGGCACGCTGCTTGCGCCCCTGCAACCGGACACCAACCTGCTGGCAATGACGTTTCTGTGTTCCTGGGCGATCAGCGTCGGCACCAGCCCGTTTTCCGGCATGAACCTGGCGCTACAGGGCCGCTACCGCATCGCACCGCTAGATTTCCTGCGTTGGAACGGGCGCTACAGCCTGTTCATGCTCGGCGCGAGCATGGCTGCGCTGATCGCCTACGCAAACTGGTTCGCCTGAACGGCAGCCGCTCGGCAGCTGTTTCGACACAACGCGCCGACCTATGCCGGCGACACTTCAGCCCTGACCTGCTCGACCAACCAGTCGGTGAACCGGCGACTGTTCGCCATGAGATCGACCCCGCTGTGCAGGTCCGCATGTATCGCCGCAGCCTCGCTCTGCGCCAGCCCCATCTCGTCCAGGAACCGGCTCAACGGGCAGTCCTCTACGCCGGACGGATAATGCGCCCCCCTCTCATGCATGTATTGCCAGTGAAAGGCCAGCGCACCGGTATAAGTATGAATTTCCTCGCCTGTCGGCGACAGCGTGAACGTCTCGCTCCACGGCAGGATTTCATCGGCCGGCATCGGCTTGGCCAAACCGAATCCCTGGCCGTAACGAGCGCCCAGAACACCGGCCGCTTCGATCAGCGAATGAGCACGGTTGCGAGTTCGAGCGCCCAACGCGTAGGGGCCGTCCGCATATACACCTGCGTCACCTGCTCGGGAGCCCAGTTGGCTTGAATCGAGAACGGATAGCCCGACACCGGCACCAACACGCCTTGTAGCGTGGTCGGCTTCAAAGGGAACGTCACGTTGCCGCGGCTCACCTTGCCGAGCACTTTGCCATCACGGTCGTCGACAAGGCCCAATGTCCAGGGCAGGCCTGCCGGCGTGTCGATCAACAACGAGCCGACAGGGAACGGCGTGTCGACGAAATAGCCCAGCTTGCCGGCCGCATCCCGCACCGCATAACGAAGCGTCAGGATGTAACCGCCATACTGCTCAGCGTATTCGGCGAAACCGATCATGTCGCCGATGTGTGCCGACAAGAACGTAAATCGGCCAGCATCAGCAGGCAACTCGCCGCTACGCGCGAAGCTGGTCCACACGACATGCCCGTCCGCAGCTCGCACCACCAGCGAGTGGAGATGAATATGCAGGGCGAGATAATGCCGCAGCGACTGCTCGACGCCAGGCGTCAGGTCTGTCGTATCAAAACCCGTTCCGAGCAGCGTCGTTGCGATGAACTGCAGATCGGCAAAATGCTCGTCCAGATTGACCGTGAAACGCATGGCATAAGCACGCGCGGCGGCTTGCGCGGTATCCCGGAACTCCAACTTCGCCTGGTGGTATTGCGCTGATTCCATCCAGCCCCACCAGCCCAGGATCAGCAGAAAGGAAAGCACCAACAGCCATATCTTCCGCCCCCCATCGAATGAGAGCCTTCTCGCACTTCAAGCGGCCTGAGTAGGTGCATAGCCTCTATTGACTGCTCCGCTCCGCTGGCGGCGCGGCCAGTGCGGCTGCGCCTTTAGGCTATAGATCCTCACGACACTGGGAATGTCGCCGCCCAGACGGTCAGCCCTTAGAATATTTCTTCGGATTTTATAACTGTTTGGATGGCATTAAGCCATACCAGCTTGATGAAAATACCGGTCGCAAAACGCCACCGCCCAAGTATGACTTCGGGCTTTGGAGGGAAAACTTTAACGAAAAGCCATGGAGGCTGAGGCCGGAAGCTCGTGGTCCTGCAAGCACGCATGGTAGAGAGCCCACCGGCCAACTCGATACGTAACGGCCCGAGCATACTGCAAGCCTAACCGACGCATGCTTGATTGCATGCCCAGACACCTAAGCTGCCACCAAAGCTACGGTAAGCCGCCCCGACGTTCGATTTCTTGTGCCGAACAAACCAGAAAGGCCGGATAATCCCCGGCCTTTCTCTCTTACGGCGCCGTGTAGGGTTTCGCGTGCCTAGCGGAGCTTGAAACCCAGCCGAAAGCCATGGCGGCTCTTCGAACGCTGCTGCTCCGACGTCTCGCTTGCCCTAAGAGTATTGACTCCGCTCACACTGCAATAAAGCGCGGCCCCAAGAATCGATGCCAGCGTATTGCGTTGAAAACCACCGTTGCGGCAGTCCTGCTGCCTGTTCATGACCAACTCCTTCCACCCATTCGATCAATAATGAATTATGTGCGCGTAATTTAAACCCGCATGCATGGCGTGGAAAATGAATTATTGGACTAAGGAGTAGTCAGTTTTCGAATGTAACTGAGAGTGCGAGAGACTGCGCTCGGGCGGAAGGACCAGATTGAAGCGCCCCGGCTTTTACGGACAGATCGGAAACAACGGAAGGACTTTGCGGAGCAGTCCCTGGAAGCCCCTCCTTCCGGGCCGTCTTTTCGCCAGGCTTGGCATTACGAACTGCGGTGTCTGTTAGCGGCATTGGGGGCAACACCTCGCGGGGGGCAACTCACTTGCCCCAAAGGTTGCCCCCGGACTACTGCGGACACTACAGACACAAAAAAGCCCGCTTTAATGCGAGCTGGCGGACTTTTTCGGATCTTGACGATCTAGCTTATGGAGGCTGAGGTCGGAATCGAACCGGCGTACACGGCTTTGCAGGCCGCTGCATAACCACTCTGCCACTCAGCCTTGGGGCGGGGGGTGAAACGGGCGTGGATCATAACATGATCGCGCCTGGCACAAAAAACCCCGGCTCTGCCGGGGCTTTTCGAAGAATCTGGAGCGGGAAACGAGACTCGAACTCGCGACCCCAACCTTGGCAAGGTTGTGCTCTACCAACTGAGCTATTCCCGCTTAAGGCCGGAAATTCTATTAAGCGAGGAGGATACTGTCAACTGCCTGTCATCCTCGTCCGGCAACCTGTCTTGTACTGCGACAGGCCGCGCAAGATATACGATTGCAGCGCATCGGTCAAGCAGCAGATCAAGCCTTGAAGGCCGCCCTGAGGTACTTGAACATCGACACCAGCGTCAGCACCGCCGCCAGATACAACAGCACAATGCCCAACGGCTGGGGATCGATGCCGAACACCGGCACTTTGTAGAGCAGCAGCACGAGCGCCACCATCTGCGTGCCCGTCTTCAGCTTGCCGATGGACGCCACCGCCACTTTGCTGCGCTGGCCGAGTTCGGCCATCCATTCGCGCAGCGCCGAAATGGTGATTTCGCGTCCGATGATGATGATCGCGGCTATCGTCAGCCACGGCGAGGCATAGACCTGGGTCAGCATCACCAATGCGGCCGCGACCATGAGCTTGTCCGCCACCGGGTCGAGAAATGCGCCGAACCGCGAGGTCTGATTGAGCCGGCGCGCCAGATAGCCGTCCGCCCAGTCGGTCAGGGCGGCCAGGGTGAAAATCAGCGCGCTGAGCGGCGGCGCCCAGTGCCAGGGTACGTAGAAAACACCGATGAACACGGGGATCAGCACGATCCGCATCCAGGTGAGCACAATGGGCAGATTAAGGGGCATCGCTTGTTCCGTTTAGCGCAAATGACGCCGGTGGGCGAAAGCTGCGGGCGGTCTGTCTTGGACCACGCCCGCGAGCGGTGTGCCTACCGCCGATCCAATCCTTTGGAAGCTACCACGTGTGCCGGAAGCGCGCATCAACAGGCCGTTCCAAAACGCGTGCATCCTGTCATTTCCTAGCGTGCGGGGACGCGCCTCCCCGCCCTCTCGTTACAGCGCACGGCACTCCGGCCACATCGCCTCTGTCGCCTGACTGCATGTTCCGTTACGCGGCTAAGCGTTGGTATGCAGGTAGGCGTACACCTGCTCGGCGATCGCGCGGCTGATCCCCGGGACCTTGGCCAATTCCTCGACACCGGCCCGCGACACGCCGCGCAGACCGCCGAAATGCTTGAGCAGCAGCTGGCGACGCTTTGGGCCCAGCCCCGGCACGGCCTGCAGCGGCGAGTCGGTGCGCGCCTTGGCGCGGCGCTGGCGGTGGCCGGTAATCGCGAAGCGGTGCGCCTCGTCGCGGATCTGCTGGACCAGGTGCAGGGCCGGCGAATTAGCTGGCAGCCTGCGCGTGCCTCCGCCGCCGCTCATGGTCAGCGTATCGAGCTCAGGGCGGCGTCCTTCGCCCTTGGTGACGCCCACGATCATGACCTGATCGAGTTGCAGTTCGGCCAGCACCCGCTCGGCCTCGCCCACCTGCCCGCGACCGCCGTCGATGAGCAGGACGTCCGGCAAGACAGCGTCGTTCTCCTTGAGCCGGGTGTAGCGCCGCGTCAGCGCCTGATGCATGGCGGCGTAATCGTCGCCGGGCGTGATGCCCTCGATGTTGAAGCGCCTGTAGTCCGCCTTCAGCGGCCCCTCGCTGCCGAACACCACGCAGGAGGCCACCGCGGCCTCTCCGCGCGTGTGGCTGATGTCGAAGCATTCCAGCCGCGTCGGCGGCGCATCCAGCTCCAGCGCCTCCTGCAAGGCCTCCAGCCGCTGCGTCACGCCGGCCCGCGAGGCGCTACGCGCACGCAGCGCTTCCTGCGCGTTGTGCTCGGCCAGCTTGAGCCAGCGCGCACGTTCGCCGCGCACGGCACTGGTCAGCGTGACGCGCCGGCCGGCCTGCTCGCCCAGCATTTCCTCGAGCAAAGCCTGCTCGGCCGGCGCATGGCTGAGAATGATCTCGGCCGGCGTTTCGCGATCGAGGTAATACTGGCCGAGGAAAGCCTGCATGATCTCGTCTACCGGCAACTCGTCGGGAACGCGCGGAAACAGGCTCTTGTTGCCCAGATTGCGGCCGCCGCGAATGAAGAACACCTGCACGCAGGCCGCGCCGCCTTCCAGCGCCAGCGCCACGATGTCAAGATCGCTGTCGCCGTTGCCGCTGACGTACTGCCGTTCGCTGATCTGGCGCAGGGATTCGATCTGGTCGCGCAACTGCGCCGCGCGCTCGTACTCGAGCCGCTCGGCGGCCTGCTCCATATCCTTCACCAGATCGCGAATCACGGCGTCCGAGCGACCTTCGAGAAACTGCACCGCGCGCTGGATGTCGGCGCGATAGGCCACCGAGTCGATGTAGCCGACGCAGGGCGCGGTGCAGCGCTTGATCTGGTATTGCAGACAGGGCCGCGAGCGGTTGGCGAAGAAGCTGTCCTCGCACTGGCGCACGCGGAACAGGCGCTGCAGCAGACTGAGCGTTTCGCGCACCGCGCCGGCCGACGGATAAGGTCCGAAATAGCGGCCGGGCTGCTTGCGGCTGCCGCGGTGGAAGGCGATGCGTGGGAAGCTGTCCTCGGTGGAGACGTAGATGTAGGGATAGCTCTTGTCGTCGCGCAGCAGCACGTTGTAGCGCGGCCGGTGCGCCTTGATCAGGTTGTTCTCAAGGATCAGCGCTTCGGCTTCGGTGTTGGTCACCGTGAACTCGATCGCGGCGATCTGCTGCACCATGGAGCGGATGCGCGGGCTGGAGACGTTCTTGCGGAAATAACTCGAAACGCGCTTTCTGAGATCCTTAGCCTTGCCGACGTAGAGAATCACGCCGCCGACGTCGAGCATGCGGTAGACGCCCGGCCGGTGGGTCAGCGTCTTGAGGAATGGCGCCGGTTCGAAGCCGCTCGGCAGGTGTTCCGCGGGCATGCCCGGGCCTCAGGCCTGCCGTGGCGTATCGACCCACTGCCGCGCGCGGGCGATCACGGCATCGAACATCGCTTCGGTCAGACGACCGGTCTGCGTGTTGTAGCGGCTGCAGTGGTAGGACGCCAACAGGCGGCGCGCGCGCGGTAGTTCGAATTCCGCGGCATGCGCGAAGGGACGGTCAGCCTGACGCAGCCCGAGCGCGCGGATCACGGCCTTGTGCGCGATACCGCCGAGGCTGAGCACGACGGCGCCATCAGGGAGTCCTTCGAGTTCAGCGCCCAGATAGTCGTTGCAGGCGTTCACCTCGGCGCCGACCGGCTTGTTTTCGGGCGGCAGGCACTTGACCGCATTGGTGATGCGGCAGTCGCTCAGCACCTGCCCGTCGTCACGGCCGCTCACCTCGGGCTTGGCCGCGAAGCCATAGCGATGCAGCGTGCGGTACAGCAGAATGCCGGCGTGATCGCCGGTGAACGGCCGGCCGGTGGCGTTGGCACCATGCATGCCGGGCGCCAGGCCGACAATGAGCAACCGCGCCTGCGGATCGCCGAACGGCGCCACCGGCCGGCAGTGGTATTCGGGGTACTTGCTCTTGACGCTGTCCAGAAAGGCGCTTAGCCGCGGACAGCGCCGGCACTGCGGATCGAAAGCGGGCACCGCACTCATCGTTCTTCCTCGCTCCATGCGCTGTAGGGATGCTCCACCAGGCAGACATTGTAGTAACGCGGCTCGTGCGAGACTTCCGCACCCAGCCAGACCGGCCGCTCGAAGTCCTCGTCCGGCGTCTTCAGCTCGATCTCGGCGACCACCAATCCCGCGTTGTCGCCCTCGAACACGTCGATCTCCCAGCAATGGCCGGCGTATTCGACCCAATGCCGCGTCTTCTCGATCAGCGGCTTGTGGCACAGCCGGTCGAGCATCTCGTGCGCATCGGACAGCGGTATGGGGTATTCGTATTCCAGACGCTCGATGCCCAGGGTCGCGCTCTTGACGTTCAGATAAGCGTCATCGTCGGACACGCGCACGCGCACCGAACTCGCCTCGACGCGGCCGAGATAGCCCTGGCGATAGCGTACGCTGCGGGACACCATCTCCTTCCACGCATCCGATGCGATCAGGAATTTACGCTCGATTTCGCTTGCCATGCGGTATCAGTCCGTCAGGAGGGGTTGCACGACGGCAGGGACAGGGTCAACGCCCGGGAGCGGGCAGGCGCTCCATGCCCGAAGGCTCAGAAACGCAGGATGGCCGAGCCCCAGGTGAAGCCGCCGCCGAAGGCTTCCATAAGCACGATCTCGCCGCGCTGGATGCGTCCGTCGCGTACCGCCACATCCAGTGCAAGCGGCACCGAGGCGGCGGAAGTGTTGCCATGCTGGTCGACGGTCACCACCACCCGGTCCATGCTCATGCCGAGCTTGCGGGCGGTGGCCTGGATGATGCGGATGTTGGCCTGGTGCGGCACCAGCCAGTCCACGTCGGATTTCTTCATGCCGTTGGCGCGCAGCGTCTCGTCGACGATGCGCCCCAGCGTGTTGACCGCGACGCGGAATACCTCGTTGCCGCGCATGCGCACCTTGGCCTGATCCCATTCGACCTTGTCGAGACCGTCGGACACGCCGTAGGGCACGTGCAGCAGGGTTTCGTAGCGGCCGTCGGCATGCAGGTGCGTCGACAATATGCCCGGCTCATCGCTGGCTTCCAGGATGACCGCGCCGGCGCCGTCGCCGAACAGCACGCAGGTACCGCGGTCGGTCCAGTCGATGATGCGCGAAAACGACTCCGCGCCGATCACCAGGGCGCATCGCGCCGTGCCGTTGCGGATAAACTGGTCGGCCACGCTCAAGGCGTAGACGAATCCGGTACACACCGCCTGTATGTCGAACGCAGGGCATCCCTGCACGCCGAGCCGGGCCTGCAGCAGGCAGGCGGTGCTGGGAAAAATGCGGTCGGGCGTCGTGGTGGCGACGATGATCAGGTCGATGTCTTCGGCGCTGCGCCCGGCCATCTCCAGCGCACGCCGGGCCGCGGCCTCGGCGAGATCGCAGGTGGTTTCGCCTTCGCCGACGATGTGGCGCTTCTTGATGCCGGTGCGTTCGGTGATCCACTCGTCGGAAGTGTCCACCATACGCTCGAGATCCTGATTGCTCAGGACGTGCTCGGGCAGGTAACTTCCCGTGCCGCCGATGCGGGAATAGACGGTCATGCGGTGCGCCGCGTCGACAGCAACGATTCGAGCTGCGTGTCGATACGCTGCGGGATGGCCTCTTCCACTTCCAGCCGCGCGACGTCGATGGCATTGCGCAGGGCGACCGAGTCGGAGGAGCCGTGGCTCTTGACCACGATGCCGCCAAGGCCAAGGAAGCTGGCGCCGTTGTACTTGCGCGGATCGATGCGGCGACGCAGTGCGTGCAGCACCGGCAATGCGAATAGCGCGGCGATGCGGGTCAGCAGACTGCGCGAAAACTCCTCGCGCAGGAAATGGGCGATCGTCTTGGACGCGCCCTCCATGGTCTTGAGCGCGACGTTGCCGGCAAAACCGTCGCATACCACGACATCCACCTCGCTGAGGAAGACATCGTTGCCCTCGACGAAACCGATGTAGTTCAGGCCACTCGCTTCGAGCAGCTTCGCCGCACCCTTGACCTGATCGTTGCCCTTGATGTCTTCCTGCCCGACGTTCAGCAGACCGACTTTGGGCCGAGGACGATGTTCGGTCGCAGCCACCAGCACGGAGCCCATGACCGCGAACTGGTACAGCTGATCGGCCGAACAGTCCACGTTGGCGCCCAGATCGAGCATGTAGGTGTGCCCCTTGATCGCCGGAATCCGCGCGCAAATCGCCGGCCGATCGATACCGGGCAGGGTCTTCAGCACGTACTTGGCCGTCGCCATGAGCGCCCCGGTGTTGCCCGCACTCACGCAGGCCCCCGCCTCGCCGGTCTTGATCAGGTTCACGCAAACGCGCATGGACGAGTCCTTCTTCATGCGCAGCGCCTGCGCAGGAGGCTCGTCCATACTCACGGTCTGGGTCGTATGGCGCACGCTCAGGCGCGAGTCCTTGCCTGCGCCAAGCCGCTCGAGCTCGGCCCGCACGAGAGACTCGTCGCCGACCAGGATGAGGTTCAGATCGTCGTGGCTGCGCACGGCGTCGACCGCCGCCGGAACGGTAGCGGACACGCCGATATCGCCGCCCATCGCATCCAGTGCGATCGTAATCATGGCCGTCCCTCAGACAGGCTGCTTCGGAACGCGATCACGTCCCCGCCCCGAGCCTTATTCCTCGGAAACGGTTTCGGCCTTGACGACCTGGCGGCCGCGATAGAAACCATCGGGGGTGATGTGGTGGCGCAGATGCGTCTCGCCGCTGGTCGGGTCGACCGACAGCGTGGGCGCCTTGAGTGCATCGTGCGAACGGCGCATATCGCGGCGCGAACGGGTCTTGCGACGTTGCTGAACAGCCATGTCTCTACTCTCCGATACTTCAGTGTTTCAGGTTTTTCAGGATATCAAACGGATTTTCCGTTTGCGTTTCAATCGCGCCTTCATCGCCGTCCGGCTGCAACCAGCGCACGGCATCGGGTTCGCATTCTTCAACCGCCGCATGCCTTGGAATCAACGGCAGCGTCAGCAGCAATTCGTCCTCGAGAACGTCCTTCAGGTACACGCCTTCGGCGCCCACCGGCAGCACATCGCCATCTTCGTCCGCGGTTTCCAGCTCCGCATCCACCAGCCGCAGCACGGTTTCGCCTTCGACCCGCTCACGCAGCGGCCCCAGACAACGCTCGCAGCGCAGGACCAGTTCCGCGCGATATTTCAAACGCAGCTTGCGCGCACGATCCATATCGCGATAGAAAGTGAACTCGCACTCGGCAGAGCCACTGTCGTCGAGCAGCGAAGCCGCCAGCCGCTCCATTCCGGCGAGGGGAATTCCCCCCTGCAAAGACCATCCCCGATCAGCCGCTTTGAGCGGGTCGAGGCGCAATGGCAAGTCACCGGACATAAGCGGCTAATTTTACGTGTGAAAGACGAATGATGTCAAAAGCTGCGCGCCACCGCCCTGCGCCGCCGGGCAGTTGCCCGAAACCACTCGTCAGGCTAGGCTTGCAAGCGATATTCAGAGCACCCGACGCACGACGGCGCAGGCGGGGGACGATGCACGGGCACGCGCGTGAGCACGACAACGCGCAAGCAACGGCATCGTGCGTGCCTTCGTGCGGCGGCATCTCGACAGCCGGCCGCAAGGCCGGCACGGCCCACCCAACTCAAGAGCGGGCATGATCAAGAAAATACTCATCGCCAATCGCGGCGAAATTGCCGTGCGCATCATACGCGCATGCGCAGAACTGGGCATCACGTCGGCCGCCGTCTACACCGACGCCGACCGCCACGGACTGCACGTCAAAAAAGCCGACGAGGCCTATTACATCGGCCCCGACAGCCAGGCCGGCTACTTGAGCGTGCACCGCATGGTCAACCTCGCGCGAGCCGCCGGCTGCGATGCCATCCACCCCGGCTACGGCTTTCTCTCGGAAAACGCGGAGCTGGCACGCCGCTGCGAACAGGCCGGCCTCCGTTTCATCGGCCCGCGCGGCGACGTGATCGAGCGCATGGGGGACAAGCTCGCCGCCCGCGCCGCGATGATCGCTGCGGGCGTCCCGGTGGTCCCGGGCAGCGAAAACAACCTGCGCGACGTCGACGAGGCCCTGCAGCTGGCTGAAGAGATCGGCTACCCGATCATGCTCAAGGCCACCACCGGCGGCGGCGGACGCGGCATACGTCGTTGCGACAGCCCGGCCGAACTGCGCCGCAACTACGAGCGCGTGCTGTCCGAGGCGACCAAGGCCTTCGGCTCGGCCGAGATCTTCATGGAAAAAGCCGTTGTCGACCCGCGCCACATCGAAGTGCAGGTGCTGGGGGATACGCACGGCAATGTCGTGCACCTGTTCGAGCGCGACTGCTCCATCCAGCGCCGCCACCAGAAACTGCTGGAAATCGCTCCGTCCCCGCAACTCGCCGACGAGCAGCGCGACAAAATCGGCGAACTGGCCGTGCGCGCCGCGCAAGCGGTCGGCTACACCAATGCCGGCACGGTGGAGTTCCTGCTCGATGCCGACGACCGCTTCTATTTCATGGAAATGAACACGCGCCTGCAGGTCGAGCATCCGGTGACCGAGATGATCACCGGCATTGACCTGGTGCAGCAGCAGATTCGCATCGCCGACGGCGAACCGCTGCCCTTCGCGCAGCAGGACATCACGCGCCGCGGCTTCGCGATGGAATTCCGCATCAATGCCGAAGACCCGCAGAACGACTTCCTGCCGAGTTTCGGGCGCATCACGCGCTACTTCGCCGCCGGCGGTCCCGGGGTGCGCATCGACGGCGCCGTCTACACCGGCTACACCATTCCGCCGCACTACGACTCGATGCTGGCCAAGTTGATCGTCTGGGCGCTGGACTGGGACTCGCTGGTGCGGCGCGGCCAGCGTGCGCTGCAGGACATCGCCGTCTACGGCGTCAAAACCACCATTCCCTACCACGAGCAGATCCTGAAAACACCGGAGTTCGTTGCCGGGCGCTTCAACACCGGTTTCGTGGAGGCCCACCCGGAGCTGACCGAGTACTCCCTCAAACGCTCCTCCTCGGAGGTTGCCGCGGTCATCGCCGCGGCCATTGCCGCACACCGCGGCCTCTAAGTCCGACATCAACTTAGGTGAGCCATGTCGAAGGTCTACATTACCGACACCATCCTGCGCGACGCCCATCAGTCCCTGATCGCGACCCGCATGCGCACCGAGGACATGCTCCCGGCCTGCGAGCGTCTCGACCGCATGGGCTACTGGTCGCTGGAAGTCTGGGGCGGCGCCACCTTCGACGCCTGCCTGCGCTTTCTCAAGGAGGACCCCTGGGAACGCCTGCGCCTGTTGCGCAAGGCGCTGCCCAACACGCGTCTGCAGATGCTGCTGCGCGGGCAGAACCTGCTCGGCTACCGGCATTACTCCGACGACGTCGTGCGCGCCTTCGTGGCTCGCGCCGCCGCCAACGGCATGGACGTGTTCCGCATCTTCGACGCGCTCAACGACCTGCGCAACCTGCGCACCTCGATCGAATCCGTGAAAGAGGCCGGCAAGCACGCCCAGGGCACCATCAGCTACACCATGAGCCCGGTGCACACTATCGACCAGTTCGTACGCCAGGCCGAGGAGCTGCAGGCCATGGGCTGCGACAGCATCGTGCTCAAGGACATGGCCGGCCTGCTGACGCCGATGGTCAGCGCCGAACTGTTCGCCGCGCTGTCCCAAGCCGTCGACCTGCCCCTGCACCTGCACATCCACGCCACTTCCGGGCAGGCCGAGATGTGCCAGCTCAAGGCCATCGAAAACGGCTGCCGTCATATCGACACCGCCATTTCGTCCTTCTCCGGCGGCGCCAGCCACGCCCCGACCGAGGCCATGATCGCCGCCCTGCGCGGCACGCCCTACGACACTGGGCTCAATCTCGAACTGGCCCAGGAAATCGGCTTCTATTTCCACGAAGTACGCAAGAAATATCACCAGTTCGAAAGCGAGTTCACCGGCGTCGACACCCGCGTGCAGAGCAACCAGGTGCCCGGCGGCATGATCTCCAACCTGATCAACCAGCTGCGCGAACAGGGCGCGCTGGACCGCCTCAACGAAGTGTTCGCGGAAATCCCGCGGGTGCGCGAGGACCTCGGCTTCCCGCCGCTGGTCACGCCTACATCGCAGATCGTCGGCACGCAGGCCGTGCTCAACGTCATCACCGGCAAGCGCTACAAGACCATCACCAACGAGGTCAAAGCCTATCTGCAGGGACGTTACGGCCGCCCGCCCGGGCGCATCAACCCGGTGGTGCAGCGCAAGGCTATCGGCGACCACAAGCCGATCGACGTGCGCCCCGCCGACCTGCTGCCGCCGGAAATGGACAACCTGCGCGAGCAGGCCGGCGACCTCGCCAAGAGCGAGGAGGACGTGCTCTGTTTCGCCATGTTCCCCGAAATCGGCGGCGAATTCCTCAAGGCGCGCGAGGAAGGCAACCTCGCGCCGGAGCCGCTCGAACCCATCGGCGTCACCGGCGCGCCGGAACACGCACCGGTCGAGTTCAACGCCACCCTGCACGGCGAGACCTACCATATAAAGGTCACCGGCAGCGGCCACCGTCGCGAGGACATCCGTCCGTTCTATGTCACCGTCGACGGCATTCCCGAGGAAATCATGCTCGAAATCCTCGACGAGACCGAGCCCGACATCGGCGGCGCGGCGCCGGCACGCAGGACGGCGGCCGGCAGCAAGCGGCCGCGCGCCACCCGCCCCGGCCAAGTCACCACCACCATGCCGGGCACGGTCATCGACGTGCTCGTGGAACAGGGCCAGACGGTCAAGGCCGGCGATCCGGTACTGGTCATCGAAGCGATGAAGATGGAGACCGAGATCCAGGCAGCGGTCGGCGGCACCGTCGGCGAGATCTACGTGGCCAAGGGCGATACCGTCAATCCGGACGAAACCCTGGTGGAAATCTCCTGATGAGAACGCTGGTACTCGCATCCTCCTCTCGCTACCGGCGCGAGTTGCTCGCCCGGCTGCATGTGCCCTTCGCCAGCGACTCGCCCGACATCGACGAGACGCCGCTGCCCGGCGAAGAGCCGCTGGCGATGGTGCGCCGACTGTCCTGCGCCAAGGCCGAAGCCCTGTGCGGCGCCCACCCCGACGCGCTGATCATCGGTTCCGACCAGTGCGCCGTGCTCGACGGGCACATCATCGGCAAACCGGGCGATCACGCCACCGCCGTCGCGCAGCTGCGCGCCTCTTCCGGCCGCTCGATGATGGTTCACACCGGACTGTGTTTGCTCGACGCCGCCAGCGGCGAGACCCAGGTCGACGTGGTCAGTTACGACATCCTGTTCCGCGAACTCGACGATGCCGAGATCGAGGCCTATCTCCGTCTCGAGCAGCCCTACGACTGCGCCGGCAGCGTCAAGTCCGAGGGACTCGGGGTCAGTCTGCTGGAGCACATGCGCGGCGACGACCCCAGTGCGCTGGTCGGGCTGCCGTTGATTCGGCTTGGTGCCATGTTGAGGGAGGCTGGTTTGGCTGTGCCGCCCGTGGATGGTTAGCTCGACCGGGCATGTTTTACGCGTAGCTCCGTGGTCGCGCCTTTCCCGGAACCCCGGGGTTAGTTTCGGGCGCGAATCAGCGCTTCCAGATTTGATCCTACTTGGGCGACGCGCCCGAGCCCCTTTCTTTGCATGCCCAAAGAAAGAGGCGAAAGAAAGGCACCCGAAAGGCCTTGTCCCTGACGGGCAGACCTCGAGCGCACACCCCGCCCCGGGGCACCGCAGGCACTTGCCATCCTGGCAAAGCCTGCTCGGGCGGCATCCTGCCGCCCGACCCCGCGCCGGGGCGCACGCTCGAGGCAAGGCCGAACGGGAACCGAAGGTCAAAACAGAACGGACCCCAAATCCGTGAGCTGCGACCATACAAGTTCAGAGAGATTCAGTTTCGGACTCGCCCTGTTTTGAGGCTCGCCCCCCCCTGATCGCTTGCCTCGCGAACGTGCGCCTGGGCGGGGATGGCCGGCAGGACGCCGGCCAAGCAGCCCTTCGCCCGGACGGCGAATGGCTGCGGGCCTCGTTCAGGGGTACGTTCGCGAGGTTGCCCGACAGGGACAAGCGATCCTGGGGGCGCGTTTCTTTCGCCGGTTTCTTTGCGCGGTCAAAGAAATCGGCTCGGGCGCGTCACCACGACAGATCGAAGCCGCAAGCCTCCAATCGCGCACGAAACTAGCGCCAGTATTTTAAAGAATGCGTAGTCCCAACACTCGGCCCCGCCTACTGCAAACTAAAACTCAACTTCTCCTGCAACGTCAAAAGCGCATTCGCCACCGATGCTCCGAGCCCCTGCGAGAAACGCTCGAACAGATCGCGGCGCGGCGTGTAATCGACCACTCGCGGCGCCTTGATCAGCGTACGCGCAACATAGCGGACATTGCCGAAGCCGTCGGCCAATCCCAGTTGCTTGGCCTCCTCGCCGGTCCAGAAATAACCCGAAAACAGCGTCGGATCCTTGGCCAGGCGCTTGCCGCGGCCGCGCTTGACTGCATCGATGAACTGGATATGCACCTGATCGAGCAACTTCTGCACGTGCGCCTGTTCGCCCGGATTGACCGGCTCGAAAGGATCGAGCGCCGCCTTGTGATCGCCGGCCGTCATCAGCCGCCGCGTCACGCCGAGCTTCTTCATCGCCTCAACGAAACCGAAGCCGTCCATACGCACCCCGATCGAGCCGACGATGCTGGCCGGGTTGACGTAGATGTCCTTGGCGGCCACCGCCGCGTAATAACCGCCCGAAGCGCAGACGTCGCTGCACACGGCGTACAGCGGAATCTTCGGATACTCCCTGCGCAACCGCATCATTTCCTGGTTGATTTCATCGGCCTGCACCGGGCTGCCGCCGGGGCTGTTGATGTACAGCACGACCCCTTCCGTACCCTTGGCCTTGAACGCCATGCGCAGGCCGCGTCCTATCACCGCGGCATCGGCCTGGGTGCCTGCTGCAATCACCCCTTCGAGGCGCACCACTGCAGTGTGCGGCCCCTCGACCTGTGCGATCTGCCCGATACCCAGCGACAGCACGCGCAGCACGATCAGCACGAATATGCCCAGCCCGACGAAACGGAAGAACAGGCTCCAGCGCCGCGCCCGCCGCTGCTCGACCAGCCCCGCATAGGCGAGACGCGTGAGCACGTCGCGCTCCCAGCCTGCGTCCTGTCCGCTGCGCTTTTCTACGTCCGGTTCCTCGGCCATGACATTGCCCCCTTCGTAATGATGCGTGCGGATCAGAGCCTAATCCGTACCGACTGATGTCGGAACTAATACCGTTCGAATTCCAGCAGCCAGCCGGGCAGCGCATCGATGCGCTCCAGGATGGCTCGCGGCCGCCACTGCGCCAGCGCCTCGGGAGGATGTGCGCCATAGCTGACGCCGAGCGCATCGACTCCCGCGTTGTGCGCCATTTCCAGATCGTAGGTGGTATCGCCGATCATCAAGGCCTGCGCCGGCGCCATGCCGGTGTAGTCCAGAATCTGCTCGAGCATGGCTGGATGCGGCTTGGAGAAGGTTTCATCGGCGCAACGGGTGACGTGAAAACGCCCCTCGAGCCCGGCCTGGGCGAGCACGCGGTCCAGCCCGGCCCGGCCCTTGCCGGTCGCCACTGCAAGCAGATAGCCGGCCCGCTCCAGGTCGTCGAGCACGTCGTGCGCACCCTCGAACATCGTCTGCGGCGCTTCGCCGTCGCCCAGAAAGCGCTCGCGATAAGCCGCCGTGAAGCGTTCGATGAACGCCGCGTCCGCCTCCGGATACAGCGCCTTGATCGCCTCGCCCAGGCCCAGGCCGATGATGTTGCGCACCGACTCGTCCGCCAGCGGTGCAGCCGCCACGTCGTACGCCGCTCCCTGCATGCAGGCCACGATGCGCGCATGGGAATCCATCAAGGTGCCGTCCCAATCGAAAACCAGCAGGTCGTAGGGTTTTGCCGTATTCATGAAAGCGTGTCCAGGTAAGCCTGCAGATCGTCGGGTAGCGGCGCCTCGAAGCGGTGCCGACGTCCCGAATTCGGCAGTTGAAATTCAAGCAGTGCGGCGTGCAGGAACTGCCGCTTCAGGCCGTGCTCGCGCGCCGCACGATTGGCGGCGAAATCACCGTATTTCCTGTCACCCATCACCGGATGGCCAATGCTGGCGGCGTGCACGCGGATCTGGTGCGTACGTCCGGTCCCGATATCGACCGATGCCAGCGTGTGTTCGCGGAATCGCCGCACCGGCCGGAAACGGCTGACCGCCGCACTGCCTTCGTCTTCAGCCACCTCCACCAAGCGTTCCTTGCCGCGGCGGCCGGTTCGCGCCAGCGGCGCATCCACCGTGCGCGCCCCGCCCTGCCAGCGACCATGCAGTAACGCTGCGTATTCCTTGCGCATGCCGCCACCGCGCAACAAGGAATGCAGTTGCATGAGCATGCTGCGCGACTTGGCCAGCACCAACACGCCGCTGGTCTCACGGTCGAGGCGATGGGCCAGTTCCAGAAAAGGACTATGCGGTCGTAGCTCGCGCAGCGCCTCGATCAGCCCGAAACGCAGCCCGCTACCGCCATGCACCGCGAGGCCGGCAGGTTTGTTCAGCACCAGCAATTCCGCGTCCTCGTAAAGTACGGCTGCCTCCAACTCTGCGGCAAGCGTTTCCGGCACGGCCGCCGTCTGCGGCGGCGGCGCGAGCCGCAGCGGCGGAATGCGAACCTGGTCGCCCACCGCCAGCCGGTAGGTCGGTTTCGCGCGCCCGCGGTTCACGCGCACCTCTCCCTTGCGCACGATGCGGTACACCAGGCTGCGCGTAACCCCCTTCAATTCGCCGAGCAGGAAATTATCGAGGCGCTGCCCCGCGTGTCCTGCGTCGATTTCGACGAAACGGACCGGCGCCGCGCCTGACTGGGAAGATGTATTCATTGGCGCGATCATAGCAAACGCGGGTTACCGCCACGCGCTTGTCGAAAGCGGCTTTACGCAGACTTTGCAATAACCTGCGGCATACAACGCTTTGATGCGGCGCCACAAGCTTGCTATATTGTCCGAACAGGGAAAATAGGTGAATTGAAATAACCAAGACCCTGTAAACGCAGTGATTTTCCGGTGCCCGGTTTTGGCCGGACACGCTTTACGCCCGACCGGGAACATTCCCGGGCCGGCAATATGACAGGACACACAGGTACCGCACGTCTTGCCCAGACACCCCTCCAGCCAGGCCCACACGCACCGCCGCAGCCATCGCGCGGCTTTCGCGAACATGTGGCGCCGCACACGCTGCCGCAGGTTTCCTCTGAGCCGGACTTTCCGCGGAATATCGACCCTACGGGACCCGCTAGGTCCGCTGCAGCACATCGGCTTATTGGAAGCCTGGCTGCAGCTGCGTCTCGCCGAGTTCATCGCCGCCGGCGCCAGTGCGCCGAGCGCATGCTCGCCTGGCGAAGCGCCAGTACCGGCTGGGCCCATACCCAGAGAACACACACCTTATGAAACGCATTCTCATCAACGCCACCCAGCCCGAAGAGCTGCGTGTGGCCATGGTCGACGGCCAGCGGCTGTACGACCTCGACATCGAAGTACCATCGCGCGAACAGAAAAAAGCCAACGTCTATAAGGGCGTCATCACGCGGGTAGAACCCAGCCTGGAAGCCGCCTTCGTCAACTACGGCTCCGAACGCCACGGCTTCCTGCCGTTCAAGGAAGTCGCACAGGAGTTCTACGCCGAAGCCGTACGCGACGCCGACACCCGCCCCAGCATCAAGGAAGCCCTGCGCGAGGGTCAGGAAGTCCTGGTCCAGGTCGAAAAGGAGGAACGCGGCACCAAGGGCGCTGCGCTGACCACCTACATCAGCCTGGCCGGCCGCTATCTGGTGCTCATGCCCAACAATCCGCGTGCCGGCGGCGTTTCGCGCCGCATCGAGGGCGACGATCGCAGCGAACTGCGCGAGGCCTTGAGCGAACTCGTGGTTCCCGAAAGCATGGGGCTGATCGCACGCACCGCCGGCGTCGGTCGCAATGCCGAGGAACTGCAGTGGGACCTCAACTATCTCACCACGGTGTGGGAAGCGATTCGCAGCGCCGCCGACGAACGCAAGGCGCCGGTGCTGATCTATCAGGAAAGCAACGTCATCATCCGTGCGCTGCGCGATCATTTCCGCAACGACATTTCCGAAATCATCATCGACGACCCGGCGGTCTACGATCAGGCGCTCGACTTCGTCAACCAGGTCATGCCCCACAACGCGCGCAAGCTCAAGCGCTATGAAGACCGCGTGCCGCTGTTCAACCGCTATCAGATCGAAAACCAGATCGAAAGCGCCTTCCAGCGTGAAGTCCAGCTGCCTTCCGGCGGCGCCATCGTCATCGACCATACCGAAGCGTTGATCTCCATCGACGTCAACTCGGCCCGCGCCACCAAGGGCGGCGACATCGAGGAAACCGCGCTCAACACCAATCTCGAGGCGGCCGACGAAGTCGCCCGCCAGCTGCGCCTGCGCGACCTCGGCGGACTGATCGTGATCGACTTCATCGACATGGCGCCCAGCAAGCACCAGCGCGAAGTCGAAAACCGCCTGCGCGACGCACTCAAGCTCGACCGCGCGCGCGTACAGGTCGGCCGCATCTCACGCTTCGGCCTGCTGGAAATGTCGCGTCAGCGGCTGCGCCCCTCACTGGGCGAATCCAGCCAGATCGTCTGCCCACGCTGCAGCGGGCAAGGCACCATTCGCGGCGCCGAATCGCTGGCCCTGGCCATACTCCGCCTGATCGAGGAAGAGGCCATCAAGGACCGCACCGGCGAGGTGATCGTCAAGGTTCCGGTCGACGTCGGCACTTTCCTGCTCAACGAAAAACGCAGCGTGCTGTTCGAGATCGAGGAGCGGCACAAAGTGCGCGCAGTGATCGTGCCCAGCACGACCCTGGAAACTCCGCATTTCGAAGTCGTCCGGGTGCGTGAAGATGCCATGGAGCAGACCTCCACCAGCGCCAGCTACCAACTGGCCCCGCCCCCCGAAGAACCGACCATCCGCCAACAGCGCGCCAAGGAAACAGCGCCTGCCGTCGCTGCGGTCAGCATCACCGCCCCGCCGCCCCCGCCGCAGCGCGAAGCGACGCCCGACGACCGAGCGGCGCTCAAGAGCGGGACTGTTGTCAAACCAGGACTCATTACGCGTATCTGGCACAGCTTGTTCGCCCCGCTGCCGCCTGCGGCGGAGCCGGAAACCCCGCCGCCCGCAAAACCCAAGCGCCCGGCACGCCAAAGCGCGGACAACGACCAGGGCGAACGCGGCCGACGCACACGCGGCAACAAACCCCGCGGCGAAAACGACGCGACACGCCCGGAGCGTGGTGAACGCCGCTCGACCGAATCGTCCGCCAAAGCCAAGGATACCCGCGGCAACAAGCGCAAGGCGGAGGAAACACCCGTCGCCGCGACGAATGAATCCGTGCAACCGACGCCGGCGCCAACCGCAGATGATGCGAACGCCGAGGAAAACACCGCACCACGCTCGCGCCGCCGCCGCTCCAGCCGCCGCCGCGGACGCAGCCGCGAAGCTGGCGAGCAGACGTCCGGCGACACTGCCGCCACCGGCGAGGCCGAAACCGCAACGAACGATGCACCGGCCACTGCGCCCGTCGCAGCCAGCGAGGTGGATGCCGACACGGCGGCAGAGAGTAGTAGCCGCGAAGGCGGCTCGTCCTCTCGCAGCGGCCGCTCCCGCCGGGGGCGCCGCGGCGGTGCACGGCGCAACAACAACGGATCGCCCGCGGGTAACGCGGACGAAACACCCAAATCGAACGACGGCGAGTCACAGCCCGAGATCGGTGAAAAGCCGCAAACGTCCGCCCCGACTACCGAAGCATCGGACAGCGTGAAGCCGTCTCGCCCCGCAGCCAAAGCGCCTCGAGTCGAAGAACGGCAGGCCGACATACGCCAGGAGCCGAAAGACACGGCACCGGTCAAATCAACGGACGAAGCACGCCCGGTGACCGCCGACGTTGCGAAACAGAGCAAACCGGCAAGCGCACAAGACACGCCGCCTGCGGCTAGCCAGACCGCCCCTGTGGCACCGGCCAAACCGGCCGAGGCGAACCCGCCCCGTGACGTCGCACAAACCGACAGGACACCGGCGGCAGTAGCGGAAACGCCCAAGAGCGCCACCCGCCCTCCCGCATCAACGCCGGAAAAATCGGCTGAAGCGCCGCGCCCCGCCCACAGCTCGGCGGAACCGGCCAAGCCGCCGACAGCACCGGAAACGCCCAAGGTCGCACCGACCCCGACCGCCGCCGACAAACCGGTAGCACCCGTTACCGCCAAGGCTGAGGCATCGCCGACACGCTCGGTCGTCGAAGCAGCGGTCGAGAAGACCCGGACGGCACCGGAGCGCGCGGGAGGAGAACCGTCTACCTCCTCTGCGCCAGCGGCACCGAAGGTTCCACCTGCGCAGGATCCGGCGGCGCGCAACAAGGAGCCGGTGGACAGCTGAAACGCCGTCGCTCCCGCCGGCAAAATACGCGGCCGCCCATGGGCGGCCGCGTCGTTTCTGCTTGAAGGGCGATCAGATCGAGTGCTGCGTGCGGATGCTCTGCAACAGGCCGTTGGCGGCCTCCTCCACCAGATCGAGCACCCGTTCGAAGCCGGTCTCGCCCCCGTAATAGGGATCGGGCACCTCGTCCATACCGACCGCTCCCGCGTAGGTCATGAACAGAACCGGACGGACGCCATTTTCCGGCATGCGTTCCTGCAGCTCGGCCAGATTGGCGTAGTCCATCGCCAGGATGTAGTGGAATTGGACGAAGTCCTCGCTGGAAACGCGACGCGCCCGCTGCCCGGAAATGTCCAGGCCGCGACGGTTCGCGGCGGCCTGCATGCGCGCATCCGGCTCCTCGCCGACGTGATAGGCGTGCGTGCCGGCCGAATCCACCTCGATGACGTGTTCCAAGCCATGTTCGGCCAACAGGTTCTCGAACATGCCCTGCGCCGCAGGCGAGCGGCAGATATTACCCATGCATACGAACAACACTTTGATTTTCATTGCTTAGTCGACACCTTGCGAAACGAATACAAATCGCGAGCGGCAGCACGACGCCGCCATAGCCACCAGTATGCACCCACACCATACCCTTCGTTGGAGCCCGAGCCTGTTCGACAGGTTTCGGCCGTCTGAATTCCTACCGTCAGTCGCCTTCGCGCAGCACGCTGCAGCAAGGCGTCTGCGACTCGGCGGCGGCGAGCACGCCGGCCATCCCGGCATGGGGACGAAAGGCCGTGCAGCCCTTGAGGCCCAGCGCATAGGCCCGGTCGTAGAGTGCACTGAAATTCTCGAAGGAGGTCGACTGGGGCACATTGACGGTCTTCGAAATCGCGTTGTCCACATACGGCTGCAACGCCGCCTGCATCTCCAGATGCGCCTCCGGAGCAAGCTCGACGGCGGTCGCCAGGCTCTGCGGCAGCGCTTCGCCCGGATGCGTGCGCCGCCACAGGTCACAGGCCCAGTCAACCAGTCCGACCTCGCGTTCCCTGCCCCCGCCGTCGATCAGCCGGCGCCGCTGATCGACGGCGAAGATCGGTTCGATGCCGCTGGAAACGTTGCCGGCCAGCAGACTGATCGAGCCCGCCGGGGCGAGCGCCAGGCAGTGGCTGTTGCGTATGCCGAAGCGGGCGATGCCGTCGCGAATGTCCTGCGGCAAGCGTGCAACGAACGGCGCCGCCAGATACGCCTCGGCAGCGAAACTGGGGAAGGCCCCCTTCTCGCTCGCCAGCGCCACGGAAGCACGATAGGCCGCATGGCCGACGGCGCGCATGACGGCGGCGGCCTGCTCACGCGCGGCCGCCGAATCGTAACGCAGCCCAGCAAGCATCAGCGCATCGGCCAGACCGGTCAAGCCGAGACCGATGCGCCGATTGGCCCGCGCCTCCTGCGCCTGTGCCGGCAGTGGAAAATCGCTGACGTCGATGACCGCGTCGAGCATGCGCACGGCAACGGAGGTATCGGCTTCGAGCGAGGCGAGGTCGACATAGGCTTCGGGCGTATAGGGCCGGCGCACGTAGCGGACCAGGTTCAAGGATCCGAGATCACAGGCCCCGTAGGGCGGCAGCGGAATCTCTCCGCAGGGGTTGGTGGCGGAAATGCGTTCGCGCCAGCCGAGATTGTTCTCGCGATTGATGCGGTCGATGAACAGCACTCCCGGTTCGGCCCACTCGTAGGCGCCGCGCATGATACGCTGCCACAGTTCACGCGCCGGCACCCGTCGCAACACCACACAGGGCTCCTCTCCACGCGAACCGCTCCATGTCCGCGACAGGCGTTCGCCCGGCTGATCCGGCAAGCTTGCCGCGGGGAACACCAAGGGCCAGTCGGCGCCCTGCTCGACAGCCTGCATGAACGCATCGCTGACCAGCACCGAGAGATTGAAATGCGTCAGCGCGCTGGGATTCCGTTTGGCCTCGACAAAGCGCTCGATATCCGGATGGTCGCAGCGCAGCGTCGCCATCATGGCGCCGCGCCGCGTGCCCGTGGCGAGCAAGGTCGCGCTCATCGTGTCCCACAATCTCATGAACGAGACGGGGCCGGAAGCGATCGTGCCGCTGCTGCGCGCGGGCATTCCGGCCGGGCGCAGGGTGGAAAAGTCGTAGCCCACGCCGCCGCCCTGCTGCAGGGTTTGCGCACCCTCCTTGAGCGCATCGAAGATTCCGTCCAGGGAGTCCGCTATCTCCCCCATGACGAAACAGTTGAACAGCGTCACGCGCCGCCCCGTGCCGGCGCCGGCCAATATGCGCCCGCCGGGCAGGAAGCGGCGATCCTGCAACAGGGAGATGTAGCGTTCGCACCAAGCGTCTCGAACGCCAGGCGCCTCCGCCCCGGCCAGTGCGGCGGCCACACGCCGCAGGCTCTCTTCAGGAGACGCTTCGAGCCTCCCCGCCGCATCGCGCGCCCGGTACTTGGCTTCCCATATGAGACGGGCCACATCATCCATCATGCACCCCCGACTGTCGCCTGACACTCAGGCTAGCGCATCGGACTGGGCAATAGCGACCCCGAGTACTGCTGCAGGAACGGTGTGGGCGATACGCTCGGCGCACTCGGTAGCGCAGTAGTATTGGCCGGCAGCATCGGTGGCTTCGTCGGTGGCAGAAAACCGGCCAGAAAATCGAAGGTCTGACCGCCACTGTCGCTCAACAGCCCGGTCTTGGGATCTACCATGGCCTGCACCACGTCCGGTGGACGGAAGAACGGCAGGCTCTGCACACCCTTGAGCGCAGCGTGCATGTAATGGATCCAGATCGGCAGCGCCTCGCGAGCACCGGCGGCCCAGCGCCCCATACCGCGGTTGTTGTCGTAGCCCATCCATACGCCGGTCACGACATGGCGGCCGTAGCCGACGAACCACGCGTTCTTCTGATCGTTGGTGGTGCCGGTCTTGCCTGCCAGGTGGTGGCCCAACGGGCGCGCCGCCACGCCGGTGCCGTCACTGATTACGCGCTGCAGCATAGTCGTCATCAGATAGGCCACGCCCTCCGTTATCACGGATTGGGGCGGCGTCGAGGACTGGCACAGCTGGCAGCCGGCGAGCGACAGCGAATGCCCCTGCCCGTCGACCACCTGGGTGATGAAATAGGGATGCGGCAGGAATCCGCCGTTCGAGAACACGGCGTACGAGCGCACCATCTGCAGTGGCGACAGATCCGCGGCGCCCAGCACCAGCGAGGGCACCGGGGGCAGCCTGGATTTCGGAAAACCGAACTGCGTCGCATAGCGAATCGCGTATGGTATGCCCACATGCATCAGCACCCGCACGCTGGGCACGTTGATCGAGTCTGCCAAATCCTTCCACAGCGGTATCGGCTGATTGGAAAAAGTGCCTTCGTAGTTGGCCGGCTTGTAGACCTGGCCGTTCGGCAACTTGATGCTTAGCGGCGTGTCGGCCACCGGCGTCACTGGCGTCATATAGCCCCTCTTGCCCGCCGCGAGCAATTCCGGCCCGTCCAGCGCCGCGGCATAGACAAACGGCTTGAACGACGAACCGGGTTGGCGGTAAGCGTACAAGGCGCGGTCGAAGTGGCTCATTTCGTAGGAGAACCCCCCTACCAGAGCAACGATGGCACCGGTCGAGTTCTTCATGCTGACCAGCGCCCCCTGCACCCGCGGCACCTGCGCCAGCTCCCAGCGCGGCGCCCCGGATGGTGGTCTGCGCCACACCGCCGTGCGCCAGGCCTGCGCGTTCGGCGGCCGGCCGGGATCGACATACGGGCGCAGCCACACCAGATCGCCGCGCTGCAGCCCCAGCGTGTCTTTCGCGGACTTGCTTGCCCAGCTCAGCGAGGCGTGGCCGAGCGTCACCTGCTGCACGCCTTCCAGCGACGCCTGAACCACTCCTTTCTTGGCCGACAGCACCACGGCCCAGCGTAGATTGGCCGGGTCGCGAACCGGCAGCTGGCTTGGCCGCTTGCCGGCGAGCGCCGCGCGCATCTGCTGCTGACCGAGGTGTGCCACCGGTCCGCCGTAGGTCTGCGGGTCGAGACTGTCCAGCCCCATCGCATAATTTTCCAGGCCTATCGACACGGCACTATCTGCCGCCTTCTGCAACCTTGGATCGATAGTGGTATAGACACGCAGTCCCTGGCGATAGGTTTTGTCGGGGCCGAAGCGGGACACCAGCCACCTGGCTACCCAATCGGTCACATAGGGGGCCAGATTGTTGCCTTGTGGGTGATAGCTGGCGGTCAGCGGCGCGGCCTCGGCACGCGATGCCTGAAGCGAGGTGATATAGCCGTCGTCCAACATGCGCCCGATCACGTAATTGCGGCGCCCGCGCGCGGCTTTCGGATTCGCCAGCGGACTGAAGTATTCGGGGGCCGCCGGCAACGCGGCGAGCATCGTCATTTGCGCCAGAGTCAGCTGATCGACGGCACAGCCGTAATACACTCGTGCGGCGGCACCGACGCCGTAAGCGCCGTTGCCGAAATAGATCTTGTTCAGATAGAGGGTGAGGATCTCGCGCCGGTCGAAATGCTGTGCCAGCTTGTAGGCCAACAGAATCTCGCGCACCTTGCGCGCAATAGTCTTCTGCGGCGAGAGGTAGAAATTGCGCGCGACCTGCTCGGTGATCGTGCTCGCGCCCTGCACCGGTGCCAGGTGGGTGAGGTCGATCCAGGCCGCACGCAGAATGCCGGGGTAACTCACCGGGAAGTAGAGCGGGTTATGGCTCCAGAAATGTGCGTTCTCCGCGGCCACGAAGGCATTGCCGAGTTGCATCGGCATCTGCCGCAAGGACACCGTGTCGTGCAATTCCGGGCCGATAGTCGCGAGCAGGCCGCCGTTGGCGCCATAGATTTCCAGCGGCAATGCCGGACGCCAATGCCGCAGCTGCGCGACCGAGGGCAGCGAACGCCACTGCAGGTACAGCCAGCCCGCCAGGCCACTCGCGCCAGCCAGGCCCAGGACCAGCAAAATCAGGAAGACTCTGAGCCAACGGCGCGGCTTGCGCGGCAACGGTTCGACCTCATGCTCCATGAACGACTCCGTGTGATCGAACAATGCGACGGATCGCGGAGGGCATGCCGCCCCCGCATATCAAACCGCGTTGGACCAGCACACGGCGTGCCGGTTCAATCACATGGCATCGCGACCGCAGACAGGTGGCCGGCCGTCCCTGGCTACGGCCACCTGCCTGCGTTCGAACGGGTCACACCACCTGGGAAGGATCGACGAAGTCCAGGTTCAGCGCCTCGCCAACCTCGGCATTGGTGAGCTTGCCGGCATGCACGTTCAGACCACGGAGCAGATGCTCGTCGTCCTTCAGCGCCTGGCGCCACCCCTTGTCGGCCAGTTTCAGAATGTACGGCAAAGTGGCGTTGTTCAGCGCGTAGGTGGACGTCAGCGGCACCCCGCCCGGCATGTTGGCCACGCAGTAGTGCACCACGCCATCGATCACGTAGGTCGGCTCTGCATGAGTGGTCGCGCGGGAATTCTCGGTGCAGCCGCCCTGATCGATCGCCACGTCGACGATCACCGAACCGGGCTTCATGCGCGCGATCATATCGCTCGACACCAGCTTGGGCGCCGCCGCGCCGGGAATCAGCACGCCGCCGATGACCAGGTCTGCCTCCAGCACATGGCGCTCCAGGCTGTCACGGGTGGAGTAGACGGTCTTGGCACGCCCCTGGAACAAGCCGTCGAGCTGCTCGAGCACAGCCTCGGACTTATCCAGCACGACCACGTCGGCACGCATGCCCACAGCCATTTCGGCGGCGTTGCGTCCGACCACGCCGCCACCGATGATCACCACCTTGGCCGGCTCGACGCCCGGCACGCCGCCGAGCAGCATGCCGCGACCGCCATGCGCCTTCTCCAGTGCGTTGGCGCCGGCCTGCACGGCCATGCGCCCCGCCACCTCGGACATCGGCGCCAGCAGCGGCAGACCACCGCGTGGCGAAGTCACGGTCTCGTAGGCGATACAGGTCGCACCGCTCTTGAGCAGGTCGGCCGTCTGCTCCGGATCCGGAGCGAGATGCAGGTAGGTGAACAGCACCTGCCCCTCGCGCAGCATCGCCCGCTCGGGCGCCTGCGGCTCCTTCACCTTGACGATCATGTCGGCGCGTTCGAACACCTCTGCCGCCGTCGCACAGATTTCGGCGCCGGCCGTGCGATAGGCCTCGTCGTCCGCGCTGATACCCGCTCCCGCACCCTGCTCGACCAACACCTGATGCCCGTGCGCAACCACCTCGCGCACGCTTACCGGCGTCATGCCGACACGGTATTCGTGATTCTTCGTTTCCTTCGGAACGCCGATCAACATGTCTTGCCCTCCCTCGGCACAGACTGAATGGAAAACTACAGCCGCCGATTATGGTTCGCATTCGCCGATTTTTTATTTCAAAATAAGCACCAAAACCCCCATACATTGCAATTTTCCATCAGAATAAGGCATATCTACCGAATATCATGCCAAATCCTCCCGAACTGGACTCGCGCGACCGCCGCATCCTGCGCCAACTGCAGGAAAACGGCCGTCTCACCAACGCCGAACTGGCCGAACGCGTCAACCTGTCGCCCTCCGCCTGTCTGCGCCGAGTGCGCCAACTCGAGGACAGCGGATTCATCGAGCGCTACACCGCCCTGCTCAGCCGCACGGTGCTGCACAAGGAAGGCACCGCGATCATCTTCATACGGTTGGAACGCCAGAATCCGGACGTGTTCCGCAGCTTCGAGGACGCCGTACGCGAAATTCCCGAAGTCATGGAGTGCTACCTGATGGCCGGCGAAGCGGACTACATGCTCAAGGTCGTCTACACCGACGCCAAGGATTTCGAGCGCATCTATCTGGGCACGCTGTTGCGCCTTCCCGGCGTTGCCGGCACACAATCGCATCTGGCCTTGCGACAGGTTTACAGCAGTCCGGCATTGCCGTTGTGACGGCCTGGTAATCAGCGTTGCCATTTTCGAGCCAAAGCGCTTAAGCACAATCTCGTCGACTGCGAGGGGGGACTCCATTGGTCGTTTGAAACTTAATCGATCACCTGACACGTTCTTCGGAGCTTTGAGCCTGTTTCGCGCGCGACCAACGGGTTGAGAATTCGATCGGCAGGACGCGCCCGAGCCGATTTGTCCGGCACGTCCTGCGCCTCTTCCCTGCGGGCAGTAAGCCATAGTCAAAATCGCTCGCGGCGATTTTTCATTGACCGTGAAAAGAAACCGGCTGGAAAGAAACGCACCCCGGAATCGCCTGCCCCTGCCGGGCAAGCTCGCGGGCGCACGTCCGGACCAAGCCGGCAGCCGTTCGTCGTCCAGGCGAAGGACTTCTTGGCCGATGCCCCTGTCAGCGCGGCTTGCGCCCACAGTCCGCTTAAGCCAACCTAGGCACTCCGATCCCGCTCTCGAACACCCTGATGCAAAGCTCCCGCCGCAGCGCCTTCAGCAACGGCTTTCTGGCCGTCGTCCCCATCATTCCGGGAGTCATACCATTCGGCATGATCTGCGGAGTCACCGCAATCAAGGCCGGCCTCTCGCCGGCAGCCGCCATGGGCATGTCGGTGTTCATTTTCGCCGGAGCCTCGCAGCTTGCAGCCATTCAGCTACTCGCCCAGGGGGCGTTGCCGGCGGTCATCGTTTTCACCGCCCTGGTCATCAACCTGCGTTTCGCCATGTACAGCGCGTCGCTGGCCCCACACTTTCAGCACCTGCCCAAGCGTTGGCGCTGGCCGCTGGCCTACCTCCTGACCGACCAGGCCTACGCGATGAGCATCAACCACTACCTCAATACCTCGACCGTTCCCCTGGCCCACAAACATTGGTTCTATCTGGGTATCGCCAGCACCATGTGGCTCGTCTGGCAACCAGCCACCGCAGCGGGCATTCTGCTCGGCGCAGCGGTACCGTCCAGTTGGTCGCTCGATTTCGCCATCCCCCTCACCTTCATGGCCCTGCTGATCCCGGGCTTGCGCGACCGACCGACGCTGGTTGCCGCCCTGGTCGGCGGCGGCGTCGCCGTATTCGCCACCGCTTTGCCTTTCAACCTCGGCTTGGTGCTCGCTGCCGTCAGTGGCATAACAGCGGGGCTCGTCGCCGAAACCGCTCTACAGCGCGGCAATGCGGACGGGAACGCCTGATGGGCATCTCGCTCCCGCCGCTCGGACTCTGGCTCCTCATCGCAGTGATCGGACTCGGCACTTTCGCTCTACGCCTATCGTTCATTCACCTCTGGGGGCGCATCGAACTGCCGCAAATCGTGCACCGCGCGCTGCGCTTCATCCCGGCCGCCGTGCTGGCCGCGCTGGTCCTGCCCGCACTGGTGCGCCCCGAAGGCGCCATCGACTTCTCGCCTCACAACCTGCGCCTGATTGCCGGGCTGCTGGCCGCGGCCGTCGCACTGCTCACTCGCAACGTGCTGTTCACGCTGGGCGCGGGTATGGCCGCACTGTGGCTGCTGCAGACTATCGCCAGCGCCTCCTGAGCAATCGGGGCGCTGCACGATCCGGAACATGAAAACGCACGATGAAGCGTGCGTAGACACCGCATCTTCGACTACGCTAAAGCGCTGAAGAAACTTTCAAAGGGCTACAGAATATTTTTATTTTTATTCTATTAATTCAAAAAGATACTGAAAGATTACCGAACGAGGAACAACCTTCATGAGCAAGACCCTCAATCACTTCGTCGGCGGCCGCGAGGTCGAAGGCAACAGCGGACGTTACGGCGAAGTCTTCGATCCGGCGCGTGGCGCCGTCACGGCGCGCGTGCCGCTGGCCAGCAGGCAAGAGGTGGATGCCGTCGTCGCCAACGCACGCGAGGCTTTTCGGGGCTGGGCGCACACCACGCCGCTGCGCCGCGCACGCGTGATGTACAAATTCCGCGAACTGCTGGAGCAGAACGCCGATCGCATCGCTGAACTGATAACGCGCGAACATGGCAAGACCCACGCCGACGCGCTGGGCGAAGTCACGCGCGGCATGGAGGTGGTCGAATTCGCCTGCGGCGCGCCGCACCTGCTCAAGGGTGAGGTGACCGAAAACGTCGGCACCAGCGTCGACAGTCATTCCCTGCGCCAACCGCTGGGCGTGGTCGCCGGCATCACTCCCTTCAATTTCCCGGCCATGGTGCCGATGTGGATGTTCCCGGTGGCCCTGGCCTGCGGCAACAGCTTCATCCTGAAGCCTTCCGAGCGCGATCCGTCGGCTTCTCTGCTGCTGGCCGCGCTGCTCAAGGAGGCCGGCTTGCCGGACGGCGTGTTCAACGTCGTCCACGGCGACAAGGAAGCCGTCGATGCGCTGCTTGAGCATCCCGACATCAAGGCCGGTCAGCTTCGTCGGCTCCACGCCCATCGCGCGCTACATCTACGCCACCGGCAGCAGCCACGGCAAGCGCGTACAGGCTCTGGGCGGCGCCAAGAACCACATGATCGTCATGCCCGACGCCGACCTCGACCAGGCCGCCAACGCGCTGATGGGCGCAGCCTACGGCTCGGCCGGCGAGCGCTGCATGGCGATCTCAGTCGCCGTCGCAGTCGGCGACGAAGTGGCCGACGCGCTACGTGCGCGCCTCGTGTCCAACATCGAAAAACTCAAGGTCGGCCCCGGCCTGGCGCCCGACTCCGACATGGGGCCGCTGGTCACCTCGCAGCACCTCGAGAAGGTGAAAGGCTACATCGATGCAGGCGTCCGGGAAGGGGCCGAGCTGGTCGTCGACGGACGTAGCTTCCGCATCGGGGAAGGCGAGTATGCCGATGGTTACTACCTCGGCGCCACGCTGTTCGACCGCGTCACGCCCGAGATGAGCATCTACCGCGAGGAGATCTTCGGCCCGGTACTCTGCCTGCTTCGCGCCAAGGACTACGACGAGGCCGTCAGGCTCATCAACGAGCACGAGTTCGGCAACGGCACTGCCATCTTCACCCGCGACGGCGACGCCGCACGCGACTTCGCTCATTCCATCGAAGTGGGCATGGTCGGCATCAACGTGCCGATCCCGGTGCCGATGGCCTTCCATAGCTTCGGCGGCTGGAAGAACTCGCTGTTCGGCGACCACCACATGCACGGCCCCGAAGGCGTGCGCTTCTACACCAAGCTCAAGACCATCACCACACGCTGGCCCACGGGCATCCGCTCCGGCATGGACTTCGTCATGCCGACGATGGACTGACGACTGTCGGCCCTAGCGTAGCCGTGCAACGGCTGCGCTAGGGCTATGCCGAATATACGGCTGCGTGTCCTTTTAAGGCTCACATAGCATCTTGGCCGTGGCGCGCACCGCCACACGACTGGCGCCGGGCGCCAGGGCAGCAGGCTCCGCCTTGGCCGCCGTCATGCGCATGACTCCGACGGGCGGGCGCGAATCCTGATCGCTGAGATTGACCTCGGCGAACGACCAGGCCGAACAGCCCAGCGCCCGGGAAACCAGTTGCGCGCGTTTTTTCAGATCCCGAATCGCCGCTTCCGTCTGTTGTTCGCGCGCCGTGCTGAGCGCGCCCTCGGCCGGTTCGGCCTGCACGCTTTCCACGCTTAGCCCCGCCGCCTGCAGCTTGCCGGTCAGGTCCGGAAACGTCTTGGCCTCGCCCACCGCCTCGATCTGCCCGACCAAGCGCCAGCCAACCTGCTTGCCGTTGTCGTAGACCGGGCTGCTGTGCAATCCCCGGGTCTGCGCTTTCACGCCGGCCGTGCTCTCGATCAAACGCAACGCGGAATTCATTCGCTGGTTCAAACGCGTGGCCAATACAGGCAGCACATGCTCATCGCCGTTAGCCTGCGCAACTGCCTGCAGCAGCAGGCGCAAACGCGTATTCGGCACCTCAACCGAAGCCGTCACCGTAAAGCTCACCTCGGCAGCCTTCTGGGCCGCACAGGCAGCCACGCTGCCGGTCGTAGCCAGCACTGCGGCGCACAGCGCCAATGCTGTCGACCTCTTGATCCCGTATTGAAACATGCTCACTTCAGCTCTCCTCGCAATGTCCATTTAACAAGAATGTCACGCCGATACCCCTAATATTTTTCGCACCAAAGTCCTATGATTATGAATAACTCATTGACAGACAGCGGCATCCGCTGCGCCCGGCCCGATTTCCCCCTGAGCCCGGCACGTTGCTTGCTTAGGCTCAAAACTGTAGTCCCGCCCAAGCCACCTGTGGAGATCCACATGAGCGACAGCCCCGAACCGACCAAGCCCCGCCGCCGTACCGCCACTAAAGCAGCCGCGCCAGCCAAAGCGACCAAGCCGGCAGCGAAGAAAACCGCAGCCAAACCTGCAGCAAAAACCGCATCAAAAACAGCCAAAACACCCACAACCAGCACCAAAACGACGCGGGCGACCACGCGTACGCGTAAGACGGCGGCATCCCCGGTCACCCCCGAAGCGCGCTATCGCATGATTGCCGAAGCGGCCTACCTGATCGCCGAAAGTCACGGCTTCGACAGCAGCCGCACCCTCAATGACTGGCTCGAAGCCGAGGGGCAGATCGACCGCATGCTGAGCGGCACAACCAAGCACTGATCCGCCCACTTGCGCCAACCACCGTCCGATCCGCAACGGATCGGACGGACTTCACATTGCGCACAAACCGGCTTTAATTGATCACGATCAAGCCATGCGCACGCAAACTGCGAACCACTGCCGCAGCGACGGTCAAAAAAAGGGTGGAGAGCTTAAGATGTTCTCCGATGCACCCGTTGCAGACCCCCGTATCCACACCGACCAGCAGGCGGCGCCGACGCGTCGCCTAAGGAGAGACCATGGGCTTATACCAGCGCATCCTGATTCCCACCGACGGCAGCCCCAGCTCCAACGCCGTCCTCGAACACGCTGCCCGCCTGGCCCACGATCAAGGCGCCCGCGTCAAACTGATTACCGTGGTCGACGAAACCTTGGGCGATCACGTCGGCGGTGAATTGGCCTGGATCGAACCCGAGCTGCTGCGCGAAAACCTCCTGGCCGGCGCCCGCAAGTCGCTGGAAGGAGCAGTGGGCCGCGCCCAGGAACTCGAACTGGAAGTCGACTCCGAACTCATCGAATCCAGCGACGGTCGCATCGACCGAGCCATTCTCGATGCTGCCGACAGCTGGCGCGCCGATCTGCTGGTCATCACCACGCACGGCCGCCACGGCCTTGCCCGGTTGCTGCTGGGCAGCACGGCCGAAACGCTGGTACGCCGCGGCGAGCTCCCGATCCTGGTGGTACCGGCCGGCGGCGTTGAATAATCCGGTGCGAATCCCGCGATGAACCGACAGCGCTCTGCCAAGCCTCATAGGAGGCAGTGAGCCAGTGCCTCATGTCGCCACACTATCGCCGCTGCTGATCGCCTTCGTCGCCACCGCGCTGTTCGGCTTCGTGGTCGGGCTCGAACTGCACAGCTACCGGCGCGCCGCCGGCGAGGGACTCGGCTACGGCACCACCCGCACGCTGACCCTGCTGGCGGTGTTCGGCTTCGTGCTGGCGCTGCTCGACCCCGAGCTGCGCCTGTACGGCGCCGGCCTGCTGATCGTCGGCGGCTTTTTCGCCATCAGCTACTGGCATCGCCAGCACGAAGGCCGCAAGCGCATGCTGACCCACCTGGTCGGCCTGCTGGTTTACGCCATCGGACCGCTCGCACTCAAAGGCCCGCTGTGGCTGCCGGTGCTCTACGTCGTGGTCATCCTACTCATGCTCGGCGAGAAGCCGGGCATCCGCCGACTGTCCGACGCCTTCCGCAGTACCGAAGCGGTCACCCTGGCCAAGTTCCTGATCATGGCCGGCCTCATCCTGCCGCTGCTGCCGACCAGCCAGATCGCCGGCTTCGTCACCGTGACCTGGTACCAGCTGTGGCTGGCCGTACTGGTCGTGTCGGGCATTTCGTATCTGAGTTATCTGGCCCAGACCTATTTCTTCCCCGCCCGCGGTCTGCTGCTTACCGGGGCACTCGGCGGGCTGTACTCAAGCACCGCCACTACCGTGGTGCTGGGCAAGCGCGTGCGCGAGGCGCCCGACGAGGGGCGCCTGAGTGCCGCCGCCATCGTGCTCGCGACGCTGATGATGTATCTGCGGCTGTGGGCGCTGATCGCCCTGCTCGGACATGCATCCACCGCGCTGCGATCTGGCACTGCCTTTCGGCATACTGGTGCTGTGTTCGGCCGTGGTCGTGTGGCTACTGCTGCGCGGTGCCCACCATGCCGGCGCAAGCCAGGACGAAGCGCCGCCGCGGCATCCGCTGGAGTTCTCCACCGCGCTGCTGTTCGCCGCGCTGTTCGTGCTGTTCGCCGCGATCACCCACTTCGTGGTGACCGACTTCGGTATTCGCGGCCTGCATGTGCTTTCGTTCGCGGTCGGCTTCACCGACATCGATCCGTTCATCCTGTCGCTGCTCGACGGCAAGTTTCCGATCAGCGAAACCGCGCTGCTGATAGCAGTGGTCATCGCCAGCGGCAGCAACAATTTGCTCAAGGCCGGCTACGCGCTGGCTCTGGGGCGCAGCCGTGCGGTCTACCCGGCCGTCGCCTGGCTCGTCGCGACATTTTTCTTCTCCATCGTCTATGCCTATCTGGCAGGGACGTGAATCCATTTCACGCGAGAGAACACCCATGACTACCGACTACACGGACGTTCTGATCATCGGCGGCGGCCCGGCCGGCATGATGACCGGCATCACCGCCGCGCAGTTCTGGCCCGACAAGCACATCACCGTGGTACGCCCCGAGGATGATGCACTGGTCCCCTGCGGCATCCCCTACATCTTCGGCACGCTGGGCGGCACCGAGGAGGACCTGGCCGGCCGCGCGCCGTTTCTCGCCGCGGGCGGCCACCTGATCATCGACAACGTGGCCGACGTCGACCTCGATGCACGCACCGCCACGCTCGAATCCGGTCGCCGGCTCTCCTGGGAACGCCTCGTGCTCGCCACCGGCTCGCGCCCGTTCGTGCCGCCGATACCCGGCCATGAACTCGCCGGCGTTTTCACGGTCCTCAAGGATTATGACTACCTCGACGAACTGCTCACCGAAACCCTGCCCGACCTGCGCCGTCTGGCCGTCATTGGCGGCGGCTTCATCGGCGTCGAATTCAGCGACGAACTGCGCAAGCGCGACATCGAGGTGCACATCGTCGAGCAGCGCCCGCAACTGCTCGCGGCCTCCTTCGACACCGACGCCTGTGCCATCGTCGAACAGCGCCTGCGCGAGCACGGTGTGCGCGTTCACACCGGCGTCACCGTCGCCGCCATCGAGGCCGACAAAACCGGCAAGTGCGTCGCCGGCATCCGCCTCGAAGACGGCCGCCTGATCGAGACCGACGCCGTGCTGATCGCCATCGGCGCCCGCCCCAACACCGACCTGGCGCACGCCATCGGCCTGACCCTGGCCCGCTCCGGCGGCGTGTGGGTGGATGGCTTCCAGCGCACGCGCGAACACCCGCACGTGTTCGCCGTCGGCGACTGCGCGCACAAGCAGGACTACTTCACCCGCCATGCCAGCCATGCCCTGCTCGCCTCGCAGGCCGCCGCCGAGGGGCGCATCGCCGGCATGAACCTCTACGCCCTGCGCCTGCCGCGCGCCAACGCCGGCACCATCGCCGTCTACGCCAGCCAGGTCGACGACCTCGCCTTCGGCGTGGCCGGCCTGACCGAAGCCAGCGCCCGCGAGATCGGCTTCGAGGTCTTCACCGGCACCTCCCGCCTGCCCGACCACCACCCCGCCACCATGCCGGACACGCACGAGATCTTCTGCCGCCTGGTGTTCGACGGCAACAGCGAACGTCTACTCGGCGGCCAGGTCATCGGCGGCCCCACCACCGGCGAACTGGTCAACATCATCGGCGTCGCCATCCAACTGCACGCCACGGCCTCCGACCTGGCCAGCTTCCAGTTCGGCAGTCAGCCCCGTCTGACCGCTCCGGTCCATCCCATCGTCGCCGCCACCGGTGAGGCCCTGCGTGCCCGCGCGCACTGCCGCGATAATCTCTGAGGAGAGCGCAATGAACGATCAACCGATCCCCTTCGACGTACCCGCTACCCGGCATCAGACCTATCTGGACAACCTCCAGCGCGCCACTCAGGGCAGCGGACGGCTCATGCTGATGGCCGGCGACCAGAAGGTCGAGCATCTCAACGACGACTTCGTCGGCAACGGCATCGCCGAGGACGACGGCGATCCCGAACATCTGTTCCGCATCGCCGCCCAGGCCCGCATCGGCGTCTTCGCCACCCAGCTGGGGCTGGTCGCACGCTATGGCCCCGACTATCCCGACGTGCCCTACCTGATCAAACTCAACGCCAAGACCCATCTCATCTCGACCGCCAGCCGCGATCCCGTCAGCCTGCAATGGCATACCCTGGAACAGGTCGCGCGCCTGCGCGAGGACTCCGCGCTGAACATCGTCGGGGTCGGCTACACGATCTATCCCGGCAGCACCTACGAAAGCCAGATGTACGCCGAAGCCGCACGCCTGGTGTTCGAAGCGCACCAGCTCGGCCTGCTCGCAGTCATCTGGGCCTATCCGCGCGGCGAGGTCGTCAAGAACGAATACGACCCGCACCTGATCGCCGGCGTCGCCGGCCTGGCCGCCTGCCTGGGTGCCGACTTCGTCAAGATCAACGCACCCGACGGCGGCCCGGACAAGCTTCGCGAAGCCGTGCGCGCCGCCGGCCGTACCCGCGTGATCTGCGCCGGCGGGCGCGAAACCACGGTCGAAGCCTTCCTCGAGCGGCTGCACGCCCAGCTGCGCGAGGCCGGCGTCGCCGGCAGCGCCACCGGCCGCAACATCCACCAGCGTCCGCTGAACGAAGCCGTGCGTTTTTGCAACGCAATCAGTGCACTTACCTTCGATAACGTCGATCCGGAGCGTGCGCTGGCCATTTACCGGGGCGAATGACATGAGCCTGCGCCTGCCGCAACACAAGACCAAGATCGTCTGCACCATCGGCCCGGCATCGGACAAGATTGCCGTGCTCACGCGCATGATCCGCGCCGGCATGAGCGTGGCGCGGCTCAACCTGGCCCACGGCGACGCCAAGAGCCACGCCCGCACCATCGCCGACCTGCGCCAGGCGGCCGAACAGGCCGGGCGCGCCGTCGCGATCCTGGCCGATCTGCCCGGCCCCAAGCTGCGCATCGGCCCGCTCGCCCCGGACCCGCTTCGCCTGCACCACGGCCGGCGCTTTACCCTGACCACCGAACCGTGCACCGGCGACGCCGAGCGCGTCTCCGTACCGGATTTTCCCGAATTGCCGCAGGCCGTGCGCCGCGGCGAATCCGTGTTCCTCAACGACGGATTCATCCAGCTCAAGGTACTGGAAATCGCCGGCCCCGAGGTCCGCTGCCGGGTCACCGTCGGCGGCGAACTGCGTTCGCACAAGGGCCTCAACATTCCGCGCATGCACGTGTCGCTACCGGCCTTCACCGAACGCGATCAGGAACTGCTCGCCTTCGCCTGCGAGCAGCAGGTCGACGCGGTCAGCATTTCCTTCGTCGAAAGCGCCGAAGACGTCGAACGCGTGCGCCGCGAGGCCGAATCGCTGGGCGCGGCTCCCTACCTGATCGCCAAGATCGAGCGCTCCGCCGCCCTGCCGCACATCGACGCCATCCTCGCCGCTGCAGACGGTCTCATGGTGGCGCGCGGCGACCTCGGCGTCGAAACACCGATCGAGGCCATCGCAATCACCCAGAAGCAACTGATCCGCAAAGCCAACCGGGCGGGGAAACCGGTCATCACCGCGACCCAGATGCTCGAATCCATGGTCGACCACAACCGGCCGACCCGCGCCGAGGCCACCGACGTCGCCAATGCCGTGCTGGACGGCACCGACGCCGTCATGCTGTCGGAAGAATCCGCGCTCGGCGCCTACCCGGTCGAAGCCGTCGCCATGCTCGGGCGTATCGCGCGCAAGGCCGAAGCATCGCGCCACGAATCGCCCGTCTGCCCCCCGGAGGAGAACAACCGGCGTCGGCGCCGCAGCGTCGAACACGTCATCGCGCTGAACGTGGTCACCGCCGTCGAACACCTCAAGGCGCCCTACGTCATCACGCCTACCGAAACCGGGGCCACCGCCCGGCGTATCGCACGGTTCCACCTGCCGGCCTGGATTCTGGCCTTGTCCGCCCACCGCAACACCTGCCGCCGCCTGCTGTTCAGCTACGGCGTCTATCCGGTGCACATCGCCGGCGACACACGCGACTGGCAGGACATAGCCCGCGAGTGGCTGCAGCGCCAGGGCCTGGACGGCGGACCGCTGGTGCTCACCCAAGGTTCCTCGCGCGGCCACCCCGGCACCACCAATCGCATGGAAATACTGAACTGACGAAGCATCGGGACATCAAATCCGCACCCCGCCAGGACGCGGCTTATCCTGCCACCAGGAGATCATCATGGACGCTACCATCGTTACCCTCACCGCCCGCGAAATCCTCGATTCGCGCGGCAACCCCACCGTCGAAGTCGACTGCGGCCTCGCCTGCGGCGTGCAGGCCCGCGCCGCGGTGCCCTCCGGCGCCTCCACCGGCGCCCGCGAAGCGGTCGAACTGCGCGACAGCAACGCTAAGCGCTTCGGCGGCAAGGGCGTGCTCAAGGCCGTCGGCCACGTCAACGACACCATCGCCCCCGACTTCATCGGCATGGACGCGCGCGACCAGGCCGCCATCGACGCCACGCTGATCGCCCTCGACGGCACCGAGAACAAAGCGCGCCTCGGCGCCAACGCCATGCTCGGTGTGTCTCTGGCCGTGGCCCGCGCGGCCGCCGGCGCCAGCGACCTGCCGCTGTACCGCTACCTCGGCGGCCCCGCCGCCACGCGTCTGCCGGTACCGCACATGAACATCATGAACGGCGGCGTGCACGCCCGCTGGCAGGGCGCGGACTTTCAGGAATTCATGATCGCCCCCTACGGCGCCGGCAGCCTGCGCGAAGCCGTCGAATGGGGCGCCGAGGTCTACCACGCGCTGCAAAGCCTGCTCGAACAGAAGGACCTGTCGGTCGGCGTCGGCGACGAGGGCGGCTTCGCACCGCACGTCAAATCCAACGAACAACCGCTGGAACTCATCGTGCAGGCCATCGCCAAGGCCGGGCTGCGCGCCGGCACCGACGTCGGCATCGCCATCGATCCGGCTTCCAGCGAGTTCTTCGAGGACGGTCACTACAACCTGCGCACCGAGAAACGCAAGCTGGAAGCCGGCGAAATGGTCGAATACTACGAGCGGCTGGTCGACGCCTACCCCATCGCCCTGATCGAGGACGGTATGGCCGAGGACGACTGGGCCGGCTGGAAGCGTCTCAACCACGCGCTCGGCGACACCATCGAACTGGTCGGCGACGACGTGTTCTGCACCAATCCCGCGATCATCGCGCGCGGCATCGAACAGAACATCGCCAACGCCGTACTCATCAAACTCAACCAGATCGGCACGCTCACCGAGACCATCGCCGCCACGCGCCTGGCGCGCGACCACGGCTGGGGCGCGTTCGTTTCGCACCGCTCCGGCGAGACCGTGGACAGCTTCATCGCCGACATGACCGTCGCGCTGGACACCGGCCACCTCAAGACCGGCGCCCCGGCGCGCGGCGAACGCGTGGAGAAGTACAACCAGCTCATGCGCATCGAGGAAGGGCTCGGCACCGCCGCCCGCTACGCGGGCAAGACGGCTTACGTGCGCCCGGTACGCTACTGAACGAAACACCCCCTCCGTACGGCACCGACGCCACAGTGGCACGGTACCGTACGGAAGGATTATCTGCTCTCGCGCATGCGCATCGCTGCTGCGCCGCGCATAATCGAACGGCGGTCGTCATTCCGATCACGCACGACTCACCTTTAGCTCGCGGCATGCAACCTGCCGCACAGCGGTCATGCAAACCGAACCCACTCTCATCCTGCTGTTTCTGATCGCCTCGATCGTCGCCATCGGAGCACGCCGGCTGCACCTGCCCTACACCGTCTCCCTGGTGCTCGTCGGCCTCGGCCTAGGCGCCCTGCAATTCATCCATCCCCCGGTGCTGACCAAGGACATTCTATTCATGGTGTTCCTGCCCGGGCTGATCTTCGAAGCCGCCTTCAACATGCGCTTCGCCAATCTGTGGCGCGACCGGATCGCCGTGCTCGGCCTGGCCATTCCGGGCGTCGCCGTCAGCATCGCCCTGACCGCCACCCTGCTGGTGCTGTCCACCGATGCGTTCCACCATCTGCTCGGCCCGAACATGCAGCCGATCGGCTGGGGGCTCGCCCTGGTGTTCGGCGCCGCCGTGGCGGCCACCGACCCGATCGCCGTCGTCGCCCTGTTCCGACGCCTCGGCGTACCGCCGCGCCTGACCCTGCTGCTCGAAGGCGAAAGCCTGCTCAACGACGGCACCGCCATCGTCTTCTTCGGCCTGGTGCTGTCCTTCATCGCCCACCAGACCAGCAGTCCCGCCGGCCTGCTCCTCGAGTTCGGCCGCGTGGTCGGCGGCGGGCTGCTCGTCGGCGGCGTCGTCGGACTGGTCGCCGCGTTCGCCCTGCAGCGCATCGACGACGCCATGATCGAGATCACGATCACCATGCTGACCGCCTACGGCTCCTTCCTGGTCGCCGATCAGCTCGGCTTCTCCGGCGTCATCAGCACCGTCACCGCCGGCCTGGCCTGCGGCAACTACGTCTCCCGCCCCAGCGCCTCGCCCGGCAGCCTGCTCGCCATGCGCAGCTTCTGGGAGTACCTCGGCTTCGCCCTGAACTCGCTGGTGTTCCTGCTGATGGGTTTCGAAATCCGCCTCGATTCACTGCTCTCGGCTTGGCCGCTCATCCTGCTGTCCTGGCTGGCCGTCACCCTCGCACGCGGCCTGCTCGTCGCCGGCGTGCAATCCTCGCTGCGCTTCACCACCGCCCGCATCCCGCGCACCTGGGGAGTGATCCTCACCTGGGGCGGCCTGCGCGGCGCACTGTCCATGGTGCTCGCGCTGAGCCTACCCGCCGATCTGCCGGCGCGCGAATCGATCATCAACCTCGTGTTCGGTTTCGTGCTGCTGTCCATCATGCTGCAGGGGCTGAGCATGACCACGCTCGCCCGCCGGCTAGGTCTCGTCGCCGATCAGCGGATGCAGGCCTACGAGGCCGCCGATGCGCGTCGGCGCATCGCCGCCGCCGCGCTGCGTGAAATCGGCCGCCTGCGCGACAACAATCTGTTCGCCCCGCGCGCGCTGGACGCGCTGGAGTCCCTGCACCGCCAACAGCTCGATCAAGCCACCACCGCACTCGACGCCATCGGCATAGATCCTCAATTGCACTGGCGCGAAGACTGGGCTCGCCTGGGTCGACACATGCTCGCCTTCCAACAGAACCGACTCGCCGATGCCCACCGGGAAGGCAGCCTCAGCGATTCGGCGTACGAACGCCTGCGCACCGAACTCGATGCCCGCACCCTGCGCATCGAAACCGGCGACGGCATCCCGCCAGCCCCGGCGAACGACAGAACCGACGCATAGCAACTAAGCCCCCTGCGGCGGCGCTTCTGTAACCTGGTTTACAGAACCTGTGCAGCGCTTTCCCCATACTCGCGCTTCGAACTTCATGCGCATGCCTCTCGCAAGTCTTGCACCGCCCGACCCGGCCGTCGCTTGCATCGGGCACCGCGCACAAGCAGGCAACGCCTCCGGCTTCGACGCATGCATGCCATCGCGTACCGCCGACGGAACCGTTGCGAAGACTCACGCGCCAAACAGCACGGGAACCAGCCTTGCCGCAAGGAAACGACCGCCGCACCGTCGAACCTGCCGCGCTTCTGCTGGATGGGAACGGGGTCATAGAGGACTGCACCCCGACCGCCGAAAGCCTGTTCGGCTACTCGCGCACGCAGATTTCCGCCCGATCCGTCGCCACGCTGGTACCTGGCCTGGCGGAATTCCGGCTGCTCGTCCACGGCGAACCGAACCCGCGCCTGCTCCTGTTATGCCATCTCGGCACACCGTTCGAAGCGTGCCGATGCGACTCGACTCGATTCAGATGCAAGCTATCGCTGAGTTTCGTGGGTCCGGACCGTAGCCGCCGTCTGCGCCTGACCGTCGTGCCACTTCAAACGACCTGAGAGAGCATCGAGGTCAACTCGAAGCGCGACCGCGACGATCGTCTCGTAATTCGACTAACATCCAAGCAACGCGAATATCGCCGCCTCCAGATTCAGCATGACACCTACCGACGCCGACGCCCTGCTCGTCCATCTCAGCGGCACGCCTCTGTTCCAGGATCTGACCGATGCGGCAATCCACGACATGCTGCGGCACATGCGCCGCGAGCGCTGGCACAAGCGCGCTCAAGTGATGCCCGCCGCCGAAACCGCGGAACGTTTCTATGTCCTGTCGAGCGGACGGGTTCGCATCGAAGCGGAACATCCGAGCAGCGGGCGCGCCGTTACGCTTTACCTGCTCGCCACGGGCGACGGCCACAACCTAGTCACCCTGTTTGACGGCCAGCCGCACCGCGTGTTGGCGGAAACGCTGGACACCGTGGAAGCGATTTCGGCGCCAATCGGCCTCTGGCACGCCTGGATGCAGCAACACCCCGCCCTGCGTAGCGCTCTGGTGCGTACCGCAGCCATGCGCCTGCGCGAACTGACCGAACTGGCCGAGGATCTGGCACTGCACGAAACCTCGGCCCGCCTCGCCCATCTGCTGCTGCGTCATCTCGACAGCGAGCAGTCGTCGGGCGGCCTCTTGCACGGACTCGTGCACGAAGACATCGCTCGCCTCATCGGCAGCGTACGCGTAGTCGTCAACCGCCTGCTCAACCGGTTCAAACAGGAAGGCGTCATCGCCACCGAAGCCGGCCATATCCACATCACCGATCTCGAAGCACTGCTGCACAAGGCCGAACGCCGCCTCCGCCGGCACGACTGAGCGTCGCGGCCCTCGCCCCTGTTGTAACCCTGGTTACTGCCGGTCGCAATCCCGCGGAGCATGCTTCGCCCCTTCGCGGCAAGGGCATCGACCAACGGATTGATCTGGGTCAACTGCACGTCGAACGGTCTGAACTCGCCATCGTTGGCGGCGCTCCAATCTGTACGCTAGACATATGGAAGCGGCCGTTCGCCAGCCCCCACATCGGTTCGAGGATAGGTTGTCATGCCACATCACGATGCATCTGCACCTTACCCGGAGTCTCCCTCCCGAAAGGCCTACAAGCGCGAGCTGCACGGTCTGCAGATCGAACTGGTCAAGCTGCAGAAACATTTCATCGCCCATGGCGAACGCATCCTGGTCATCTTCGAGGGACGCGACAGCGGCGGCAAGGACGGCACCATCAAGCGCATCGTCCAGCATCTCTCGCCGCGCGAGACGCGCGTCGTCGCACTGGGCAAGCCTTCCGAGCGCGATCGCACGAGCTGGTACTTCCAGCGCTATGCGCCGCACCTGCCGGCCGCCGAGGAAATGGTCCTGTTCAACCGCAGTTGGTACAACCGCGCCGGCGTCGAACGCGTCATGGAGTTCTGCACCGACGCCGAATACGAACAATTCATGGACACCGTGCCGGCCTTCGAGCAGATGCTGATCCGCTCCGGCATCCGCCTGTTCAAGTACTACCTGGACATCAGCAAGGACGAGCAGAAGAAACGCCTTGCCGACCGCCGCAGCGACCCGCTCAAGCAGTGGAAGATGAGCCCCATCGACGCGGTGGCGCAGAAGCACTGGGATGACTACAGCGTGGCCCGCAACGAGATGTTCGCACGCACGCACAGCGCGCTGACGCCGTGGACGGTGGTGCGTGCCGACGACAAGCAGCTCGCCCGCCTCAACGTCATCAAGGATCTGCTCGCGCGGTTGGACTACGCTGACAAAGACCATGATCTGGTCCACCCGAACTCCGACATCGTCTTCGCCTACGCCGAAGCCTATCTCGCCAACGGCATGATCGCCCCGTAAGACTCACCCGCATAACGGCATCGCAAGCGAAAGGAACACGCAATGGTCAGCAGCATCGACAGCCAAAAGGCCGAGAAACTCGACCTCGCCGAGGTATTCGAGCAACTTGAAAGCAGCGCCCAGGGACTGAGCGCCGCCGAAGCACAACAGCGTCTGGCTCAATTCGGGCGCAACGCGCTGGAAGAGAAAAAGGTCAGCCCGTTGACGAAGTTCCTGGGTTATTTCTGGGGACCGATTCCATGGATGATCGAAGTCGCCGCAGTCCTCTCCGCCCTGGTACGCCACTGGGACGACTTCGTCATCATCCTCGCGTTGCTGGCATTCAACGCAGCGATCGGTTTCTGGCAGGAATACAAAGCTGCCAATGCCCTTGAAGCCCTGAAGAGCCAGCTCGCGCTCAAAGCACGTGCACTACGCGACGGCGCGTGGGACGAAATCGACGCCGCCGAGCTGGTCCCCGGCGACGTGGTGCGGCTGCGCCTGGGCGACATCATCCCTGCAGATACCAAACTCGTCGAGGGCGAGTACCTTTCCGTGGACCAGTCCGCACTGACCGGCGAGTCCCTGCCGGTGAACAAAAAGACAGGAGAAATCGCCTACTCCGGCTCGGTGGCCAAACAGGGCGAAATGCTCGCCGTGGTCACCGCCACCGGCGGCGAGACCTTCTTCGGGCGTACCGCCAAGCTGGTGGAAGGTGCCGGCGCCGTGTCGCACTTCCAGAAGGCCGTGCTCGCCATCGGCGACTACCTCATCTACCTCAGCCTGGCGCTGGTGGCGGTGCTGATCATCGTGCAGCTGTTCCGCCACGCGCCGCTGCTCGATCTGGTGCAGTTCGCTCTGATTCTCACCGTGGCCTCGATTCCCGTCGCCATGCCTGCCGTGCTGTCGGTGACCATGGCGGTCGGCGCGCTGGCGCTGTCGAAAATGGAAGCCATCGTCTCGCGCCTGCAGTCGATCGAGGAAATGGCCGGCATCGACATCCTGTGTTCGGACAAGACCGGCACGCTCACGCAGAACAAACTCACCCTCGGCGAACCGGCGGTATTCGGCGCAGCCGATGCACAGGATCTGATACTGGCCGGATCGCTGGCCTCCAAGGCCGAGGACAAGGACGCTATCGACCTGGCGGTGCTCGGTGGACTGAGCGACGCCACCGCTCTGGAACCCTTCACGCAAAGCAATTTCGTCCCCTTCGATCCGGTGAGCAAGCGCACCGAGGCTGATATCGAAGGGGCCGACGGCAAATCCTTCAAGGTGACCAAGGGCGCGCCGCAGGTCATCCTCGAGCTCGCCAAGGTCTCGGGCGAGGACGCCGAACGCGCCGACAAGCTCATCAACGAACTCGCCGCCAAGGGCTTTCGCACGCTCGGCGTGGCGCGCAGCGACACTGCCGGCGCCTGGCAATTTCTCGGCATTCTGCCCTTGTTCGATCCGCCGCGCGAGGACTCCAAAGACACTATCCGACACGCCGAAGAACACGGCATCTCGGTCAGAATGGTCACCGGCGACAATGCCGCCATCGCCCGCGAAATCGCCGCAAAGCTCGATTTGGGAACCGATATCCAGCCGATCGGCGATCTGCTCAAGGCAGATGCCTCGAGTGGACAGTTGTCGTCCACCGCCGTCGAGCGCATCGAAGACGCCGACGGCTTCGCCCAGGTCTTCCCCGAGCACAAATACGCCATCGTCAAGGCCATGCAGGCGCGCGGCCACCTCGTGGCCATGACCGGCGACGGCGTCAACGATGCCCCCGCACTCAAACAGGCCGACGTGGGCATCGCCGTGAGCGGCGCCACCGACGCCGCACGCGCCGCCGCCGACCTGGTGCTGACCGCGCCGGGCCTGTCCACCATCGTCAGCGCGGTCGAGGAAGCCCGGCGCATCTTCGAGCGCATGAACTCGCTATGCGATCTACCGCATCGTCGAAACCATCCGCATCATGTTCTTCGTGGTGCTGGCGATGATCGCGTTCAATTTCTATCCGATCACCGCGATCATGATCATCCTGCTGGCCTTCTTCAACGACGTGCCGATCATGGCCATCGCCTACGACAACACCTGGCTGGACCCCAAGCCGGTGCGCTGGAACATGCACCGCGTGCTGACCGTCTCCACCGTGCTCGGCCTGATCGGCGTGGTGGAAACCTTCGGCCTGCTGTGGATCGCCAAGGAATGGATGCACTTGTCCATCGATCAGATCCAGACCTTCATCTTCCTCAAACTGGCCGTGGCCGGGCACCTCACGCTGTTCGTCGCGCGCACCCGCAAGCCGTTCTGGAGCCGCCCGTTCCCGTCGCCGCTGCTGCTGTGGTCGGCCATCGTGACCAAGGTGCTGGCGACCCTGTTCGTGATCTTCCCGTTCGGGCTCATCACCCCGATCGGCTGGAGCGACGTCGGCCTGATCTGGGTCTACTGCATCGTCTGGATCTTCATCGAGGACTGGGCCAAGCTCGCCGTATACAACCGCTTCCGCCGCTCTTCGCCGCGGCACCGCAGTTTCCTCGAAGATGCTGGCGCTGCCGCTGCATGGACGCAGAAACTGAGCCGGAATGTATATGCAAGAGGGACAAATGGGAGACACACCACCCGACATTGCGCTACGCGAACTGATCAGGGACGACGTCGTACTGGGCGACACCACAACGTCCCTGTGCTGCCGTCAGGCCATACCGCTGGCGCGGGCCTTCGGCGACTTCGTTTCACCCGCGGGGGATCACCGTTTCGTCATCGGCTACGACGTCCGCAACAGTTCGCCCTCGCTCGCCGAGGCGGTCAGCATGGGGCTTCGTTCGGGCGGCCACCACGTCACACATATCGGAGCCTGCACCGCACCACGCCTGCAGTGGTATATCGCCGACGAGAAATTCGACGGCGGCATCATGCTGACCGGCGACAAGGCTCCGCCGCAATGGAACGGCATGCAGTTCTACGGCGCCGGTGCCGTGCCTGTACCTGCCGCAAGACTGCTTGACACCCTGCGCGAGAGCGATCTCAACCACCTGTTTGCCGGACACTGCACGAACGTCGTACGACATCAGGACCCATTGCAGGCCTACGCCGCACAACTGCGCCAGCGGTTCAAGCCCGCTTCGCTGTTCAAGCTGTGCCTCAATGCCGGCAACGGCCTGGTCGGGCGCGAGATAGAGGCCATCGTCGCGCACTATCGACATCTGCGTCTGTGGCGCATCGCCTTCAAGCCGGACGCGGGCTTCCCCGCCCATGGCACCGACCCGTTCGCGCCGGCCGCTCTCGCAAGCGTCGCGCAATGCGTCCTCAGCAATGGCTGCAATATCGGCGCAATCCTCGACGCCGGCGGTGAAACTCTGTCCGTGGTCGATGAACATGGCACCGCCGTACCGTCCTCTGCCATAGGCGCGCTGCTCTCGCTGCGACTGGCACCGAGCTACCCCGGACGCCAGGTATTACTCGACCCGCAGATCCCATCACTGGTGCGCGACGCACTGACAGATTCCGGCATAACGACGCGCATCTTTCGAAGGAGGTCCGCTCGCTGCATATTCAGCCTTGCGGGAGGGCAGCGCCTGCTTTTATTTCGATGCGCTTGGCCATTACGGCATCTGCGACTTCCCCGCCGCCAACAATGCCCTGCTAGCCCTGCT
>CAVVUY010000012.1:0-14587 GCA_963751375.1 uncultured Gammaproteobacteria bacterium
TATGGCGGAGAGAGAGGGATTCGAACCCTCGATGGAGCTTTTGACCCCATACTCCCTTAGCAGGGGAGCGCCTTCAGCCGCTCGGCCATCTCTCCGTAATGCGCTATTTTACTGCTGGGGCACCCTCATGGCGTCCGGGAAAAATCCCCGTCAGTCCGCCTGAATCGTGGGCCGTCCAGCGACCGTATCGGTCGAGGGGCGTAAGGATAACCGTCCTTATCTGATAGGTAAACCCATAATCAATCGGACTTGTCGTCAGCTGACTCCGGGTCGTCCTGGTGTATGCGCTGGTAAACCTCTTCGCGATGCACAGTGACATCGCGCGGCGCCTTGATACCGAGACGCACCTGGTTGCCTTTGACACCCAGTACCGTTATGGCGATATCGTCGCCTATGATGAGTGTTTCGCTCACCCGCCGCGTTAGAATCAGCATCCCAAGCCTCCTGCCTGTTCCGATTCAGCAATGCCCGTGTCCCTTCGGGTCAGGTCCCGGCCGAATCGATCCTCTCCTCCGGTGGCCCCGCAAGCTCGAAGGCGTCATGTAGTGCGCGCACAGCGAGTTCGAGGTACTTTTCTTGGATGATGACAGAAATTTTAATCTCTGAGGTGGAAATCATCAGAATATTTACGCCTTCACGCCCCAATGCCTCGAACATTTTGCTGGCGATGCCGGCATGCGAACGCATGCCTACGCCCACCAGCGAAACCTTCGCGATGCGCGTATCGCCGCGCACTTCGCGCGCGTCCAACTCATCGGTCGCCTCGCGCAAACCCGCCAACGCCCGTTCGTAGTCGTTGCGGTGCACGGTGAAGGTGAAGTCGGTCAGTGCCATCGGCGCCGACGTTCTGCACGATCATGTCGACTTCGATATTGAGAGCGGAAACCGCACCGATGATCTTGTAGGCCACGCCGGGATGATCCGGCACCCCGGTAACGGTGAGTTGCGCCTCGTCGCGACTGAATGCGATACCGGAAATCAGCGCATCTTCCATATTCTCGTCCTCAAAGGTAATCAGCGTACCGGGGCCCTCGGTGAAAGTCGAAAGCACCCGCAGGGGTACGTTGTACTTGCCGGCAAATTCCACCGAGCGGATCTGCAGCACCTTGGAGCCTAGGCTGGCCATCTCCAGCATTTCCTCGAAGGTGATGCGGTCGAGCCGTCGCGCGTCGCTCACGACCCGCGGATCCGTGGTATAGACGCCGTCCACATCCGTATAGATCTGGCACTCCTCGGCCTTGAGCGCCGCGGCGAGCGCGACTGCGGTGGTATCCGAACCGCCACGACCCAACGTGGTGATGTTGCCGTGTTCGTCGACGCCCTGGAAACCGGCGACCACGACCACACGCCCCTTGCTCAGGTCGCCGCGGATACGCTCCTGCTCGATGGTACGGATGCGCGCCTTGTTGTATTCGCTGTCGGTCAGGATATGCACCTGCGAACCAGTATACGAACGGGCCGGACAACCGAGCCGTGCCAGTGCCATGCTCAACAGGGCGATCGTCACCTGTTCGCCGGTCGAGAGAAGCACGTCGAGTTCACGACCGCGGGCCTGCGGGTGTACCGCATCGGCCAGTTCCAGCAGGCGGTTGGTTTCGCCGGACATCGCCGACACCACCACCACCAGGTCGTCGCCCTTATCGCGAAACGCCTTGATCTTGCGTGCAACATGTTCGATACGTTCGGTCGTCCCGACCGACGTACCGCCGTATTTTTGAACGATCAGTGCCATATCGGCTCCATGAAATCCCCATAAAGGGGGCGTTCGGCATCCTGTTCAGGCCGCGCTGTGCGCCAGCTGTTCGGACACCCAGTCCACCACCGAAGCGAGTGCCGCATCCAGTTTCTCGGGCTCGTTACCACCGGCTTGCGCCATGTCGGGCCGACCGCCGCCCTTGCCGCCGATCTGCCGGGCGACCTGATTGACCGCGTCGCCGGCACGGATCTGCGCGGTCTCGTTCTTGGTCACCCCGGCCACCAGGGTTACCCTGCCGTCCTCGCCGGCGGCGCCCAGCACCACAACCGCGCGGCCGAGCTGGTCCTTGAGTCGGTCCAAGGTCTCGCGCAGGGCCTTCGCATCCAGGCCATCGAGGCGGGCGGCCAGAACCTTGAGTTCACCGACGCTCTGCGCCTGTGTGGCGAGATCCGCACCAGCCTGGACGGCGAGCTTCCCGCGCGCCTCCTCCAGCGCACGCTCGAGGTGACGCGAGCGTTCGACGAGCTGACGCAGTTTTTCGTCGGCGTCGTCACGGCCGGACTTGAGTAATTCCGCAATCGCACCCAATCGGGATTCGTTTTCCTCGACGAGTTGCAGCGCGTTCGCGCCCGTCACCGCTTCGATACGGCGCACACCGGCGGCAACGCCGCTTTCGGCGACGATCTTGAACAAGCCGATGTCGCCGACGCGGCGCACATGCGTACCACCGCACAGCTCAGTGGAAAAACCGATGTTGAGTACGCGCACCTCATCACCATACTTCTCGCCGAACAGCGCGCGAGCGCCGCTCTGGCGCGCCTCGTCCAGCGACATCACGCTGGCCTGGGCATCGAGGTTTTCGCGAATCTGGGCGTTGACGATGTGCTCGACCTCGCGCAGCTGCTCGGGCGTGACCGCCTGGTAGTGCGCGAAATCGAAACGAAGCCGCTCCGGCGCGACCAGAGATCCTTTCTGCTCGACATGATCGCCAAGCACGCGACGCAGCGCTTCGTGCAGAAGATGCGTGGCCGAGTGATTGAGCACGATCGCCTGTCGGCGCGCACCGTCCACCCTGGCCTCGACGCGATCGCCGACGCGCAGCGTACCCGCCTCCAGACGCCCGAGATGTCCGTGCGCCTCACCGAACTTGCGCGTGTCGCTGACGGCAAAGCTCACGCCGTCCGCATGCAGCTCGCCCGTATCTCCGGCCTGACCACCGGATTCGGCATAGAACGGCGTGCGGTCGAGCACCACGACGCCCTGCTCGCCCGCTTCCAACACCTCGACTTTCGCTCCGTCCTTGAGCAGGGCGACGACCTGCCCGCCGTCTTCCAGCTGGTCGTAGCCGACGAATATCGTCTTGGACTCGAACTTCACCCCGACACCGTAATCGGCCTCGAAGCGGCTGGCTGCACGCGCCTTGGCGCGCTGCGCCTCCATCTCGCGCTCGAAGCCCTGCATGTCGAGCTCAAGGTCCTGCTCGCGCGCGATGTCGGCGGTCAGATCCACCGGGAAACCGTAGGTATCGTAGAGACGGAAGATCAGCTCGCCCGGCAGGCGCCGATCCGGCAGATTGCGCACCGCCTCCTCCAGCAGTCGCAAGCCGTTCTCCAGCGTTTCCGCGAATCGCTCCTCCTCCTGCGCCAGCACCTGTTCGACCCGCGCTTGTGCCTCGGCCAATTCCGGATAGGCTGCGCCCATTTCGGCGACCAGCGACGAGACGAGTCGATAGAAGAAGGGTTCGCGCAAACCCAGTTGATGGCCGTGACGCGCGGCACGTCGAATGATGCGACGCAGCACATAACCGCGCCCCTCGTTGGAGGGCAGCACACCGTCCGTGATCAGGAAGCTGCACGAGCGGATATGGTCCGCGATGACGCGCAGCGACGGGTTGTCGAGCGCGTCGAGGCCGGCCAGCTTGGCGACGGCCTGCATGAGATGCTGGAATAGGTCGATCTCGTAGTTGCTGTGCACGCCTTGCATGACCGCAGCCAGACGCTCCAGACCCATGCCGGTATCGACGGACGGCTTGGGCAGCGGCTTGAGCTGGCCGTCACGGTCGCGGTCGTACTGCATGAAGACCAAATTCCAGATTTCGATGTAGCGATCGCCGTCTTCTTCGGGCGTTCCCGGGGGGCCGCCTGCGACCTCCGGGCCATGATCGTAGAAGATTTCCGTGCATGGGCCGCACGGGCCTGTATCGCCCATGGTCCAGAAGTTGTCGCTGTCGTAGCGTTTGCCGTTCGGCTTGTCGCCGATGCGCGTAAACCGCGCGGGATCGACGCCGACTTCCTTCAGCCAGATATCCGCAGCCTCGTCATCGTCGGCATACACCGTGACCCACAGCTTATCGGCCGGCAGCTCGAGCTCTTCGGTCAGGAAACGCCAGGCGAACGTGATCGCCTCGCGTTTGAAATAGTCGCCGAAGCTGAAGTTGCCCAGCATTTCGAAAAACGTGTGATGGCGAGCCGTATAACCGACGTTTTCCAGGTCGTTGTGCTTGCCGCCGGCGCGCACGCAGCGCTGCGCGGTCGTGGCGCGCGTGTAGGAACGCCGGTCCTCGCCCAAGAAGACGTCCTTGAACTGCACCATACCGGCATTGGTGAACAGCAGCGTCGGATCGTTGCCCGGCACCAAGGAGCTGGACGGCACGATCTCGTGGCCGTTGGCATGAAAGAATTCAAGAAATTTGCTGCGCAGTTCTGCACTGGTGATCATGTCAGTCCGTCAGTCGTCGGCCACGTCATCGACATCCGTCAATGCGCGCAAGGTTTCCATTCCGAAGCCGCGCTGTTGCATGTGCCGCAGCCGCTTCGCTCGCTCCTGATAATTCGCCGGCGGCGCACTGCCGAAATGCCGCCGGTAATAGTGACGGGCGTTTTCGTCCCAACCGCCCTCATATTCCGCCAACGCGTGCTCGATACAGTCGGCGTCGACCTCGCGCTGACGCAGTTCGGCACCGATGCGTATCGGCCCGTAGCTGCGTTCGGCCCTGCTGCGCACATACGACTCCGCGTAACGCTCGTCGCTCTGCAGCCCCTCGGCCCGCAGTTCGGCCAACGCCTGCGCGATCTCTGCGGCAGTAAAACCCCGACCACGCAGTTTGGTCCGCAGCTCCGCTTGCGCATGCTCTCGCCGCGCAAGCAGACCTATGGCGACCTCCCGCGGCGATCGCGGCTTACCGGAAGTCAACTCGACTCAATCCCCACGCCAAGCGGACGGCGTCGCTCAGGCCTCCACTTCCTGTTCGGCGGAGGCTTCCTCATTGCGCTTGGGCAGCAACTTGTCACGCAGGATCCGGTCGATCTCATCGGCCATTTCCGGGTGTTCCTTCATAAAGTTGCGCACGTTGTCCTTGCCCTGACCGATGCGTTCGCCGTTGTAGCTGTACCAAGCGCCGGACTTCTCGACCAAGCCTTCGCGCACGCCGAGTTCGATCAGCTCGCCCTCGCGGGAGATACCCTCGCCGTAAAGAATTTCGAACTCGGCCTGGCGAAACGGCGGCGCCACCTTGTTCTTGACCACTTTGACGCGCGTCTCGTTGCCGATGACCTCGTCGCCCTTCTTGATCGAGCCTATACGGCGAATGTCCAGGCGCACGGAGGAATAGAACTTCAGGGCGTTGCCGCCGGTCGTCGTTTCCGGGCTGCCGAACATCACGCCGATCTTCATGCGGATCTGGTTGATGAAGATCACCAGCGTGTTCGAACGCTTGATGTTGGCGGTCAGTTTGCGCAGGGCCTGCGACATCAGCCGCGCCTGCAGGCCGACATGGGAGTCGCCCATCTCGCCCTCGATCTCGGCCTTCGGCGTCAGCGCCGCAACCGAGTCGACCACCACCATATCCACCGCGCTGGAACGCACCAGCATATCGGCGATCTCCAGCGCCTGCTCGCCGGTATCCGGCTGCGACACCAGCAGGTCGTCGACTTGCACGCCAAGCTTCTCGGCATAAACCGGGTCGAGCGCATGCTCGGCGTCGATAAAGGCGCAGGTTCCGCCCTGACCCTGGCATTGCGCGATGGCCTGCAAGGTCAGCGTAGTCTTGCCCGAGGACTCCGGGCCGTAGATCTCGACCACGCGCCCGCGCGGCAGGCCACCAACACCCAGTGCGATATCCAAGGCCAGCGAGCCGGTGGAAACCACGGAGACGTCACGCGCGGCGGCGGTATCGCCCATGCGCATGACAGACCCCTTGCCGAACTGCTTCTCGATCTGGCCAAGGGCCGCAGCAAGGGCCTTCTTGCGATTTTCGTCCACCGTGGAGCCTCCTAACGCTTCAACTACCGAAAAGGTTGAGGATTATCCCATACTTCCCTCACCCCATAAAACTGCTCAACCGCCGAGTGTATACCGCTGCACGACCCGATAGCGCACGCCGTTCGCGCCGCTCACCGACTCCATCAACGCGAAACCACGCGAACGCCACGCCACCGGCGACAGCACTAACCCCGAAGGCACCGCACGCACGCGGCGCGCCAGCGTAACATGCGGGGAAAACGGCCTCGGCTCGGCAGCCGCGCCGCAGTCGGCGAGCACGCCGGCCAGCGCATCGGCCAGGTCTGCCAGCACTCGCGGCACCACATTCGGGGCCAACCACAACACCGCCGCCCGAGGAAAACATCCCAGTCGCTCCAACCCCACGTCAATGTCCGGAGGAATGACCTGATTCGCCTTCTCACACAGGCAGTTCAGACGCTCATCGCTCACCGCACCGACGAAAGCCAGCGTCATATGCAGGTTGCCCACAGGCACCCTGCGTCCTAACCCTGCCGGCAGGCTCTTCAGCCCAAACTCAAGTTGGCGCAGCGTTCCAGGCTCTGGCAGCGCCGCGAAAAACACCCGACGCCCCCCTTGCTCGCTCGTCCGTTTCCCGGTCACACGGATCAGGCGCCGGCACGCAACCGGTCGATCACGCCCTGCAGAGCGATGCCCACGGCCGCCCGCCGGACCGAATCCCGGTCACCTGGCAGCTGACGACACAAAGTCGCCGTGTCACCGCCAACGCCGCTGAAACCGAACCACACGGTCCCCACAGGCTTTTCCGCGGAACCGCCATCCGGACCCGCGATCCCGCTGACAGCCACTGCCACATCGCCGCGGCCGGCACGCAAAGCGCCCTCGGCCATCGCCGCCACGCACTCGCCGCTGACCGCGCCATAGCGCGCGATCAGCGCCTCGGGGACCCCCAACATGTCGTGCTTGGCATCGTTGCTGTAAGTCACGAAACCACGCTCGAACCAAGCCGAACTGCCCGGCACGTCGGTCAGCATCTTGGCAATCCAACCGCCAGTGCACGATTCCGCCGTCGTGATCCTGAGTCCTCGCGCTTTGAGCAACTTTCCCAGAGCGTGCACCAAATCCGTTTCGCCGGGCATCGCACCCTCCTTCAGAAGCATCCTTTCTACAACGCAGTCTAAAGTAACAGTACGACCACAAGGATTACACGAAGGCCTGGCAATGCAGCAAACCGTGACCACAGACGCCGGAGCCGGCCGCGCACCACACTGGACGCCTGACGACATACCGTTCACAAACGTGGAACGCAAATGCATCGCTGACAGCGAATTCTTCTTCCAGATACTGACCGCCGCCTCCTTCGTGGAGATTACCACCGACCTCTACACCCGCAACCTCATCGACTATTTTGCCGGTGACACCGAGGTCCAGGCATGGCTTGAAACCAACTGGCAGCACGAGGAACTGCAGCACGGGCATACCCTGCGGCGCTACATCAACATCGTCTGGCCGGACTTCGACTGGCAGCGCAGTTACGAGCGCTTCTACGAGGACTTCAGTCCATTATGCAAACCCGAACTGCTCGGCCCCACCCGCGCATTGGAAATGGCCGCGCGCTGCGTCATCGAGACCGGCACCTCCACGCTCTACACCATGCTCCACCGCGCCAGCCCGGAGCCGGTCCTGACCCAACTCACCGCCCGCATTCGCACCGACGAAGCCTACCACTACAAACACTTCCATCACTATTTTCAGTGTTATCGTCTGCTCGAACACCCGACGCGTGCTGCGGTGCTGAACACGCTGCTGGAGCGGCTACGCGAGATCAACGGCGAAGACGGCTACTACGCCTTCAAACACGCCTTCATCGGCCGCCACCCTGAGCGTAGCTTCAGCAGGCGTGACTACCGCGCCTTCACCCGCCAGGCCCGCAAACTCGCACACAGGCACTACCCCTACCGCATGTCGGCCAACATGGGGATCAAGCCGCTGCGCCTCGGTCGGCGTACGCAGCGGATTGCGGAACCGGCCGTACGGGGCGTCATGCGATTACTTTCGTGAGCGGGTTCTAGGGCCTGCTCACACTATTGCGCGATGCGCTGTTGGCGCCCGATTCGACGGCCAATCAAGGCGCTGAGGAGAGAAGTTTGGTCATTCCAAATGAACGAGCGAGCAACACCGAGTGACGCGAAAAGCGGGCGCAACCCTAGGGCCGCGGCCGATTGACGCGTCACTGCGGTGTTGCCGCTCGCTGATGTAGCACGGCCAAACCACTCTCGCAGCGCCTTGCGGGCCGTCGAAAAGCGGGTCCGGCAGCGCATCGTGCAATAGTGTGAACAGGCCCTAGTTTCGCTCTCGCCAGAACATGTACAGACCCGCGCCAACGATGACGGCTATGCCCAGCAGGCTGGACGGCGTCGGAACATGGGCGAACACGAGGTAGCCGGCGAGCGTGGCCGAGACGATCTCGAGATACTGAAACGGGGCAAGAACGGCCGCCGGCGTATGCTGGAAGGCCCAGACGATCAGCAGATGCCCATAGGCGGCGATGCCGCCCAGGGCCAGGATGAGCGCCCACGTCCCGTAGGAATGGGGCAACGACGGCATGAGATCGGCGACGCCGTACGCCACACCGTTGACGGCGAGAATTCCACCAAGAAAGACACTCCCTCCGACGCCGGCCGCGTACTGCATGATGATCGGCGAGTCGGACACCCCAAGAGCCCGATTCATCAACAGATAAGTGGCAAAAAGCGTGGCCGCGCCCAGCGGAAGCAGCGCCACGGGGCCGTAGTGCGAGAAGCTGGGATCGATGACGATGAGAGCGCCGAAAAAGCCGACGACGATCGCCATCCAGACGCCCCGGGCCACGCGCTCGCCGAGTATCACCGCAGAAAGAATGGTGAGGATGAACGGCTCGACGAAAAAAATGGCGATGGCCTCCGCCAGCGGCAGGAATTTGACCGCGGTGAAAAAGCACAGACTCGCCCCGCCCAGAAGACATCCCCTGACCAGATTCAACCACAATCGCTTCGGGCGCAGTGCCCGAAAACCGCGCAGGGCGACGATCACCGGCACCGTTTCCAGGACCTGAAAGAAAAAGCGATAAAAGGCGATTTGACCGGGAGCCATGCCACCGGCGGCCAGGTACTTCGCGATCGCGTCCATGACGGGCAGCAGCATGACGCCGCACGCCATCACGACCATGCCGAGAGCATGACCTTCACGACGGTCGTTTCGGACCGACACTTCAATCGTCATCGTTTCTCCCGGAACAGGTCACATGCCATGGATGCGCAGGCGATCTGCCGCGTCGTGCGCCATTCGCCTGTCTTGTGCGGTCGTGCAGGGTGATTCTACGTTGACCACGCTCAGGGCGGCGACGGCGTTCGTCGCCGCGATCTTGCAGAAGAGTTTGAAAAACCGATAGGCATGTCAAACACCACTGCCTGGTAGCCGCCGGTCACGCCCGGAGGCCACTCGTGCCACTGGCCCAAAACCACGCCGATTCGATAGACTTCCGCGAATGTCCAACGCGCCCAAAGTCTCCTCCCAACACACCCCCATGATGCAGCAGTACCTGCGCATCAAGGCCGAGCAGCCCGACCGTCTGCTGTTCTACCGCATGGGTGATTTCTACGAGCTGTTCTACGACGACGCGCGCCGCGCCGCGCGGCTGCTCGATCTGACACTGACCGCCCGCGGCCAATCCGCCGGCGAACCGATCCCCATGGCCGGCGTGCCGGTGCATGCCGGTGACCAGTATCTGGCCCGCCTCGTGCGCTTGGGCGAGTCCGTGGCCATTTGCGAACAGATCGGCGATCCGGCAACCAGCAAAGGCCCGGTCGAGCGCCAGGTCGTGCGCATCGTGACACCCGGCACGGTCACCGACGACGCTTTGCTCAACGAACGCCAGGACAACCTCATCGCCAGCGTGCATCAGGCCAAAGGCGGTGTTTACGGCCTCGCCGTACTCGACCTGAGCAGCGGACGCTTCGTCGTCAGCGAGGTACAGGGCGACGATGCGCTGCTCAGCGAGTTCGAACGCCTGCGCCCGACCGAGCTGCTCTATTGCGACGGCGTGCGCCTGCCCGGCGAACCTGGCCCGGGATTCACCGCCTATGCACCCTGGCATTTCGACCTCGAGGTCGCCACGCGCCTGCTCACCCGCCAGTTCGGTACGCACGACCTGGCCGGCTTCGGCTGCGACGCACTACCGGCGGCAGTCACCGCCGCAGGGGTGCTACTGCACTACGTGCAGGAGACCCAGCGCAGTGCCCTGCCGCATATCACCGGGCTGCGCGTCGAACGCCGCGAGGAGGCCGTTATCCTCGACGCCGCCGACGCGACGCAACCTCGAGCTCGAATGGAATTTGTCCGGCGGCCAGGCGCACACCCTGGTCGACGTACTGGATCAGACAGTCACGCCGATGGGCGGGCGTTGCCTGCGGCGCTGGGTCAATCGGCCGCTACGCGACCGCGCCGCGCTACGCGCGCGCCAGGGCACCATCGGCGCCTTCATCGAGCACGGCACGCACCACTCGCTGCGCGACACGCTGCGCGGCATCGGCGACGTCGAGCGCATCCTCGCCCGCATTGCCCTGCGCTCGGCGCGACCGCGCGACCTGACCACGCTGCGCCGGGCGCTGGAAGGACTGCCGGCGTTGCGCACGCTGCTCGACGGACTGGACGCTCCGCTGCTGGCCAGCCTCGCCGAACACCTGGGCGAACACCCGCAGACCGCCGAGCTGCTGCAACGGGCGCTCATCGAGGAGCCACCTGTGCTGCTCCGCGACGGCGGCGTCATCGCCTCCGGCTACGACAGCGAACTGGATGAATTGCGCACCCTGTCGGAAAACGCCGACCAGTTCCTCATCGACCTGGAAGCGCGCGAACGCGAACGCACCGGCATCGCCAACCTCAAGGTGGCCTACAACCGCGTGCATGGCTACTACATCGAGATCATCCCGCGCCCAGGCCGAACGCGCGCCGGTCGACTACACGCGGCGCCAGACGCTCAAAGGCGCGGAGCGCTTCATCACGCCGGAGCTCAAGCGTTTCGAGGACCAGGTGCTGTCGGCTCGCGAGCGCGCGCTGGCCCGCGAGAAGGCGCTTTACGACGACTTGCTCGAACGCCTGCAGCCGGAACTCGGCGCACTGCAGCAATGCGCCCAGGCGTTGGCCGAGCTCGACGTGCTGGCGACCCTGGCCGAGCGTGCCGAAGCGCTGGACTACTGCGCGCCCGAACTGAACGACGCGCCGGGCCTGCTGATCGAGGGCGGACGACATCCGGTGGTCGAAGGCGTGCTCAGCGAGCCTTTCGTGCCCAACGATCTGCGCCTCGACGACCAGCTTCGCATGCTCGTCATCACCGGGCCGAACATGGGCGGCAAATCCACCTACATGCGCCAGACGGCACTGATCGTGCTGCTCGCCCACATCGGCAGCTACGTCCCCGCGCGCCGTGCGGTCATCGGCCCGATCGACCGCATCTTCACCCGCATCGGCGCGGCCGACGACCTGGCATCGGGCCGTTCCACCTTCATGGTGGAAATGACCGAGGCCGCCAATATCCTCAACAACGCCACGCCCGACAGCCTGGTGCTGATGGACGAGATCGGCCGCGGCACCAGCACCTTCGACGGCTTGTCGCTGGCTTGGGCCTGCGCCGAACAGCTGGCCGAAACCACGCGCGCGTTCACCCTGTTCGCGACGCATTACTTCGAGCTGACCACCCTGCCGGAAGAACACGCGGGCGTGGCCAACGCGCACACCGAGGCCATGGAGCACGGCGACGACGTGGTCTTCCTGCACCAGATGCGCGAAGGACCGGCCAGCCAGAGTTACGGCCTGCAGGTCGCACGCCTGGCCGGCGTACCGGCCGCCGTGCTCAAGCGGGCACGCAAACGCCTCGAGAACCTGGAAGCACGCGCCGCAACAGACGTCGAAACGCCCCAGCTCAGTCTGTTCAATACGGCGCCTGAACCTCCGCAGACAGAGCCCAGTCCCGTGCTCGAGGCCCTGCGCGGAATCGAGCCCGATACGCTCACGCCGCGCCAGGCTCTGGATGAACTGTACCGCTTACGCGAACTGCTGGACGACGACAGCTGATGAAGCGCCATATACACGCCTGACGGGTGTAGTCGCGGACCATCCCGGGTTAATATTGCTCACCGACGAACGCCCCTGCCGCGTGGCGCTCACCGCATATTTCTGGAGGAACCATGACGTTTGTCGTCACCGACAACTGCATCAAGTGCAAATACACCGATTGCGTGGAAGTCTGCCCCGTCGACTGTTTCCACGAAGGCCCTAACTTCCTGGTCATCGATCCCGACGAATGCATCGACTGCACGCTGTGCGAGCCGGAGTGCCCGGCCGAGGCGATCTATCCGGAGGATGACCTACCGGATGGCCAGGAGCCGTTTCTGGAGCTCAATGCCGAACTGGCGCGCGACTGGCCCGTGCTCACCGTGCGCAAGCCTGCACCGGATGATGCCGAGGAATGGGACGGCAAGCCCAACAAACTGCAGTATCTGGAGCGCTGATCCGCGCACAGAACGCCACACGCGGACAAACGAGAAGGCCCCGCTTCAGCGGGGCCTTCTCGTTTCTGCCGCCAGGAGAAACGACGCGCTCAATCGAGCGCGTCGTGATCCACCGTACCGACGTCCTCACCCGCCATCTGACGACGCACGAAGCCGACATCGTCGGCATTCAGCGCGAAGGGGAAGGAACGAATATCGGTCGGGCTGGAGTCGCCGTAGGGGCGATTGCAGGCCGAGACTTCCTCGTCCGTCTTGCCCGGGCAGCCGGAAGTCTGGAAAGGCTTGCCAGAGGCGATAAGGTCCTCGAGTTCCTGCGCATCCAGGCCGAAGTCGATGATCTGACCCTGCTCGTTGAAACGCATGTCGTCGATGCGGCCGCCCGCGTAATCGATGATGAAGCGCCCCAACTGCACGCGGCGCCACTGGTCCTTGGACACCGGCGGCCAGTCCTCCATCAGCGAACCCTGCTCCGGGAAGAAGGCGAACATGTGGTTGTGACCACCCATGTCGCGCATCTTCTGGCAGACCTCCATCATTTCCTGTTCGGTCTCGCCCATGCCGGCGATGAGGTGCGCGCCGAATTTTTCGGGTCCGAAAATCTCGGCCGCCCATTCGATGGCCTGCCAGTACTTGTCCCAGCGGTGCGGGCTGTCGACCGTTTTGCCGCGGGTGCGCTCGAAGATCTCGGGCGTGATGGCATCCAGCGCCACGGTGAAGATATCGGCACCCTCGTCACGCAGCGTGACCAGGTCCTCGTACTTCATCGTCGTCGGGTTGGAGAGGATCGAAACCGGGATGTGCGGCACCGCCTTCATCCACTTGCGCAGCAGCACGAGGGTGTCGTGATCGGAGTTCGGATGCGTGATCATGGAGATGCACATGCGTTCGAACTGACCTTTGTCCGCGTTCGCCTTGACCCGCTCGATGACCTCGTCGTAACCGACGGTCGGCCAATCGACGCGGATGAAGTTGCGGTCGGCATAGTCGCGCGATTCCTCGCGGTGGCGCGCCAGGCCGCAGTAGCTGCAGTTCGCCCGGCAACCTTCCGGATAGGTCACCAGCAGGTTCAGGCAGTGCGTACAAGAGGTGCGGTGCATGCTGCCGGGCACCAGGCCGAGCGTAATGGCGGCCGCGGTCGAAAGCTGCACATAGTTCGGAGAACGCATCTCCGGCGTCTGCACGTGGTAATCCGGTCGATAAAAATTGACCGGCGTCACCAAGGTGTCGGGGCTGGCACTCACTGTTAAATCCTCCAAACTATCGGCGGCTGTGCCGCAGGTTATAGCAATTCTTCATCCAGGCCGTCCGCAGCATCAATGCGGAAGCGGCGAAAAATACTCATCGAAGGCTATCCAGCCGCGACGCATCGTCGCGTCCTCGTTCGCGGCGACGGTACGCCAGTGCTGCTCCAGGTACAAGCGTCGCTGCACCGCGCGCGCGAGCGTCGCTTCGAACTGATCGCGCACGTCTTCCTCGTATTCCGCAAATGCCTCCTCATCGCCGGCCAGGTATTCAGCGGCAGCCTGCCCGGCGACGCTCGCCGGACACCACCGCAGCGGAAATGCCGCCACCGGTGATCGGATGGGTGAGACCGGCGGCATCGCCGACGAACAGGCAGCGCCCGACGATCAGAAATTCGCGCAATCCTCCGACCGGTATGGCGCCGCCGGTACGGTAGAGAATTTCCTCGCCGACCAGCCCTTCGCGCACCAGCTGACGATGCAGCGATTCGAGCGGTTCCTTGAGATTGTCCTCGAAACGCTTGTCGGCACCCAATCCGAGATTGGCCAGGTCACCCTTGGGGAACAACCAGGCATAGCCGCCGGGAAAGTCGTCGGACAACCAGATGTCGGTATCCGCATAGGACTTGAGCAACGGCACGGTGTACTGGCGGGTCTGCACGACCTTGAGCGGTGGCAGCTTCATCTGCGCAGCGACCGGCGAATGCGGCCCATCGGCAGCGACAAGCACTTCGTAAGCCACTTCGACGTCTTCGTCGTCACGCTTCAACGTCGCGACGCGAGCCTCCGTATCCAGACCGATCAGTCGCGTGTGCGTCCACAATGTGGCGCCGGCCTGCTCGGCCTGCTCGGCGATAGCCTGG
>CAVVUY010000013.1:0-50842 GCA_963751375.1 uncultured Gammaproteobacteria bacterium
GTAGCTTTCAAGGGTCCGCAAGAAGGCATAGAATTCGGGATTTCGATTGTAAGCTTTGCCGTAAATGCGCGTGGCATCTGCGTCGGCTTTGCCTTGAATCTCCTGTACCCGGCGGTAGGCCGTGGAGCGGATCTGGCGCAGCTCTTTTTCCATCGTCCCGAGGATCTCCGCACTGCGTCCTTCTCCTTCCGAGCGGAACTGCGCGGCGACGCGTTTGCGCTCGGAGATCATGCGCTCATACACCTTCTCGCGAACGCTTTCCACGTAGTCGAGGCGCTTGATGCGCACATCCACCAGCTCGATGCCGTACTGCGGGATGATCTTTTGGGCTTCCGTCAGTATCGTGCGGGTGATCTCCTCCCGCCCGCGGGCAATCTCTCTCTTAAGCTCTTCTTCCCGCTCCTTTGGGACTATCCTTCAGCACTTCGTCCTCGGGGGCTTCCCACGATGCGCTGCGCACAAGCTCTACCAGTTCACTGCTCGACACCTGGTCGCGCACCACGGAATCGATGATATCGTTCAGGCGGGACTGGGCGCCCGCTTCGCTGGCCACATTCTCAAGGAATTTTTTCGCGTCTGCAATCCGCCAGCGCGCCGTGGTGTCCACCCAGATGAACTCACGCCCTTTGGTGGGAATCTGGTTCGGATCGCCATCCCAGACGAGCAGGCGCTTTTCGAATCGCCGGACCTCTTGCACAAACGGCAGTTTAATGTGCAGTCCCGCCTCGGTCACCGGTTCCCCCACGGGCCGGCCAAACTGCACGACAATCGCCTGCTGGCCCTCTTCCAAAGTGTAAAGCCCGCTATAGAGCACGATAACGATAACCACCGCATATGCCGATGATCGCCGTTTTCAATGTAAACTTCATGGCTGCCTCCCTTCCGCTGATGGTTGCTGCACCGGACTCCAGTGGGAGCCAGGGCACCATGGCCTTCTGATCCTTATCCACAATATAGAGCCCCTTCATATCCGCCAGCAAACCCGTCATGGCTTCCAGATACAGACGCCGGCGCGTGACCTGCGGCGCCCCCTGGTACTCGCCCAAAATGGCCTTAAAACGGGTCGCCTCTCCTTCGGCCCGGTTGACGCGCTCAAGGGCGTAACCCTCGGCCTCGCTGATGCGCTGCGTCGCCACGCCCCGGGCCTTGGGAATTTCCCGGTTGGCCTGCTCCTGGGCCTTATTGATCGTCCGTTCCTTGTCCTGACGCGACTCGTTGACTTCATTGAAGGCCGGTTTCACGGTATCCGGCGGGGTCACATCCTGAAGTTCCACGGTAACCAAACGCACGCCGGACTCATAGGCCGTCAGGATTTTCTGGATCTCAATTTTTGCTTCACTGGCAACCGCCACCCGGCCGGTTGTCAGCACATCGCTGCCGAGGCGGTTGCCGACCGCTCGGCGCATGACAGCCTCGCTGGTATCGCGGATCGTTTTCGGTGTGTTGCGTACCTGGAACAGATAGCGGATCGGGTCTTCGATGCGGTACTGGATGATCCACTGGACATCGATAACGTTTAAATCTCCGGTCAGCATCAGCGACTCGTCCTTATAAGAACCGCTCGGATCATACCGCGTCTTCTCGCCGGGCACGGTGGCCAGCGTCCGGAAGCCGAACTCCTCTTTGAGTACGCGGGCCGTGGGCAACAGACGGACCGTTTCGATGCCGAAAGGCAGTTTGAAATGCAGTCCCGGGCCGGCCGTGCGCATGACTTTTCCAAAGCGCTGCACAATTCCCGTCTCTTCCGGCTGGACGGTGAACCAGGCTGTCCAGAAGACAATCACCACCACCACAACGGCGACGAGGATAAGGACCGGACCGCCTTTGAACCCCTCTAACTTCAGTCGAATTTTCTCCAGCACGTCATCCAAAGACGGCGGTGATCCCCCTGGGGATTGATTCCATTCGGGCATAGCTTACCTCCTTTGCGCCCACCCATTTCGTGGCGCTTATGAATTTCGGAAAAACCTTACATACCGGCGAATCATATTTGTACCTATCCCTTATCCTCTATTGTCAGGCTGACTTATCCCCAAGCACTATACCGGGAAATTCCCTTGCATTTTTTCCGGTTAGCACTTCATTTCCGCAAACGACTCGAATGCAGTCCGACTTAATAAATATATAATTCGCATATTCTACGGTAATGATAACCGTATATTGATAGCGTTATTGCCACTGGTATCAGTCTGGGCTTGCGGATCAGGGTCCAGAACATCAGCTGCCAGTAGTGAAAACGTTCCTTTCCCAAAACCCCGAGCCGGAAAGCGGATCGAAAGAATGAAAGAAACCGCTGAATATTTATCGGGCTGGTTGATTTCAGGCGCCTTTAGTTCCTTCAGTAAAGTTCTGACCCGCCGGTAGTAGTTTTTAGGAGAATAAATCTGTTTCATAATCGATTGATACCCGTCCAAAAGCCTGTCTATGCCCATTCGGGGAATGATATTGGTTGTTCCATCAACATTATCTCCGGAAAAGGTATTGACCACCCGGCTTTCCCGTTGAAGCCGGTCAAAGAGACGGGTTCCCGGGGGGGCCTGGAGCATTCCGACCATTGCGGTTACGATTCCGCTCTTCTGAATGAAATCGATCTGTCGCTGGAAAATAGAAGGCCTGTCGCTGTCAAAGCCCACAATAAAACCGCCCATCACCTGCAACCCTGAACGGTGGATAATCGCGACACTTTCAAGGAGATCCCGGTTTTTATTCTGGGTTTTATGACATTCCGTAAGACTGACCTCATCGGGCGACTCGATGCCGATAAAAACGGAATCGAATCCGGCCGTTACCATCATGTCCAGGAGTTCAGGGTCATCGGCGAGATTGATGGAGGCTTCCGTTAAAAAAACACATCCCTTTTTATCTTTGCGCCATTCGATCAGGGCGGGAAGTAAATGTGTTTTAAGATAGCCCTTATTTCCAATAAAATTGTCGTCAACAAAAAATATACTGCCGCGCCAGCCGGAAGCATAAATACGATCCAGTTCCGCGATGATTTGCTGGCGGTGTTTTTAAGCGCGGCCGGTGACCGAATAACGCCGTCACATTGCAGAATTCGCAGTTAAACGGGCATCCTCTGGAAAACTGAATGTTCATGGACGCATATCGTTTCATTTTTACAAGATCCCACGAGGGCGTCGGGGTGTCGCAAAGATCGCAGAAACCGGAAGCCCTGTAGACCTTTTTCGGTTGTCCGTTTTGCAAGTCCGACAGAAAAGCCGGCAAGCGTCAGTTCCGCTTCGTCGAGCACGAGATGATCCACTTCCTCGAATTCATCGGGTTCAGCGGTAAAAAGCGGCCCTCCTGCAACGACTTTTAAATTCGAAGCGTTACAACGGGCGATGATTTGTTTGGCCGATTTCCGCTGAACCGCCATGCCTCCGATAAAGGCCATATCCGCCCATGAAAGGTCTTTATCCGTAAGGCTGTCCACATTTACGTCCACAAGGCGTTTTGGGCCATTCTTCCGGCAACAGGGCCGCGACGGTAAGCAGGCCAAGCGGCGGGAAGGCCGCTTTCTTTCCGATAAAACTTAAAGCGTACGTGAAAGACCAGAACGTATCTGGAAATTTTGGGTAAATGAGGAGAACTGTTCATATCATCAGCCTCCTTTCCCGCATTAATATGGAAAAAATCAGTTTCGTTTTTTTTCTTACGGAATTGACAGCCTCGATTCCTTCAGAATCCGAGACCGTAAATATTTGAATTTTCAAAGGTTCACATAAAAGGCTTTTTGTTCCAAGCAAAACGCTGAACTGATCTGACCTCATATAGCGGTCCAGACCTTTCGCGGGTTTCCCATTCCGAAATCAGGTTGAAAACATTCTGGTCTTCGATATCACAGAAGATACCATAGCTCAGATATCCGCTATCTTTTCCCGCTGGCTCAACCATTGATAAAAGCGTCTGCATAACCTCTTTCTGTTTTTCCGGAAGTACGTTCATGATTATTCTGACTAAAATCATTGCGGCGACCCTATCGGCAAAACCCTTTAAAGGTTGACAGAACCATCCATTCACTGCCGCCTTATTTTCTTTCGGCTTCCAAATTTATTTTTTTCATGCGAATCAGATGCGCGATCATCTTTTGCTCGAATATCCCTCTGGCCTCCGAGATGTTTTTCTGAAAACTCAATGCGATCGAGAGATCCGGATCTGTCTTGACAAGCTCGGCTTTCAGATAGAGCTCTTTCTCGTATATCGTCTGCCGGAGATCTTCAGTCGATTTGATAAATGCTTCTTGTTCAGCATTTAATTTCTTTATGGTCGCATCGGTTAAGCCCCTGGTATAGCCCGGATACTTGTTGGATTCGCCCGGCATCCCGTTTTCATGAAAACCGTATCGCATCATATCCCGGCCGTATTGTATGATCTCATCAGGATCCTGACCCATCGTCCCGTAGGTACCGTATCCTTCTTCGTAACTGCCGGATCTCATACTTTGAGCAAAGGCATTCGGAGCCAACATGAAAGCTAAAACAATTGCCAAGATTATCGACATACTGTTGATAATGTTATTTCGCATGACCGGATCTCCTTCCATACACATTAGCGGGATGGATGCGCCGCACCCTCGTCATTCTTTCTCCCTGTTAAAGACAGCGGCAATGAAGCGCCCGACAGAAATATTTGTGCGGCTGGTTGCTTCTTATCAGTTCAATTTCTATGCCAGACTTTCAACGCCCGGGGTCGCGTGGCTCATCATTCTGATTTTATCAGTATAATCGGCTTAAAGGCGCACTCACGGCAGTCGTTTACCGCCCCATAAAAGGGGTCATATATGCCCAAGTGGTCATATATGCCCTTTTTTTCAGATTTCTTTGGGTTTATGGGCGGCAAATGATAAGGGCGGATTGAGAATAATAATCGACGAGCGTGGCCTCATCGTACGATTAGGATAAGGCCGGCATTTCAGCTCCTGATTGGGGATAAACGGTGGAATCCGGTTCTGTTATACCTATGCGAAAACTTTTTTCCGCGGCCAGCATTGAGTATTTTGAGGATTGAACGCTTCGCCCCAACGCAGGATTTGAGCCCGAGAGGGGGTTTTGAAATGGCTTCATGTCATTTTTTAGGCCTCGCCACGTTTTTTATGCAACTGCGGGGCAGAACCTTTCTCCGGCGCATACCCCGCCATTCCTGTCATGAATCGCACCAGGCCGTAACATAGCCAGCTCGCCAGACGCAGCCGGATGGGCTGGGTTCTCCAGTCGATCTCGAAGTATCCGCCGCGCCCCGATTTGGATAGCCTGCTCCAGGCTGTGCTTTAATTGTTTGGCAAAATTTTGATCGTCAACAACGACATTTGCCTCAAGCGAAAGCAGCAGACTGAAAGGGTCAAGATTGGATGATCCCACCGTAGCCCAATGTTCATCGATCACAGCAACTTTGGCGTGCATAAGGCTTTTTTGGTATTCGTAGATCTCAATCCCTGCATCGAGAAAATGGCCATATAGGGCATGCGAGGCATAATGCAGCAATCGATATTCCACCCTTCCCTGCAACAGCAAAATCACCCGGACACCGCGCCCGGCTGCATCCAAAAGCGCATGACGAAAATTCAATCCGGGCAAAAAGTAGGCATTTGCAAGAATGATTTCGAATTGCGCCTGTTTAATCGCCTGCAGATAGGCATCTTCAATATCGCGGCGATGGCGGATGTTATCCCGTACCAGAAAAGCTGAGCGCATACGGCCCCTGGGTTCGGTTGCAGGAGCTTGTCTGTCGTTGTCCCGGCCCCAGCCGGGACGCAAGCGGCTCCAGGCCACTCGCGACCACACCCGGCGGGCAGAATCATGAATTTCTGCCACCAGCGGCCCTTCCACACTTACCGCATAGTCATAACGAGGCGATGTTTGGTCCGGCCTATCCATATCATCGATAATATTAATGCCTCCGACAAATGCAATCTCCCGGTCCACGACCACAATTTTCCGGTGCAAGCGACGCAGCCTCCGGCGCCGCAGCGTCCAGGGCGATGTCTTGGGCCGGAATTTCAGCACCATTACGCCGGCCGCCTCAAGGTAATCGACCATGGTTTTCGGCAAACTATACGAACCGAATCCATCGATCAGCATGTGGGTTTTTACGCCACGAAAGGCCGCCCGCCTGAGCGCTTCCGCAATGCGTCGTCCGGTATTGTCATTTTCGAAAATATAGCTTTCCAGATAAATTTCATGCACCGCCCGGTCCAGCGCCGCTTCGATCGCCGGAAAATAAGCTTCGCCGTTTTGCAGCAGGGTAATCTGATTGTTTGGAATAATTCGGCTCACAGCAGGGTTGCCTTTAAAGTGAATGGACTACTCTTCGTTCAACTTTGTCTTCTCCTGAGATTTATCGTCAGAACGCCCGTTCCAGCCTGCACAGCCAGCTCGATCATGGCGTCACCCGTCAGGAGTCGAAGATCCGCGGGCGCGAACCGTTGCGCATGAACCCGCAGAACGCCTCTGTACGCGGCCTGCGAGAGGCGACCGCGGCGCGCTGCTGGCCGGCGTCCGACTATCGGACGCCCTGCAACCCGGCGTGGTGCAGATCGCCACAGGCGCCTGGTACGACGTGCTGGACCCGACGGACCCGCTGAGCCTGGAAATTCACGGCGACCCCAATGCCGTGACCCACGATATCGGGACCTCCTCGTTCGCGCAGGGACCGTCCGCTAACAGTTGTCTGGTCGAGATCGAACGATACGATGACGCGCTCCCGGAACTGAACGTCTTCACGCCACCACGGCTGATTGCACGCGGTCGCAAGCGGGACGAAGAACACCGGGCCGCGCCATGAAGATGCGTGCCGTCTTCGAGATGAGGGGCCAGCGCGCTTCACGTTGTTCGATGCAGCCTGCCACTGGTGTAGTGGGCGTCGCCAGCGGCAGGCTGCGCCGCAATTGTGGTGCTTATTGTGCGGCTAGCTGGCCATCTGCATCTCGTCCGGCTGACGCGCGCCGGTCATGAAGGCGACCGCATCGGACATGGTGTAGTCGGCCGGATTGATGACGCAGAGCCGCTTGCCGAGACGATGGATGTGAATGCGGTCCGCGACCTCGAAAACACTCGGCATGTCGTGCGAGATCAGCACGATCGGAATGCCGCGCGCCTTCACGTCGAGGATCAGATCGAGCACGTGCCGGGATTCCTTGACGCCCAACGCCGCGGTGGGTTCGTCCAGAATCACCACCTTGCTGCCGAAAGCGACGGCCCGCGCCACCGCCACGCTCTGCCGCTGGCCGCCGGACAAGGTCTCGACCGCCTGGGAAATATCCTGAATGGTCTGCACTCCCAGATCGGTAATCTTTTCCCGCGCGATCTCCTCCATCTTCTTGTGGTCGAGCATGCGCAAGGCCTTGCCGAGGAAGCCCGGCTTTCTCAGCTCGCGCCCCATGAACATGTTGTCCGCGATGGACAACGCCGGAGACAGCGCAAGCGTCTGATAGACCGTTTCGATACCGGCTTGACGCGCCTCCAGCGGCGAGGAAAACCGAACCTCCTTGCCTCCCAGCAAGACCTGCCCCTCGTCCGGGGTCAAGGCTCCCGTCAGGACCTTGATCAGCGTGGACTTGCCCGCCCCGTTGTCGCCGATCACGGCGAGTATCTCGCCCGGATACAGGTCGAAATCCGAGTGATCGAGCGCGGTCACCACGCCGAATCGCTTGACGATATTCCGTGCTTCGAGAATGGGCTGAGTCATGCCGACACCTTCCGTATCCATTGGTCCACCATCACCGCCACGATGATGAGCGCGCCGATGAGCAGATAGGTCCACTGCGGATCGAAACCCGCCATGCGCAGGCCGAGGGTGAAGACGCCCACGATGAGGCCGCCGAAGAAGGCGCCGTAGATGGAGCCACGCCCACCGAACAGGGAAACCCCGCCGATCACCACGGCCGTGATGCTGCTGATATTGGTCAGTTCGCCGGCCTGCGGCGTTACCGCGCCGACGCGCCCGACCATCACCCAGCCGGCCAGCGCGCAGATAAGGCCGGACAAGATGTAGACGGAATACAGGATGTGCTTGGTTCGCACGCCCGCCAGGCGCGCGGACTCCGAATCGTCCCCGACGGCGTAGACATAACGCCCCCAACTGGTTTTGAACAGCGCATAAGCGAACAGCGCCACGAGCAGGAACATCAGAATCACGCCGTATGTGAAGGACGCTCCCAGAACGTTGAACGTGTTGCCGAGAAACAGCAGCGCCGGCGCTTTCGCCTGCAGCGTCTGAAACTGAATGGATTCGTTGTTCGAGTACAGATAGTTGGTGGCCAGGTAAATCTGCCATGTGCCCAGGGTGACGATAAACGGCGGCAGCTTGATGTTCGCGACCAGCCAGCCGTTGATCACGCCACACAGCAGACCGACGAACAAACCGAGTCCGACTGCCAAGGGCCCGGGGAAACCGTAGTGCATGACGGCCTGCCCCATCACGACCGTACTCAACACCATGATGGCGCCGACGCTGAGGTCGATGCCGGCGGTCAGGATGATCAGCGTCTGCGCGACGGTGACGATGCCGATGACGGATACCTGCTGCAGTATCAGGGTCAGCGTGAACGGCGACAGAAACCGATGGCCGAGAAGAATGCTGAAACCGATGACGGCCATGAGCAGAACCAGCAAGGGCACGATCGAGGGCGTGCGGTGCAAGATATGCTGGATGCGCTTGATGAATGACCGATCGCTCGAAAAATGCGGGCCACTGACGCTCGTTTGAGAATCTGGAGACGCAGCCGCCGGCTCAAGAGGTTGTGTACTCACCCCGTTCTCTCCGTTCTGAAGTGCGCTTGGCATGGAATGCGGTCTCCCGCTACCGACAGGCAACGGGGCTTGAGGCGGTAATGCGTTGCGCCGCCCCAAGCCCATCTAGCGGCCTGAGTGTGCGTATTAGGACTTAGTGTAGCCCCAACAAATCTTGGCACCTTCAGCCGGAGTGATCGACGGCACGCCCGGGACGGGGTGCGCGGTCACCAGTTTCACGCCGGTGTTGAAGTAGGACAGTCCCTTGCTGGGCTTGGGCACCGTGCCGTCCTTCTTGTACTGCACCACGGTCTCGAGCGCCTTGACGACCATGCGCTGGGGGAACTGCATGGCATCGGCGTCGATGATCCCCTGTTTGACCCACTGGATCCCGGGGCAGCTGCCGTCGATCGCCACCAGCGTGGCCTTGCCGGCACGCCCGGAGGATTTCAGCGCCTGATAGGCGCCGAACGCGGCCGGTTCGTTGATCGCATAGACCAGGTTGATGTTGTTGTTGATCGCGAGCAGTTGCTCCATCGCCTTGAGACCGCCGTTTTCGGCACCACCCGAGACGGCATGGCCGACGATGCGCGGATCGGTTTCATCGCCCCACTTGTTGGGATTCTTGATGTTGATGCCGAAGCCCTTCATGAAACCCTGGTCGCGCTCGACACCGACCGACGGCTGATTGATGGCCAGGTCGACCATGCCGATCTTGGCGGACTTCGCCTTGGCGCCGAGGGTCTTCAACGCCCACTCGCCGTCAAGCTGGCCGGCCTCGAAGTTGTCGGTGGCGAAGGTCACCTGCGCGGTGTTGACCGGATTGAGCAGCGTATCGACCGCTATGATCAACACGCCCGCCTTGTGCGCCCGATCGAGAGTCTGCGCGATACCTTTCGGCGAAGAAGCCGCGATGATGATCGCATCGACCTGATTGGCGACGCAGGTCTGGACGTCGTTCACCTGCGTGGCGTTATCGCCATCATATTTGCCGGCATACGCATAAAGCTTGATGCCAAGCGCTTTGGCCTTGGCCGCCGCCGCATGCTGCATGGTGATCCAGTAAGGATTGTTGTCCGTCTTGGTGATCAGACAAGCACTGAGCTGTGATGCATTAGCCTGAGCGCACGAAAAGATCAGCAGGGCCGCGCCCGCCGCACTCAATCCGATGGCCTTTTTATTCAACTTTATAGGCATGTGAACCTCCTCCACTAATCATGGATCCATGGTCGAAAACCCGGTTGCAGTCTTCGCAGGATCACGATGTATGATTTTTCCTCGTTTTCTCCCTTTGAAACTCCCGACCTAAAACTCTATGCAAATAGCGCTTTGCGGACGTGGTTCTCACAGCGCCGTCTATAGAGTTATCGGGAGCTTATAGTTCGCATTCAGAATAAATCAAGTAGATTGATTAAAATAATTCTAGCGCTAATATCTCCGTATCGTTCCGCGGAGAATCGACTGCCAATGCGGCGAAAAGGCCGGCGAACAGCATATGGAAGTCTGCTGATTTCGACGGCGGCGATACCATACAAAGCAGATTTGATTTAATGGCGAGCACCCTGAACCGGCAACGCTCCGCGGCTCGGATTGGGATCCAGGAATCACGCTGGACAAACATCGCCAATAACGGGCGAACGACCGGTTCGCCCGCATATGCAAACCGCGGAAAACCTTGAGTACCACCTGAATAAACGGTCGGCAGCCCTCGAAAGCGGCTGAAATCCTCGCAAACGAGATGAGTAGGGAAGTCCATTTTGTCCCTGTCCGACGATACCTCTATGCACGCATACACGATGAGCAAAGGAGGTAGTTCACGCATGGAGACGGGTTATGAACAAAGCCGGGTCTAAGCGCCCAGGCCCGCTATCGCACGGGTCCAATCAGGGGGGGATGCGGCAATTCAACGAACGCGTTGTGCTGCAGACCATTCGCCTGAACGGCAGCTGCTCCAAGGCGCAGATCGCGCGCGCCACCCATTTGTCCGCGCAAACCGTGCAGCAGATCATGGGCAGGCTGGAGGAGGACGGCTTGGTCATTAGAGAAGCCCCGGTGAGGGGTAAGGTCGGCCAACCCTCGGTGCCGATGGCGCTCAATCCCGATGGGGCATTTTCGATCGGCATAAACATTGGGCGGCGCAGCACAGACCTGTTGCTGGTCGATTTCAGCGCGCAGGTGCGCGAATGCCTGAGTTTTACCTATGACGTCCCGGATCCCGCCGAAATCTTCGGCAGGATCGAGGAATTGTTGCACTCGCTGACCCACACACTCGGCCCAGAGAAGGCCGAGCTGATCAGCGGCATCGGCGTCACGGCGCCCTTGGCGATCCAGGATTGGGGCGAATTGCTGGGATTCCCGCCGGACTACGAGCAGAAATGGGAACACATCGACCATATCGCAGAGATCGAAAAATTCTGCTCGCTACCCATCGATTTCGTAAAGGATACGGCGGCCGCCTGCGTCGCGGAACTGGTCGTGGGCCGGGGACGCAGCCTGCACAGTTTTCTGTACTTTTACGTCGACGTTTTCATCGGTGGCGGTTTGGTGATCGACAGCCAACTCCATCACGGCCTGCACGGCAACGCCGGCGCCGTGGGCTCCATGCCCTTATCCATGAGCGACACTGAGCAACAACGCAAACCACCGCAGCTCTTGAGCGTCGCCTCGCTGCTGAATTTGGAAATGCGCTACAAAGCCTGTGGCCTCGACCCCAGCGCCTGGAGTGATGAACGAGCGTTTCAAGCGCCGTGGCGGGAAGAAACCAATCAGTGGCTGGCTCAAGCCGGCGCGGCCATGGCAATGACGATCAATGCAGCGGCAAGCCTGCTCGACCTGGAGGGCATAATAATAGATGGTTCGTTCGACCGCGGAGTTCTGGCAGCGTTGATCGACAGCGTCAAACAGGCCATGAGTTTCCACGACTGGAAAGGAGTGGATATGCCCCTGCTACGGGCTGGGAAGGTCGGCACCAATGCGCGTGCTCTCGGCGGTGCGCTATTGCCGCTTTACGCCAATTTCACCCCAAATCCGGAATCATTCCTCAAACTTGCGCCCTAGGGAGACTCAAAAGTCGCGCCGGTAGGTGGCTGCGCAGACGACCAACGACCTTGCACGATATTCGCTTCCTTATACTCCCAACACAGCAAGCTCGGTCAGGATAGGGCTCTGCGCGTCGGGCATAGTGGCCCCCGAATTGAGGAGGCAAGGCAGTGAACGGAGCCAGAGCAGCGGCATACGCGGAACGGCTCGGCAAGGTGTTCGACTACATCGACGAGCACCTTGCCGAGGACCTGTCCGTGGAGCGCCTGAGCCGGGTGGCGAATTTCTCGAAATTCCACTTCCACCGGCAATTCTCGCAATACGCCGGCATCAGCGTGACACGCTACATCCAGCTGATGCGGCTCAAGCGCGCCTCGTATCGACTCGCATTCGGCGACGTTCGGATCATCGATATCGCCATGGAGGCGGGTTTCGAGAATCCCGAGTCGTTCTCGCGCGCGTTCAAGAACGCCTTCGGCCAGACGCCCTCTCAATTCAGGAAACGCCCGGCCTGGAAGCCGTGGCACGAGCACTATCGCTTCCCGAATAGAGAAAGGAAACAAATCATGGACGTTCAAATCGTCGACTTCCCACAAACCCGCATCGCGGCAGTGGAGCACCACGGCCCATCCGAGGGCGTCAACGACTCGGCCAAGCTGTTCATCGAATGGCGCAAGACCACAGGCTATTCTCCAGTCAAGACCAGCAAAACCTTCGGCGTCGCCTACGACGATCCCGACACCACCCCGCCGGAGGATTTCCGCTTCGACATCTGCGGCTCGGTGCCCGAGATGATTCCGGAGAACAACCCGCAGGGGGTGGTCAACAAGCTGATCCCGGGCGGGCGCTGCGCCGTGGTACGCCACTTCGGCTCCCATGACCGCATCGGCGATGCCGCCTACTTCCTGTATCGCGACTGGCTGCCCGAGAGCGGTGAGGAACTGCGCGACTTCCCGCTGTTCTTCTGCTACCGCAACCTGATGCCGGAAACGCCGGAACACGAGCTGGTGACGGACGTGTACCTGCCGCTGAAGTGACCGATCGCCCCGCCTTCACGGCGGGGCCTTTCAGCTACCGCCGCCGGCCGTGCGCAAGGCGCTCGACGCGCTGGCCGCGGGCTTCGCCGAACTGGCGGCCTAGGGACGTTGCCTGTCCGCGCCCTGAGCGGGCAAAACCGCCATTGCGAGTGGACCGGCCGACACGACGACGCCATGCGGTACGGATTTGCCCGACAGGCTGCCGCCATAGCAAACTGCCGCGTCCCTCACGTACACAGATCATCGAGACAGACCATGACCGATCTCGCCAATATCACCGCCGCCAATCGCGCCGCCTGGAACGCTTCGGCCCCGCTGCACAAGCAAACCGGCGAATGGAACGCATTGGTGGCGGGCTTCGCGCAGCCGGGCTTCAGCGTGCTCGACGAAACGCTGACGGCGACATTGGCTTCGCTGCAGCCTCGCGGCAAACGAGCCGTGCAGATCGGCTGCAACAACGGGCGCGAACTGCTGTCCATGGCCGCACTGGGCGCGGTCCCGGCGCTGGGCATCGACCAGTCGTCCGCTTTTCTCGAACAGGCCGAACAGCTTGCCGCCATCGCCGGGGCGGATTGCCGCTTCCTCTGCGCCGACATATACGACTTGCCGCCGGACGTGCCACGAGGATTCGATCTTGGCCTCATCACCATCGGCGTGTTGAACTGGATGCCGGATCTGGAGCATTTCTTTGCCGTGGCGTCGGAACTGCTCGCGCCGAAGGCGCCATTGGTGATTTACGAAACCCACCCGATTCTGGAAATGTTCGATCCCGAGGCAGCGGACCCGTTCAAACCGGTGCGCTCGTATTTCGAACTCGCCCCCTTCGTATCGAACGAGGCGATCACCTACGACGGCAGCCGGGAACAGACCAGCATCGCTTCCTACTGGTTTACTCACACGCTTGGCGACATCGTCACAGCCTGCGCCGCGGCCGGATTCGCCATCGAGCGTCTGCGCGAACATCCGCATTCGAACCGCGAAGTGGACTACGACATCTATACGCAGCGTCCGGCACAACTACCGATGTGCTTCACCTTGGTCGCGCGCAAGTAACCAGCAGACGCGAAACGGCCGGGAAGACGCCGAGAGATCCGGCATCCCGGTCCGTTCGTAGACGCATCATCCGATCTTCACCGCTATTCGCGCCATCAATGCGCGGCCCGGCCGCGGCCGCGAAGCACGCCCGGCGGCTGCGCCTCCCAGCGCCGCCATACGCGGCGCAGTTGATGGGCGGAGCTGAAGCCGGCGCGTTCGGCGACGCGCTCCATATCCAGGTCGCTCTGCGTGACCAGATCGCGCGCCAGCGCCAGGCGCAGGTGCTGCACGTACTCCAGCGGCGTGCAGCCGGCATGCTCGGCGAACAGCCGAGCGAGATGGCGCGGACTGGTGCAGGCCACTTCGGCCAAGCGCTGCGACGACCACTCGGCACACGGCTCGGCCGTGACCGAGTCCTGCACCCGATGCACGGCCGCGTGCAGATGGTTGCGGTGCAACAGCCAGGGCGACAACGCCGGATCGGAGCCGGCGCGGCGCAGGTACACGACCATCGCCCGCGCGACCTCGGCCGCCGCCTGCATGCCGAGGTCGCGCCCGATCAGATACAAAGCCAGATCGATGCCGGCGGTGATACCCGCACTGGTCACCACCGGCCCGTCCTCGACGAAAATACGGTTGTCGTGCACCTGTGCGCTCGGCTCCGCCCGGCGCAGCTCGTCGAGGTGTACGTGATGGGTGGTGCACTCGCGTCCCGCCAACAAGCCGGCATGCGCCGCGAACAGCGCACCCGCGCAGACGCACATCAGCGTCAGCCGCTCGTCGACCGTGCGCGCCAGCCATTCGCTCAACGCGCGTGCCGGTTCGGCGTCCATGTCGAAGCCCTCGGTCACCACACCCGGCACGAGCACGATGGAATCCTCGACGAGCGACTGCGGCAGCGGCTCAAGCCCCGCCAACTCCAGCCCCACCCCCGACCGCAGCTGCGGCAACGGCGAGGCATAGCGCAGCGCATAACTGCCGGGTACGAACTGATTGGCGATGCGAAACGCCTCGGCCGGCCCCGCCACGTCGAGCAGGACCACCGACGGCGGCAGCGCGAACACCACCTCCCTCACGCCAGCGCCGCCTCCGGCGTGACGATGGTCGCGAAACGGTCGACCAGCACCAGCTCCGTGCAATCGCGGATATCCTGCGCCGAATACGTCCGACCGGAGGGCGAGGTCATCGGAAAGGTCAGCGTGGCGTCGGTAACGAAGCGCACCTCGTAGCCTAGGTCGGAAGCATGGCGCGTGGTCGTCTCGCAGCACTGCTCGGTGCGGATGCCGGTGACGACGACCCGCTCGATGTGGTGCTCGCGCAGCCACTGTTCCAGTGTGCCGCCTTCGTCACTGCGCGCGAACAGCGCCGAGTGCACCTGCTTGTAGAACACCGCATCGGGTTCGATGCGCAGCTCGGGCAAGGTGGCGACGAAGCCCGAATCGCGCGAGAAGGAGCCCTGCGGACCTTCGCTGTCGTCCGTGTGGAACACCTGGAGCACCGGCACGCCCGTCTCGGAAGCGCGGTCGACGACTTGCTGCAGGTTGGCGAAAAAGGCGGGGGCCTCGTCTTCGCTCCAGTACGGGCGTTGGCGGAAGGACTGCTGAACGTCGATGACGAGCAGGGCTGTGCGTTTGCTTGCGGCACTCATGTTCCGTTTCCTTGCGGTATGGATGAGGACACATCATCGCCTCGCTCCATGGCTTGAACGATAGCCTATTGTGACGATAGGCGGTCATAAAAGGACATGTCTAAGCTTCGCATGTGCTTAGGATCTTTCGGGCGCTAGTCAGCGTTTTTGGTTTTGATCATGTGTGGTCGAAGGCGACGTACTGATTGGCCTTGGTGATCTGTTTCGGGCGCGATTCAATGTTTGGAGATTCGTTCTGAATCGGTGACGCGCCCGAGCCGGTTTGTTCGGCGCATCTCTGCGCCTCACCCCTTCGGGGCTTGCGCGAAAAATCGTTCCCGACGATTTTTTCTTTGAAATGCGCAAAGAAAGGGGCTCGGGCGCGTCACCCAAGTAGGATCAATACTGGAAACGCTGATTCGCGCCCGAAACGGGCCTCTGCGCATGAACAATGGGAAGTGGCATCTGCGCATCGCACCACCAGCCGAAGTCAGAAACGTCGAATCGCGCACGAAACAGACCACCATTGCTTGCCAGACACCGCTTTCAGTCATCGTACGCCAAAAAACACCCGCCGCTGATTCACACCAAGAACCATCGCCTCGACATACCGCCAACCAACCAACAATCAAACACCACGCTTGGCAAGCAAAACCCACGCCCCCGCCACCGTCAGCAGCGAACCACCAGCCAAATTGAAATAGCCCTGCGCCCGCGGCGTATTCAGAACCTTGCGGATGCTGGCCGCGAACAGCGTATAGAGCGTCGCGCTGACCGCCGCCACGACCACGAACGTGACGGACAGCAGCCAGAGTTGCGGAACGGCCGCCGCGCCGGGACTCACGAACTGCGGCAGGAAGGCGATGAAGAACATGATGCCCTTCGGATTGAAGGCGGTGACCAGATAGGTGTTGGCGAACAATCGCCTGCGCGTACCCGGCGCGGCGGCCGCAGCCTGCGGCACGCTGCCGCGCCCTGAACGGGCGAGCCTGATACCGATGTAAATCAGATACAGACCGCCGATCAATTTCACCGCCTCGAACCACAGCGCCGAGGTCGCAAGCAGCGCGCCGAGGCCGAGCAACGAGAGGGTCAGCGCGGTGGAATCGCCGAGCATCACGGCCAGGACCAGCAGTGCGCTGTTGCCCCGCCCGTGGCTGACCGAATAGCTGACCAGCGTGAGCGCCGTCGGGCCCGGAATCGCCACCAGGAGCGCGGAAGCCGCGACGAAGGCCAGCCAGAGATGCATGCTCATGGGACGTTTCCCTCTGCGATAGGTACATCCGCCGCCCGGATCAGCTCTTGAGCCGATAGCCGGTCCTGAATATCCAGTAGACCACCGCCAGACACAGGAGCAGGAACAGCAGCGTCATGCCGAGGCTCATGCCTATGCTGACGTCGCCGGAACCGTAGAAGCTCCAGCGGAAACCGCTGACCAGGTAGACCACCGGATTGAACAGCGACACGGTCTGCCACACGGGCGGCAGCATCTTGATCGAGTAGAAACTGCCGCCGAGAAAGGCCAGCGGCGTGAGAATCAGCGTCGGCACCACCGAGAGCTTCTCGAAGTTGTCGGCCCAGATGCCAATGATGAAGCCGAGCATGCTGAACGCGATCGAGGTCAGCACCAGGAACAACGCCATCCACACAGGGTGGAGAATCTTGAGCGGCACGAACAGCTCGGCGGTGGCGAGAATGATCAGGCCGAGAATCACCGACTTGGTGGCCGCGGCGCCGACGTAGCTCAGCACGGCCTCGAAGGAGGACACCGGCGCCGACAGCAGCTCGTAGATAGTGCCGGTGAATTTCGGGAAATAGATGCCGAACGAGGCGTTGAGCACGCTGTTGGTCAGCAGGGTCAGCATGATCAGCCCGGGCACGATGAACGCGCCGTAGCTGATGCCGTCCATGTGCGTAATGCGCGAGCCGATCGCAGCGCCGAACACCACGAAATACAGCGAGGTGGACAGCACCGGCGAGATGACGCTCTGCACCAGCGTGCGGCCCATGCGCGTCATCTCGAAACGATAGATGGTCCAGACGGCACGCAGGTTCATGTCCGCTCCTCCTCCACCAGGCTCACGAAAATTTCCTCCAACGAACTCTGCTTGGTGTTCAGGTCGGAGAACCGAATACCGGCTTCGTGCAGGGCGGCGAGCAGCGCGGCGATGCCGGTGTGCCCGGCCTGGGCGTCGTAGCTGTAAAGCAGCTCCAACCCATCGTCCGCGAGGATGAGATCATAGGCATCGAGACCGGGCGGCAGCCGCTCGATCGGTTCCTGCAGATTCAGCGTCAGCTGTTTCTTGCCCAACTTGCGCATCAGCTCCACCTTGTCCTCGACCATGATGAGCTCGCCGCGGTGGATCACGCCGATGCGATCTGCCATCTCCTCGGCCTCCTCGATGTAATGAGTGGTGAGGATCACGGTCACGCCGCTCTCGCGCAGCCGGCGCACCAACTGCCACATTTCCCGCCGCAGTTCGACGTCGACCCCAGCGGTCGGCTCGTCCAGGAACAGGATGTCCGGCTGGTGCGCCAGCGCCTTGGCGATCAGCACGCGACGTTTCATGCCGCCGGAGAGCGTGAGGATGTGATTGTTGCGCTTGTCCCACAGCGAAAGGTCCCTAAGCACCTTCTCGATATGCGCCGGATTCGGCGGTTTGCCGAACATGCCGCGGCTGAGGCTGGCCGTGGTCCAGGGGCTGATGAACACGTCCACCGTCAGCTCCTGCGGCACCAGGCCGATCATCGCCCGCGTGCGACGGTACTGGCGCACGATGTCGTAGCCGCCGACCAGCACCTGCCCGCCGCTCGGCCTGACGATACCGCAGATGATGCTGATCAGCGTGGTCTTGCCGGCGCCGTTCGGCCCCAGCAACGCGAAGATCTCGCCCTTGCGGATCTGCAGGTTGATGTCCTTGAGCGCCCGATAGCCCGAATCGTAGGTCTTGGACAGATGCGAGATCGAAATGATCTCGGCGTCGTCCGCCTGCGCCGGCTTCCCTGCTTTGGCGGCTTCGATCATGGTCATGCGTATTCCTTGCAACGGTGTTCGGCCGTCGGCCGAGGCTGCACCGCGAAAGCGCAGCAGATTGTTCGTCCTAGTCTATGCCATGCGACCGCACACGGCATGCCACGCCGCCGCGGTTGCACTCGCGCGCCGGGCTGCCGGATACTTGCCGGCCGTTTTCATGCTCTGCCGCAGCCGATACGCCGCACGCCAATGCCGTACCTCGTCCTGGTTCCCATCGCCCTGCTCGCCATCGCTCTGTTGGCGACCTATGTCCTTGCCCGGCGCCGCGCCGCGCGCGTGCCCATGGTCGAGCGCATCGACGCCCTGTTGCCGCAAACCCAATGCGGCCAGTGCGACTATCCCGGCTGTCGCCCTTATGCCGAAGCCATCGCCGCGGGCGAGGCCGACATCAACCAATGCCCGCCCGGCGGCGATGCCGGCATCCGTGCCCTCGCCCGGCTGCTCGGACGCTCGCCGAAGCCGCTGGACACGAGCCATGGCGAACACAAGGAAAAAGCCGTCGCCCGCATCGACGAAAGCGTCTGCATCGGCTGCACGCTGTGCATTCAGGCCTGTCCGGTGGACGCCATTCTCGGCGCGGCCAAGCTCATGCACACGGTGATCGAAGACGAGTGCACCGGCTGCGAGCTGTGCCTGCCGCCCTGCCCCGTCGACTGCATCCGCATGGACCCGCCGGCCCGTGAAGGCCGACACTGGCCGCTGATCGACAGTCCCCGCAAGCGCGAGCGCCGCAAGGCCGACACGGCCCGACAACGATTCAACGCACGGCAGCAGCGGCTGGCCGCGGAGAAGCGCGAACGGGAGGCGCGTCTGGCGCGGAAGAAAGCGGTCGCAAAAACCGGAACGGAAGATCCGCGCAAGGCCGCGATTCAAGCCGCCATCGAGCGTACGCGGGCCAAGAAACAAGCGGCCGCCGAAGCCGCGGAACGGCGCCGCACGGCGATGCCGCCGGACAACGGTTGAAATTCGGAAAACCCTGATATACTGCTGAACCACCGAAGATCTTGCAGGCTACAGGGACGCACTCTGCCTCGATGGCAGCCGCGCAGCCCCCGAATCCAGAAACGAGACACATACTACATTCAGAGGAGAGCCCCAGCATGTCCGGCCACTTTCCCTTCGCGGGCACCCGCGGTACCAGCTACGGCCTCGCGCCGCGCATGACCATCAGCGCATTCTTCGAGAAGAGCCAGTTCGGCCCCGAGCTCCAGGAGAGCTACTACAAGTGGTGGTACGACTGGGCCAAGGCCTTCGTCGAACAGGATGCCGACCTCAAGGCCACCATGGGCCTGCGCTTCCAGCACTATCCGATGGGCCAGCATTCCGAACACAGCTTCCATCTGAACGACAGATACTGGGCGAGTTGCATGGAAGATCTCGGCTCGTTCATCCGCAACATCATCTTCCCCAAGCTCGACGACAAGGCGATGCACCATCTCGAAGAAGAGCACGGGAAAATGCTGCATGACTTCGAGGCCAAAGCGGCCGAGAGCTACGAGCACGTTCCGGACGTCGGCCACTTCCGCCACGTCTGATCCCGGCGTATCTCGGGTAGAATGAGCGAGCCCCGCCGACGCGGGGCTCGCTCGTTTCTGCCCTTCGGATGCCTGTCGACGATGAACGCCGCCAAACGCCACGCCATCTTCTCGCGCCTGCGCGACGCCAACCCGCACCCGACCACCGAACTGCATTACCGCACGCCCTTCGAACTGCTGGTCGCCGTGGTGCTGTCCGCGCAGGCCACCGACAAGGGCGTCAACAAGGCCACCGCGCGCCTGTTCCCAATCGCCAACACGCCGCAGGCCATTCTCGACCTTGGACTCGACGGGCTGAAGGAACGCATCAGGACGATCGGCCTGTACAACGCCAAGGCCGAGAACATCATCAAGACCTGCCGCCTGCTGCTCGAGCGCCACGGCGGCGAAGTGCCGCGCGACCGCGCGGCGCTCGAGGCTCTGCCCGGCGTCGGGCGCAAGACCGCCAACGTCATCCTCAATACGGCCTTCGGCGAACCAACCATCGCCGTGGACACACACATCTTCCGCGTGGCCAACCGCACCGGTATCGCGCCGGGAAAGACCGTTCTGGAAGTGGAGAAACGCCTGCTACGGCTGGTGCCGGCGGAATTCCGCCAGGATGCACACCACTGGATGATCCTGCACGGACGCTACGTCTGCACGGCGCGCGCGCCCAAGTGCGGCGCCTGCCCGATCAGCGATTTGTGCGACTTCCGCGACAAGGACCTGTCGCGAAAGTAAGGCTCTGTTCGGCTGAGGGGAATCAGCCTAGCAGCAGCGCCACTCCACCGAACAGCAGGCAGTAGGCGGCGAAGGGACGCAGGGCGCTGAACTCGTGGTCCTTGAACCAGCGCATCAGGAACCAGGTCGAACCCCAGGCGAACACGCCAGCCAACACGCCGGAGATCACGATCCAGTGCAGCAGGCCGTGCATGGCCGCGCCGTGGTGCAGCAGCTTGGGCACTTCCAGCACGCCGGCCGCGGCGATGATTGGCGTGGCAAGCAGAAAGGAGAAGCGCGCCGAGGAGGCGTAATCCAGCCCCGAACCGAGCCCGGCCACCAGCGTCGCGCCGGAGCGAGACATGCCCGGAATCAGCGCCAGCGACTGCGCGATGCCGATGCCGAAGGCCTTGCCCCAGGTCAGCGTCCCGAGGTCGCCATTGGGCGTGCGCCGCTTGAGCCAGTCGCCGAGCAGCAGCATCAGGCCGTTGACCATCAGCATGACGGCGACGATCTGGAAGGCCGCAAACAGGTGGCGTATCTGATGCTCCAGCGCCAAACCGAGCAGCCCGGCCGGCACCGTACCCACCGCCAGCATCCACAGCAGGCGCGCATCCGGATCGCTGAACGAGCCGCGCGCCCGGATGAAGCCGCCGAACAGCCGCGCCCAGTCGCGCCAGAAATACAGCAGCAGCGCAGTCGCCGTACCCAGATGCAGCACCACGATAAAGGGCAGAAACCAGGGTGCGTCGCGGTTCATCGGCCAGTGCAGCAGGCCGGGGATCAGCACGCTGTGTCCCAGGCTGCTGATCGGAAACAGCTCGGTCACCCCCTGCAGGATGGCCATCAGGAGCAGATGCAGACTGGAAGGTTCGGACACGTTCGGCGATCTCCACGCAGACAAAGCGTCCGAGTGTAGCCGATGCATGGCAGGCCATGAAGCGAATGGGCGTTACAGTTCGGTTACGCCGTGGCTGACCGTGGTGTCTCTTTGTCTGTCGCTTTGGGAGAGAAGCGAGCGATGGTTGATGGTTTGATCGGTCGCGCGGATTTGAGCAGCGTATTCGTTGACCGATCGGCACCTGTTTCGTGCGCGTCACCCACACCGATCGAAAGCAGCGGCCCCGATTCGCTCACGAAACACCTCCTCAGCGCCGGGAAATGCGTAAAAAACCACACCCCCTCACGGCTTGCGACACCTCCCCACCCAGTCGCATAGTGACCCCATCGTCTTCGCCACAGGGAGGTCGCACTACGCCATGGACGATTGGCTCGCAGGCCGCATCACGGAAAAACGCCGCTGGACCGAGCGTCTGTATTCGCTGCGCATCGACGCCCCGATCAACCGCTTCACGCCGGGGCAGTTCATCCGCATCGGGCTGGACATCGACGGCGAACGCATCGCTCGCCCCTATTCCTGCGTCACCCCGCCGGACGAACCCGGTCTGGAAATCTACTACAACACCGTCGAGGGCGGCCCCCTCACCACCGCGCTGCTCGGGCTCGGCGAGGGCGACACGCTGTGGGTGGGCCGCAACGCCAGCGGCTTCTTCACGCTCGGCGAGGTGCCCTCCGCCGCACAGTTGTGGATGCTCGCCACCGGTACCGGCCTGGGCGTGTTCCTCTGCCTGCTCAGGACCGCCGAGGCCTGGCAGCGCTTCGAGCAGCTGCGTCTGGTGCACAGCGTACGCAGCGTCGAGGAACTGACCTACCGCGAACTCATCGATGAAATTCGCGACGCTCACCCCGGCCGCTTCGACTACATTCCCATGGTAAGCCGCGAATCCTGCGACTTCGCGCTGGCGGGCCGGATACCCTCCGCGATCGAGGATGGTCGGCTCGAACGGCGTGCCGGCCTGCGCATCGACGCGGACCTGTCCCAGATCATGCTGTGCGGCAACCAGGACATGATCCGCGACACTACTCTGGTGTTGTCCGAGCGCGGTCTGCGCCGCAACCGGCGACGCACGCCGGGACACATCACCACGGAAAAATACTGGTAGGCCCGCGCGGATACCCAGGCAAGCCATCCGCCGGACCATACGGGAGAACGCGGATGAACACGACGGCGCACCGGCCCGATACGGATGCAGGCTACCGCGAGACGTTCAACCAGCCGCCCCCGCTATATCCCCGCAATGCCTACACCGGCGACGCCGCACTGCGGGAAGCGGTCGCCTGGGCCGGTCTGGACATCGCCGATCCGCGTCTGACGGAATACGGCGCCATCGCCGGAGGAGAGCTGCACGAACGAGGCTTCGCGGCCAACGAACACCCCCCCGAAGCCCGCCTCCTCGATCCGCAGGGCCGGCGCCTCGACGCCGTCGAATTCCATCCCGCCTACCACCGCTGCATGTCGCTGGCCAAACAGCACGGCCTGCACGGCTTGACCTGGACCGCAACAGACCCCGGCGCACGCATCGTACGCAGCGTGCTGTTCTACCTGCATTATCAGTTCGAAGCCGGCACCCTGTGTCCGATCACCATGACCCATGCCGCGCTTCCGGCACTGCGCGAGACGCCCGAGGTCGCCGCCGTGTGGGAGCCCGGTATCCTCGCCCCCGTCTACGACCCTTCCGACCGCCCCGCAACGCAGAAGACCGGCCTGACCATCGGCATGGGCATGACCGAGAAACAGGGCGGCTCCGACGTGCGCGCCAACACTACCCGCGCGGCCCCCCTGGGAAACGGCGGACCGGGATCGGCCTATGCGCTCGACGGCCACAAGTGGTTCTTCTCCGCCCCCATGTCGGACGCCTTTCTGGTGCTCGCCCAAGCGCCGGGCGGACTGTCATGCCTCCTGCTGCCGCGCTGGCGTCCGGAAGGCACGCGCAACGGCCTGCGCGTGCAGCGCCTCAAGAACAAGCTCGGCGACCGCTCCAACGCCTCCAGCGAGGTCGAGTTCCACGACGCCTGGGCGGTGATGATCGGCGAAGAAGGGCGCGGCGTAGCGACCATCATCCAGATGGTCGCCGAAACCCGGCTGGACTGCCTGATCGGCTCGGCCGGCCTGATGCGCCAGGCCGTGGCGCAGGCCGTGCACCACTGCCGCCATCGGGCGGCTTTCGGCAAGCCGCTGATCGAGCAGCCGCTGATGCGCAACGTGCTGGCCGACCTGGCACTGGAGGCCGAAGCGGCGATGTGGCTCGCGCTGCGCGTCGCCAAGGCATTCGAAGGCGCTGCGGCATCGGAGGGCGAAGCCCTGCTCAAGCGCCTGGCCACGCCGATCGGCAAGTACTGGGTATGCAAGCGTGCGGTGCCGCTGGTCAACGAGGCACAGGAGTGCCTGGGCGGCAACGGCTACGTGGAAGACTTTCTGCTCGCCCGGCTCTACCGCCAGGCGCCGCTGAACGCCCTGTGGGAGGGATCGGGCAACATCCAGTGCCTCGACGTGCTGCGCGCGCTGAACAAAACGCCCGCCGCGCTGGAGGCGTTCTTCGGCGAGTGCGCCGAGGCGCGTGCGGCCGAACCGCGCCTCGACCGCCACCTGTATGCGCTCGAACGGGCGTTGCTGGACGACACAGAACTGGAGTTTCGCGCCCGCGACATCGTCGCGCGGATGGCGCTGGCCCTGCAGGCCAGCCTGCTGATCGGGGCTGCGCCGACGGCGGTGGCGGAGGCCTTCGTCGCCAGCCGGCTCGACGGCGATCATGGGCGGGCGTTCGGCATGCTGCCGGCTGGATTGGGAGTGGAGAAGATTTTGCAGCGGGCCATGCCCGGCTGAGGCGCTGCCTAGCGCACCTTTTACTCATCGCGACCGGGACGATCGAACCTTTGCCGAATCGCGCTGCGTATTGTTCGGCTTTCGGCTTTGTTTCGGGCGCGAACGAACATCCCTGCTCGCGGGCACGTCACCGAGGCGAATCAAAAGCAGCTGCCGCTGATTCGCGCCCTCCCCCCGACGCCGATCGGTGGAGAGTTCCACCAGCCCGGACGATCAAACGCTCAGCCGCTCCAACACCTCGGCATGCAGGCCGGCGCTCCCGGCCGCCAGCACCGACGTACTCTCCAGCCCGAGCGGCCCGCCGTCGAGCTGTGTGAATACGCCGCCGGCTTCTTCGACGATCACCGACAGGGCCGCCACGTCGAGGATGTTGAGGTCCGATTCGACGACCAGGTCGAGCTGGCCGGCAGCGAGCATGTGGTAGTGGCAAAAATCGCCGTAGCCGCGCGTGCGATTGACCTCGCCGACGATCCCGCCAAGCGCCGCCCATGCCGGCCCCTGAGCGAGCGACTTGACGTTGCCCAGAGAAATGGCGGCATCGCGCAGGCGTTCCACGCCGCCCACCCGTACGCGGCGCTCGTTGAGATACGCGCCCTGGCCGCGTTCGGCCCAGGCCAGCTCGCCGTACAGCGGCGCATTGGACACGCCCAGGATCAGTTCGCCGCCGCGCATCAGCGCGATCTGGGTGGAGAAGAACGGCGTACGCCGAATGAAGCTCTTGGTGCCGTCGATCGGGTCGATGAGCCAGGTGAACTCCGCGTCGGCACGGGTCTTGCCCGTTTCCTCGCCGTAGAAGCCATGCTCCGGGAACCGTTCCAGGATCACCTTGCGGATGGCCTCCTCCGCCTCGACATCGGCCCGGGTCACCGGGCTTTCGTCCGCCTTCAGCGTGACTTCGACGCCCTGCGCCCAATAACGGCGGATGACGGCCTCGGCGGCGCGCGCGGCGCTGAGCGCCGTCTCGAGGTAGTGACTGGTGGACATCGGCAACTCCTGACGGGACGTGATCGGATAACGAACGGCGAATTCTAACCGTCCTTGAGCAAGCGCGCAGAGCTCACTACACTCGTGCGCCCCACTCAGGAGAACCCGTTCATGCCCAGCTTCGCCGAAAACCTCAAACAGCTGCCTTCCGTCGACGAGCTCCAGGCACTGGAACTTTACGGCGACGGCTATGAGCCCGAAGCGGTGATCGAGAACGCCCCCGGCAGCCAGGGTTCGCTGGCGGTGTACTACCACGTTGCAGTGCAGCACGGCGGACTCACGCCCAAGGCCGCTCAAGAGGCACTCGATCTGTTCGCCGAACACACCGATGACGCGCGTGCCAACCCCGGCGCCCACCCCAACATCGACCGCCTGTTCCGGATCATCGAGCAGGATCTGTTCTATTCGGTCAAGGCAGTACCGAAAGCGTCCTGAACCACCGCAGCAAGCGACGACGCCGGCAAAAACTGATCGGCGTCAACGCCACTCCGAATCCGGCTGCGCCGATCGCCCGCGCAGGATACGCTTAACAGCGGGAGGCATCGAAAGACGTCGCACGCTTTTTGAGCTCCCGGAACCCCGTTTTCGGAGGAGTGCTCATGCGCCTGTTACGGCCACGCTACATCGTTCCCGCCGTGCTGATAGCGGCAGTAGCCGGTTTCGCCGTATGGCTGCAGCGCCCGCAGCCGATCCCGGTCGCCGTCGCCACCGTCGAGCGCGGACTGGTCGAGGCGACCGTCGCCAACACCCGAGCGGGCACGGTCGAAGCCTGCCGACGCGCCAAGCTCTCGCCCGCGGTCGGCGGACAGATCGCCCGCCTCGACGTGCACAAGGGCGAGGCGGTCAAACAGGGGCAGGTGCTGCTGGAGCTTCGCAACGACGACCTCAAGGCCCAACTCGCGCTGGCGCAGAGTGAAACCATGACCGCCGCCGCCCAGGCCCGCAGCATCTGTCTGCAGGCCGACGTCGCCAAACGCGAGGCCGCCCGACAGACCACCCTGAGCCGCCGCGGCATGGTCTCAGTGGAGCAGGCCGACAAGGCCGAAACCGCCGCCAAGGCACGCACTGCCGACTGCGAGGGGGCGCAGGCCAATCGCCAGGTCGCCGCGGCACGGGTACGCCTGGCTCAGGCCAACCTGAACCGCACCATCCTCACCGCACCGTTTGCCGGCGTGATCGCCGACATCAACGGCGAGCTGGACGAATACGTCACGCCTTCCCCGCCCGGCATCGCCACCTTGCCGGTGATCGACCTCATCGACAACGCCTGCTTCTACATCGAAGCGCCGATCGACGAAGTCGACGCCTCCAAGGTGCGTCTCGGCATGCCCGTGCGCATCACCCTCGACGCCTTCGGCAAACGCGCCTTCAAAGGCACGGTCTCGCGTATCGGCGCCTACGTCATCGATCTGGAAAAACAGGCCCGCACCGTCGATATCGACGTGCGCTTCGCACACGACACCGACCTCAGCCCACATGCTGGCCGGCTACAGCGCCGACGTGGAAATCATCCTCGCCGCGCACCCGGACGTGTTGCGCATTCCCACCGAGGCGGTGATCAACGGCAACTCGGTCTATGTGCTCGACAAGGCCAGCGGCCGGCTCAAGTTCACCCGCATCGAACCCGGCCTGTCCAACTGGAACTGGACCGAAGTGCTTTCGGGACTGAAACCAGGGCAAGAAGTCGTCACCAGCGTCGACCGCAAGGGCGTGGCCGATGGTGCATCGGCGGTCGCCGACCAGGCCCCTGCAAAGTGAACGACGCGCCGGTCATCCAACTCGACGGCGTGAGCCGGTGTTTCGTGCTCGGCGACGAGGAGGTACGGGCGCTCGACGACGTCTCGCTGAGCGTCAAACGCGGCGAATACATCGCCGTGATGGGTCCATCCGGTTCGGGCAAATCGACCCTGCTCAACATCCTCGGCCTGCTCGACCAACCCAGCGCCGGGCACTACCTGCTCGACGGCACCGACACCACGCAGCTCTCCGATGCACGCCAGGCCGAAGTCCGACACCGCAAGATCGGCTTCGTGTTTCAGTTCTTCCACCTGATCGCACGGCTCACCGCCTTCGAGAACGTCGAGCTGCCGCTGGTTCTGGCCGGCGTGGCCGTGGACGAGCGCCGCCAGCGCGTCCAGCGCGCGCTGGACGAGCTCGGCCTCAGCGACCGCGCCCAGCATCGCCCGGACCAGCTCTCAGGCGGCCAGCGTCAGCGCGTGGCCATCGCCCGCGCCGCCATCATGGACCCCGAAGTACTGCTAGCCGACGAACCTACCGGCAATCTCGACAGCGCCTCCGGCGCCGACGTCATCGCCATCCTCGAAGCGCTGAACGCCCGCGGCATCACCTTGATCGTGGTCACCCACGACCCCGATCTCGGCTCCCGCGCCCGGCGCATGGTGCGCTTCATGGACGGACACGTGCTGTCCGACGCAACGGCCTCCACATGACGCCGCCTCCCGTCAACGCCGGCATGCTCGCCAGGGACGGGCTGCGCTTCACCCTGCACGCGCTGGATGCGGCCCGTGCGCGCACTGCGCTGATGGGCTTGGCCATGGCCATCGGCGTGGCCGCGGTAATCGTGCTGACCGCGCTGGGCGAAGGCGCGCGGCAGTACGTGCTCGGCGAGTTCAGCAGCCTCGGCAGCAGCGTGCTCACCATTATGCCCGGGCGCTCGGAAACGACCGGCGGCGCGCCGCCCATGCTCGGCGCCACCCCCCGCGACCTGACCCTGGACGATGCGCTGAGCCTGCGCCACAGCGCGCTGATCGCCTCAGTCGCGCCGCTCGTGGTCGGCGATGCGGAAGTCTCGGCGGGAGCCCGCTCGCGCGATGTCATGGTGCTCGGCTCCACCGCCGAGCTGAAGTCGGTCCGCCACCTGGAGCTCGCGCGCGGCAGCTTCCTGCCTGCAGGCGACCCCTTCGCCGGCCCCGCGGTATGCGTGATCGGCGAAACGCTCAAGACCGAGCTGTTCGGCACGGGCGCCGCCATCGGCGAACTCGTGCGTATCGGCGACCGGCGTTTTCGCGTCATCGGCGTGCTCGCCACCAAAGGGCAGTCGCTGGGAGCGAACATCGACGACGTGGCCATCATCCCCGTAGCGGCAGCGCAGGCGCTGTTCAACACCCAGGCACTGTTCCGCGTGCTCGTCGAAGTACGTGGCCGCGAATCGATCCCGGCCGCCAAACGCGCCATCGAAACGCTGATCACCGCCCGCCATGAAGGCGAGAACGACATCACCATCATCAGCCTCGATGCCATGCTGTCGACCTTCGACCGCATCTTCACCGCGCTCACGCTGACCGTCGCCGGCATCGCCGCGATCAGCCTCGCCGTGGCCGGCATCCTGATCATGAACGTGATGCTCATTGCGATCTCCCAGCGCACCCAGGAAATCGGCCTGCTCAAAGCGCTCGGCGCATCGCCGCGTCTGATCACCCGACTGTTCCTCGGCGAGGCGGCGCTGCTGTCGCTGTTCGGCGCCGCCGCCGGCGTCGCGGTCGCCTATGCCGGCCTGTTCGGATTGCGCCGACTGTTCCCGAGCTTTCCCCTGAGCGCGCCGGCCTGGGCGATCGCGGCGGGTGTCGGCGTGGCCGTGGTCACCGGCATCCTGTTCGGCTGGCTGCCGGCACGACGCGCTGCACGGCTCGACCCCGTGCAGGCGCTGTCGCGGCGATAGGGGGCCCCGCAAATGCGTGCGCGCGACTTCGCCCATCTGTCCCTGAGCAGCGTGCTGGCACAGCGCATGCGCAGCATCCTCACCGCGCTCGGCATCGCCGTGGGCATCGCCGCAGTGGTTTTGCTGACCTCGATCGGCGAAGGCGTGCGCCAGTTCGTGCTGCACGAATTCAGCCAGTTCGGCACCAACCTCATCGCGGTCAATCCGGGGCGCACGACCACCCACGGCGTCCCCAGCGGCGCCATCGCCAGCGTGCGCCCGCTGACGCTTGGCGACGCCGACGCGCTGGCCCGCCTGGCGCACGTCGAAGCCATGGTCCCGGGCGTGCAAGGCAACGCCGAAACCTCGGCCGACGGCCGCTCGCGGCGGACCACCGTGTTCGGCACCGGCCCGCAACTGCTTCAAGTCTGGAACGCCAAACTGGCGCTCGGCCGCTCCCTGCCCGCGGACAACCCGCGTACCGCGCGCGCCTTCGCCGTGCTGGGATCGAAGCTGCGCAGCGAACTGTTCGGCACGCGCAATCCGCTCGGCGCGCGCCTGCGCATCGGCGGCGAGACCTTCCGCATCATCGGCGCGCTCGCCCCCCAGGGCCAGGTGCTGGGCTTCGACCTGGACGACACGGTCTACATCCCAGCCGGCCGCGCCATGGCGCTGTTCGACCGCGAAGGCCTGATGGAGATCGACGTGCGCTACGCCGCGGACGTGCCCTCCAGCCTCATGGCCGAGCGCATCCGCAAGGTGCTGATACAGCGCCACGGCAGCGAGGACTTCACCATCACCACCCAGGAGGACATGCTCAGCACGCTGGGCAACATCCTCAGCGTGCTGACCCTGGCCGTGGGGGCGCTGGGCGGCATCTCGCTGCTGGTCGGCGCGGTAGGTATCTTCACCATCATGAACATCGGCGTGCGCGAGCGCACCGCCGAAATCGGTCTGCTGCGCGCGCTGGGCGCCCGCCGCGGCCAGATCCTGGCGCTGTTTCTCGGCGAGGCCGTGGTGCTGGCCTCGCTGGGCGGCTTCGCCGGCCTAGCGGTCGGCGCCGGCGGCGCACACCTGCTCGGCTGGCTGGTGCCGGCCCTGCCGGTGAAGACCCCCTGGATCTACGCCCTGCTGGCGGAACTGCTGGCCGCATTCATCGGGCTGCTGGCCGGCGTGCTGCCGGCGCAGCGCGCTGCGCGGCTCGACCCGGTGGAAGCATTGCGCGAAGAATGATTACACAGTCCCATGGCGTGCGACGACGCCCGTCATACACAAGGAACCCAACATGCTGGTAACCGCGGTCTACGTCATCAACACCATCATCGCGCTCTGCGTGGCCTACGCCGCCATCGACCCCGCAGGCTGTCGAAGCACGCTGGAACGCCTTGGCTTGTGGCCGCTGATCGAACGACTGGACCAGCAGGGCATGCGCCGCCTGCTCAGCTTCGTCGGCAAACTGCTGGTGCTGGCGGGCCTGCTGTTGGCCGTATCCGTGATACTCGGCCATCATGGCACGGCCTGGCTGCTGCCGGCTGGCCAGTCGGTCTTCTTCGGCCTGGTCGCCTGGCTCGGCGCGGAGTTGGGCAACAAGCGCTGAGAGTTGGCCGATAGGACGGCGTCGATTCAGGAAATCAGACTGCTGCGTCCGATCGCGCGCCGCATCATACGACCCATGGCTTCGACCTCGGCAAGCAGCTGCTCACGCTTGCGCCCGCCTTCGGCGCTGCGGTCCGCCACGGCCTCCATCACCCGCTCGCTGAGCGAGATGAACAGGCTGCGGAATTCGGTGAGCGGTGGCGGGCAACCGAAGTCCACCCCGCACTGCAGCCGCTCCCGAAAACGGCTGACCGCCTGCGGTTCGCCCAGATCGGGTCTTGCCAGCCAGCGCCGCAGACCGAACCAGGCGCCGACGCAGACCAGCGCCGTGCCTTGCGTCGAGGCGGGCCGCGCCCACAGGCGCCAGTTGGCCGGACGCTGCCAGCCGCCGTTCCAGCGTTCGAGTTCCGACAGCGGCAACGGTCGACTGATCGCATAGCCCTGCAGAAGAGTCAGGCCTAACGCACCGAGCAGCTCGGCGTGTTCGTCGGTTTCCACGCCCTCGGCGATCAGGCGTATACCCAGGCCGCGTACACCGACCACCACCGCGCTGACGATGGTCTGGTCGTCCACGGAGGCCGGCAGGTTGCGTACGAACTCCTGATCCAGCTTGAGCGTGGTCAGCGGCAGCTGGCGCACGTTGCCGACCGAGGCGTAACCGCTGCCGAAATCGTCCAGCGCTACGCCTAGGCCGCATTCGCGCACCCAATGCAGGATCTTCACCGCACGCGGCATGTCCGCCAGGCTCTCCGACTCGGTGATCTCGATCTCGAGACACTGCGCGAGACGCGGATGACGCTCCAACAGCTCGGTAAGATCGTGACGGAAACCGGGCGCGAGCAGATGGCGCGCACCGATGTTCACCGACACCGGCACATTCAGCCCCAGCTTTTGCAGATGGGAGAGCCGCATGCCGACGCCGTCCAGCATGGCGACGCCGAGGCGGCGGATCAGCGTCGCGTCGGACTCGACCACGTCGATGAACCAATCCGGAGTGACGACGGCGCCATCCTCCGTGCGCAGGCGTGCCAGAGCCTCGAGGCCGATGACGTCGCCGCTCAGCAGATCGACCTGCGGCTGGAACCACGGCTCGACCCGCCCCTCGGCCAGCGCCCGTTCGATCTCGGCGCGAACCTCGTGGCGGCGGTCCAGGTTCTCCTCCTGCGCCGGCAGGTAACCGCGCAGCTGGTTTCCGCCATCGGTCTTGACCGCCTGCAGGGCCATGCCGGCGCGCCGCACCAGCTTGTCGACGTCATGCCCATCCCTCGGATAGCGCGCGTAGCCCGCCGACAGACCCAACGTGACCGGAGAATCCCAGCCGAAATCGCAAGGCTCGGCGAACACTCTGGCCACGCGCTGCTGCAGAATCTCCTCGTCGAACTCGCCGTCGATGCACAGCAGTATGGCGAATTCGTCCGAACCCATCCGACCGATCACGTCATTTTCGCCGCACAACGCGTGTAAGCGCGCTCCGACCATGGTCAGCAGGGCGTCGCCAGCTTCGTTGCCGAACAGGTCGTTGTAGAACTTGAAATCGTCGATATCCAACACGAGCAACGCGCAGGGAGTTTCGCTGTCGAGCAGCGTAGCGGCACGGTCGAAGAACTGCAGCCGGTTGGGCAAGCCGGTCAGCGCATCGTACAGCGCCAGATGCCGCAGGCGCTCCGCCTGGCGCTGGTGCAACACGGAGAAGCCGACGTCATCCGCCATGTCGCGCAACAGATGCACGAGATCGGGCGTAAAGAAATCGCGTTCGGCGGCATAGACGATCAGTACGTTTTCATGCTTGCCCTTCAGCGTGATCGGCACGGCGATCGCCGAGCGCACACCGTACTCCCGGTGCAAGTCGTGCCACGGCTCCATGCCCGGATCGTTCAACACGTCGTTGACCACGACGGTCCGCCCTTCACGCACCGCGCGCGCGGTTACCCCCTGTCCCTGCGGATGAGCCGGATCCAGCGAGACATGGAGCCCCCGCAGCGTCGGCAGATGCGTGAATTTCTCGCGCTGGTGGATGAACAGCACCTGTTCGTTGTCTTGATCGACCTTGGCGATCACGGCCATGATCGCCGCGGTGTGCTGCACGATGACGCGGCACACGCTGTCGTAGAGTTCGGAAGGCGTATGCGATTCGTCGCGGATGGCGGCCTGAGTGACCTCGGACAAGGCCGTGTAGAAGTCGCGCTGGCGTTCGAAGGCCAGCCGCGCGGCCTCAAGCTCGGTCACCTCCAACGCGATGCTGATCAGGCCGGAGACTTCGCCGGCTTCGTGCAAAGGGTAGCGGAAGACCCGAAAGCTGCGCCCGCCTACGACTTCACGTGTCTCCCCCATGCCGCGCAGAGCGAGCGCAGCGCGATCATCCTCCGCCATCTGAGCCGGCCAGGGCGGGATCGAGCAGATCGGCATCGGTGCGATGCTGGTAGCCCGGCTGCGGCAGGTCGAACAGTTCGCAGGCCGCCTCGTTGGCATAGCGCCAACGCAGCCGTTCGTCCTTGATGAGGACAGGAAACGGCAGCCGCTCGGCACCGCGCACCAATGCAGGCAGGAGGCGACTCACCGGCAATCTCGCATCGGCATCCGTCGGCACCCGTGTCCGTCATTCAAACGACAGGGGCACACAAACTCGAATCCTGGGCGTTACCGCATGGGTCGCCGCCACCATGTTCATTCTTGCTTACTCTCATCCACCACTCTTGGGGTTCCCCTTGCAAGCGCTCAGCCTGCTGCAGGTTTACGCAGTGTACTACGCAAACATCCGCGGTCCAGGCACGAACATCCCCATATTCCTAATTGATCACCGTATGTGGCGCACCGATGCCCGGCAGCTTACCGCCTGGCCTGCTCCCCCAGTACGACGGCCTCCAAAGCGTCCAGGCAACGGCCGTCGATTGCCACATTGCGCTGGCTGCGCATGATACGCAAAGCTTCCGGCAAAGGCATCGGGCCACGGTAAGGACGCGCGGCGGTAATGGCGTCGAAAATATCCGCGACCGTAATGACGCGGGTTTCCAGGCTAATGCGCTCGGCTGTCAGCCCGTACGGGTAGCCCTTGCCGTCCAGGCGCTCATGATGCGCCCCTGCGACTTGCGCCAACTCCCGAAACAAACCGATGCGCGAAAGGATTTCCTCGGTGTAGCGCGCATGCGCGCGCATCTGCTCCCACTCCTCTGCGTCCAACGCACCCGGCTTGTCGAGGATGCCGTTGCTGACACCGAGTTTGCCGACATCGTGCAGCAGCGCGCCACGGCGCAGCCAGCGCCTCCGTCCTTCGTCCAGGCCGAGCTCGGCGGACACCGCCCCGGCCAGCTGCGCTACCCGCGCGCTGTGGCCATAGGTATAGGGGCTTTTGGCGTCGACCACCTGACCGAAGGCTTCCGCGATGTTATCCAGACGATCCTCGTCAACGGTCAACACATCGCTGCGCGGCTCCAGCTCCAACACCCGGTTGGCGACGCCAGCATCGCCCAATGTCGCCCAGAAGACTGCATCCCGCGCCACCCGCTCGAAAGCGGCCACCACGCCAGGATCGAACCACTGGCCGGAGCGTTGGCGCACCTCTCCCAGCGCCGCGTTGAGCCCCCCGGCGTGATGGAACACGTCCACCACCTGGGCCAGCAGCGCGATGCGCGCGTTCAGCGGAATACGTTCCCCCTGCAGCCCATCCGGCTTGCCCCGGCCGTTCCAGTGCTCATCCAGGGAATGCACGCCATCGGCTACCGCTGTGGAGAAGCCCAACTGCAGCGCAATCTGCGCGCCACGCTCGCAGCGCGTAGCAACCAGTTCGGTGGCCAAGCCCTCGCCGTGGCGCACGAGATTCAGCACGCGGGCGAAACGTTCGCGCAGCGCCTCCCCGGCGCCGGCATGCCGCAGCACGAAGTGTCCGAGCTGAACGAGGCTTTGCGAATCGACCTGCTTGTAGTCGTTCTTGACCAAACGATCGTCGCCGCCGTAGAGCTCCCACAACCTGGCTGCATTGCTGCTGCAGCCGGCATCCTTGAGCAGCAGGGTGTAATAGAGCGTCGCGAGTTCGTCCGGCCCGAGATCCATAGCCGCACCGACGTGCATGCCGATCCAGCAACTGCGCAGGCAGTGCCCGGGCGGCTGCCCTTCGGTCATGTCCAGGGCATAACTCAACGCGCCGAGCACTTCCGCCATGCGTAATTGCGGAAGCGAAGCGTGCGCCATCGGACCTGTGCCGCCGGGCAGTGTCATGATGAAAGTCGACTCAAACGCCCTGATGGCAGAGCAGTGCCCAGCCGCGCCCGTCGCGGTGTAGCCGCGTCAGGCCGGCATAGGGCACGGGAATGCGCATCATCGCCGCTGCGGACCCCTGCACGGCATGCGCAATGGCGGCACGGATCACCACCGCATGCGCCACCACCAGCAACGGTCCGTCCCCGTCCAAGCCGTCCAGTGCCTCGGCGACGCGCATGCGCAAAGCTTCCAGCGATTCGGCGCCGGCCGGACGCCCAGCGACCGGGTCGCGGTAGTACGCCGCGTAGGCCCGAGCGTCTGCCGCCTGCGCCTGCTCGCGCGTCAGCCCCTCCCAGGCCCCCATGCCGATCTCGCGCCAGCGTCCGTCTACCTCGCAGGAAATACCGCGCTGCACGGCCACGGCTTCGGCGAATTCGCGCGCACGTCGCAGCGGGGAACTCAGCACCCGGCGCCATGTGCGCTCGCTGTCGACCGCAGCCCACATCTGCCGCCAGCCGGTTTCGCTCAGCGGATCGTCGACGCCGTCGCCGCGATAGCGTTGGCCACCGACCGGTTCGCCGTGGCGCAGCAGATCGACCTCCAGCGCAGGCTCGCAGGACAGTCGGCTCAACTCAACCAACCGCCCAGCGTAAACAAGGCCAACACCGTCATCCACACGATGACGTTGCGATGGATGTGATTGATCACCGAAGCGAACACCGCACTCAGAACGGCAGCGTCGGCCTCGTCCTCAAGCATTTCATCAAGCCGCGCGGAACCGGAGCCGCTCTGCATCAGCAGCGTGCGCGTGTTCTCCGACATGCGCTGCGAATCGCCCCAGAACAGGCGCCGCAAGCTGTCCATCGCATGATCGAAGCTACCGGTCATCGCATAGCCCAGCGCGACCAGGCGCGCCGGCACCCACTCAAGCAGGGCGCACAGGCCACTCGCCAGCCCCGCGCTCTCCGTCCGTTCCTCCTCTGGCGGGTTCTCGGCGTCCTCCTCTTCGGCAACATTGCCCACCTTCTCATCTTCGAGCGGCAAATGCGCCAAGGTGCGCACCAGACGATAGAGCACCGCGCCCGTCGGCCCCAGCAGGGTGAACCAGAACACCACCGCGAAAATTCGGTTGTTGGATTCGGCGAACGCCGCTTCGGCCACCGCGCGCGCCCGCTCCCGCGGGTCCTCCGGAACCTGCGCCGCACCCACGAAGCGCGCCGCGATACGCCACTGCTTGGACAGATCGTCCATGGCGACCGCCTCGGTATAGGCGTTGACGTCTTCTTCGAGGTCGTCCGGCCCCAGACAAACCAGCACCGCGCCGACGCTGAACACGATCCACAGCAGCCCCAGCAGCACGGAATCGAGCACATCGCTCAGCCAGCCGACCAGCAGCACCGGAACCAACAGCACCAACAGCAAGCGCAGGCCGGCGTAGCCGAGCCCGAGGCGACGCAGGGCGGCATCGAAGCCGTCGGCGTAGCGCAACCACAGCGCGGGGCGGCGGAAATCGCTCATGTAACCGACCAGGCGTTCCAGCGCCAGGGCAATGAGCAGGGAGATCAACGTCATGAGGGGTCCTCGCAGGGCGGATCGATGCGACGAGTTTCGGGGCTGAGCGGCCGGCTTGCAAGACATCGGCTGAGTTCGCGGCGTAAACGCCCCCAGTCGAAACTCGGTCCAGGGTCCGTCTTGCGCCCCGGCGCGATGTCGGAGTGTCCGCTGATTCTCTCGCGTGAAAGCGTCGGATAGGCGGCCAGCAGCACCGCGACGACTTTCGCCAACTGTTCATACTGCGCCCCCTCGTAGGGAACGTCGTCGGTCCCTTCGAGTTCGATGCCGATGGAAAAATCGTTGCAGCGCTCGCGCCGGCCGTAGAACGAAACACCGGCATGCCAGGCACGGCGCAGGAAGGACACGTACTGCACCAGCTCTCCATCGCGCCTGATCAACAAATGCGCCGAAACCCGTGCACCGGCGATATCGGCGAAATACGGATGGGCGTCGGCCGGCAAGGCGTTGCCGAACAAGGCGTCGATCCAGGGACCGCCGAACTCACCCGGCGGCAGGCTGATGTTATGCACCACGATCAGCTCCGGCACGTCGGCTTCCGGCCGCTCGTCGGCATTGGGCGAAGGCCGGTGCAACGCGGCATCCAGCCAGCCGTCGGCGCCGATGTTCATGGCGGATCCTGAGCCGGCTGCGCCAACAACGCCGCCAGACCCGCCTCGATGCGCGCCGGCGTCGACTCGACGGCCAGTGGTCCGTGATAGCGGCCGTCGCGATAGACGAACAGCGCCGGCAGATGGAAGACGTCGAACTCGTTGGCCAGCGCCTGATCGATGCCCGCATCGATTTCGATGGTCGGCAGGTCGGGACATTCGGCCAATGCCGCGCGCATGCGCCGGCAGGAACCGCAACCGACGGCCGTGAACATCACCAGAACGACCCCGCGGGTCCGCGCGAGGCGGTGGTGCAGATCATCATGATCGGGCGCCAGAATCGTCATGCGGGTATCGCCGTAGACGGTTTTTGTTCGAGTGGTGGCAGTTTACACGGCGTGCCTGATTGGCTGAACAGTGTTCGTGGTTTTAGGATGATTCGAGCGGCCACGTCCGCTGGGAGTATCGTATTCTGTTGCGTGTGCGGGGCATGGTTTCGCGCACGAAACAGACCCCGATAGCCGAAAAATCGGAAACGGTCTCAACGCAGCGAAAACCGCCACCGCGAACCTCGATGCACGACCGAATAGAATATGCGGACAGTTCGGAACCTCGACCATCCTGAACGAACTCCATGAGATTTCCATCCCAACAAGTTACGCTGAACCGGCCCCAGCGCCCCCATTAGCCCCCCCACAACACACACGACTCCCCATGTTCAAACGCATATTCGCCGTCTTCCGTGCCCGCAATCGCGAATTCATCCGCGATCGCGCAGCACTGATGTGGAATTTCGCTCTCCCGGTATTCGTAATCCTCGGCTTTGCCGTGGCCTTCACCGGCAAGTCGCTGGATCAGTACAAGGTCGGCGTGGTCGGCAGCATGCCCGCCGGCGGCTTCTTCGCCACCCGCTACATCGACTTCATCCCGGTGCCGAGCCAAGCTCAGGGCATCGACATGGTCGGGCATCAGAAGATCGACATGCTGGTCGATCCGGCCTCGCACCGCTACTGGATCAACCAGCACGCACCCAAGGGCTATCTGGTCGCGCGCATTCTCGACGGCGGCGGCAATTCCGCTTACCAGCGCGCCACGGTGCAGGGCCTGCAGATCGGCTACGTCGACTGGCTGGTGCCCGGCGTGCTGGCCATGAACATGATGTTCTCGGCACTGTACGGCGTCGGCTACGTCATCGTGCGCTACCGGCGCAACGGCGTGCTGCGCCGGCTCAAGGCGACACCACTGGCCGCCTTCGAGTTCCTCGCCGCGCAGATACTGTCGCGCCTGTGGCTGATGCTGCTGGTCACCGCCGTGCTGTATCTTGGTTTGCGCGCACTGCTGCACTTTCCCATGGCCGGCTCTTGGGGCGCGTTGCTGCTGGTGTTCCTGCTCGGTGCCGTCAGCCTGGTAAGCCTCGGGCTGATCATCGCCGCGCGCTTTCGCAGCGAAGAGGTAGCCGAAGGCATCCTGAACCTCATCACCTGGCCGATGATGATGCTCTCGGGCGTGTGGTTTTCGCTGGCTGGGCTCAATCCCTGGATACAGAAGCTGGCGCAGATCTTCCCGTTGACGCACGTTCTCGAGGCCGCACGCGCCGTCATGCTCGACGGCGCCGGACTGGCCGCCATCGCGCCGCACCTGCTGGTGCTGGCCGCGATGAGCGCGGTGTTCCTGGCGATAGGCGCGGCAACCTTCCGCTGGGACTGACGGCAGCGTCAGTCGACGCGCTCGCTGCCTCTGTCCGCAACATACTTCGGCAACTCGTCGCACAGTACGTCCCAGTTCGCCTTGGAGCCCACGAAAATATGCGCATCCGGGGCGAAGTCCAGGTCCGAATCAAGGGTGCCCAAGGCGATTTCGACCAGTCCGCCATCACCCTCCGCGGGGACGAACACCATGCTCGAACCGCAGTTCGAGCAGAACTTCCTGAGCGTACCGTTGGATGCCTGATAGCCTTTCAGCAACTGTTCGCCGGCAGTCCAGCGAAAGTGCTCCTTACGCACACTAGCGAAGGTCGTGAAGGCCGCACCGTGAAACTTGCGGCACATCGAGCAATGACAATGCGCCACATTGGGCTCGAACCTGTCGATCGCATAACCGACCTGCCCGCAGAGACATCGGCCGGCATACGGTTCCCTGCGCGAATTCGACATAAAGCCTTCTCCTCATACGGCCTCGGCGGCAGTCGTCCGACAGGTCGGCGACGCTACCAGACCAGATCGTCCGGTATCGGATGATCCTTGTAGGCCGGATCCTCGGCCTCTTCGCTGCGCGCGTCGGCGGCGCGGATGATCACCGCCTTGGGATCGAGCGTAAGCAGGTGCTCCGAATCGGCCTTGCCAATCAAATAATGCCGCTCGTTGCGCGAGACGATCACCAGTTCGCCCGTGCCCAGTGCCGCCTGCTGCTCGGCGGTCACCCAGAACTTCTTCACGGCGCGCCCGTCCTGGAAGTTGTACGGCAGCGGGGCGTCCGGCGTGTTCTGACGCTTCTCGCGCAGGAAAGTACGCACCACCTCGCGCTGGGCCTTGTCGAGGTGCGGCGTAGGGCTGGGCGTCTGTGCCGGCGCAGCGGGCTTGCGCGGGCGCTTCGGGCGCGCAGGCGCGGCTTTGGCACTCTGCGGCGGGCGGGCTTTCTTCGCCTTCTTGCCCGCCGGTTTTTGCGAAGTCCTGGGCTCGCGGCGCGGGCGCGTTTCCGTCGCCTTCACCTGATCCTCGGTGACCAGGCCAGCTTTCAGCAGCTGGTCGCGCAGGTCGTTGCTCATGCTGTCCCATTCTCCTTGTGGGCTTCGAACACGCTGTCCGAGCGTTCGCTCAGGCGCAGGTAAGCGATACTACCGGTCGTCGTGCGCAGCGACTGCGCCGCGTCGGGCGGCAGGCGCAGCCAGGTTCCGGTCGGATATTCGCCGGCATCGTCGCACAGACTGCCTTCGAGCACGAAGTATTCCGCACCGGCGGCAAAACACTGCGCGGGCACTTCCGCCCCGGCATCCAGGCGCAGCAGGCAGACATATTCAGGATAGCCGCTCTCGTCATAAAGCGGCTTCAGCGACAAGCCCGGCACAGGCGCGGCGCGCCAAGGTTCGGCCGCCGTATCGACCAGTCGCCGGCGGCGTTGCGCGCCCGGATACTGGCGCAGGCGCACCAGCAGGTCGCAGCCCGGTTCGGATCGGGGGGCATGGCTGAAGCCCTCGGGATTGAACAGCCAGCTGCCGGCAGGAAAATCACCGCTGTCGTCGGAAAACACGCCGCTCAACACCAGGATCTCCTCGCCCTCGGGATGCGGATGCGTGCGGAACGAGCCGCCCGGCACATAGCGCACCACACTGGTCACCGGCCCGAACTCGCCGCCCTGGCGATACAGCGGCTTGCGCCAGACCGTACCGCTCGGACTCGGCTGCCAATCCTGTTCGGCGGTGGCGATCGTCGCACGCCGGCTGAAATCGGCGTTCAGATCGGGCAGCTCTCGGTTCATTCATTTTCTCCATTCAGTCGTTTCGCCAGAGCCAGCGCGTTGTTGATGCAGTCGCCCACGGCAATGCCGCCGCGCCAGTTGCCGGCCAGCGCCAGCCCGGGCAGTTCGGTCAGGGCCGCGTCGATGCGTTCGAGGCGCTCCAGATGGCCGAGGTTGTACTGCGGGATGGCTCGCGGCCAACGGGTGACACGCGCGAAATCGGGCTCCCCTTCCAACCCCAGCAGCGGCGTGAGTTCCTTGAGCACGCCGGCGATCAGTTCGGCGTCGTCCCGGGCGGGGGTATCGGGGTTGCGCGCGCCGCCGACGAAGGCGGTCAGCAGCACGTGCTCGGCCGGCGCCCGGCCGGGAAACAGGGTCGAGGAAAACAGCACGCCCAGCGTTTCGCAGCCTTCGCGGCTGGGGATCAGCAGACCGAAGCCGTCCAGCGCATGCGCGACGGCCTGGCGCGGGAAACCGAGCGCGACGTTTACCACGCCCGGATAGCTGATGCCGCGCAGATCGCCGGCCAACTCGCGCTTGAACGGCTCCAGCAGGTCCGCCGCGGCATGCGCGGGCACCGCCAGCACCAAGCGTTCCGCCTCCACCGGCCCCTGCGCCGTGTCCGCCACCCAATTGCCGGCCAGGCGGCGCAGGCCGCTGACGGGGGCGCCGGTGGACAACTCGCCGTCTAATTGTGCCGCCAGCGCATCGGTCAATTCGCGCAGACCTTCGCGAAAACCGATCAGCCGCCCGCGCGGTGTCGGGCCGGCGGCCCGGCCCTGGCGTGCACGGCGCAGCGCGCCGCGGATCAGGGAACCGGCTTCGGCCTCCAGCGCATAGATGCGCGCGGTGGCGGCACGCACGGACAGCTTCTCGGCGTCGCCGGCATACACGCCGGAAACGAACGGATCGACCGCCCAGTCGAGGAACTCCGGACCGAGCCGGCGCCGCACGAAATCCGCCACGCTCTCGTCCGCCTCGGCGCAGCTGCGCCAGGGTTCGGCCAGCAGCCGCAGCTTGGCGCGCAGGCTGAACAGCGGCGTGCGGATGAAACCGCCCGGCCCGGCCGGCAAGGCCTGCGCACGACCGTCGCGGCAGACGTAACGGCGGCTGGCGGCCGGGTTGGCCACCACCACGCGCTCCTCCAGCCCGAGCGCATCGATCAACTGCGTCAGTCCCTCACCGCCACGATCGAGCAGCGAATTCGGCCCCAGGTCGAGCAGGTAGTTCTCCGCGCGCAGGGAACGGATGTTGCCGCCGGGGTCGGACCGCGCCTCCAGCACGCGGACGCGGAGCCCCTGCTCCCGCAGAGCCCAGGCCAGGGTAAGGCCGGTGATGCCGGCGCCGACGATCAGAATATCGCTCATGGCTATGTGTGCTGGTTTTAAGACCGTCTATTGCAACCGATTCGCCGCCGTCGTGCCACCCCGTCTCCTCCTGGCGACGCCGCGCGGGAACGGATCGCGCGAAGCGGGGTCGAAGGAATTTGGGAATGGCCGGCGCCAACTCGGACGTCGCGTCAGCCCATTGGGAGGCTGTACCGATTCACAAATTCGCTTGAGGACATTGCCGTATGCGCACGGGTATCGTGAAGTGGTTCAATGACGCCAAGGGTTACGGGTTTATCGCCCCCGCCGATGGGAGCGGCGACGTTTTCGTACATTTCACCTCCATTCAGGCCGACGGTTTTCGATCGCTCAGCGAAGGCCAGAACGTGGTTTTCGAGGTCATTCAAGGTCCCAAGGGGCCGCAAGCCAGCAACGTCGTCCCGCAGCAGGCATAACTGCGGTGGAGCCTGCCGCCAGTGGGCAGGCGCGTTGCCGACATTGGCGTTAGAATAAACGCCTTTGCCGTCTTTGGCAGGCTCCGCCGTTTCAACCATGCCCACCGATGCCGACCCGCTGCTCGCCCGCTGCCGCTTTCGCGTCTCGCGCCGCTCGCGCCACCTGCGCATCACGGTATCCGCCCGCAACGGGCTGACGGTCACGCGCCCTCCGCACGTTAGCCTGGCCCAGGCCGCCGCTTTCGTCGACAGCCGGCGCGAGTGGATCGAGCGGCAAATGGCCAAGCTCGATGTCGTCGAGCCCGCCACGCCACCGCAGACGCTTCACCTGCGCTTGACCGACGAGTCGCTGCAGGTGCAGTACATCGAAACGCCGCGCACCGCGGCACGCCTGCACGAAGCGGCGAACCGCCTCACCCTGCACCTGGACCCGGAACGGCCCGAAAACGGCCGTGCGGCGCTGCGCGCGTGGCTCAAGCGACGAGCGCACGCCGCCCTCGAACCGCGCCTGAAACAGCTCAGCACCGGTCTGGCGCTGCCCTACAACCAGCTCAGCCTGCGCCTGCAGCGCACGCGCTGGGGCAGTTGCTCCAACCGGCGCAACATCAGCCTGAACGCCAAATTGCTATTCCTGCCCGAACCGCTGGTACGCCACGTGCTGATACACGAGCTGGCACACACCGTACACCTCGACCACTCAGCCGCCTTCTGGGCACTGGTCGAACGCCATGACCCGCACTGGCGCACGCACCGGGATGCTCTGCGCGGCGCCGGCCCACTGGTGCCCGCCTGGCTGGAAGAAGCTTGATCCGGCAAGATCAAACATTCGTTCCCGTACATCCGCAACCACACTCAGGAGACCCCATGCCCAAGACCATCTTCATTACCGGCGCGACGGCGGGCTTCGGCGCCGCAATGGCGCGACGCTTTGCCCAAGCCGGCTGGCAGATCGTCGCCAGCGGCCGGCGCCAGGAACGCCTGGATGCGCTGGCGCAGGAACTCGCGCCCCACGCTGCCGTACACACGATGGTGCTGGACGTGCGCGATGCGGGCGCGGTCGAAGAATCCGTCGCGCAGCTGCCGGAGGCCTTCGCCGAGGTCGATATCCTGGTCAATAACGCCGGACTGGCGCTCGGCCTGGAACCCGCGCACAAGGTGAATCTGGACGACTGGGAACAGATGGTGGACACCAACATCAAGGGCCTGATGTATGTGACCCGCGCGGTGTTGCCCGGCATGGTGGAGCGACATCGCGGACACGTCGTCAACATCGGCTCCATCGCCGGCAGTTGGCCCTACCCGGGCGGCAACTGCTACGGCGCGACCAAGGCTTTCGTGCAGCAGTTCTCGCGCAACCTGCGTGCCGACCTGCCGGGCAGCGGCGTACGCGTGACGAACATCGAGCCCGGGATGGCGGAAACGGAGTTTTCCATGGTGCGCTTCAAAGGCGATCAGGACAAAGCCGACCAGGTTTATGCCGGCGCCCAGCCGCTAACCCCTGAAGATATCGCCGAGATCGTGTTCTGGACCACGCAGCTGCCGGCGCATGTGAACATCAATGCCGTGGAAGTCATGCCGACGTCGCAAAGCTGGAGCGCGCTGACCATCAGCCGCGACGCCTGAACGACGCCAGGGCGGCGACAGACAGGCTCGAGGGCCCGTTCAGGCGCCGTCTTCGTCGCTGCCTTCGTCTTCGCGGCGTACTGACTTGCGCCCCTTGCTGCGGTAGACGACGGTCACCGGCTTGCGCGTGCTCGGGCCAGAAGAAAAGCCGTAGTCGGCAAGATACTGCCCAGGCTCGTGGCGCTTGACCTCTCGGTGTTGCTCCACGGCGTCCGATTTCGACTGCGGCGCGCGCGGCCCGTTCGCGTAATCGCTTGGGAACCGCACATCGGGCTGACGCCGGCCCTGGCCGCCGGTCCGACGGCCAGGGCCGCGCAGGCCGGCCTTGTTGTTGCCGGCACGGCCCTGCTTGTTGTTACTGTTACCGTTACCGTTGTTGCTATTGCTCTTGGCCTTGGGCTTTGGCCTTGTCGCGCTGGGGCTCGGCGCCGCCACATTGCCGTTCACCTCGCCGCGAGGGGACGCACCGGCGTTCTTCTGTCCGCGCGGTTTACGCGACTGACCGTCGCGGCCGGAACGCGAACGCCGGCGCCCCTCGCGCTGCCCGGCCGGTTTCGCGGCCGGTTTCGCGACCGCCTCCTCGGGCTCCACCTCAGGTGCCGCCGGTGCAGCCTGCGCCGGTGGTGCGTCGAACTCGATGCGTTGTGGCTCGCGCTGCAGGCGCTCCGACAAAGCCTCCACCGCGACGCTGAGCCGCTCGGCAAGAAACACCGTCTGGCGCTGCCCGGGCGCAGTTCCGGCAATGAACGCCAGATCTTCTTCCAAGCCCATGTCGAGCATTTCGTCGACGCGATCGATCACCAGAATCTCCAGGCGTTCGAAAGGTACCCGGCCACGTCGTATATGATCCATCAGCCGAGCCGGAGTCGCGACCAGAATATCCAACGGGCGCCGCAGCAGCTGATGCTGCATCGGATAGGGGCGCCCCCCCACCACGGTGCCGAAACGTAGCGGGCTGTCGCGGCCCAGGTCCTTGATCATCCGCCCGACCTTCATGGCCGCATCGCGGTTGGGCGACAGGATCAGCGAGCGGGGGCCGCGGCCTTCCAGCGGATCACGCTCGAGCAGCCGCTGCATCATGGGCAACTGATAGGCCAAGCTGCGACCGCTGCCGCTGTGCGCTTGCAGCAGAACGTCGGCACCACCCTGAATGATGGGCAGCAGGTGCTCCTGCAGCGCCGTGGGCTTGGAGAAGCCGACCGCCTGCACCGCTTCGGCAAGCGTGTCGACCACATTCAATTCCGCGAAGGTTTCCGCCAAAACTTCCATCCTCGATTCGGTCCGGCGCCTGTCGCGCCATACCCAACGATGTCACGTCTTACCGCGTGACTTGTCCGGGCCCTGTACACGGCTTCAGCCCGTCCTCGACGGTGCGCCACAGCGACGCCCGAGTACGCGAGCGCTCTGTCCGGCAACAACCGTCTTCCCATTCATTTGAACGATATGCAGCTTCATATGCGGCAGCGGGCGCCTGTCGACCCCACACACCATGGCAGTACCGACAAGCTGTATCGGGTATTGCGCCGTGTCGTCGTGCATCCACTCGGCCCGGCATCGCCGGAACAACAACCGCCTGCATTCAGCAGATCAGGTCCGCGGGAATCCCACGGAAGAGATGTCTGGCTTGGTCGATGGCCTTGAGCCGTTTCAGGCTGCTGTCAATCCCAAGACGCGGCTGATTACTGTAAGAAAACGCCGGGATATGCCCCCAAGCGCGCATGCTGACCAGTGCGCGCGAAGTTACAACTATACTCGCACACATTCCACGCCGCCAATCCATGCGCGCCGTCCCGACCGCATTCATGAATTTGTAATGCGGGCGACGGAGCAGAACTTCAAGAGCCCACGGCTTCCAACTCTTCCCAGCGGGTAAATGCCTGCGCCAGTTCGGCGTCCAACTCGGCTAGGCGCGCCTGTATCTGGCGCACCGTTTCCGGCTGAGCGCGGTACACATCCGGATCGCTCAACTGCGCATGCAGCGAAGCCTGCTCGGCTTCCAACGCGGCGATGCGCTCCGGCAGAGCATCCAGTTCCCGTTGTTCCTTATAGCTCAGTTTCCGTGCGTTCGCGTTCGCCTTCGGCCTCGGCCTCGGCTCAGCCTGGCGCGGAGCGGGCGCCGGCTTGGAGGCAACGGCATCAGCGGGCGGTGGCCGCTGGCGCAGCCAATCCTGATAGCCGCCGACGTATTCGACGAAATGCCCATCGCCCTCGAAAGCGAGCGTGCTGGTCACCACGTTGTCCAGGAACGCACGATCATGGCTGACCAGAATCAGCGTGCCGTCGTAGTCGACCAGCAGGGATTCGAGCAGCTCCAGGGTTTCGACGTCCAGATCGTTGGTCGGTTCGTCGAGCACCAGCAGATTGGCCGGCTTGGTGAACAACCGGGCCAGCAGCAGGCGGTTGCGCTCGCCACCCGACAGCGCCCGCACCGGCGTGCGCGCACGCTCGGGCGTGAACAGAAAGTCCTGCAGGTAGCCCATGATGTGCTGCGAACGGCCGTTCACGGTGACATGCGTACTGCCCTGACCCACGCTGTCCACCACGGTTTGTTCCGGGTCGAGCTGCGCTCGCTGCTGGTCGAAATACGCCATGTTGAGCTGGGTACCGAGTCGCAGACGGCCGCTGTCCGGAGCCAGATCCCCCGTCAGCAGGCGCAGCACCGTAGTCTTGCCGGCGCCGTTCGGGCCGATGATGCCGAGCTTGTCGCCACGCAGCAGCGTGAGGTTCATATCACGCACGATAGGACGTCCGCCGAGGCTGACGCTGACGTGCTCGGCTTCGGCCACCAGCCGCCCGGACGCGCCGCCGGTCGCGACCTCCATGCGTACCGTGCCGGAGCGCTGGCGCCGCTCGCGATGCTGGTCGCGCATCGCCTTGAGCGCACGCACTCGGCCCTCGTTGCGTGTCCGCCTTGCCTCCAGCCCGCGACGGATCCAGACCTCTTCCTGCGCCAGTCGGCGGTCGAATTCGGCGGCCTGCGCCGCTTCGGCCTCGAGATCGGCAAGCTTGCGCTGCACATAGGTCGGGTAGTCGCAGTCATAGCGGGTCAGACGGCCACGATCGAGATCGAGTACCGCGGTGGCCAGCGCCGCTGCGAACGCCCGGTCGTGGGTGACGAATATGACGCTACCGGCAAAGTCCCGCAGAAAGCCCTCCAACCACTCGATCGCCTCGATGTCGAGATGGTTGGTCGGTTCGTCCAGCAGCAGCAGATCGGGCTCGGTGACCAGCGCACGGCCCAGCAGCACACGGCGCTTGAGTCCGCCGGACAATTCCTCGAAGCGTAGTTCACCGTCCAGATCCAGCCGCGACAGCACGCTGTCCACCCGCTGGCCCAGGCTCCAGCCGTCGCGCGCCTCGAGGCGGTGCTGCACATCTTCCAGGCGCGCCAGCAGCGCCGCATCCGGCTCACCCGCCAGGGCCTCGCTGAGGCGGTGGTATTCCGCACACAACGCGCCCAGTTCGCCCAGCCCCGCCGCCACCACGTCGTAGACCGGCCCCCGAACCTCGTCCGGAATTTCCTGTCCAAGATAGGCGATGCGCAATTCCCCGCGACACACGATCTCGCCATCGTCGGCCTGCAGTTCGCCTGCGAGCAGTCGCAGCAGCGTGGATTTGCCGGCCCCGTTACGCCCGACCAGGCACAGGCGCTCGCCCGTCTCGACGGACAGCCCGATGCCGTCGAGCAGCGGCGCGCCGCTGAGCGTCAGGGTAATAGCTCGCATTTGCAGCAAAGACATGGAAGGCCTCGGAAACCGGGCAAGATGAAACAGGGGCGCCATCATAGCAAAACCCGCCACTGCCGCCCGGCGCACCGCGGATAGTACCGCCCCACCAAGGAGAAAGCGCAATGAAACGTCTGAAATTCTGCCCCCTGCCGCCGGCCACCGGCATCGTCCGCCCCGAGCACGAGCGGCTGGAACGCGTCGAAATGAGTAGCCCGGCGCACAAGGTCATGACCGACCTGACAAGAAGCAAGGCCGTCACCACGCAGGCTCACGTGAGCCTGGACAACGTCCATCAGCACATGATCCACAACGGCGTGCGCATGGTCCTGGTCACCGACACGCAAAATCATGTGGTTGGCCTGTTGACCGCCACCGACCTGCTAGGTCCACGCCCATTGCAGATGGCCGTCGAGTTGGGCTTGGCGCACGACAAACTACGCGTGGAGCATGTCATGACGCCGGCCCGCAACGTCCAGGTTCTGACCTACCGTGACGTAACACACGCCGACGTGCAGGAAATCGTCGACACCCTGCGCGACGCCGCCCGCCAACACGCCCTGGTCATGGAACCGACCGAGCACGGCCAGCAGATACGCGGCATATTCTCCATCAGCCAGATCGAACGCCAACTCGGCGTGCATCTGGAACCGACTCTTGCCACACACAACCTCGTCGAGCTGGAACACGCGATGTCGGGCTGAGCGCCCGCCCGCAGTCACCACCTCAGACTGCGCGGTGGCCGATCAAAGCGAGGCGGACACCCAAGGCGATAAGTATCGAACCGAGCATCCGCTGCAGCCAGGCGGAAATGCGTGCGTTGCCGCGCAAGGCCTGAGTGAGCCGCGCCGCCAACAGCATGGCGGAGAATTCGACGACGACGGCTACCGCGATCACCAACACGCCGAGCAACATGATCTGTGCCGACACATGCCCCAGTTCGGGTCGAACGAATTGGGGCAGAAAGGCCAAAAAGAAGATCGCTGCCTTGGGATTGAGGATGTCCACGGACACGCCCTGCCGATAGGCCATCCACGGCGTCGTACGTCGCGCCGCCGGATGCGGCGTGCCGAAGGCCGGCGTCTTCGCGCGCAGCGCGCGTAGGCCGAGGTAAACCAGATACGCGGCGCCGGCGTATTTCACGACGGCGAAGGCGACATCCGAGGCGGCGAGAATCGCCGACAGTCCCAACGCAGCGGCCGACACGTGCACCAGCGCCCCGGTCCACACGCCCAATAAAGAGGCGAAGCCGACCTTGCGTCCTTCCGCGATGGTGCGGGACAGAACGAAGATCAAATCCGGCCCCGGCGAGATGTTGATCGCAAATGCGGCGGAAAAGAACAGCAACCAATACGACAGCGAATCCATATCCGATCTCCCTCGCCCAGCCTATCTCAGTCCGCGCCGCCGACGATGGCCGCCAGGATCGCGGGCGCCTGCCGCACCGGCAGTGAGAAATGCCCTTCGTCCGGCAGAAAGCGCTCCGCGCACTGCGGCAGACGCGCGGCCAGATACCGGGCCACGGCCGGCGGTACGGTGTGGTCCGCCCCGCCCTGCCACAGTTGCACCGGCACGCGAACATCCTCGAGGCCGAAGCCCCAGTCCCGCGTGTAGAGCACGATGTCGGCCAATGCGCCGCCCACGCCCTGGCGCACGCCTTCGCGCAGCGCTGCGGCAAAGCCCGCGCGAATCGGCGGCTCGCGCAACGCCGCACGGTCCGCCGGACTGGCCGCGGCCATCATCCGCTCGGCGAAAACGATCGGCCAATAGCGCAGCCACAGTCCGAGAGGCGCGAGCGCGACACGCGCGGCTGCCGGATGTCGTCCGGCGAACTCGAACAGGCGGGTCCCCGCTCCCTCTTCCAGTCCGGACAGCGTGTCGGGCGGCCCCAGCGGACAGACCAGCGTCACGCCGGTAACCCGGCCGGCCAGCGCGCCGGCACAGGCCAGCGCATACGGACCGCCGCCGGACACGCCGAACACATGGAAATGCGGTAGGCGCAACGCCACGGCAAGCGCGGCGATATCCCGCGGCCAATCCAGCAACTTGCGTCCCGGCAACGGATCGGAACCGCCGCAACCGGGACGGTCGACGGCAATCAGCCGCAGGCCGAGACGGCGCGCAGCGCCGTCCGCAAAAGCCGCCTCGAAGCGCGACGACAGCAGACCGTGGTTGTAGATCAGCGGCCGGCCGGCGGGGTCGCCGTACTCGGCATAGGCGAGACGCCTCCCGTCCGGCAGACGTAGCGTGGATGAACGGTCCTGGACGTCGGCCAACACGGGGTCTCCGGCATGATTAGCGACGATTGGGGCCGCCGCGGACAAAACTGCAGAGACCTATTTGGCGCGCACGTACATCACCTTGGCGCCCGAACCCTCGACCTTGCGGTTCTCGACGCGAAAGATGTCCGGCTTGGCCTTGACCAGCTCGCTCAGCTTGCGGAAGCCATACAAGCGCGCATCGAAATCGGGCTGCAGCTTGGTTAGGTAGCTGCCGAAAGTCCCGAGGTTCGCCCAGCCGGTTTCGTCGCCGGCCTGTTCGAGGGCTTCCAGCACGAACTCGCGCGGAAAATCCTGCTCCGGACTTTCTTCGGCTTCGGCCTCATGCGTTTTCTTCGCCTTGGATGCCGTGCTTTTCTGTACGCCGCCCGGGCGCAGGATCTCGGTGAAGACGAACTTGTGGCAGGCGTTGCGAAACGCATCCGGCGTCTTCCGCTCCCCGAAACCGAGCACGGTCAGCCCCTCTTCGCGAATGCGCAGCGCCAGGCCGGTGAAGTCGCTATCGCTCGAAACCAGGCAGAATCCGTCGAAGCGCCGCGTGTACAGCAGGTCCATGGCGTCGATGATGAGCATGCTGTCGGTCGCGTTCTTGCCGGTGGTATAGGCGAACTGCTGCACCGGCTTGATGGCGTAACGGTTCAGCACCTTCTTCCACTGCGAACTCGCCGGCGAGGTGAAGTCGCCATAGATGCGCTTCACCGTCGCTTCGCCGAAACGGGCGATCTCGGCCAGCAGGCCCTCGATGACGGAAGCCTGCGCGTTGTCCGCGTCGATAAGCACAGCCAGCCGCAGCGAATGCTCCGCCGCGTCGTTACGGGCTATGCGACTGTCGCTGACCATCATCGAGCACCCTCGCTGCGTGATTCGGACATGCCTCTCAGCGTTCCACCTGGCTGACGTCGCGCACTGCGCCGCGCGCTGCCGAA
>CAVVUY010000014.1:0-78819 GCA_963751375.1 uncultured Gammaproteobacteria bacterium
TGCGTGGCGAGCCGTTCCTCCACGCACCCGGCTCGGCAGAGCGCGCCGAGCTGGCGGCCGCGTGCGCCGCGGTGCGCGCCGAGACGGTCGAGATTCCGTGCATCGTGGGTGGTAAGGACGTGTTTACCGGCGACGTCGTGGACCAAGTGATGCCGTCGGCGCACGGCACCGTCGTTGCGCGCTTCCACCGCGCCACGCCTGCCGTGGCGGCCGACGCGATTGCGGCGGCGCAGGCGCGCACGGTGCCGTCCGCGCCGTCTTCGTTGACCATCTGGCGCAACAGGCTGGCGTAGGGATGGGTGCCGACGATGGTGAAGGCGTAGATGCCGTCGTTGCCGTAGATGGCCGGGGCCGAAGTGCGGCCGAGGGGAACGAACAGGTCCTGCTCGGCGAGACGCCACTGGTAGGGCGAAGCCAGCTCCAGGGCATTGAGCATCTCGGTGCCGGTGTGGAACCAGTTGTTCCAGCCCTTGACGATGCGGCCCACCATGCTCTTGCCCAGGCTCGCCAGGCGCGAACCGAAATTGGCCGGCGCGAGCATGATCAGGCGCTTGGCCGGGCAACCGGCGATGTCGTCGCCGTAGTAGCCGCTGATCCATTCCCGCGCCACCAGTCCGCCGGTGCTGTGCACGATGACGTCGAAGGGTTGCACGAGTTCGCCGTTGGCGAGCTTGTCGCGGACTACGGCCTCGAGCCGTTTGGCGACGTCGACGACGCGCACGTCGTCATCGAGGGAGATGTAGTCGCCCAGCCACAACGGCACTGCCTGGTAGCCGTTGGCACGAAGAAATTCCACCAGCGGGCCGAACGAGCGGGACGTATCGCTCCAGCCGTGAATGATCAGTACCTGGCGCATGCGTTGGGCCTCCTGTGTCGGTCCGTGTCCGGACTGCGGCCGTGCGGGCGTGAGTACTTCGAAAGTGTAGTTTACGGGCGGGAAGATGAGGCAAGGCAGGCGGCTTGGTACCGCCTGCCGGTACGCATGAAGATATCAGGCGCGAAGCGGGTTTCCGTAGCCGCTTCAGATGAAGCTGAGCACTTCCCGCTCGATATGTTCCTTGTCGACCACCGTACCTTGCGCGACCGGTTTGTCGAACAGCGCCTGGATGCGCGCGGGGATCGGGGTATTTGCCTTCGCCGCGATGGTCTTGAGGGCGTCGATGTCGTGGGCGTCGGCCTCGCCTGTCAGCGCGTTGGCGATGGTCGGGGAGAACTTGGTCCACTCCGCGGTGGAGTAGGCGATGGTCACGAGCGGCTTCGTGCGGCAGCTGTCATAGGCCTTGAAGCAGGTCGCGGTGTGCGGGTCCATCAGGTAGCCGGCGTCGAAGGCTTCGCGAATGTACTGCTTCGCCGTGTCGTCGTCGCACCAGTCGGCGGTGAAGACTTCCTGCAGCGCGGCCAGTTCGTTGGCGCTCAGTTCGTAGTGACGTTCCTCGTCGAGCTGACGCATCAGCTCGCGGGTGCGCTCGGCGCCGTACAGGTCGAACAACACGCGCTCGACGTTGGACGACTTGAGGATGTCCATGGCCGGCGAGCTGGTGGCGATCAGTTCGCGGCTGCGCATGTCGTAGCGGCCGGTACGGATCAGATCGGTGAGGATGTTGTTGCGGTTCGAGGCGATCAGGATCTTCTCGACCGGCAGGCCCATGCGCATGGCGTAGTAGCCGCCCAGGGCGTTGCCGAAGTTGCCGCTGGGCACGTCGAGGTAGACCTTGTCGCCGAGCGCGATGGCGCCCTGGCGCACCAGCTCCAGATAGCTGTGGATGTGGTAGATGAGCTGGAAGATGATGCGCCCGAAGTTGACCGAGTTGGCGGCCGACAGGTGGGTGTGCTTTTCCTTGAGCTTGGCGCGGAAGGCCTCGGAGCCGAGCAGGCGCTTGAGCGCCGACTGGGCGTCGTCGAAGTCGCCGTGGATGCCGATCACCTTCAGGTTGGCGGCGTCCTCGGTGACCATCTGCAGGCGCTGTACGTCGGAGGTGCCGCCGTCGGGGTAGAGGCAGGCGACCTTGACGTTGGGGCGGTCCTTGAAGGTCTCCAGCGTGGCCGGGCCGGTGTCGCCGCTGGTGGCGGCCATGATCAGGTACTGCTCGCCGCGCTGCCTGGCGAGCGTCGAGAGCACCACGCCGAAGGGCTGCAGGGCCATGTCCTTGAAGGCGCGCGTGGGGCCGTGGTAGAGCTCGCTGACGTAGAGGTCGTCGCGCACCTTCACCACCGGCACCGGGTTGGCCGGATCGTCGAAACCGTCGTAGAGGGCCAGCGCCTCGTCGATCAGTGCGGCGTCGATGTCCAGTTCGAATGCGGCCAGCACGTCGCGGGCCAGCGCCTTGTAGCCGCCGTCGAGGTGCGCGCGCAGGAAGTCGATATCCAGGGTCGGCAGGCGTTCTGGCACGTAGATGCCGCCGAAGGACGACATGGGGCTGAGGATGGCCTCGGAGAAGCTGACCTGGGCCGGATGCCGGCCGTCGTTGCCGCGGGTTTCGATGAAGTTCATGGCTTGACCCTGGGGGGCGGAATGCGCAAGGCGGGCCATTATAGCGGAGCGGGAGAGCCCCTGACATGGCGTCGTCCGACGGGCTTGCCCGCTTGGCGGGAACGGCGCTCGGGAACCTAGTCCCGCCTGTGAGGATCAGACTTGGGGACGCGCTGGATAAATGGCTGCGCGGGCGGTCTGCTGCGTTGCGCGGTGTTCGCTCCTGCGCTTATCGACTTGATATGTCTTGGTCGCGGCGCGTCGTGCGCCTTGCATCTAATCCCGCCCGCTCATTTATTCAGCGTGTCCTCGGGCGAGCCGTAATAAATGTTGTTCGGCGTAAGATGTGCAGCTTCGGCATTCGGCCATGCCGGCTTACGCGGCAGGCCCCCGTCGATTCACGAATTCATCTGGAGGAAGTCATGGGTGAGATGATCAGCTACAAGCGGCCGGACGGCCGGACCTCTAATGCCTATCTGGTCGAACCGACGCAGGGCAGCAAGGCGCCGGGCATCGTGGTGATCCAGGAGTGGTGGGGTCTCAACGATCAGATCAAGGGCGTGGCCGAAAAGTTGGCCGCAACCGGTTACCGGGCGCTGGTGCCCGATCTCTATCGCGGCAAGCTGGCGCTGGAGGCGAACGAGGCCGAGCACCTGATGACCGATCTGGACTTTGCCGATGCCGCGACGCAGGACATTCGCGGTGCGGTGCAGTATCTCAAGGCGTCGGGCAGTTCGAAGGCGGGCGTGACGGGCTACTGCATGGGCGGCGCGCTGACGCTGCTGGCGGCGGTGTTCGTGCCCGAGAGCGACGCCAACGCGACCTGGTACGGATACCCGCCGCTGGACTACGTCGACGCCAGCAAGATCAAGGCACCGCTGCTCGGCCACTGGGGTACGCACGATGAGGTCTTCGCCATCGATGGCGTGGATGCTCTGGAAGGGAAGCTAAAGGAAGCCGGCGTCGGCTACGAGTTTCATCGCTACGACGCCAAGCACGCCTTCGCGAACGAAGAGGCCGACGCGAAGAACTTCGCGCCGATCGGCTACAACGCCGAAGCTGCCGAGCTCGCCTGGCAGCGCACGATGGCGTTTTTCCAGAAGCATCTTGTGCTGATCGGTTGTGCTTCGCCAATCAAAAAGCCGCCTTTACGGCGGCTTTTTGATTCGATACACCAGAGCTATTTAGGTTGGTTTGCGGCGACGGAGGAATGCCATCATCGCTAGACCGATAGCGAAGATGCCGAACTCAGATGGTTCCGGAACATTGCCGATAGGCTTGCCGCCGATGGTCGTACCGGCGAAGGCCAGCCCCGTGTCGTATAGGGTATCCGCGGCATTGGCCACTCCGAAGGCCAAGTAGTAGCTGCCGGGAGTGGGAATGTCATACGAGGCGGACACCCAGCCCGTATTCCCGCAGCCTTGTCCATAGCCCATAAAGCAGGTGCCCGAGGACGGGCCGAGCGGAGACCAGACAGTGGAGCCGGGGCCCGTGGTTATCGTGACGGTCGCCGGATTGATGGTCGCACTGATGGCCGGCAGGCCAGCGCCAATCCCGGGGACTGCGCTGCCAGAGGGGTTCGTGGTTGCCGTGAACAAAGTCGCGACTAGGCTGTTGGAGGAATCGTAAAGATTCGCCCATGCATAGTCTGGGAAGGTAGTCGTACCGTCCGAGGTGATGAAGTCGAATTGGAAGGCCAGCGCTTCGCCGGCAGTCGATACGACGAACGGATTGGATGTCACCGTCGAACCGTTGGTGCCGCCGTAGCCGCCGTTGTTGCCGGAAATTCCACCATAGGTGGAGATCCAGTTGACGCCGCTATAACCGCTTGGAATGGTGACCACTCCATCGGTGGAGTTTGAGACGCCGGAGTTGCCCACGGTGGTCCAGCCGATGATGCCAGCGTGAGCTTGTGCCGCTCCTGCGGCAATGACTACAGCCGCGATGAGTCTGATTAGTTTGTATGTCATGGATCTATGCCCCGCTACTTGTGATCCTGCCCCCCCATTGCCCTTTGGGGTTCAGCTTTATAGGTTGCGGTTTAACAACGAAGCAAAAATCACGCCTAAATAATTTTTATATTTTAATGCAATAAGTTATGTGTTTTCGCGTCATTTTTAAATCTCGGGAGTGTAAAGATGATCGACATCAGTCGTTCTCCCGGGTGGCAGCCTGCGCTTTTGATCTGGTTGCTTACAGCCTCTGACGGTTCTCGCCTACCAGGTCAGGTCGTCCGGCACCTCGAACTTCGCGTAGTACTCCCGATCTTCCTCGGAAAGCGATTCGTCGCCTTTGGGCAGGGGAATCAGCGCGTCGGCGTCGCGCTGCGCGATCTTTTCGGCAGCCGAAGCGGGCACCAGGGCGTAGTTGTCGTCGAGGCGCGCGATGCGCACCCTCCCAGAGGCCAGTTGTGCGTGCACGTCCTTGTTCACGTGTAATGTTTTGATCGCGCTGCCGTCGGTGAAGTGATGCGCGAGTTCGCCTTCCCAGCCGCTCAGGCGGTTGCTTTCGATCATCTGGCGCACCGCGGCCTGCTCGGCCTTGGCCGCCTGCTGCCGCTGGCGCTCCTGATTGAGCTGGCGGTCTCGCTCGGCCTTCTCCTGCGCGGCCCTGGCGGCGAGCGCCGCGGCATCGTCGGGCTTCGTCTGAGGCTGTTTGCCTTTCTTGCCCTTGCCCTGCTTGATCTGCTGGTACTTCTCGCGTTTGACCTGCTTGGCTTTCTTGTCGTCGACCAAACCGGCCTGCTTGAGTTGATCGAAGAGTGATCCGGCCATGATTCGTGCTCGCGTATGACAGTTCAGGCTCTACTTTAACTCACGCTAGCGGACAGGCGGGCGCTTCGAGCGACCACTCGGCGCAGGGATTCCATCGCCTTGCGCTCGTTTTTGGATTGATTCGTGTCATTACGCAGCATTTTCGAGAATGTATGTAACCCCGTGCTGCTTTATAGTGCCAATAGAGTCAGTTGAGATTTTGCGTGGACTTCGGTTCACGCCGTTGGCGTTAAAACAAGCCAAGTAACCAAGCGCTGTGATTTGGCGCCCCGGTTCCGGTTCTGGTGCAAGCGGTCGGGAAAATCGATGTCATTCGAGTTGGACGATCAATGGCTTGAACAGATGGACCGCTGGGGGTTGAGCGGTCTGACCGTGCAGCGCAAACGGCGCTTATACCGAACGATATGGGTCGGCGCCATCGGGCTCAGCTATCTGGTCGATATAACCCTGCTGTTGCTGTTCGCCTGGGCCGGCACCATTCAGACCGGCGTCATATGGTTCTACGGCGCGGCCGGTTTGTCGCACGTAATCCTGTTCTCGGCCATGCACTGGACGGGATTCAGCGAGCGTTTCGCCAATCCTCACATGACCCAGTGGGCGATGGGGTACGCGATTCTGGTGCAGACGGTCTCCATTGCGCTTGCGCCGCAGCTGACCTTCTTCTTTCTGGGCATCGTATTCGTGATCTTCGCTTTCGGCACGCTGCGCATATCCCTGCGCGGAGCGCTGATCGTCTGGTTGTTCGCGGTTGTCGCCCTCATGGTGACGCTGGGTTTCTTCGTGCATACCAGCATTGGCATCACGCAGCCCGGAATTAGGCAGGGTTTGGTGGTGACGCTTGGTTTCGCCGTCATCCTGCTGCGCGCCATCGCACTGGGCTATTACTCGACTGTGCAGCGGGTAAGAATGCTCGAGCGCAACCACGCCCTGAAGGCGGCAGCCACGCGCGATGCCTTGACCGGTCTGGCCAATCGCAGTTCGGTGCTGCCGGAGCTGGAGAAATACATCAATCTCTGCCGCCGCCGGCGGGTGGTTACCTCGGTGGCGATGCTCGATATCGATAGATTCAAGGCGATCAACGACAGCTTCGGGCATCTCGTTGGGGATACTGTGTTGAAAGACATCGCCGTACTTATTGGAGCCGAACTGCGCGAGTCGGATATGGCAGCGCGTTATGGCGGCGAGGAATTCATCATCGTGCTGCCGGCGGCGACTCTCGACGAAGCCCTGCCGGCACTCGAGCGAATCGGCGAGGGTGTGGCGGCGTTGACCTGGTCCGAAATGTCCGCCCGGACGCATGTGACGGTGTCTTGCGGGGTGACGGAAATCGTCGCCGCCGATACTGTCGAGACGCTGATCGACCGCGCGGACAAGGCCTTGTACGAAGCCAAGCACGCGGGACGCAACCGGGTCATCGGTATGGTCGGGGAAAGCGTGGCGGACGTCGCGTCTGCCGGGAGGAGACATGAAGGGACGGGATAGCGGGCTGCAGTCGGCCCGCCAGGCGAGGTTTGCCGGCGCCTTGTATCTGGCGATCATCATATGCGGCATCGGTAGCGAGGTTTTCGTTCGCTCTACCCTGATCGTGCCCGGCGATGCCACGGCGACGGTCGGCAATATCCTCGGCGCCGGCACGCTGTTCCGCGTCGGGTTCGCCGCAGATGTGATCATGCTGTTCAGCGATGTGGCCCTGGCGGTGCTGCTGTACCGGTTGTTCCGGCCGGTCAGCCCTACGCTGTCGCTGATGGCCGCAGCGTTCCGGCTTCTGCAGGCAGCCATACTCGGCTTCAATCTGCTCAACTACCATGCGGCATTGCTGCTGTTGGGCGGTGCCGGGTATGCGGCGGCCTTCGAGCCGGCGCAGTTGCACGCGCTGGTGTCATTTTTCCTGGAATTGCATGGGCATGGCTACGACCTGGGGCTGCTGTTCTTCGGCGTGTCCAATCTGATTCTCGGCTATCTGATCGTCCGTTCCGGCTATCTGCCGAGTCTGTTCGGCTATGCGCTGCAGGCGGCGGCCCTCGTCTATCTGGTGGGCAGCTCTACGCGCTTCCTAGCGCCCGAGGCGCTGCCGCTGGTGCAGCCCGCCTACGTGGTTCCGCTGCTCGCCGAACTGGGTTTCTGTCTGTGGTTGCTGATTCGCGGCGTCAGGCCGGAAGGCGCAGCGGAACCTACGGCGAGCTGAACGTCGGGCGAATTTGCCGTGCGGGTCGCGGTCTAACGGTCAGGTTTTCCCGAAGACCCGCTGCGGTCCCGGCGCCGTAACGGCGCGGACCGGACGGGGCCAAGCCGATGATCCCGAAGCGATTGCTCATTACCTGGAGCGTAATGACCGCGGCCATCATGCAGATCGTGGACACCACGATCGTCGTCGTCGCGTTGCCGCACATGGAAGGTACGCTGTCGGCGACGCCGGATCAGATCACCTGGGTGCTGACCAGTTATCTGGTTGCTTCCGGGGTATTCATGCCGCTCACCGGCTATTTCTCCGATCGGATGGGCCAGCGCCGCTACCTCCTGTTCAGCATCGCTGGTTTCATGGCCACTTCGGCGCTGACCGGCGTCGCGCAGAATCTCGATCAGGTCGTGCTGTCTCGCCTCCTGCAGGGCATTGCGGGCGCGGCGCTGATGCCTTTGGCGCAGGCGATCCTGATTAGGGCCTATCCGCCGGAGGAAAGGGGCAAGGCGATGGCGATCTTCGGTATGGCCGCCATCGTCGGACCCGTGGTCGGACCCACGCTCGGAGGTTATCTGACACAGGTGGCGAGCTGGCGCTGGGCGTTTTTCATCAACGTGCCCATCGGCTTTCTCGCGCTGGCCGGTGCCTCGCTGTACGTTCCCGAGACCCCGCTCAAGCCGCGGCGCATGGACTGGATCGGGCTTCGTCTATCTGCTGGTGGCGCTGGGAGCCATGCAGCTCGTGCTCGATCGCGGCACGCAATACGGCTGGTATTCGTCGCCGTACATCATCATCGCAACGGTGGTGAGCGTGCTGGGCTATGCGCTGCTGATGTATCACGTCAGCGCCAGACAGGGCACCGGTATCCTGGATCTGACACTGTTCAAGGACCGCAACTATCTGGTGTCGAACCTGGTTTTCGCGTCGGTCATGTTCAATCTGTTCGGCGTGCTCACGCTGCAGCCCATGTACGCCGAGTCGCTGCTCGGCATCCCGGTGTTGACCACGGGGCTCATCCTGGCACCACGCGGCATCGCCGCGGCGTTGACCATGCAGTTCGCCGGACGTCTGCTGAATCACACCGGCCCGCGCGTGCTGGTACTGGCCGGCATCCTGCTCGCCGCCGTCGGCACCCTGGCGATGAGCGGCTACAACCTCGAGGTCGATCTGTGGTGGCTGATCTGGCCGATCATCCTGCAGGGGCTGGGCATGGGCTTGGTGTTCGTGCCGCTGACGGCGCTGGCTTTCGCCACGCTTCCGGGTGAACGCACCACCGAGGCGGCCGGCCTGCGTCAGTTGATTCGCACCATCGCCGCCTCGGTAGGAACCGCCGCGAGTACCGGCATGACCGCGCATTTCGCCCAACAGGATTGGAACCGACTGGGTGGACACATGACCGCGTTCAATCCAGCCGTGCATCGCTATCTTGCCCCGTTCCACACTTCCGCCTACTCGGCCTTGGGGGCGGCTGCGCTCGGTCGTCTGCTGGGCCGCCAGTCGCAGATGGCCGCGCTGGTGCACGTGTTCGAGGTCTTCGGTTTCGCTCTGCTGGCGACGCTGCCTTTGCTGCTGCTGATAGGCCGCGGACCGTCCCACAATGCAGACCTCGTCAACCTCTTCCGGCGAGGCGGTCGGCGAGGACGTCACGCAACGCAACTGATCGGGTGGCGCGTTATGCATCAAAAGCTGCTTGTTATGGTTCCATGATTATGGAAATATCGAATTATGAGAACGCAACAGATCATTGCCGCTCTTTCCGCGCTGGCTCAGGAAAGTCGACTGGCGATATTCCGCAGCCTCGTCGTGGCGGGTCCGCAGGGCATGACGCCCGGAGAGCTTGCCGAGGCGCTGTCGCTCGCACCTGCAACGCTGTCGTTCCATCTCAAGGAACTGGTGCAGGCGGGATTGCTGCACAAGCGCCAGGACGGGCGCTACATCCACTACCAGGCGGACTTCGCCGCGATGAGCGGCGTGATCGAATACCTCACCGAAAACTGCTGCCAGGGCCAGTGCTGTGATGTCGACGGCACGGTCTGCGCGTCGTCCTGACCATAGGAGAATGCCGATGAAACGCTTCCATGTGCACCTGTCCGTCGCCGAACTGGGCGACAGCATCCGTTACTACACGTCGCTCTTCGGCGCCGAGCCCACGGTGTCCAAACCCGACTACGCGAAGTGGATGCTCGACGATCCGCGGGTGAACTTCGCCATTTCCCAGCGCGGCGCCAAGCCGGGCCTGGATCACCTGGGTTTTCAGGTGGAGTCCGACGAGGAGCTGGCGCAGATCAACGAGCGTCTGGAGTCGGCAGAACTGCCGTCGGTCGAGGAGACCGGCACGGCCTGCTGCTATGTGCGTTCGAACAAATACTGGTCGGTCGATCCGCAAGGCATTGCCTGGGAAGGCTTCCATTCGCTCAGCGACATCCCGACCTTCAACGAGGCTGAGGATAGCGGGGCGACGGCCTGCTGCGCACCCAAGGCGCAGGCGCAACAGGCGGGTGGGGGCTGCTGCTGACGGAAGCTTTTGCACGCCGCGAACCGGATGGATTTCGCCATGGGCGCCTCGCAAGGGCGCCCATGGCGTTTCCCAGCCCTTCCGGCCGGCGATTCGACTCGTCCGGCGCGCAGCGCGTTGAAGCCGGATCAGCGGTCGACCATCGCCATCATGCGTTCGGGGTAGCGCGGCCCGGAGATCTTCTCCGGTGCCAGCGCCTGGTCGAGCGTGTGCATCTGCGCGGCGTCGAGCGCGATGGCCGCGGCGGCGACGTTCTCCTCCAGGTAACGGCGACGCTTGGTGCCGGGGATGGGCACGATATTCCCGCCCTTGTGCAGCAGCCAGGCGAGCGCGACCTGTCCCGGTTTGGCGCCCAGACTGTCTGCGACTTCGCGCACGGTCTGCGCTGCCTGCATGTTGATGTCGTAGTTTTCGCCCCGGTAGCGCGGGTCGTTGTGGCGGAAGTCGGTCTCGGGGTAGTCCTCCGCGCGCTTGGCCGCGCCGGTGAGGAAGCCGCGTCCGAGCGGCGAGAATGGCACCAGCCCGATACCGAGTTCGCGCAGGGCGGGGATGACGTCCTGCTCGAGGTTTCGTTCCCACAACGAGTATTCGCTCTGCACCGCGGAAACCGGATACACGGCGTGGGCGCGACGGATGGTGCCGACGCCCGCCTCCGACAGGCCGAAGAAACGGACCTTGCCCTGCTGCACCAGATCGCCGACGGCGCCGGCGACTTCCTCGATGGGTACGTCGCGGTCGACGCGGTGCTGGTAGAGCAGGTCGATGTGGTCGGTGCGCAGGCGTTTGAGCGAGCCTTCGACTGCTTCGCGGATGTGTTCGGGGCGGCTGTTGGTGCCGGCCATTTTTCCGTCGTCGATGCGGAAGCCGAACTTGGTCGCGAGCACGACTTGATCGCGTTTGCCGGCCAGGGCGCGCCCCAGCAGTTCCTCGTTGGTGAAGGGGCCGTAGACCTCGGCGGTGTCGAGGAAGGTGCAGCCGAGTTCGATGGCGCGATGCAGCGTGGCGATGGACTCGGCTTCGTCGGCCGGGCCGTAGGATTGGCTCATGCCCATGCAGCCCAGGCCGATGGCGGAAACTTCGAGCCCCTGGCTGCCGAGTTTGCGTTTGTTCAATGTCATGGCGTGTCCTCGAATGGGACGACCGACGCGGGTTTCTTCCACGGAGGATGAGCACGGGCGTTTGGGGTCGTGTGAATGTCAGCGACGTTTGCCGCTTGCGGCAACACCGCGATCTGCGCGATCGCGAAACAGCTCCGGAGAGCTTTAGAGCTAAGCCACGCGAACTGTGGCTTGTATGCGTGCCGCCCGGGGACGGGCAGCGAACGGAATGAGCTTAGCACAAGAGTTGGATGCTGGCCGCGGAGCGGGTGCGAGCATCCGGGCCCAGCATCCGATCATGGTGTGCCGTGACTCAGATCAAAATTAATATACGTCAATGCGTATATGATTCAGGCAAAAGCACCGGTGGAACTCCATCGTGAGGCCATGTTTCCAAAGAGACGGGTAACGAAGCATCGGTGCATTAACCCACGAATTCATCCTGCGTATGCGGAGTCGAAATGAACGCTGAAGAGAATATCGATGTCCTGGTGATCGGCGGCGGACCGGGCGGAACGCCGGCCGCCTTGGCTCTGGCGCAGGCCGGCAAGCGCGTCCTGCTGGTGGAGGCTGGGCGGGGCCTGGGAGGCACCTGCCTGTTCGAGGGCTGCATTCCCTCCAAGATTTTCCGCGAAACGGCGGCCCGGCGCCGCGAGATAGGTCGTGCGGCCGAATTCGGTTTGCAGCTGCCCGGAGCGGGCGCCGCCACTGTCGATTGGAGCGCGGTGCAGACTCGCCGGCACCATATCCTCGATCAGCGCGCCCAGGGCGCGCTGGCCAAGGCCGGGGCGTTGCCCAGCCTGGAGGTGGTGTTCGGTCGCGCCCGCCTCACCGGGCCGCGTACGGCGGTGATCGAGGCGGACGGTAACCAGCGCGAACTGCGTTTCGATCGCGCCATCCTCGCCACCGGCTCCCTGCCTTCGCGCCTTCCCATTCCCGGCGCGGACCTGCCCGGCGTGCTCGATTCGACGGGGCTGATCGAAATCGATGCCGTGCCGGAGTCGCTGGCGTTGATCGGTGGCGGACCGGTCGGCGTGGAAATGGCGCAGATTTTCGCCATGCTGGGAGCGCGCGTGACTCTGCTGGAGGCCATGCCGCGCATTCTCGGGCCGGTGGACAGTGTGCTCGCAGGACTGCTCGCCGAACGCCTGAAGGCGGACGGCATAAGCCTGCAAACCGGCGTGAAGATCGAGTCGATCGAGGGCGAGGAAAACCGGCACACCGTCCGCTACAGCCAGGACGGGCAGCCGCGGGAGCTGGCCGCGCAGGTGGTGGCCATCGTCGCCGGCCGTCATCCCAACGTCGAGGGACTCGGCCTGGAGACGACCGCGGTGCGACACGATCGTCACGGCGTCAAGGTCGACGACACGTTGCAGACCGACGAGCCCGGCATCTATGCCACCGGCGATTTGGTGGGAAACCCAATGTTCGCGCACTGGGCCACCGCGCAGGCGCTGGCCGTGGCTCGTCATCTGCTCGGTGCGCCGGTCGCGTTCCCGCGCCCGGAATACAACAGCGCGGTGATTTTCTCCTATCCCGAACTGGCCATGGCGGGGCTCACCGAAGAGGCGGCCCGTGCGGCCGGGCAGGACGTGGGCGTGGCCGAGTACGATTACCGCGGCGATGCGCGCACCCAGATCAGCGGTGACGCCTTTGGCCGCCTGCGCATCGTCTATCGGCGCGGGGACCGGAGCATCGTGGGCATCCACGCCCTGGTCGAAGGGGCCGCGGACATCATGGGCGAAGCGGCTTTGGCGGTGCGCCACGGCCTGACGCTGGAACAGTTCGCCGCCGCGATCCATCCGCACCCGACGTTGACCGAGGCCATGGGGGTGGCGGCGAGGATGGCGCCCGAGTGAGCGCCGCCGCCAGGGAGCGCGAAGGCCTCAGCGCAGCTGGCTGTCCTTGCTGCCGCGGCGGTTGTAGCCGCTGAACGCGGTGGCCTGCTTGTCGCGTTCTTCCTGGCAGGCGATGCACAGGTGCACGCCGGGCAGCGCTTGGCGGCGTGCCAGGGGAATCTCCTCGCCGCATTCCTCGCAGTGCGTCAGGCTCTCGCCCTGCGGTAGCTGGCTGCGTGCGCGCTGCAGCGCGTCCTGAACCGTGTCGTCGATCTGATCCTGAACCGCTCCATCTTTTGCCCATCCGGTCGCCATGATGACCTCCGATGACGTGTGGGTCGTCGATCTTCGGCCCACTCCGCGGCGGGCCTAATTACCCAATTATCGGAGAAACGCGGCGGTGCCGCCATGTGCGCCGTGTTTCGCGGCAGCGTCTGCACAAATCTTCCAGACGCGGCGCGAGGCGGCCACTACAATGCCTGTATGGCAACGAGCGATGTCGCGGCTGCGCGTCCCGACACCCTGCATCGGTGAAGCATGACTCCTCGCGATTGGATCGACCTTTCCCAGGACAGCGAAACGGGCATCGAAACCCTGCAGGCCCATTTCGAGGGCCATGCCTACGATCCGCATTGGCACGACAGCTATCTGGTCGGCGTGACCGAGCAGGGTGTGCAGCAGTTCATGTGTCGGCGGCAGCGCCACAGCAGCACGCCGGGCAAGGTGTTTCTGCTCGAGCCCGGCGAGATCCACGACGGCGAGGCGCCGGAGGACGTCGGCTTCACCTACCGCACGCTCTACATCGATCCACACTGGCTGGACCGCGAACTGCGCCGGCTGTACGAGGACGTGCCGTGCGGCTACGAGCTGCACTTCGACGCTTCGCTGGCTTCCGACGCGCCACTGGCGCAAGCGATCTGGCATGCCTACGCTGCGCTGCGTGGCGGAGAGTTGCGCATGGTGCGCCAGGGCGCGCTGGATACGCTGCTCGGCAACCTGACCCGCCACGTGCGCTGGCAGGCGCGTACGGCGACGGACCCGCGCCTGCCGGTTGCGGCTCGGCGTGCGCGCGATTACCTGCATGCGCGCTTGTCCGAGGACGTCGGGCTGGACGATCTGGCACGCGTTGCCGGCACCGACCGCTTTCGTCTGACACGGGCATTCAATGCCGCCTTCGGCATGCCGCCGCATGCGTATTTCATTCAACTTCGGCTGGCAAGGGCAAGGCGCATGCTGGCGCTGGGCGTGACTCCGGCCACGGCAGCCGCGGACCTGGGGTTTGCCGATCAGAGCCACCTGGGCAGGTGGTTCCGGCGAGCCTACGGCATGACGCCGGCAAGCTACCGCAGGCGCTGCTCAAACGTTCCAGACTGAGCGGCAGATTCGTGCCAGGATCGACCCCTCGAAGGCAATGCGAGAAGGGGGCGGGATGGGCAAGCGCACGGGATCGGCCCGGCGGCAGGCGGAGGGCTGAGGCATGGACGCGTGGATTCCGTTCATGCTGTTTTCCGTGGTCATGGCGGTGACGCCGGGGCCGACCAACATACTCGTGTTCGCCATCAGTTCTCGGCATGGCTGGGTGGCTGCCCTGCCCGCCGTACTGGGGGCGGGCGCCGGCGTGGCGACCTTGCTGCTGCTGGCCGGGCTCGGTCTCAGCGAACTGCTGCTGCTGCGTCTGCCGCAGCTGCAGTCGGCGCTGGCCTGGGCCGGCGCCGCATGGCTGAGCTGGCTGGCCTGGAAGATATTCAGCACGCCGCCGCCGGCAGTCACCGCGGATGCGGCGGAGAACGCGAAGGTGCAACTCGGCTTCGTCGGCACTGTCGGCCTGCAACTGGTCAACCCCAAGGCCTGGATCATGGCGCTGACGGCGGTGACGGTGTTCGCCGGCGCGGCGCTGGGACGCGCCCAACATACCGTCGAGATGGCATTGTTGTTCTATCTGCTGTCGTTGCCCTGCGTCGGCGTATGGGCGGCGCTGGGCGCCGGCACCGGCAGGATGATCCGTTCGCCGCGGCACATGGCGTACCTGAATCATACCCTGGCGGTGCTGTTGCTGGTCTCGGCCTGGACGGCGGTGCTTGTCTAGGGGCTGTTGGCCGTCGCCAGGCAAGCGCTGACCTGATCGTAATCCGAATATTGGAGAGAACCGCCGGCGCCGGGCCGCGAGCGTTCGTTACCCTTGCCGGTGCCCGTGATCAGCACGCCGTCGTCGGGGCCGGCGCTGACCAGCGCGTGAGCGATGGCCGTCTCGCGCGAGCGGATGACCTCGGCCGGTGTGCCGGGCGGTAGCCCGGAACTCAGATCCTCGATGATGTTGGCGGGATCTTCGCCGTGCGGGATGGAGTCGGTGAGGATGATGCGGTCGGACAGGCGCGCCGCCACCGCCGCCAGCAGCGGGCGTTTGCCGCGGTCGCGATTGCCCATGGCGCCGAGCACGCACCACACCCGGCCCGGTACGTAGCTGCGGAAATCGGACAGTACCAGCTCCAGGGCGTTTGGCGTATGCGCGTAGTCGAGCACCGTCAGCGGGCGGTTCGGCGCCGAAAAGATCTCCATGCGTCCCGGGACGGGCGAGACTCTGGACAGCGCCGCGGTTGCGGCGTCCAGGTCCACCCCGAGGCCGAGCAGGGCGCCGAGCGCGGCGAGCAGGTTGGCGGCGTTGAATCTGCCCAGCAGGGCGGCGGAAAGGTGTCTTTGGTGGTCACCCCAGGCGAGATCCAGTTCCAGGCCGTAGCGATCTACGCGTGCCAGGTGACCTTGCAGGTCGGCCTGCGGGTGTCCCTGCAGGCTGTAGCCGACGGGACGCACCGTGGGTGCGAGCGCAGCGAGGCAACCGGCGCCGAAGGCGTCGTCGCGGTTGATGACTGCCGCGCGCAGTTCGGCGCGTTCGAACAGACGACGTTTGGCGGCGGCGTAGGCTTCGAGCGAGCCGTGGTAGTCGAGGTGGTCGCGGCTGAGGTTGGTGAGCACGGCGACATCGATTTCGAGGCCTTCGAGACGGTCCTGGCTGAGACCGTGCGAGGAGGCTTCAAGCGCCACGGCCTGGGCACCCTGTGCGCGCAGCCGCGCCAGCGTGCGGTGCAGGCTGATGACGTCGGGCGTGGTCAGGCCGTGGCTTTCGGGGACCTGAGCGCCCGGCCAACCGGCGCCAAGGGTGCCGATCACGGCGCAGGGCATGCCGAGCGCGTTCAGCGCCTGGGCGATGTAGTGGGTGGTGGAGGTCTTGCCGTCCGTGCCGGTAACGGCCACCAGCGCGAGGTCGCGGTCGGGATGACCGTAGAAACGCGAAGCCAGCGCGCTTAGGTGCGTACGCAGCCCGGGTACGATCACGACCGGCAGGGGGGCGTCGTCCGGCGGCGGTTCTTCGGCGAGCGCCACGACCGCGCCGCGTGCCGCGGCATCGTCGAGGTGGGCGAGGCCACGGCCGCGGCTGCCCGACAGGGCCACGAAGGCGTCGCCAGGGGTAACCCATCGCGAATCAAGCGACAGCCCCGATATCTCCGTCGCAGGCGCTAGCGCACCTGTTCCCGCCAATAACGCCGAAAGTTTCATGAACGAGCCGTGTCTCCGCAACAACATCAAGGATTTGTCGCGGTCAGTGTGGCCCAAAGCGGAGGGCTCAGGCATCGATCATGAATGAATGGTATAGATCGACGGTGCTGCCGGACGCCGTTTCCTGCCGAGTGCGGGATGCTGCGCACGTAGGTATTCTTACAAGTTCATGAATGCACTGCTCCCCTCGAATGTGATGGATCTGCTGGTCGACACGGTCTGCGTGGTCGACGCCGAAGGTCGTTTCGTCTTTCTGAGCGCGTCCTGCGAGAGGTTGTTCGGATATACGCAGGAGGAATTGCTCGGCCACGATATGATCGAGCTGGTGCATCCCGATGACCGCGAGCGGACGTTGGCGGCAGCGGAGCAGGTCATGACGGGCTCGTCGCAGAGCCATTTCGAGAACCGTTATGTGCGCAAGGACGGGCGCGTCGTGCACATCATGTGGTCGGCGAGCTGGTCGGAAGCGGACCGACTGCGCGTTGCCGTGGCGCGAGACATCACCGAACGTAAGCGTGCGGAGCAGCTCAAGAACGCGTTGTACGCGATCTCGGAGGCGGCGCACGCCGTCGAAAGCCAGAACGAGCTTTACCGGCAGATCCACCAGATCATCAGCGAACTGCTGCCGGTGGACGATTTCTCGGTCGTACTGTACGACGCCGTCGGCGGGACGGTGTCGTTCCCGTACTACGCGGCGGAGCGGCCGCAGGTGGCTGCGCTGCAGCCGCTGGAGTATGACCCGCTGCTCGCCGAGGTCTTCAGCTCGGGGCAGGCCTGGCTGACGTCGACGGGCGACGGCGAGACCGACTGGCTGGGTGTTCCGTTGATTTCGCGCAACGCCGTGATGGGTGCGCTGGTCGTGCGCAGCGCCGCGCCGCAGGCGCGCTACACCGAAGGCGACAAGGATCTGCTGCAGTTCGTCTCGACCCAGATCGCCACGGCGATCGAGCGCAAGCAGGCGGAGAGTCGGCTGCAGCACATGGCGCGCCACGATGCCTTGACCAATTTGCCGAACCGGACGCTGTTCCACGACCGTTTCGACGTGGCGCTCGAGCGAGCACGGCGCGATCGGCAGTTCCTGGGGCTGCTGTATATCGACCTGGACGATTTCAAACGGATCAACGATACCTATGGGCACGAGGCCGGGGATCGGGTACTGGTCGAGGTGGCGCAGCGGCTTGTGCGGTGCGTGCGCGGGTCGGACACCGTCGGACGCATGGGGGGTGACGAGTTTACGGTGTTGCTGAGCAACCTCAAGGGGACCGCGGGTGCGGAGACGGTCATCGGCAAGATTCGCGCTGCGCTTGCCGAACCGTTCCAGATGGACGGGCACGCGTTGCGAATATCGGCCAGCATCGGATGTGCGGTCTACCCCGACCACGGCGAGGACCGCGAGCAGCTGTTGCGCATGGCGGACGCCGGCATGTACGCGGTAAAACGGGGTTGAGTCGCGGCGCGCGGGCTTTTCCTAGGACTATCGTTCAGTTTCCGGGCAGGCGGGTCCAGACCTGCGTCTTGTGAAAAATCCACACGTAGCCGCGCACATAGAGTTTCCTGCCAGCGTCGGTCAGCCACATCTTGCAGTTGTAGGTCTTGCCGCCTTCCGGGTCGTAGCACGTGCCTTTGTCCCAGTTGTTCTGCGCGGGTTGGTAGCGAAATTCCCGCAGTACGTCCAGACCCAGGATAGGGCGGTCACGCAGGGACGGGGTGGGGTTGTGACGGTCGACCTTTGGTTTGCCGGAGAGCGCCGGGTCTTCAAAGCCGGCGGGGTAGTCCGGTTGTTTGAGCCAGATGATTTTGCCGGCATAAGTGCCGTCGGCCTGGCGCTCGATGAGGACGTGCGACTTGTCGTTCGGCGTGGCCCAGCTACCCGCCACCGCATCCGCGGATGGCGCGGCTGCCGCTGCGAGAGGCTGAAGCAGGATTCCGGCGAGCAGTGCAGTCGCCCCTAAACGGACGGGTACGAGGCGGGCGGCGATGATGAAGCGTGTCGGCATGTCGGTGTCCATACGGCGGTCGATGTAGACAGGGTAGATCACCCGGTAGCGGTTTGGCGGTGCAGGGCGACGGATGTCCGCTATGCTTTAGGCCAGGAGTCGGGCGCGTTTTGCGTGCCTCGCTCCGCCTTTCCGACTGCATCGAGAAAGCGTATGTGGCGTACGGTGATTCTGATGGCGGCTTATGCCCTCTGGGTTTTTCTGTACTTTGCGTTGGCTTTTTCGATCATGTATTACCCCTATTGGGTGCAGCTGCCGGTGCTGCTCGGTTACGTGGGCCTGTACGGTACGTTGAGCTATCTGTGGCTGACGGGGCAACGTGCGCGGTTGGTCTCGGCGCTGATTGTGCCCGTGCCGGTGCTGCTGGTCGTGGCGGCCGCCGAATATCATTCGACGGGGAACGCCACGCTCTCGCTGCGCTGGCTGACGATGCTGCCGATCCATGCGGGTGGCGTGTTCGCCGCCGCGATGCTGGGTAGGCGTCGAGTGCGCACGATGCACGGCGCCTAGGGCCTCTTGCTTTCCCCGGTGCTGCGGATCATGCACATCGTGTCATGTTTTTGAGCTTCCCGAGAGCGGCCGATTAAGTCAGACTGAGAAAAATGCCTGCCCGCGCCGTTCGTTCGGTGGGTGCGGTGCCGGGCGACACGGTTGTACCAGGAGCGATGGGGCAGTGAGCGGTGACAGAGGGTGAGCCCTTGAATCTCTCGATGAGTGACGCGCCCGCGCGGCTGTCCGCCACGCGCTATGGCCCGTGTCCCGCTTGGATGCTGCTGCTCGGCGAGCAGTTGCTGGCTGCGGCGGTGTGGATGTTCGTCGCGCGCCTGACGCTGTGGTTGATGCCGGTGGTGCATCAGGTGCCAGTCGACATCCTCTGGCCGCCCAATGCCATCGCCTATGGCGCGGTCATCGTGCTCGGATGGCGGGTGATTCCGGGCTTCGCGCTGGGGGCGCTGGTCCACAAGTTGTCCATCGGCGTCGATTCGCCGAGTCTCACCATCGGCATTTCGACATTCATCGCGGTGATGCTGGCCGTGGCCTTGTTGAATCGGCTGCTGACGCATTGGCTGCGAGATGATTTTCATCAGCAGTTGATGCGCATTCCGCTGATCGCGATCGTCAGCGCCGCGCTGTTCACCGCTTTGGGCGTGTATCAGTTCAGTGCCTCGCCTTCGACCGCGCTGATCCTGTCGCTGTGGATGGCGGAGGCGAGTTCCGTGCTGCTGTTCACGCCGCTGATCCAACGCTGGCTGCAGCGGGACGATCCGGATCGGCGCCACGCAGAACTGCTGGGCATCGAACGACGTCCGTCCGGCTGGGTGGTGTCGGTCTGGGCCTTGGCCGCGCTGCTGTTTCTGGTGGCGCAATGGCGTCTGTTGAGCGATGCGACGATGTCGCTGCAAAGCCTGCTGCTAATGCAGGTTCTGCCCTTGCTGGTGTTTCCGCTGACCGCGGTATTCCTGGTCGGCTCGGCGATGCGCGCCATGCTGTTGTCTTCCTCGTTTCTGATGGCGTGGGCGGCGATGGAGTACCACTGCATCGTCGGCGAGCCGCTGTGCCCGGTGACCAATCTCGACGCGCAGGTACAGCTGCCGCTGTTCGCAACGGCTCTGGTGGCGTTCCTGGCCAACGAGTTCAGCTATACCTCGGAGCGCACCTCGCGTGCGTTGCGCCTGGAGCGGCTGCGCGACGGTGTTACCAATCTGCTGAACGACCCGGGTCTGCACCAGTTGCTGCGCAACCGACTGCGTTGGCCTGGCAGCAGCGTTTCGGTCATCACTGTGCATGTGCCGGAAATAGACGACCTGACTACGCTGATCGGACACGAGCAGACCCAGTTGATCGAGTGCGATATTGCCGGCATCATCCGCGAGGCCACCCATCAGCATGAGCAGACCGCGCGACTGCAGCCGGGGCTGTTCACCGTGGTATCGAACGAAGCTCCTGAGGAGGCCTACCGACAGGCGCAGCGCATTCAGGAAGTGCTGAGCCGTGCGCGCGCCGAGAACCGTTTCTACAACGGACATCTGGCCGTGCAGATCGCGCAGTTGGATCGGGTGACGGCAGACGATGTCGACCAGCTGCTGTCCGCTCAGCTGCTGGTCGCGCGGCGCAGCGAGCGCGAGGCGGGCGGCCAGCCTTATCGCTACGACGGCGCGGCGAGCAGCCTGATCGACACCTACCGCGGCTCGCTGCGCTGGGTGCAACGCATGCGGGCAGCGCTCCGCGGCGACGCTGCGGACGGTTGCTTCGAACTGCATTGCCAGCCGATCGTCAACCAGCGCAACCGCGCCAGCCAGCATGTGGAGATTCTGTTGCGCTGGGTGACGCCGGACGGGCAGGTGCTCGGAGCGGGTGAGTTTCTGCCGATCGCGGAGGATTTCGGTCTGATGCCGCTGGTCGATATGTGGGTCATGGAGCATGCGATCCGCCTGATCGCCGGACATCCCTGCGGGTCCAGGCTGGAGGAGGTGTCCATCAATCTGTCCGGCGAATGCCTGGCGTATACCCGCGTCGACAAGAGCGTGGCTCAGCTGCTGGAGGCCTATGCCTGGCCGGGTGCGCGCTTGTGTTTCGAGATCACCGAAAGCATGGTTATCCGCGACACGCGCCAGGCGCGCGAGAACATTCTGGGCTTGCGGGCGTTGGGCTGCCGCATCGCGGTGGACGATTTCGGCACCGGCCAGGCCACGTTCGCCTATCTGAAGCACTACCCGTTCGACCGACTCAAGATCGATGGTAGTTTCATCCGCGACGTGGCCGACTCCCCGGTCGATCAGGCGATCGTGCGGGCGATCGTGGCCGTGGCCGGCGAAATGAATGCCAACGTGATCGCCGAGTTCGTCGAGAACGAGCGACAAGTCGTCTATCTGGAGCAGCTCGGCGTCCATCATCTGCAGGGTTTCGGTATCTCGCGTCCGCAGCCTCTGGGCGATTACCTGGAGCATCTGGCTGCGCAGTAGGCGTCCGCGTCAGGCATTGATAAACCGGCGGGACGGTCTATAGGTGGGGGAAGCAGGGCGTGTCGGCGAGTGCGTCGTGCAGATAGACAAAAATACACCCAGGCGGGGGCCATGACTTACGACGCGGAGTTCATCGGCAAGCTGATCGGTGCCTCGCAGCTTCTCGAGCGCCGTGAGAAGCTGGAGGTGGGGCTGCGCGAACTGGCAGCGACGACTGCCCGGCTGCTGCAGGTGGAAAAGTGTTCGATCATGCTGGTTAGCGACGAGGCCGAGGCGGGCGAGGACGCTGGGGAGGTGCGCCTGCGCATCTATGCGCACTACGGCTCGTTGCCGCAGGCCGCCTACGGGCAGGCGATGCGCTTCAACGAAGGCATCTCGGGGCACGTTGCGGCTACCGCCAGGCCGTTGCTGATCGAAGACATCGCGCAGTCGCGCTTCGCCGCTACTGCGCGCTACGCGGACGATACCCGCAAGAGCCTGATCAGCGCACCCATTCTGCTCGGCGGCAAGGTCATTGGAGTCATCAATATCTCCAGCGCGTGCGATGGCCGCACGTTCGCCGCTCAGGATATGGAGCTGGTCAATCTCTTCGCGCTGTTCGTTGGCCAGTCGATCCATATCGTGCAATTGCAGAACGTGTTGCGTTCGCGGTTCTTGCAGTTGTCGCTGGCGCTGGAGGAGAAGGAGGCCCAGTCCTCGGATGAGCCCATCAGCCCGGATCCGGCGCATCTGACCAAGGTCGTCGCTAAAACCATCTTCCGGGAACTCACCGATGGAGGCTTCAGCAGCGGTCAGATCCTGAACGTCGCTTCGGGAGTGATCGGCTTGCTGAACGAAGCTCTGGAAGAGCGCCGGCACCACCCGCCTCACAAGCGCGGAGACTGACTTCGCATGCCTAAGACGCTGGCCTCATTGTCCATCATCATGGGCGAGTAAGTTGTGTGGCGGTGCAGTGCGAGACGTATAGAGAGCAATCCGTCGCCTTGTCCATCTCGCGTGCATTTTCTGGTTTGGTCGCTTGCGGGCCGAGTGGGCGCGGTGAGCGTCGAACGTGCAAGGAACGTAGGTGTTATCGGCCGGAAAAGATGGTACTCGGCGGCAACTGGCGCAAGAGACGATTAGGTGTGTAGGATTGTGTGCCATAACTCGAATAAAATCCCGCTTTGCCGGGGGGGCAATAATCAACGGTGGCGACTCCGCGGCCGGGGCAGTCATGGGGTGTGCGTTTGAGCAATGATCGGTACGAGCTGGCGGACGAGGACGTCGCGGGCCTGATCACGCATTTGCGCGATGTGGTTTTTCGCACTCGCGGGAATGCCTATTGGTCGTATCTCAGCCCGGCCTGGAGCACTCTCATGGGCTACAGCGTCGAGGAATCGCTCGGCCGGCATATTCTCGAATTCGTTCACCCCGATGATCGCGAGCAGAACGATGGCGTCAAGAAGCGCCTCGAAGCCGGCCAGATACCCGCTTCACGCCACATCAAGCGCATGCTCCGCAAGGACGGCAGCGTGGTCTGGATCGAGGCCGACGTGCGTGCGCTCTACGACGATGCGGGCGATTTTCAGGGCAGTGCCGGCACGCTGCGCGACGTCAGCGAGAGCGTGCGGTTGCAGGCGACTCTGCACAAGGAGCGTCGGCTGGCGCGTACCACCCTGGCGGCACTTTCCGACGGTGTCGTGACCCTGGACTCGAAGCTGTGCGTCGAGTTCATGAATGGCGCGGCCCTGGATCTGATCGGCTTCGACGAAGATGCCTGCCTGGGGCGGCCGGTGACGGAAGTGCTGCGGCTCGAAGGGGGCGATCTCGGCGAGGCCGTCGCCGAGAGTCTCAGGCAGCGCAAGCCGCGTTTCCTGGGCGGGCGAACACAGTTGATCCGGGCCGACGATGTGCCGATGGACGTGGATTTGACGATCACGCCGCTGGTGGAGGCCGACAGTGCCGAACCCGGCGGTTGCGTGATCGTGTTGCGTGACGTGCGCGAGCAGCGCGTGCTGCAGGCCAATCTGGTCTACCAGGCCAATCACGACCCGCTCACGCGGCTGAGCAATCGTGCGGCCATGCAGGAGGCGTTGGCCCGGGAGCACAGCCGTGCTTTGCGGCGCAACGCGCCGTATACGCTGTTGCTGGTCGATCTCGATCACTTCAAGGTGGTCAACGATCACTATGGCCACATGCTTGGCGACGAGGCGCTCAAGGCGGTCGCGCGCTCGATTCGCGGTGGCCTGCGCGAAGGCGATTGGCTGGCGCGTTGGGGCGGCGAGGAGTTTCTGTGTCTGCTGCCGGATACCGGCATGGAGGAGGGGGCAGTCATCGCCGAGCGGATTCGCGCCACCGTCGAACAGTTGGAAATCCGCCATCAGGGATTGCGGGTGCCGCTCTCGGTCAGCATCGGCGTCGGCTGCAACGCAGCACTCGAAGATACCGCCGAGGCGGTGTTGCTATGCGCCGACGCGGCCCTCTATGAAGCCAAGCAGGCCGGCCGCAACCAGGTATGGTGCGCCGACGACGGCGGGTTGAACGTCATCGGCATGGCTGCGCGCGTGCAGGAGGCGCTGCAGCTCGGGCGGCTGCATTTGGCGTTCCAGCCCATCATCGACTTGGCATCCGGCGATCAGGTCGGCAGCGAAGCGCTGGCTCGTCTGGCGCTCGGCAACGGGCGATATTTCGAGGCCGCTGCGTTCATTCAGGCGGCGCGTCGCCTGCATCTGTTGCATCGCGTCGATGCGGCGCTGATTCCTCAGGCCATGGGCCACTGCAGCGAGGGACTGTTGGCGGGTAAGCCGCAGCTGCATTTCGTCAACGTGTCGGCAGACATGCTGCGTCGGCCCAGGCAGGTGTACAACATGCTCGAGCAGGCCGAGCGCAACTGCGCCAGCTGCGGCACCCTGGTCGGCAAGGACAAGCCGCTGGTGCTGGAGCTGAGCGAACGCGAATTTCTGAGCGATACGCTCAAGGCGCGCGAAGCGCTGGCGCCGCTGATCGAGTTCGGTATGCAACTGGCCATCGACCATTTCGGTTCGGGTTATGCGTCGCTACGCTACCTTGGCGACCTGCCGGTGAATTTCATCAAGCTGGAGGGCGAGCTGTTGCGCAGTGCGGTGCGCAAGCCGAGCATGCGCGCGGTGATCCGCGGCATGCGCCAGATGGCCGAGGACCTGGGTGCACGCACGATCGCCGAACAGGTCGAGGATGCCGAGACCGACGAGCTGGTGCGCGAACTCGGCATCACCTGGGGGCAGGGGCGTTACTACGCGCCGCCTCAGGAACCGCTGGGCATCGCATCCTGAGTCCAAGACTGCCGGTGGCCTAGATCGGCGGCGCCCCAGGGCGAACCTCGACTTCCTGCCAGTTCGGATACGCGGGGGGGCCAAACTGAGTGTAGACCGCCACATCCGCTGCATCGCGGCCGTAACCGAGGGCTACATAGCCGCCACGCAGCTCGCTCTGGGTCGCGTCGAAGGCATACCAGCGATCTCCGACGTAGGCTTCGAACCAGGCGTGCAGGTCCATCGGTTCGAGGCCGTACAGGTAGCCCACCACCAGTCGGGCGGGGATGCTGATGCTGCGGCACAGGGCGATGCCGAGGTGAGCCAGGTCGCGGCATACGCCGAACCTTTGCGTCTCGACTTCCGCGGCCGACAGCGGCTGTTCGCTGCTGCCCGGCAGGTAGCGGATCGAGACGCTCAGCCAGTGCTGGATGGCGGTGACCTGGTCGTAGCCCGGAGCCGCGCCGGCGACGATCTCCGTGGCCATCTGACCGAAGCGGTCCGCTTCGCAGTATCGGCTGGGCAGCAGATAGGCCAGGACGTTGTCGGGCAGGAGCTGTATTTCCACGAACGGTGCGCCCGGCGCGCGGTCGAGAAAGTCGGCGGTCTTCACCTCGGCGGCCGTGTGTATGGTGAAGCGGCCCGGCGGGGCGACCAGACGCTGGCACAGGTTGCCGAAGCCGTCGGTGAATTCGTGTACCGGCACGTGCGGCGTCAGCCGGTATTCTTCGCGTGCGACCCATTGCTGAGCCCCGCTGCGCGGGCGCAGCATCAGCACGAAAGGCGTTGGAACGCTGATGTCGAAGGCCATGTCGCAGCGCGTGTGCAACCACATTCGCAGAAATCCGTGGAGTGTGAGGGATGAGCAGTGAAACATCCTGAGCGTGACCGGTGCAATGCCGTGGACCCGCGAACCTTCTTCGACAAGGGAGATGCACGGACATGAGCCGCCTGACGCATGTCGTGGGCTTCGACGACGCACCCTTCGCGCGCAGCCATCGTGGCGACGTACTGGTGGTGGGGGCGGTGTTCGCCGCCAGCAGGCTGGAGGGTGTGGTGTCGACGAGGGTGCGCCGCGACGGTGCGAACTCGACGGACAGGCTGATCGATTGCCTGGGCAGCAGCAGGTTCTTCCCGCAACTGCATGCGGTGCTGCTGCAGGGTATCGCCTTCGCCGGTTTCAACGTGATCGACCTGCGCCGGCTGCATGCCGAGACCGGTCTACCTGTGCTGGTGGTGGCACGTCACGCCCCCGATCTCGGCGCGATCCGCGCAGCCCTGCTCGAGCGCGTGCCGGGAGGGGCGCGCAAGTGGCGTTTGATCGAGCAGGCGGGGCCGATGGAGCCGCTGGCCGGATTGTACGTGCAGCGCTGCGGCATGACGCCCGCGGCGGCGGCCGTGCTGCTCGCCGACCTGCAGGAGAATGGACGCATGCCCGAACCGTTGCGTACGGCCCATCTGATCGCCGGCGGCGTCACCGTGGGCGAAAGTCGGCATCGGCCCTGACGAAGGCGTCCGCGGTCCCGTGGATATTTCGTCAAGCGATCCCCATATTGCCAACAAACGCCACATTCGAGGCGGCGTGGTAACGAGGTGAATCCGTGAGCGAGTCATTGCATATCGTCTGCCCGCATTGCGCGGCGGTCAATCGCATTCCGTCCGAGCGTCTGGACGGGGATCCCAAGTGCGGCAAGTGTCATCAGGCGCTGTTCGCCGGCCATCCGGTCGAGCTGGATGCGGCCGGCTTCGAGAGACACGTTGGACGTAGCGACATCCCCGTGCTGGTGGATTTCTGGGCGCCGTGGTGCGGGCCGTGCAAGATGATGGCGCCGCACTTCGTGCAGGCGGCGGCGCAGTTGGAACCGCGCGTGCGGTTGGTCAAGGTCGATACCGAGGCCGAGCAGTCGTTGGGTGCGCGGTTCGGCATTCGCAGCATACCGACTCTGGCGCTGTTCAGCGGCGGGCGCGAAGTGGCGCGCCAGGCCGGGGCGATGGGTGCGGCCGACATCGTGCGCTGGACTCGGAGCCACTTGTAGCGCGCCAGAGTGCTGTGCCTGACCCTACGGGCAAGCTCGCGGCCTGGACGGAGCCCGCGCGGCCCAGTTCGCACACCCGCGAGGCAAGCGATCGAGGGAGAGGGTCGGTCAATGGCCAAAAATCGGGTTTTGAACGGTCAGCGTGCTGATGGTATTCATAGGTTGGGGTGAGCACAGCGAACCCCAACATCACCCACGCCCGGCGCGTTGCGGTGCGCTGTCCCCAACCTACGCGACTAAGACCGGAAGCCGCGACGTCGAGGCGTGTATGAAACTTGCCCCGGCGCCCAACGAAAGTGCGATCTCGGTATACGCAAACGACCGCGCCATCACTTGACCGGCGTCGGTAAATTCCTAATCAGATCAATCCGGATGTGCACCGGACCGCCGTCGTCGTCGACGGCGTCGAGGTAGGTTCGGCCATCGTCCTCCTCGATGACCTCACGGGCCTGCACGCGCCCCATGTAGGCCCGGTCGGAATCTTCGTCGGCCCACTGCAGGCTCAGGCGTTCGCCGGTGAGCACGGCGATTTCCAGACGTTCGCGGACGTGCGGGGCGACCTGTTGGTAAGGCTTCATCTCAATCTCCGGCGATGGCGGGATCCGGGCTGCCGGCCGCGGCAAAGGCGGCGCGGCGCTTCTCGCACTGCGGGCAGGCGCCGCACGGGGCGGGGCGGCCGAGCAGGCAACTGTAGCTCAGAGCGTAGTCCACGCCCAGCTCGATGCCGCGGCGGATGACTTCGGCCTTGTCCCAGGCGGCCAGGGGCGTGGCGATTTCGATGTCGTCGAGGGTGGCGGCCAAGGCGCGGAACGCTTCGACGAAGGGGGTAGACGCGCTGGCGTAGGCATCGGCGTCGTCGCGATTCAGAGCCAGGCAGAGACGGTGTGCGCCGCGGTCGGCGGCAAAGCTGAAGGCCAGGCCCAGCAGTGCGAGATTGCGGTGCGGCAGCGGTACGTGAGCCTGCCAGGCGTGTCCGCGGCGGAAGGTCTCACCGAGGCTGCCGAGTTCCAGGGTTTCGAGCGGCAGGGCGAGCGCCGCGCATTGCGCGGTGGCGGCTTCGCGTTCGCGCGCGGCGGCGCGCTGGCCGTAATCGACGTATAGAGCGCGTACCGCGCCGCGGCGGTTTTCGAGGTGCAGCAGGGTGGCGCTTTCGATGCCGCCGCTGAGCAGGACGAGGCTGTGCGATGCAGGGTTCATAGAATATTCACGAACTTTGAACGCCTTTGGTTTTCTGACTCACGGACTGCCTTCGTGTGGGGCGGCTCATTCGACAGTGACCTTAGGAGTGTATGCATGTCTTCGTTCAAGGATCATAAGGGGGGCGCAATGCGCCGCACCGTTCTAGGCGTCGCGGCGGGTGCCGCGCTGATGGGCGCCGGCGCCGCAATGGCCTCCGTCAACGTGCTGGAGACCGGTTCCAGCCTGCTCTACCCGCTGTTCAACCTGTGGCAGCCGGTCTACACCAAGGCCAATACCAATGTGCAGCTGACCACCGCGAGCACCGGCAGCGGCACCGGCCAGGCGCAGTCCATGCAGGGTCTGGCGCAGATCGGTGCTTCCGACGCGTACCTGAGCAACGCCCAGATGAAGCAGCATCCGAGCATGCTGAACATCCCGCTGGCGATCTCCAGCCAGATGGTGAACTACAACGTGCCCGGCCTCAACGACAAGCACCTCAAGCTGAGCGGCCCGGTGCTGGCCGACATCTATGCCGGCAAGGTGACCATGTGGAACGCGCCGGCGATCGCCAAGCTCAACCCCGGCGTCAAGCTGCCCGATCACCGCATCATCGCCGTGCACCGTAGCGACGGTTCGGGCGATTCCTTCATCTTCACCCAGTACCTGAGCAAGTCCACCCCTTGGTGGTCGAACAAGTACGGCTACGGCACCACGGTCAGCTGGGCGCCCGTGCAGGGCAACATCGGCGCGGTGGGCAATCCGGGCATGGTCGATGCGCTGAAGAACAACGACTACTCGGTCGCCTACGTCGGCATCAGCTACAAGAAGCAGATCAACGACGCCCACCTGGGCGAGGCCGAGCTGGAGAACCGCAGCGGCAACTTCGTGCTGCCGGAGATGCGTACGGTCAAGGCCGCGGCGGCGGCGATGGTGCCGAAGACCCCGGCCGATCAGCGCATCAGCCTGATCTTCGCGCCGGGCAAGTACAGCTACCCGATCATCAACTACGAGTATGCGCTGGTCGACAGCCAGCAGCCCTCGAAGCCGATGGCGGTGACGTTGCGCGAACTGCTGACCTGGTCGATCTCGCCGGCCGGCGGCAACTCTCCGCACTTCATGACGGCGGTGAACTTCGTGCCGCTGCCGCCCAGCGTGGCGCTGCAGTCGGCCACGCAGATCGCCAAGATCGCGGCGCACTGATCCGGTCCGCGGGAGGCGCGGCTTGGCCGCGTCTCCCGTTGCCGGCGAAACATTGTGCGGCAGACGCCGGGTTACGGCGTCTGCCGCTTTGTACGTGTACCGTTTGCATGGCCCGACCGGCGGCGTGCCGGATGACAGCCCAGCGCGGGCGGTACACAGGAGGCTGACGATGTTCCGTTTCCGTTGGGGCGTAGGTGCGCTCGCTGCCTTGTTGCCACTGTCGCTGCTGGCGATCGTGGCGTTTTTGCTTGAATACGCCTGGCCGGCCGTGCGCTTCAACGGCCTGGGTTTTCTGGTGCACAACAGCTGGAACCTGGGCAGCATGTACGGCAACCCGATTACCGTCGACGGTCAGCAGGTACTTCCGCACGCGAACTACGGCGTGCTGTTCCTGATCGCCGGCACGCTATGGTCCTCGCTGATCGCCATCGTGCTGGCGCTGCCGCTGGGCGTGCTGTCGGCGATCTTCCTCAGCGAGGGCCTGCGCGGCGCGGCGCGCACGGCCGGCTCCTTCCTGGTCGAATTGCTGGCGGCCGTGCCAAGCGTGGTCTACGGCTTGTGGGGCTATGTCGTGCTCATCCCGTTTCTGGGCAAGCATGTCTATCCCTGGATGGAGCGCACGCTGGGCGCTTACCTGCCGATGTTCCACGGGCCCGCGGGTAGCGGCTACGGTCTGCTGACCTCGGGTATCGTGCTGTGCTTCATGATCGTGCCCTTGATCACCGCGACCCTGCGCGATGCGCTGGTGGCGACGCCGGCCGCACTGCGCGAGTCGGGCGTTAGCCTGGGCGCGACGCGCATGGAGGTGATGCGCCGCATCCTGCTGCCCGGACAGCGTCCGGTGCTGATCGGCGCGACCATTCTGGCGCTCGGCCGTGCGCTGGGCGAAACCATGGCGGTGCTCATGGTCAGCGGGAATGCGCTGAACGTGCTGCCGCATAACATCTACGATCCGATTTCCACCATGGCGGCCTTCATCGCCTCCCAGCTCGACAGCGCGCTGCAGGATCCGACCGGCATGGCGGTGCGTGCGCTGGCCGAGGTCGCGCTGCTGCTGATGTTGATTTCGGTGGCGGTTAACGCTGCCGCACGCGGTCTGCTGTGGTTGGCTGGGAGGCGGGCATGAGCGCCGTGCGAGGGTTTGATGGAGTCGACCAACGGTTGTTGCGCCGGCGTCGTTTCGCCGATCGCTTGACCTGGATATTGGCGGCGGCCGGTTTCGCGCTGTTGGCCTTCGTGCTGCTGCACATCCTGACCTACGTGTTCGTGCGCGGCGTGCAGAGCCTGGAGCTCAAGACCTTCATGCAGGATACCCAAGGCATAGCCGGCGGGCTGCGCAATGCGATCGTCGGTTCGCTGGCGTTGTCCGGGTTCGCTCTGTTGATCGCCGCACCGGTCGGGGTCAGCGCAGGTATCTATCTGTCGGAATACGGCGACGGCTGGGCGGGGCGCGTGTCGCGCTTCCTGTCCGACGTCCTGGTGGGCGTGCCGTCGATCGTGCTGGGCTATTTCGGCTACATCACCATGGTGCTGTACCTGGGCTGGAAATTCTCGCTGCTGGCCGGCGCGATCACGCTGGCGATCATGATGCTGCCCTATATCGCACGCACCAGCGAGATGGCGTTGCGTGCCGTGCCGTATGCCGTGCGCGAGGCGGCTTACGGTCTCGGCAGTCCGGAGGGGCGCATGGTGCTGCGCATCCTGCTGCCGGCCGCGCGCGTGCCGATCATGACCGGCATCCTGCTGGCGCTGGCCATCGCACTCGGCGAGACCGCGCCGCTGCTCTACACCGCCGGCTGGTCGAACTACCTGTGGACCGGCCACTTCACCCATGAGGGCGTCGCTTACCTGACCTACGTGATCTGGAGCTTCATCGGCGAGCCGTACGCTTCGGCGCATCAACTCGCTTACGCGGCGGCGCTGCTGATCACGCTGATGGTGCTGGCGATCAATCTGCTGGCCCGCGCCTTGATGTGGAGACGGCGTCAATAGGCTACCATCGGGGCGATTTCAATCCAGAGAGTCGTCATGCTGGGAAGCATCAAGGAATTTCTGAAGGAACGGCTGGTGCACGAGTCGCGCCCGGTCGAACGCGGCCAGGCGTTGCGCGTGGCTACTGCGGCGATTCTGCTCGAAGTCAGCCGTGCCGATTTCGAAACCGACGAGTCCGAGCTGGAGGTGATTGCCGTCGCCCTGCGACAGGCCTTCGACCTCGACGAAGACGCGGTGCGCGAAATCATCGCCGAGGCCCGCGAGCAGGATGACGAGAAGCTTTCGCTCTATCCTTTCCTGCGCATCGTCAACGATGCCTGTGCGCCGGAGGAAAAATACCGCATCGTCTGCGACCTGTGGCGCGTGGCCTATGCCGACGGGCGTCTGGACAAGTACGAGGAGTACCAGATCCGGCGCATCGCCGATCTGTTGTACGTGCCGCACGCCGAGTTCATTCGCGCCAAACTGGTCGTACAGGGTGAGGCCTAGCAGCATGGGTCGGGCGTTCCTGAGCGGCGCGGCGCGCGACGGCGGGTGGCCGGCTGAGATGGACATGCCCTCGGCGCAGGCCGCCGGCTACGGTGCGGCGTTTCTGGTCGGCCTGTTCGGCGGCGTGCATTGCGTGGGCATGTGCGGCGGCATCGTCAGCGCGCTGAGCCTCGGCCTGGACCCGCAGCGCCGACACAGTCCGTGGCGCGCACTGCCGCTGCTGTTGGCCTACAACGTCGGGCGCATCGCCAGCTACGCCGTTGCCGGCGCGCTGGTCGGCGGGTTGGGCTGGTACGCGGCGCACCTGGCCGGTATACGCCATGCGCAGATGATCTTCGCCCTCGTCGCCGCGCTGTTCATGATCGCGCTGGGGCTGTATCTGGCCGGCTGGTGGCAGGGGCTGGCCCGTATCGAGCGGGTCGGCGCGCTGTTGTGGCGGCGTATCGAGCCGCTAGGGCGATCGTTGTTGCCGGTGCGCAACAGCGGGCAGGCCTTGCGCCTGGGGGCGCTATGGGGCTGGCTGCCCTGCGGCCTGGTCTATAGCGTGTTGGTCTGGGCATTGGCCAGCGGCGGCGCGCTGCACGGTGCGCTGCTGATGCTCGCCTTCGGACTGGGCACCTTGCCGAATCTGCTCGCCATGGGCGTGTTCGCCGCACGCCTGGCGGCCTTCACGCGCCGGCCCTGGGTGCGCATCGCGGCCGGCCTGGTGGTGACGGGATTCGGCGTACTGAGCCTGGTGCGGGTAGGCGGCAAGCTGCTGATGTAATCCGCCTTGCCGCGTTCCGAGACTTATACTCGCCGCATGCGACAGTCGACCTACCCGCAGCGCGCGTCTCCCGCCCTCGTTTGGCTGAGCCTGCTTTACCTGCTGCTGATCGCCTATGCCAGCCTGTTTCCCCTCGACTGGCATCCTCCGCTGGTCTGGTCGAACCCGTTGACGCATCCCTGGCCGCATTCGGACTCGCGTTCGGATGTATTGGTAAACGTGCTGGCCTATATGCCTTTGGGTTTGTTCCTGGCGCTGTCGTGGCGCCGTTTCGGCAGGCTGTCCTCGGCAACGCTCGCGCTGCTTGCAGGATTCGGGCTGAGCGTCGGCATGGAGTTCCTGCAGGAGGCGTTGCCGGGGCGCGTGTCGTCCATCGCGGATATCGTGCACAACACCCTGGGGACGTTGCTCGGGATCATGCTCGCGCAGGTCTTGTCGCCGGACACTTTGAGCGGTGGCTGGTTGCGCGAATGGCGTGCCCGCCTGGTGGTTCCAGGCACCTTGGCCAGCATGGTATTGGTCGCGCTGGTGCTATGGGTCGCTGCGGAGTTGTTCCCCTTCGTGCCTTCGCCGGATCTGACCACGATCAAGCATGGCGTGCGGCCGCTGATCGAAACCCTGCTGCATCCGGGGACGTTTTCGTGGTGGAAGGCGCTCGGGGACGTCTTCGAACTGTTCGGTATCGGCATGCTGGCGCGCAGCATCTTGCGCGAATCGTCCATCCCATGGGTCGGCATGCTGATCATCGGGGTGACGCTGCTGAAGATCGTGGTCGTCTATCAGGTGCTGTCGCTGGAATTCTTTCTTGCCGCGCTCGTTTCGCTGCTGCTGATGACCATGCTCGGCTGGCAGAGCCGGCGCGCTCGCCTGGGCATCGCCTCGGCGTCTATCGTCGCCTCGCTTGTCGTCAACGAGTTGCGACGGGGCGGCACGGACCATCTGTACAGATTCAATTGGATTCCGTTCTCGACGCAGATTGGAAGGCTGGCCGGTTTCAACGGACTGCTGGTGACGCTATGGATTGCCGTCAGCGTGGCGGTGGCCGCGCGGCTGCTCGCGCAAGAGGCGGGTGTCCGGGAAAGGCTGGTCCGCGTGTTTGGCGGTTTTGCGCTGTTCGGTTTGTGGTTCGCGCTGGAATGGCATCAGCAGAGTCTGCCGGGGCGCGTGCCCGACATCACCAATCCATTGGTCGCGCTGGTTGTCTGGTGGCTGGTATGGCTGGTACCGGCGCTCGGTGTGGCTCAGGCGCGGGTGAAACGGTAGACGGCGATTTCGCTGAGCAGATTGGGGCGCAGTGCGGCCAGGCGCTGCTCGCGATGAGCGGAGTCGACTACGCTGCGCTGCAGGATGCGGAAGCCCTTGTCGGCGCAAAGAGCCTCGAAGTCGTGCAGAGTGCAAAGGTGGATGTTGGGCGTGTCGTACCAGGTGTACGGCAGCGCGCGGCTGACCGGCATGTGGCCGGCGACGGCGATCTGCAGGCGGTTCTTCCAGTGTCCCATGTTGGGGAAGGTGACGATGCCCTCGCGACCGACGCGCATCATCTCCTCGAGCAGGAGGTCGGGGCGGCGCATGGCCTGCAGCGTCTGCGTCATGACCACGTAATCGAACGAACCGTCGTCGAAGAAGGCGGCCAGCCCGGCGTCGAGGTCGCTCTGGATGACGTCGACGCAGTTTTCCAGACAACGTACGACGTTGGCGTCGTCGATCTCCAGGCCGTAGCCGCTGACCTGGCGCGTTTCGCGCAGGTGGCGCAACAGGCCGCCGTCGCCGCAGCCGAGATCGAGTACCCGCGCGCCGGGGGTGATCCATTCGCTGATCAGGGCAAAATCGGGACGCAGGCTCATTGGGCGCACTCCCGCGCGATTCGGCGCATATAGGTGCCGAGTACGTTCGTGTATTGGGGGATGTCGAGCAGGAAGGCGTCGTGGCCTTGCTGCGCCTCGATCTCGGCGTAGCTCACCTGGCGGTCGGCGTCGAGCAGCGCGCGCACGATCTCGTGCGAACGCTCGGGCGAGAAGCGCCAATCGCTGGTGAACGAGATGACCAGGAAGCGCGCCAGCGCCTTGCGGAAGGCTGCGGCCAGATCGTGGTCATGCTCGGCAGCAGGATCGAAGTAGTCCAGCGCCTTGGTCATGAGCAGATAGGTGTTGGCGTCGAAGCGGTCGACGAAGCTCTGGCCCTGGTAACGCAGATAGCTTTCGATCTGGAATTCGACGTCGAAACCGAAGTTGATGCGACCTTCGCGCAATTCCCGGCCGAACTTGTCGCGCAGCGCCTCGTCCGACAGGTAGGTGATGTGGCCGAGCATGCGCGCGAGCATGAGTCCGCGGCGCGGGATGGTGTCGTGTTCGTAGAAATGACCCTGATGGAAATCGGGGTCGGACATGATGGCCTGACGGGCGACTTCGTTGAAGGCGATGTTCTGTGCCGACAGTTTGGGGGCGGCGGCGATGACCACGGCATGGCGCAGGCGCTCGGGCAGATCGATGGCCCATTGCATGACCTGCATGCCGCCGAGACTGCCGCCGACCACGGCCGCCCATTGCCGGATGCCGAGCACGTCGGCGAGCATGGCCTGGCTGTGTGTCCAGTCGCGCACGGTAATGATGGGGAAATCCGCGCCGTACAGGCGGCCGGTTTCGGGATTCAGGCTGTTGGGGCCGGTCGAGCCTTTGCACCCGCCCAGGTTGTTCGGGCTGACGATGAAGAAGCGATCGGTGTCCAGCGGCTTGCCGGGACCGATGGCGCTGTCCCACCAGCCGGGCTTGCGGTCGCTCATGGCGTGGTAGCCGGCGGCGTGGTGGTCGCCGGACAACGCATGGCAGATGAGGATGGCGTTGTCGCGGGCCTCGTTGAGCGTCCCGTAGGTTTCGTAGGTCAGCTCGAACCCGGGCAGGCTGCGTCCGCAATCGAGCGCCAGGGGCGTGTCGAAGCGTTGCGTCTGCGGTGTCACCAGGCCGACCGAGTCGGCGGGAAGGGTTTCGGGCATCGGGGTCCGGGCTGCTGGGCGGGGCGGTTGAGTCTAATCAGCGGGTGGAGAGGGTGCAAGGGGGGTGGTTTTTTGGGGCTTTGTTCGAGTCGAACGGTGTTTTGTTGAACGTGGTGGGTGGTTTGGCGTGAATCGGCGTTTGCGCTTTTGATCCTGCGTGAGAGAAGGCGGCGTACTTGCTGGCCGTGTTGGTCTGTTTCGGACGCGACTCGACGTTTGGGGCTCAGATCAATCGAGGTGACGCGCCCGAGCCATTTCTTTGAGTGCGCAAAGAAAGGCGAAAGAAACGCACCCGCCAGGCCTTGTCCCTACGGGCAACCTCGAGCGCACACCCCGTCACGGGGCACCGCAGGCATTGCCTTCCTGCCAAAGCCTGCTCGGGCGGCGTCCTGCCGCCCGACCCCGCGCCGGGGCGCACGCTCGAGGCAAGGCCAACGGGAACCGAGACGTCAAAACAGAACGCATCCGAAACGTCTGAATGTCTGACCAAGTTTGTTCGGAGTACTTCGCTGTCGGACTCGCCCTGTTTTGACGTTTGATCCCCCCTGATCGCTTGCCTCGCGAACGTGCGCCTGGGCGGGGATGGCCGGCAGGACGCCGGCCAAGCAGCCCTTCGCCCGGATGGCGAATGGCTGCGGGCCCCGTTCAGGCGTGCGTTCGCGAGGTTGCCCGTAGGGACAAGCACAGCACTCTGCGCCTGAGCCATTGGCGGCTGCAGCGACTCCAGGCTGTTTCGCCACAAGGCGCGTCGCGCAGGGAAGGCTCATTGCCTTCACCAGCGGCGCAACACCGGGGCGGGACAGCCTGGAGCCGCCCTTCGGGCGGGCTGGTGTGCGCCCAGGGCGGCGTTGCGGCGCTTGCCAAGGGCTCGGGCCATTGCCTTCGCACCGCGCCTTGCCCTGAACGCACACCAGCCCACTGCAGTCGCGAATGGCACAGGTGCAGAGTGCTTTGGGGGTGCGTTTCTTTCGCCTGTTTCTTTGCGCATGTCAAAGAAATCGGCTCGGGCGCGTCACCCAAGTAAAATCAATACTGGAAACGCTCGATTCGCGCACGCAAACTACGCCGTCAGTGCCCACAACAGGGAAGGATTTCACTGCATTCGTGCCCGAAACCAGCCCTATTTAGCCGAAAAATGCGGATCAATTGCGCGTAATGCCAAGCCGAGGCGAAATAGCTTAAGAGCACCCTCTCCAGCCATCCCCAAACGCCTCAATGGTGCAATATCTGGCTGAGGAACAACTTCGTCCGTTCGGACTGCGGATCGGTGAAGAACGGCTCGGGTGCGTTTTCCTCGACGATCTCGCCGAAGTCCATGAAGATCACCCGATCGGCGACCTTGCGTGCGAAGCCCATTTCGTGGGTGACCACGATCATGGTCATGCCCTGCTCGGCGAGGCCGACCATGACGTCGAGCACTTCCTTGATCATTTCGGGATCGAGCGCGGAGGTGGGTTCGTCGAACAGCATGACCTTGGGGTGCATGCACAGCGCGCGGGCGATGGCGACGCGCTGCTGCTGGCCGCCGGAGAGCTGGCCGGGGAATTTTTTGGCCTGTTCGGCGATACCGACTCGCTCGAGGTAGAGCATGGCGGCATCGATGGCTTCGTGGCGGGGCTGTTTGCGCACCCAGATGGGCGCCAGCGTGCAGTTGTCCAAGCACGCTGAGGTGCGGGAAGAGGTTGAAGTGCTGGAACACCATGCCGACTTCGCTGCGGATGGTTTCGATGTTCTTCAGGTTTTCGCCGAGTTCGATGCCGTCGACTTCGATCGTGCCTTGCTGGTGGTGTTCCAGGCGGTTGATGCAGCGGATCATGGTCGACTTGCCGGAGCCGGACGGTCCGCAGACCACGATGCGTTCGCCGCGTGCGACGTCCAGGTTGATGTTCTTGAGCACATGGAACTCGCCGAACCACTTGTGCAGATTCTTGATGCGGATGACGTGGTCCTGGTCGGAAAAGTGTCGTTCGGAAGTTTGGTTCATGGCGTCGTTCTCAGCGTCGATGTCCGGTGTGGAAACGGCGTTCGAGGAAAAGCCCGTAGCGCGACAGGCCGAAGCAGAAGACCCAGTAGATCAGGCCGGCGAAGAGGTAACCTTCGACGGCGAAGCCCAGCCAGGCCGGATCGTTGAGCGCGGTCTGGGTGATGCCGAGCAGATCCATGAGGCCGATGATGACGACCAGGCTGGTGTCCTTGAACAGCTCGATGAAGGTCACGATGATGCCGGGGATCACGATCTTGAGTGCCTGGGGCAGGATGATCAGCGACATCGATTTTGGATAGGACAGGCCGAGAGCATTGGCGGCTTCGAACTGACCCTTGGGGATGGCCTGCAGGCCGCCGCGCACCACTTCGGCGATATAGGCGGATTGGAACAGGGCGATGGCGATGAGGGCGCGCAGCAGTTTGTCGACGTCGACGTTCGCGGGCATGAACAGCGGCAGCAGCACCGATGACATGAACAGGACGGTGATCAGCGGCACCCCACGCCAGATCTCGATGAACGCGACGCAGACGCTGCGCAGCACCGGCAGGTTGGAACGTCGCCCCAGTGCCAGCAGTACGCCCAGCGGCAAGGCGGCGACGATACCGGTGAAGGCCAGGATCAACGTGAGCATCAGGCCGCCCCACTGCGTAGTGGGTATGTGCGTCAGGCCGAACAGGCCGCCGGCAAAGAGCTGGAAGGCAAGCACCGGGTAGACGAACAGCGTGGCGGCACCGATCCACAGCTTGGCCGGCACGCGCGGCAGGTGCAGGTAGGCGAGCAGTACAGCGAAGATGCCGAAGCCGAGATTCACGCGCCATTGCTCGGCGGCCGGGTAGAAGCCGTAGAAGAACTGCGGCAGGCGATCGGAGATGAACACCCAGCAGGCGCCGCCGCCGCGGCAGGATTCGCGGCCGCTGCCGCTGAAGTGGGCCTGCAGGAAAGCCCAGTCGATGAACGGCGGGATGGCCAGAAACAGCAGATACAGTGTCGCTATGGTGAACAGCGTGTTGTACCAGGTGGAGAACAGATTGCGGCGCAGCCAGCCGATGGCGCCGACTTCGCTGCGCGGCGGCGGCATGTCCGGATGATGTTCCTTGAGGACATAGCTCATGATCGTGCCCTACCTTTCAATCAGCCGCACGCGGTGGTTGTACCAGTTCATCAGCATCGAGATGGCGAGGCTGATGGCGAGGTATACGCCCATGGTGATGGCGATGATGACCACGGCCTGGCCGGTCTGGTTGAGCGCGGTACCGGCGAAGACGGACACCAGATCGGGGTAGCCGATGGCGGTGGCCAGCGATGAATTCTTGGTCAGATTGAGGTACTGGCTGGTTACCGGGGGGATGATTACGCGCAGCGCTTGCGGCAGCACCACGAGTTGCAATACGCGTCGGTTGGAGAGGCCGAGGGAACGCGCAGCCTCGGTTTGTCCGTGGCTGACGGAAAGTATGCCCGAGCGCACGATTTCGGCGATCGAGGCGGCGGTGTAAATGGTCAGCGCCAGCAGCAGCGAGGTGAATTCCGGGATGGCGACGAAGCCGCCCTGGAAGTTGAAGCCGCGCAGTTGCGGAATGCTCCAGCTCAGCGGCGTTCCCGCGATGAAGAACACGCTCAGCGGCAGCGCGACGATGATAAGCAGGCCGCTCCAGAAGACCGGGAAGGGCTGGCCGGTGAGGTCCTGCCGCCGGCGTGCCCAGCGATGCAGCCATAGGGTCAGTCCGATGGCGACGACGAAGGCGATGAACACGAACCAGAAGGCGGGTTCGGGCATCGGTCGTGGCAGGTAGACGCCGCGGTTGTTGAGGAAGAACAACCCGCCTAGGTTCAGGCTTTGGCGTGCGGTCGGCAGCGTCTGCATGACCGCGAAATAGAAGAAGAATATTTGCAGCAACAGCGGGATGTTGCGAAAGGTTTCGATGAAGGCGCCGGCCAGCCGCGCGAGCAGCCAGTTGGACGATAGCCGGGCGATACCCACGATCAAGCCGAGGATCGACGCGAATACGATGCCGATGACCGCGACGAACAGAGTGTTGAGCAGCCCAACCAGGAACACGCGGGCGTAGGTCGAGGTCGAGTTGTACGGAATCAGCGTCTGGATGACATCGAAACCCGATTCCTGGCCCATGAAGCTCAGGGAGTTGGTGATGCCGCGGGCCTGCATGTTCACATGCGTGTTGTAGGCCAGGTAGGCGAAGACTCCGGCGACGAATGCGACGACCAGCAGCTGTGCGAGCCAGCCGCGTACGCGCTGGTTCAGCCACCAGGGAGTTTGATTGACTCGATGGTTGCTCATGGCGTCCAGGATAATGCGTGGAAAGGACTGCGGGGGCGTATCGCCCCCGCAGACGGATCGCGATCAGCGGACCGGCGGAGCGTACTGGATGCCGCCCTGGGTCCACAGCGCGTTCAGGCCGCGCTTGATCTTCAGCGGGGAATCCATGCCGACGTTGCGTTCGAAGGATTCGCCGTAGTTGCCGACCTGGGCGATGATGTTGTAGGCCCAGTCGTTGGAAACGCCGATCATCTTGCCGAACTCGCCGGAGGTGCCGAGCAGGCGCTGGATGTTCGGGTTGGTACTCTTCTTCATCTCGGCGACGTTCTTGGAGGTCACGCCCAGCCACTCGGCGTTCTTCATGGCGAACAGCGACCACTTGACGACGTTGAGCCATTGGATGTCGTCGGAGCGTACCACCGGGCCCAGCGGTTCCTTGGAAATGATGTCGGGCAGGATTTCAGCCCCGGCCGGATTCTTGAGTTGGGTGCGCAGGGCGTAGAGTTGGGATTGATCCGAAGTCAGTACGTCGCAGCGGCCACTGTCGAAGGCCTTGGAGGTGGCGTCGGCAGTGTCGAAGGTTACCGCCTGGTACTTCATGTGATGAGCACGCATATAGTCGGCCAGATTGAGCTCGGTGGTGGTGCCGGCCTGGATGCAGAAGGTGGCGCCGTCGAGCTGTTTGGCGCTGGTCACATTGAGCGATTTCTTCACCAGGAAGCCTTGGCCGTCATAGTAGTTGACACCGGCGAAGGTCAGCCCCAGTGAGGTATCGCGGGTCATCGTCCAGGTGGTGTTGCGCGAGAGTACGTCGATTTCTCCGGATTGCAGGGCCGTGAAGCGCTCCTTGGCGGTCAACGGGGTGTAGCGGACCTTGGATGCGTCGCCGAACATGGCGGCGGCTACGGCGCGGCACACGTCCACGTCGAGGCCTGACCACTTGCCCGAGTTGTCGACGCTGGAAAAGCCGGGTAGACCGGTGTTTACCCCGCACTGCACGTAGCCTTTGGCTTTGACGGCGTCGAAGGTCTTGCCCGCATAGGCGCTGCCGGCCATGCTCAGTCCCACGATGGCCGCACTGGCGGCCATAATCTTGATGAACTTCATGTTGTACCCCCTTCAAATTTTGACGATCGAGTTTGTAGCGCCGCTGGTTGTCGTTTTTGTTGCCCGGCGACGACTACGTTTTAGCGGTCGTTGTCCGATCCGTAAATCGCGCTTACCACTCGGATAATAGTCCGCGAGGATGTTTTTGCTGCAAATCGACGAGGGAAGCCATCAACAAGATGCATGCCAGAAAACGTCGACCCTAGGGTTTATGGGGGTTCCCCTGGAGTCGCGGCGGGTGGGCCTGTCCGCATGGGCGGTTTGCAGTGCATGAGAGGGCGCCGCGCATCGCGATGGTGCGCGGCGCGGCGAGGATGGGGTCAGGCCTCCTGCTTGCGGCAGGCGGCGAGATCCGGCGGCAGGTTGGTTGAATGGATGAGGTCGGCGCGCGTAATGACGCCGAGGATGTCCTGGGCCGTGTCGGGTATGCCGCCGCTGACGATGACCGCGCTTTCACAGGCTTCGCCGCGCAGCCGTGCGACCAGGTCGAAGACCGAACTGCGGTCGTCGGCGACGATGAAGCGGGTGTCGGCCAGTTTGAGCAGCGGGGTGTCGGGCGAGGTGTGCGTGAAGGCGGCTTCCAGAACGCGGGAGGGAACCACGCCGCCTATCTTGCCCTCGTCGACCAGCACGATATGGGGCGGTTGGCGGTGGTGCAGTTTATAGGTGTCCGAGAGCAGCGTGTCGGCGGGCAGTTTGACGAAGGGTTCCTGGATCAGTTCCAGCGCGCCGCGCATGAGGTAGAGATGGCTTTGGATGGATGAGGGGATGTGCTGTCCACGGCGGCTGAGCTTGAGCGTGTAGATGCTCTCGGGCAGCAGCAGACGGCGTACGCCGTAGGCGAGCGACACGGCGATGATCAGCGGAATGATGACGTAGTAGTCGCGCGTCATCTCGAAGATCATCACTACCGCGGTGACCGCGGCGCCGGTACTCGCGCCTACCATGCAGGCCATGCCGATCACCGCGGCGCTGGCCATGTCGATCGGCAGGTCGGGAACCAGCCAGCGTGCCAGCAGGGCGAAGGCGCCGCCGAGTCCCGCGCCGATGAACAGCGAGGGCGAGAACACGCCGCCCGAAGCGCCGGAGCCGAGCGTCAAAGAGGTGGCCAACAGCTTGAGTCCGATGAGCAGGAGCAGCAGCCAGGCGTAGTTCAGCGTGCCGTTGAGGACGTCCTGGATGGTCGCGTAACCGACGCCTTGAATGTAGTAGTGCCCGAACAGCTGCATGGTCACGTACATGAGCACGCCGACCATGGCCATGCCGATCACGTGCCGCGTGTAGTAGTTGCCGGGCATGCGGTCGAAGGCGTCCTCGAAGGCGTAGATGGACTTGGTGTAGACGGTGGCCATCAGGCCGCTGAATACGCCGAGCAGGGCGTAGGCGGCATAGGCCGAGAGCGGGGTGGCGGCGGCCGAGTCCAGCGGCAGCGGCGGGATCAGGAAAGACGCCTGGTTGCCGAAGAAGATGCGGCCGACGAAGGTGGCCGCACCGGTGGCCAGCATCACCGGAATGAGCGTGCGTGCGCTGATTTCCACCAGCATCAGCTCGGTGGCGAACAGGATGCCGCCGAGCGGCGTGTTGAAGGTGGCGGCGATGCCGCCGCCGGCACCGCAGGCGATCAACGCCAGCCGCTCCCATTCGGAGATGCGCGTCCACTGTCCCAAGGCCGAGCCGAAGGCTGCGCCGATCTGGATAATCGGGCCTTCGCGGCCGATCGCGCCGCCCGAGCCGATGGATATCGATGAGGCCAACGATTTGAACAGCGCCACCTGAGGACGGATCACGCCGCGCTTGAAGTAGATCGCGTGCATCACCTCGGGCACGCCGTGCCCTTTGGCCTCGGGGGCGAAGGTCTGTACCAGAAAGGCGACCACAATGGCGCCGATGATCGGTACGAGGATGATGCCCAGGCCCCAGGAACTTGCTGCGGTGTGCTGCAAGGTGTCGTAGTTCAGGTCGAGGCGGCCGAAGAACAGCAGGTTGTGGAACAGGCCGATCAGGTCGCGGAAGATGACCGCGCCGATGCCCGCGATAAGCCCGACCAGCACGGCGAGGCCGTTGAGGCGCAGGTGCAGACGATTTTGTGCGTCTCTGGTGAAAAAGCGCCTGTGGCCGGTTGACTGCATGCTGCGTGGCATCCTCGGTTTCTCCTGATTGTTCTTCGTTATGCCGTGCCTGCGTCCGATCGCGCTCAGCGCGACGGTCGCGGCGGGATTTCGGGAGGCAGGCGGGTGGGCGCCACGACCTCGATGTCCTTTTCGCGCCCCAGTTCGCCGCGCTTGATGCGTATGTGGCTCTTGGGGGTGCCGAACGCTTTCGCCAGGTAGGCGATGAGGGCGGCATTGGCCTTGCCGTCCACCGGCGGCGAGGTCAGGTAGAGCTTGATGCGATCGCCGAAACGTTCGCCCAGGGCGTTGCGGCTGGCGCGCGGCTGCACACGCAGGCGCAGCACCAGGGTGCCGTCGTCTTCCCAGCGGTGGAACGGTGTTTCCACCGGACCTATCCGAGCACGCTGCGCACCAGGATGAGCGCGATATTGAGCGCGAGCAGAGCAACCAGCGGCGAGAGATCGATCATGCCGATCAGCGGCACCACGCGGCGGATGGGCGCCAGGATCGGGCGGGTGAGGCTGTCCAGCAGGCCCGTGACAGGATTGTAGCCGCCGCCGGCCGCGGCCACCCAGCTCATCAGCGCCTGGACGATGATAGCGCCGATGTAGATGTAGATCAGCAGCACCAGGAGTTCGCGCAGGCTGACGATGAGCGCCAATAGCGGCGGCGGCACGAAACCCTGCAGGGCGCTGACCAGGTAGATCTCGGCGAGTTGCAGTACGACCAGCAGCAGAATGGAGGCGCTGTCGACGCGACCGATCGGAGGGATGACGCGGCGCAGCAGGCGCAGCGGCGGATTGGTCAACGTCACCACGAACTGCGAGATGGGGTTGTAGAAGTTCGCGCGGACGAGCGCGAACAGCAGCCGCAGCATGACCACGACGATGTAGAACGAAAACAGCGTATTGATCAGCAGCAGGCCGATCTGGGCGCCGGCATTCATGGCTGTCCCTCCGCCAGTTCGTGCGCGCGCCGCGCGGCGGCCTGCATGGCCTGTGCGACGAGTTCGCGCAGCTTGCCGTCCTCGAATACCTGCAGCGCCTGCTGCGTAGTGCCGCCGGGCGACGTGACACGCTCGCGCAGTACGGCGGGCGGGTCGTCGCTCTCCAGGGCCAGTTTGGCAGCTCCGAACACGGTCTGCAGGGCGAGCAGACGGGCGATTTTGGGCTCGAGGCCGAGCGCCGCGCCACCTGCTTCCAGAGCTTCCATGAGCAGGAAGACGTAGGCCGGGCCGCTGCCCGAAAGCGCGGTGACGGCGTCGAGCTCATCTTCGCGCTCGAACCATTGCACCAAGCCTACGCAGCGCATGACGTGTTCGGCCGAGCTGCGTTGCTTGGCGCTGGCCTGAGCGTTGGCGAAGAGGCCGGTGGCACCGCTGCCGACCAGTGCGGGCGTGTTGGGCATGGCGCGCACGATGGGCTGCCCGCCGCCGAGCCAGGCGTCGAGCCGCTCGGTGGTGATGCCGGCGGCAATGGACAGGATCAGAGGCCGATGGCCAAGGGCGGATGCGAGACTTTCGGCCACGCTTTGCATGACCTGGGGCTTGACGGCGAGGATGACGACGTCGGCACGGGCGGCCGCGGTAGCGTTGTCGCCGGTGATCTCGGCGGTCGGGAAGCGCGCGGCCAGACGCTCGCGCTGTTCCTGCTTGGGTTCGGAGATGATCACGTGCGGTGCCGTGGCGTCGGCCAGCAGTCCGCCGGCGAGGCTGACGGCCATGTTGCCGCCGCCGATGAAGGCGATGGTGCTTCGTTCAGTCATGCAGATGTCCTTGGCGGGGCGATGTTCCAGTAAAACGCAATCTTCAAATTATGGTATCCGCAGCCACACTAGCGGAGCGGCGGACTCGGCGGCAAGCGTGGATGGACCCAGGCACATCATCGGTCTTGGCGCTCGCCGAAGATGGCTGTGCCCACGCGTACGATGGTAGAGCCTTCGGCGACTGCCGCCTCAAGGTCGCCGCTCATGCCCATGGACAGCGTGTCCAGATGCAGTCCCTCGCGGTTCGCGCTGTCGAGCAGTTCGCGCAGACGGGCGAATACGGCACGCTGGGCGGCGAAGTCGGTGGCGCGTTCCGGGATGGCCATGAGCCCGCGCAGGCGCAGGTTGGGCAGATCGCGCAGCAGGTGCAGTAGGCCCGGTACCTCGTCGGGCGCCACGCCGGACTTGCTTGTCTCGCCGCTGAGATTGACCTGCAGGCACACCTGTAGCGGTGGACGTTCGCTGCCTCGTTGCTGGTTGAGGCGTTGGGCGATGCTGTAGCGGTCGATGCTGTGTACCCAGGCGGCCGTTTCGGCCACGGCGCGGGACTTGTTGGACTGCATATGCCCGATAAAGTGCCACTCGATGTCCAGGTCGCCGAGCAGATTGGCTTTTTCGGTCAGTTCGTTGACGTAGTTCTCGCCGAAGGCGCGTTGGCCGCAGCGCCAGGCTTCGCGCACGGATTGAGCCGGCCAGGTTTTGCTCACGGCGAGCAGGTGAACACCGTGCGGCGGGCGGCCGAAACGGCGTGCGGCGGTGTCGATACGATCGTGTACGGTCTGTATTCTGTCGCAGATGTCGGTCATGGCGCTATGCTATAGTCGATCGTGTTTCCGGGGTCGGTGCCGGTATTCGCCGCGGAGGCGAAAATTCGAATTAAAGATAATTAGTGTATATGGCCGGCCGATATTCTGGCGTAAGGTTGGCGGGCACGCCTTAGCGTAGCAGAGCGTGGACCTGTTGCCGAAGACGGCGCACTGGAGAATATGCCGAATGGACATCACGCAGCTATTGGCCTTCAGCGTAAAGAACGGGGCCTCTGACCTGCACTTGTCGGCGGGGCTTCCGCCGATGATCCGTGTCGATGGCGATATCCGTCGCATCAACGTGGAAGCGCTGGACCACTCGACGGTCCACGACATGGTCTACGACATCATGAACGACCGTCAACGCAAGGACTACGAAGAGTTCCTTGAGACGGACTTTTCGTTCGAGATCAAGGGGCTGGCGCGTTTCCGCGTCAATGCCTACAACCAGGATCGCGGCGCCGCCGCGGTGTTCCGCACGATTCCCTCCAAGGTGCTAACGCTGGAGCAGCTCGGCGCGCCGCGGGTGTTGGAGAAGATCACCGACTATCCGCGTGGGGTGGTGTTGGTCACCGGTCCGACCGGTTCGGGCAAATCGACCACGCTGGCGGCGATGATCGATTACAAGAACGAAAGCGAGTACGGCCACATCCTCACCATCGAGGATCCGATCGAATTCGTGCATCAGAGCAAGAAGAGCCTGGTCAACCAGCGTGAGGTGCACCGAGATACGCTGGGTTTCAACGAAGCGTTGCGCTCGGCACTGCGCGAGGATCCGGACACGATCCTGGTCGGCGAACTGCGCGACTTGGAGACTATCCGCCTCGCGTTGACCGCGGCGGAAACCGGGCATTTGGTGTTCGGTACGCTGCACACCAGTTCGGCAGCCAAGACCATCGACCGTATCGTGGACGTGTTCCCCGCGGGCGAGAAGGAAATGGTCCGGGCCATGCTGTCGGAGTCGCTGCGCGCGGTCATCTCGCAGACCCTGCTGAAGAAGATCGGCGGCGGGCGCGTGGCGGCGCACGAAATCATGATCGGCACGCCTGCGATACGCAATCTGATCCGCGAGAGCAAGATTGCCCAGATGTATTCCGCGATCCAGACCGGTCATTCCTTGGGTATGCAGACCCTGGACCAGTCGCTCAAGGATCTGCTGCAAAAGGGTCTGATCAGCAAGGAGGATGCCCGGCGCAAGGCCAGCAGTCCGGACTCGCTGTAGCGGGCGTCGGATGGGGCGGAGCGTCGGCGGGAGCTTGCTGGCGATTGGCGGCAAGCCGCAGTTGGTGAAGGGTTCGCCGCCGTGGCGGCGGACGGCTGAGGTGTGAGTTATGGAGCGCGAGAAGGCCATACGGTTCATGCACGACCTGCTCAGGATGCTGATGAGCAAGGGCGGCTCGGATCTGTTCATTACCGTCGGCGCGCCGCCGTCGGTCAAGGTCGACGGCAAGATGATGCCGTTGACGAACCAATCGCTGTCCGCCTCGCATACCCGGGTGCTGGTGCGCTCGGTGATGAACGACAAGCAGGCGGCCGAGTACGAACGCACGCTGGAGTGCAACTTCGCCATCAGCCTGCCGGGCGTTGCCCGCTACCGCGTCAATGCCTTCACCCAGCGCGGCAGTTCGGGCATGGTGTTGCGCGTGATCAATTCGGAGATACCGACCTTCGAGCAGCTGCGCTTGCCGCCGATCCTGCGCGATATCTCGATGACCCGTCGCGGCATGGTGATCTTCGTCGGCGGCACGGGCTCGGGCAAGTCGACCTCGCTGGCGGCGATGTTGGGCTACCGCAACGAGAACAGCTTCGGCCATATCGTCACCATCGAAGATCCGATCGAGTACGTTCACGCGCACCGCAACTGTCTGGTCACCCAGCGCGAAGTGGGTGTGGATACCGATTCCTACGAAATTGCGTTGAAGAATACCCTGCGCCAGGCACCCGACGTGATCCTGATCGGGGAGATCCGCGACCGCGAAACCATGGATTACGCCAACGCGTTCGCCGAGACGGGACATCTGTGCATGTCCACGCTGCATGCGAACAACACCAATCAGGCGCTGGATCGCATCATCAACTTTTTTAACGAGGACCGTCGCCATCAGCTGCTGATGGACCTGTCTCTCAACCTCAAGGCAGTGGTCTCGCAGCGCCTGATTCCGCGCGCCGACGGCAAGGGGCGTGTCCCGGCCGTAGAAATCCTGATCAACACGCCGCTGATGGCGGATCTGATCTTCAAGGGTCAGGTCCACGAGATGAAGGGGCTGATCGCCAAATCGACCGAGCAGGGTATGCAGACCTTCGACCAGTCGCTGTTCGACTTGTTCGAACGCGGCTTGATCACTTACGAAGACGCTCTGCGCAACGCCGATTCGGTCAACGACCTGCGGCTGCGCATCAAGCTCGAAAGCAAACGCGTGGACAATACGGATCCGTTGGGCGACACCCAGATTCTCAGCGTTTCGGAAAGTGACTGAAGCGGTATATGTCGATGAAGATGGAACCGTATTTGCGCATGATGGCCGAGCACAACGCCTCGGACATCTATTTCACCACCGGCGCGCCGGTGACGGTGCGCATCGAGGGCGATATGCGGCCGGTGGGGCGCAACACGATGATGCCGGGCGCGATCAAGCAGCTCGCCTACAGCATGCTCGGCGACGAGCAGATCGCCGAGTTCGAGAAGGACAAGGAACTCAATCTCGGCATCTCTCTGCCCGAAATCGGGCGCTTTCGCGTCAACGTCTATCTGCAGCGCGGCGAGGTTTCGATGGTGGTGCGCTACATCAAGACCACGATCCCCTCCATCGAATCGCTCAATCTGCCGCCGGTGCTCAAGGACCTGGTCAGCTATCCGTCCGGCCTGGTGCTGGTGGTCGGATCCACCGGCGCGGGCAAGTCGACCACGCTGGCATCGATGATCGATTACCGCAACGCGACCCGTGCCAACCATATCCTGACCATCGAGGATCCGATCGAGTACGTGTTCACGCACAAGAAATCGATCGTCGGCCAGCGCGAAGTAGGCCTGGACACCTGGTCGTACAGCAACGCTTTGCGCGAGGCCATGCGCGAGGCACCGGATCTGATCATGATCGGCGAGGTCCGCGACCGCACCGCGATGGAGGCCGCAGTGGCCTACGCCGATACCGGCCATCTGTGTCTGTCGACCCTGCATGCGGTCAATTCCAACCAGGCGCTGGAGCGCATCATCAATTTCTTTCCCATCGAGGCCAAGCAGCAGATCCTGATGGATCTTTCGTTGAACCTGCGCGGCATCGTTTCCCAGCGCCTGGTGACCTCCGTCGACGGCTCGCGTATCCCGGCCGTGGAGGTGCTGGTCAACACGTCCTATGCCGCCGAGTTGATCAAGAAGGGCGATTTCAGCGGCCTCAAGGAGGTCATGGAGAAGGGCACCACTTCGGGGATGCAGACCTTCGATCAATCGCTGTACGAGCTCTACCGCAGCGGCAAGATCACCCTCAAGGACGCCATGGACAATGCCGATTCCGGCGGCGACCTCGAATGGCGCGTGCATTTCGGCGGCGGCGTCAAGGACCTCAAGAAGGCGCGGACGCGGGATACCCTGGAAATGCCGAGTGACGCCATCGCGGATCCCGATAGCGGTATTTTCGACGACCTGACCCTGCCGCCGTCCTGATGCCGCGCATGACTGCGGCGATCGATGTCGACGGCCTGGTTTACCGTTATCCCGGAGTCTGTGCGCTCGACGGCGTCGCTTTTTCCCTGCCGCCTGCCAGTGTAACCGCCCTGGTCGGCCCCAACGGGGCGGGCAAAACGACCCTGCTGCGCTGCCTCGCCGCGCTTGAGCCGCCGTACGCCGGCCGCGTGTGCGTGGCCGGCCACGACACCCTCGTCGCTCCGCGTGCCGTGCATCGCAGCGTGGGGTTTCTCAGCGACGCCTTCGGTCTGTACCGCGCGCTGACGGTACGGCGGAACCTGCACTATGCGGCGCTGAGCCGCGGTTTGGGTGAAGCCGATGCCCTGCGCAGGATCGATGTCGTTGCCACGCAGCTGAATGTCGCGGACCTGCTCGAAACTGCGGCGGGCGAGCTTTCGCGCGGTCAGCGCCAGCGCGTGGCCATTGCACAAACCATTATTCACGAGCCGCGCGTGCTGTTGTTGGACGAGCCGGCCTCCGGTCTGGATCCGGTGGCGCGTGCCGCGTTGGCGGCATTGATGCGCCGATCTGCGCGAATCCGGAATGACCATCGTGGTGTCCTCGCACATCCTGGCCGAGCTGGACGATTATTCCACGCACATGCTGACGCTCGATGCAGGGCGTGCGGGTGAACTCACACCGCTGGCCGCTGCGGCGCAGGAGGCGGGCGCCTGGTTGCGGCTTCGCACCGTGGAGCCTGCCGCCCAGCTGGCTGAGCAGGTGAGTGGGTTGGCCGGCGTAAGGGAACTGCGCAGGCACGAGGATTACCTGCTGTTTCGTTTCCATGGTGATGCCGCCGGCCGGGCCGGATTGTTGCGCACGCTGGTCGAGCGAGGCGTCGCCGTCAGCGAGTTCGCCGAAGCACCGCCGGCATTGCAGACGCTGTATCTCGATTCGCTGGAGGAGGGCGGCGCGAACGCCCCCGCGAGTGGTGGGCCGGTATGAATCCGGAGTTGCGTCGTCATCTGTGGCTGGAGTTGAATCCGCAGCGCCTGTTGCTGATGCCGGTCGTGCTGGGGTTGTTGTTCGTGCTGGTCTACCGGCTGAGCGGCGGTTCATGGCAGCCGGTGGGCTCGCTGGCATCGACGGTGTTCGTGTTGCTGACGGTGCTGTGGGGCGGTCGTCGCGTGCATTTCGACGTGCTGCAGGAAGTGGAGGGGCAGACCTGGGACAACCAGCGCATGTCCTCGCTTGGCGCCTGGCGCCTGACCTGGGGCAAGCTGCTCGGAGCGCCGGTGTATTCCTGGTATGGCGGCGTGATGTGTCTCGTGGTCTATGCCGTGGTGGCGTTCGGCCGTCTGCCGCCCGCCTGGGCCGCGCGCAATCTGGCCTTGCTGGCCCTTGCCGCCCTGTTCGTGCACGGTCTGGCGCTGTTCGGAGCGCTGCTCTCGGTACGCAACCGCGCCAGCGAGGGCGTGCGTCGCAGCAGCAGTCTGGCGTTGTTCGGATTGCTGATACTGGCGCTGCTCATGACCGTGGCCTCGCCATTGGACGTGCCGCGAGCGATCGAATGGTACGGCTATGGCTTGAGCCAGCAGCGTTTTGCGCTGCTTTCGCTGATCGCCTGGAGCGCTTGGTTGGTGTACGGGGCGTACCGCCTGATACGCATCGAACAGGGCTATGAGAACGGTCCGCTGGGCTGGGTTCTGTTCATGCTCTTCTGCGCGTTGTGGCTGACCGGCCTGCTGCCGCCCGTGCCGGAAATCGCAGCGGTGAACCTGTCGGCCCTGTTGCCGCGGCTGGCGGGAGGCTTCGCCATCTGCGCCGCGTTGACTTACGTGGCCTTGTTCGCCGGCGATAAGCGGTTGGTGACGCTGTCGCAGACCTGGAGCCTGCTGCGGGCCGGTCGGTTGCGGCGGGGTTTGCATGTCATGCCGCGCTGGATCCCGGCCTATGCGGTCACGCTGGTGGCCGGCGTGTGGCTGATGTCGGAGCTGCCCGCGCTGGCGGAGCTGGCCTGGATGCCGGCTACGGTGCTCGCCTTCGTGTTGCGCGACATGTTCTTCGTGCTGTGGCTGCATGCAGACCCTCAGCGGCGCCATGCCGCCTCCATGGCGGTGGTTCTGCTCGTGTCGGCATATGTCCTGCTTCCCGGCGTGCTGTCGCTGGCGGGACTGACTGCGGCGCTGCCCGCGTTTCTGCCACGCTACGGCGGAGGACTGGTCGGCTTTGCGCTGGCGGTGGCGGAAATGTCGGCGATGGCCTGGGCGCTGTCGGTGCGTAGCGAAAATCAGGAACGGGCCTGATTCAGGCCTGCTGCGCGAAGTAGGCTTCGATATAGGCGTCCAGATCTCCGTCGTCGGCCGCTTCGATGGCCTGCTGCCGTTCCAGCGATTGTCGGGCGACGGCTTCGAATTCGGCGCGCCGCTCCGGCGCCAGGGGGCGGGCCAGAAAAAAGTCCCGGTGCGCCTGCGACTGGCGGCGTGCGAAGGCGTGAAAGCCTTCGCCGCGCGTGCGCATTTCGGCCAGCATGCGGGCTGACGGTGTCGAGTCGGGATCGCCGACCTTGTCGCGCTGCTGTGCCAGCGAGCGACAGTAGGCGCTGCCGCCGTCGCCATCGTCGAGTAGTTCGCAGAAGTTCTGCATGGCGTCGAGGACTTCGTTTGCCCAGTCGGTCAGGGTGCGCTCGGTGCCGTTCTCCTGCAGTTCCAGCCCGGGTTCGCGTCCGCGGTGTGCCACACGTACGAAATTGAGGTCGATGGCTTCGCGCTCGGCGGCACTGATGGTCGGGCTTTCGGCGAACAGGCAGAACAGCAGCAGAGCCTCCAGGAAGTGCAGCTGTTCGTGGCTGACGCCGAGCGGATCGAAGGCGTTGATGTCGAGCGAGCGCAGTTCGACGTAGCGTATGCCGCGCCGCCGCAGGGCCACGGTCGGGCGTTCGTCGTCCTGCGGCAGCGGCTTGGGCCGGATGGTGCTGTAGTACTCGTTTTCGATCTGCAGGATGTGATCGTTCAACTGACGGTATTCGCCGTTCACCTTGACGCCGATGCGGGCGTAGCGGGCGCTGGGCGTGCTTATCGCGCATTCCAGGCTGTCGATGTAGGCCGCAAGCGAGTCGTAGTTGGCCTTGATGCCGCTCTCGCCTTCTTTGGCGTTGGTGTAGCCGATGTCGCCCATGCGCAGGGATGTGGCGTAGGGCTCGTAGTAGGTGTGCTCGTCGAATCGCGGCAGGCCGCTGGAACGCCCGGCGAAAAACGATTCGCATACGGCGGGCGACGCGCCGAACAGATAGGGCACGAGCCAGCCGATACGCTGCAGATTGCGTATCAGGCCCATGTAGCGGGCGGACATGAAGTCCTGCAGCGTGCCACGTTCGCCGTCCAGGGCGTGCAGTGCCTGCCAAGCTTCATCGCTGATGGAAAAGTTGAAGTGCACGCCGGCGATGACCTGCATGACGCGTCCGTAGCGGTGTCCCAGGCCCACGCGATAAATGTGCTTCATGCGGCCCGGATTGGAGTGGCCGTATTCGGCGATGGGGATGCCGGCTTCGCCGCTGAGCACGCAGGGCATGCTGGTCGCCCACAGGTATTCCTCGCCTAGCCCTTCGTAAACGTAGCGGTGGATGTCGCAGAGAAATTCGAGCGCCTGGGAGCCGCCGTGGCTGGGCGGCGTGATCAGCTCTAGAAGCGCCTCGGAATAGTCCGTGGTGATGTAGGGATGGGTCAACGCCGAGCCGAACGCGGCGGGATGCGGTGCACGCGAGATGCCGCCGTCGGATTGCACGCGCAGGGCTTCCTTCTCAAGGCCTATGACGTTGCCGCGCAGCAGCCTTGCGTCGCTGTGGGTCAGGAAGGTCTTGAGGCGATGCAGAGCGGAGGAATAGGCGATTGGCATTCCGCGTCCTGTAGCAGGTGGAGAGGTGTCGACAGAGCCGTGTGGGCCAGGTGGCCATCGGCGGTAGACTGCGCATTCTAGCGCAAAAAAACGGCTCCAGACTGTTTGGTCGGTTGGCCTCGCTTGTGCGACAGTCTAGTATTGCGGCGGTATGGCAGATACCTGCTACGGGGCGTCGAAAAGTTTAAGGTATAAACGCGCCCGTGATCGATACGCAGCAAGCAATGATTCCTGTTTTCCTGACACCCTGATCGGTGCAGGCTGGAGATACACGCGGTATGCGCTACAGCCCGTCCTCGGAGTTCGACGGCATTCGTGTCTGGCGGCGCGTCATCGTGTATTTCCTGGTCGGCGGCTTGCTGGTGATCGGAGGCTTCGGTTATTGGACCTGGAAGCAGACGCAGCAGCAGATTCATGACAAGCTGCATATCGAGGCGCGCTTGGCGGCCAACAGCGCCAGGAGCGTATTCCAGGGCCTGAGTGACGATCTGCCTTATCTGGCGCGGCAGCTCAGCGATCAGGGCGGGGAGTCCCTGGCCGCGAATTACGACCTGCTCAAGACTTATCAGGACCATCATCCCTATGTGGCCAGCTTCGTGCTGTTCGCGCCAGATGGCAAAATGCTGCTCAACACGGCACGACCCTGCTGCAGCCAGGGGCTGCCGGACCCGCGCCGGCATGCAGCCTTCCTGAAGAGTCTGCGCAATACGCTCAACGTGCCCGGCGTCTGGATCGGACAGACGCAACCGGGGCTGGTGTTGCATGAATGGCGTATCCCGGTGCGCTATGTCATGCGTGATGAATACGGCAATGCCAGAGCGATCCTTCAGGCCAGCGTGCTGCTCAGCTATCTGACCAAACAGTGGGTGCGCGATCCCTTGCTGTCCGATACGGCGCTCGGCCTGCTGCGCATGGACGGGCTGCACATCGCGCGGGTGCCGGCGCCCGATCCGCAGATCCTCTACGAGACGCGGATGACGGGGCCGTTGGTGGCGGTTCTGAAGGCGCGCCCGCAGGCACGATCGGGCGACTACGAGGGTGTGGTCGGTGCCGATGGACGGCATCGGATCGGCGAGTACGTGAGCTTGCCGGATTTTCCGATCGTCGCTTATGCCAGCGCTCCGTGGCATTTGGTGATACTGCATTGGTGGAGCGGCGTTTCCCCGTTCCTGGGTTTGGGGCTGTTGAGTCTGGCCGGGTTTGTCGGTTTGACCCGCATGCAGGTCACGCGTGAGCGGCGGCATGCGATGGAGCTGGCCGACCGCGCGCGGCGCAATGTGCTGACCGGCCTGCCGAACCGCTTTGCCCTGATGGAGTGGCTGGACGAGCGGTTGGCGCAAAAGCCCTCGTCGTTGGTGTTGCTGCGTGCCGATCTTGACGATTTCCACGACATCAATACGGCGCTTGGCCCGCATGCCGGCGATAAGACCCTGCTGGAGACGGCGCGGCGCATATTGGCGATCGGTCAGGCGGCGGGCGGTTTCGTCGCGCATGGTGGCGGCGATGAGTTCGATATCGCCCTTCCGGGCGCTACGCTGATCAACGCCAACGGCTTGGCCCATGCGTTGCTGAGCGGATTGGGCGCTCCGCTGGAGATCGATGGCCGTATCCTGCGCCTGCAAGCCGGTATCGGCATCGGCTGCTATCCGCAGGATGCCCGGGACAGCGCGGGATTGCTGCGGGTGGTCGACAGCGCCTTGTACAACGCCAAGCGCGAGGGCAAATCCGGAATCGCTCTGTACGATCCTGCTTCCGGCGATTTGAGCAATGCGCGCGTCAGTTTCCAACACGCGGTCGAGCGCGCACTGGACGGCAACGAGTTTCTGCTGCATTACCAGCCCATGGTGAGCATGCATGACGGCAAGATCGTCAGCGTCGAAGCGCTGGTGCGTTGGAACGATCCGGAGCGGGGCATGGTGGCGCCGGGCGAGTTCATTCCGTTGGCCGAGTCGACTGGGCGGATTTCGGCGATCGGCGATTGGGTGTTCCGCCGAGCCTGCCGTGCGGCGGCAGGATGGTTGGGCGAGAACAGCGACCTGCGCGTGTCGATCAATCTGAGCGCAGCCCAGTTCAATAGCCCCGATCTGATCGCCAAGCTGCGGCGTGAGCTGCGCACCTCGGGGGTGCCGTCTGCCAATATCGAGGTAGAAGTGACCGAGACCGCGGTCATGCAGGACGTCGAGCGTAGCCTGGGTGTATTGAACGGACTGCATGCGCTGGGCCTGAGTCTGGCCATCGACGACTTCGGCACGGGTTATTCGTCGCTGGCCTATCTGCGCCGCCTGCCGGCCCAGATCATCAAGATCGATCAGAGTTTCGTGCGGGACTTGGACACCGATCCAGAGGATTTGGCGATCGTGCGGGCCATTGTCGCACTGGCCAAGGCGCTGGGGCGAAAGACCATCGCCGAAGGTATCGAGAACGCCAGGCAGTGGCGCCTGCTGCAGGGCCTGGGCGTGGACTACGGCCAGGGCTATTGGTTGAGCCGACCGCTGCCGGAAGCAGAATTGCGCAGGCTGTTGCGCAGGGACAAGGGGTATCTGAATCAGCTGCGCGAGCGCGCCGAACTCGAAGGCTAGGACGCAGAGAGAGGGTGGAGATCCCCCCACTGTGCCTGCAGCAGGGCGGTGGCGACGATGCCGGCCGTTTCCGTGCGCAGCACGCGCGGACCCAGGCGCAAGCCGAGCAGCTTGGCACGCGCGGCTTGCTCTAGTTCCTCCGGCGCGAAGCCGCCTTCCGGACCGATCAGCAGTTCGACCGTACCTGCGGGCGGCGTCAGCGTATCGAGGCCCCGCTCCGCGCAGGGATCGAGCAGCAATCGCAGGCCGTCTGTTGACGCCCGCGATTGCAGCCAGGCGTCCAGTTTCAACGGCTCGCGTAATTCGGGGATGCGGCTGCGCCCGCACTGCTCGCAGGCGCTGACGGCCACCGCACGCCAGTGTTCCAGCTTTCGTGCGAGGCGCTCCGGGGGTAGCCGCAGGCCGCGGGTGCTGAGTACCGGCTGGATGGCATGTACGCCGAGCTCGACCGCCTTCTGTACGGTGATATCCATGTGGTCGGCCTTGCTGATGGCCTGTACGAGGTGCAGGGCGAGCGGTGATTCGCTGGTGTTTGGCGTGCGTTCCTGTACTCGAGCGCTGGCGCGGCGGCGTTCGACGTTGGCGAGCTGCGCGGGGTAGTCGTGGCCGTCGCCGTTGAACAGCACCAGTTGCGCACCGGGGCGCAGGCGCAACACCTGTACGGTATGGCGGAAGGCGTTATCGGGCAGTTCGACTTCCGTGCCGGGATTCAGGGCATCGGGGCCGGTGTAGATACGGGGTATGCGCATTGGGTTTTTGATAGTTGGGAGTGATTTGGTGGTTATTGTGGGCGATTGTGTATCTTGATGCCTTGGTCGGTTACGCTTGGTTCGTATTGTATTTCTCCATTCTCTGGGGGCGTGGGGATCGTTTCGTGCGCGATTCGGCGCGACCGTTTTTGCTTGGCCGAGGTGACGCGCCCGAGCCGATTTCTTTGAAATGCGCAAAGAAACCGGCGAAAGAAACGCACCCCCAGGATCGCTTGTCCCTGACGGGCAACCTCGCGAACGCACCCCTGGTCGGAGCCCGCAGCTATTGGCCATCCAGGCCAAGAGCTGCTTGGCCGGCGTCCTGCCGGCCATCCCCGCCCAGGCGCACATTCGCGAGGCAAGCGATCAGGGGGACTCAAGTCAAAACATTGCGAGTCCGAAGCTGAATCTTTCTGGATGGGCCAACTCGTAACGCAGAGACTTGGGGTACGTCCTGTTTTGACGTGTGATTCCCGTTTGGCCTTGCCTCGAGCGTGCGCCCCGGCATGGGGTCGGGCGGCATGGACGCCGCCCGAGCAGGCTCGCGCCCGGATGGCGCGTGCCCGCGGTGCCCCGTGACGGGGTGTGCGCTCGAGGTTTGCCCGTAGGGACAAGGCCTTTCGGGCGCCTTTCTTTCGTACCTTTCTTTGGGCGTGCAAAGAAAGGTACTCGGGCGCGTCACACACGTAAGACCAGCACTACCTAACGCTGATTCGCGTCCGAAAAGTACCCCAAACGTAAAGACAATGCGTGGTCCCTTTGCATCCCCAAACGCCTCAAACCTCCAATCGCGCACGAAACAGGCCACCATGGCTAGCAAATGCAACGATTCCACTCACGTAGGACCAAACCACTGATCCGCGTCGGAAGCGGGTCAAAAACGTTGAAGAGTGCAAGAGGTCGCCAAGTGATACCAACCAATCGAAACCTCGGGTCGCGCTGCAAACACCCCTAACATCATCCCTCCGACAAGCCCAACCGCTCCCAGATTGCGCGGGTCGCCTCGGCCTGGTTCATGGTGTAGAAATGCAGTCCCGGCGCGCCTTCGTCGAGCAGGCGCCGACACAGCGCGGTGATCACGTCGAGGCCGAACGCGCGGATCGAGTCGCGGTCGTCGCCCATGCCTTCCAGGCGCTTGCGCATCCAGCGCGGGATTTCCGCGCCGCAGGCGTCGGAAAAGCGCGCCAACTGGGTGAACTGGGTGATCGGCATGATGCCGGGGATGACCGGGATGTCGAGTCCGAGTCCCTGGCATTCGTCGACGAAACGCAGGTAGGCGTCGGCGTTGAAGAAGTACTGCGTGATCGCACCGTTCGCTCCGGCATCGACTTTTCGCTTGAAGTTCCGCAGGTCGTCCTCGGCGCTGCGCGCCTGCGGATGCACCTCGGGATAGGCCGCGACCTCGATGCGGAAGCGGTCGCCGGACTCGGCGCGGATGAATTCGACCAGTTCGTTGGCATGACGGAACTCGCCGATGTCGCGCATGCCGGAGGGCAGGTCGCCGCGCAGGGCGACGATGCGCTCGATGCCGTGCTCGCGGTAGGTGTTCAGGATGTCGCGGATATGCTCGCGCGTGCTGCCGATGCACGACAGATGCGGTGCGGCGGGGATGCCTGATTCGCGCTGGATGTTGAGCACGGCTTCCAGCGTGCGCTCCTGGGTGGAGCCGCCGGCGCCGTAGGTGACGGAGAAAAAGCGCGGATGTAGCGCGCTGAGTTCCTCGCGCACGCGGTCCAGACGCTCGGCGCCTTCGGCGGTCTTGGGTGGGAAGAACTCGCAGCTGAATTCGAGATCGGATTTTTGAGTGGACATGGTCGGGCAGCCTGAAGCCCGGGACGCGGAACGCGTCCCGGGCTTGGTGTGGTTGTGGCGGGACTCAGTAGCGGTAGTGCTCGGGCTTGTAGGGTCCGTCGGCCGAAACGTCGATGTAGCCGGCTTGCTGGTCGCTGAGCCGCGTGAGATGAGCGCCGATCTTGTCCAGGTGCAGGCGGGCGACCTCTTCGTCGAGCTTCTTGGGCAGCACGTAGACCTTCTCGACGTAGCTGCCGTCGTTGTTGAACAGCTCGATCTGCGCCAAGCACCTGGTTGGTGAAGCTGTTGGACATCACGAAGCTCGGGATGTCCGGTGGCGCAGCCGAGGTTCACCAGCCGGCCCTCGGCGAGCAGGATGATGCGCCGTCCGTCGGGGAAGATGATGTGGTCGACCTGCGGTTTGATGTTGTCCCAGGTGTACTGGCGCAGGCTGGCGACGTCGATCTCGCTGTCGAAGTGGCCGATGTTGCACACGATGGCCTGATCCTTCATGGCGAGCATGTGATCGTGGTCGATGACGTGATAGTTGCCGGTGGCGGTGACGAAGATGTCGGCCAGCGGGGCGGCCTCTTCCATGGTCACCACGCGGTAGCCTTCCATCGCCGCCTGCAGCGCGCAGATCGGGTCGATTTCGGTCACCCATACGGTGGCGCCCAGCCCGCGCAGGCTCTGTGCGCAGCCCTTGCCGACGTCGCCATAGCCGGCGACCAACGCGATCTTGCCGGCGATCATGACGTCGGTGGCGCGCTTGATGCCGTCGACCAGCGATTCGCGGCAGCCGTAGAGGTTGTCGAACTTGGACTTGGTCACCGAGTCGTTGACGTTGAAGGCGGGGAAGGGCAGACGGCCTTCCTTTTCCATGTGGTACAGGCGGTGTACGCCGGTGGTGGTTTCCTCGGTCACGCCCTTGATGCTTTCGGCGAGCGCGGCGTAGAAGCCGGGCTTGGCGGCGAGATGCTTGCGGATGGTGGCGAACAGCGCCGTTTCCTCCTCGTTCTCGGGAGAATCCAGCAAGCTCGCATCCTGTTCGGCGCGGGCGCCGAGCGTGACCGCCAGGGTGGCGTCGCCGCCGTCGTCGAGGATCATGTTGGCCGGCTGGCCGTCGGGCCAGTCGAGGATGCGATGGGTGAAGTCCCAGTATTCCTCCAGCGTCTCGCCTTTCTAGGCGAAGACCGGCATGCCGCTGGCGGCGATGGCGGCGGCGGCGTGGTCCTGGGTCGAGAAGATGTTGCACGAGGCCCAGCGCACCTCGGCGCCGAGCGCGGTCAGCGTCTCGATCAGCACCGCGGTCTGGATGGTCATGTGCAGGCTGCCGGCGATGCGCGCGCCCTTGAGCGGCTGGCTGGCGGCGTATTTCTCGCGCAACGCCATGAGGCCGGGCATTTCGGTCTCGGCGATGGCGATTTCCTTGCGGCCCCAGTCGGCAAGACTGAGGTCTTTGACGTGATGTTCGGCTGTGGCGTCGTTCACGATCGCGTTCATGGTCGATGTCTCCATGGTCGGTTCGCGAGCGCCGTTGCTGTGGGTGGCCGCACCGCCGGGCCTGGCAGGGATGTCCTGTTGCAACGCTCCCCGGCGGTGTGGAGTTTCCCGGACTAATGCATCCGGGACGGTGTCGTCATGCGCTTTGTTCCAGCGGCAGGCCGGCGGCGTCGCGCAGCATCTCGGCCCTGTCGGTACGCTCCCAGGGCAGATCGATGTCCTCGCGGCCGAAGTGGCCGTAGGCGGCGGTCTGGCGGTAGATCGGGCGCACCAGGTCGAGCATCTTCAGCATGCCGTAGGGGCGCAGGTCGAAATGCTCGCGCACCAGCCAGGATCAGTTCTGCATCGGAAATCCGGCCGGTGCCGAAGGTCTCGACACTGATCGAGGTCGGTTCGGCCACGCCGATGGCGTAGGATCACCTGGATTTCGCAGCGCGCGTGCGAGCCCGGCGGCGACGATGTTCTTGGCCACGTAGCGGCCGGCGTAGGCGGCCGAGCGGTCGACCTTGGACGGATCCTTGCCGGAGAAGGCGCCGCCGCCGTGGCGGGCCATGCCGCCGTAGGTGTCGACGATGATCTTGCGTCCGGTCAGGCCGCAGTCGCCCACCGGCCCGCCGATGATGAACTGGCCGGTCGGGTTGATGTGGTAGAGCGTGGTCGGCCCCAGCCATTCGTCCGGCAGCACCGGCCTGATGATATCTTCCATCACCGCTTCGCGCAGGTCGGCCTGTCGATGTCGGGGTCGTGCTGGGTCGACAGCACCACCGCTTCGATGCCGACGGGGCGGCCGTCCCGGTAGCGGAAGGTGACCTGGCTCTTGGCGTCCGGGCGCAGCCATGGCAGCACGCCGCGCTTGCGCACCTCGGCCTGACGGCGCACCAGGCGGTGCGCATAGGTGATCGGTGCGGGCATGAGCACGTCGGTCTCGTTGACCGCGTAGCCGAACATCAGGCCCTGATCGCCGGCGCCCTGCGCTTCCAACTCTTCGCGGTCGACGCCCTGGGCGATGTCGCCGGACTGCTTGCCGATCAGGGACATGACGGCGCAGGTCGAGCCGTCGAAGCCGACGTCGGAACTGGTGTAGCCGATGTCGCAGATCACCCCGCGCACGAGGTCGTCGAGGTCGACCCAGGCCTTGGTGCTGATTTCGCCGGCGACCACGACCACGCCGGTCTTGATCAGCGTCTCGCAGGCGACGCGGGCGTTGGGGTCCTGCTCCAGGATGGCGTCGAGGACGGCGTCGGAAATTTGGTCCGCCATCTTGTCGGGATGCCCTTCGGAGACGGACTCGGAGGTAAACAGGTAGTCGGTGTTCACGATGTTTGACCTTCGATAGATTTGATTGATGCAGATATTCTGCTTAAATACTAACCCGTGCGCTCGTGCTAGCGAATGCTGGGGCTGCAAGTCTAGCCGACTGAGGCGGGAACTTGCAGCTTAAGAGACAGTCACAGTTGATGTCTTCACATTCCGATGCCATAAGACCTCGGCGCTTAACCGAGGTTCCACCTGTACGGTCAAGGATGATCGCTGCAAGACGCTAAGAACACGCAACCGACGCTCGTCCCGGCGCGAAGCGCAGGATGGGTGTTTGCGTGGTATTGAGACGCGGCCCCGCCAGAGGCTGCGCTTTGAACGATTGAACATAGAGGTTCACATGTCGGATTTGACGACGGGTGTGGTCGTCTGGTTGTTCGCGCTGGTGGTACTCGGCGTGGTCATCCTGACGCTGGTGCTCAACCGTCTGTTGGGTGGATACCGGGCCGACGCGGAAAAGGAGACGCCGTTCGAAAGCGGCATTCCGCCGACCGGTGATGCGCGAGTTCCCTTTCCCATGCGCTACTACCTGGTGGCGGTTTCCTTCCTGATCTTCGAGCTGGAGGCGGCGTTCCTGTTCGCCTGGGCGGTGGATTACTGGGAGGCGAGCGTGGCAGCGACTTTCGGTGCGCTGGTGTTCATCCTGGTCCTGTTGCTGGGGCTGGTCTACGAATGGCGCAAGGGAGGTCTGTCGTGAGCGACGTACAGGTATTGCAGCGCTACGATGCGGCCCCGCAGCCTGGCGAGGGACCGTTCAGCGCAATATTCGGGCGCCTTGAGGAATTGCTGGCCTGGAGCCGCAAATCCTCGATGTGGCCATACAACTTCGGCACCTCGTGCTGTTTCGTCGAAATGACCACGGCGCTCACGCCGCGCTACGACATCGCGCGCTTCGGTGCCGAGGTGTTGCGCGGTTCGCCGCGCCAGAGCGATCTGCTGATCACTGCCGGCACCATCTTCACGAAGATGGCGCCGATGATGCTGCGCCTGTATTCGCAGATGCTCGAACCCAAGTGGGTCATTTCCATGGGGTCCTGCTCGAATTCCGGCGGCATGTACGACGTCTACAGCGTGGTGCAGGGCGTCGACCAGATCCTGCCGGTCGACGTTTACGTGCCGGGCTGTCCGCCGCGCCCGGACGCCTTGCTGCACGGGATCACCTTGTTGCAGGAGAAGATTTCCGAGTCGCCGCGCAAGTTGCGCTCCAAGGATCGCGAGCCCCTCGGCATCTGGGTGCCGCAGTCATGAACGCACCGGCCGTAGTAAGCAAGGAAGCGCAGGCCGCCCCCGCCCCCGGCCGCGAAGTCGAGGTGCGCGAGGTACGCCCCAACGAACTGTCCGCTCTGCTGGCGCAGCTCAAGCAGGGTGTGGATGGCATCCGCTACGAGATGCTGTTCGACATCTCCGCCGTGGACGATGCGGGCCGCGGCGGCGGTTTCACCGTGTTCTACCACCTGATGTCGCTGTCTTCGAATCGCGACCTGCGCCTCACGGTGCACTTGGCGGACGATACCCAGACGCTGCCCAGCGCGACGCCGGTGTGGCCCAGCGCGAACTGGTACGAGCGCGAGGTCTACGATCTGTTCGGCCTGCGTTTCGACGGGCATCCCGACCTGCGGCGCATTCTGCTGCCGGTCTACTGGGAAGGCCATCCGCTGCGCAAGTCCTACCCGGGGCGGGCCACCGAGCACGGCCCTTACAGCCTGCCGCCCGAGCGCTACCGCGAGCTGATGGCGACCTATCAGATCGCCGACACCCGCAGCGCCGGCGAGCGCGAGGACGAATACGTTCTCAATATCGGCCCCAACCATCCGGGCACGCACGGCATCCTGCGCCTGATCGCGCGCATGCGCGGCGAGACCATCATCGCCCTGGATCCCGATATCGGCTTCCATCACCGCGGTGCGGAGAAGATCGCCGAGCGCCACACCTACCACAACTACATTCCGTACTGCGACCGCATCGACTACCTTGCTGGCGTGGCCAACGAACTGCCCTACGTCATGGCGGTCGAACAGCTTGTCGGCATCGAGGTGCCGGAGCGGGCGGTGGTCATGCGCGTGCTGCTCACCGAACTGTCCCGCATCAACGCCCATCTGGTGTGGCTGGCCAGCTACGGCCACGACCTCGGCGTGATGGGGCCGGCGTTCTACTGCTTCAGCGTGCGCGAGAAGCTGTTCGACGTGCTGCAGCTGATCACCGGCGGACGCATGCATCCGGCCTTCTTCCGCATCGGCGGCGTGGCCATGGATATGCCGGAAGGCTGGCGCGAGGCGCTGGACCCGATGCTCGATGCCATCGATGGTTCGATGGGCGAATTCTGCACGTTGACGATCGACAACCCGATCTTCCAGGCCCGCACCTTGGGCAACGGCCAGTACACCCGGGAACAGGCCATCGAGTGGGGCTTCTCCGGCCCCAATCTGCGCTGTACCGGTCTGGCCTGGGATCTGCGCAAGACCCGCCCCTACTGCGGCTACGAGGATTACGACTTCGAGGTGCCGACCGCCACGGAAGGCGACGCACTTTCGCGGACCCGGCTGCGCATCGAGGAGATCCGCCAGAGCCTGCGCATCGTGCGCCAGGCTGCCGATCGCCTGCCCGAAGGGCCGGTGCTGTCGGATCAGGCGCGATTCTCTTTCGCGCGCAAGGACCGCACCCTGGAAGACATCGAGACCCTGATCCATCACTTCGTCGGCACCGGTCGCGGCATGAGCTTCCCCGAAGGGGACGCTTTTTTCTGCACCGAAGCGCCGAAGGGAATGATGGGGTTCTATGTGGTTTCCGATGGTTCCGCCAATCCGTACCGCGTGCGTATACGCACGCCCTCCTTCGCCCACGTACAGGCCTTCAGCTGGCTGTCCACGGGCGGACAACTCGGTGATCTGATCCCGATGATCGGTTCCATGGACTACGTGCTCGCGGACCTGGACCGCTGATATCGGGGAACGAACCACGCACCCACGCCAGGAAGGCAAACGGTTGCAGACATGTTGAACGAAGACGAAAAGCAACACCTCGCGGCGCATATCGCGCACTATCCCGAGGCGCGCGCAGGCGCGATCTACACGCTGCAGTACCTGCAGAAGAAATACGGCCACCTGCACGACGAAGCGCTGCGCGAAGCCAGCGATCTGTGCGGGCTGTCGGTCACCCAGCTCGAGGAACTGGTCAGCTTCTACTCGCTGCTGTTCCGTCGCCCGGTAGGCAAGCGGGTGCTGCGCGTGTGCGACAGCATCGCCTGCCACATGGCCGGCGCTCCGGCGCTGCTCGCCGAGGCCGAGCAGCTTACCGGCGTGCCGTTGGGGCAGCCGAGCAAGGACGGCGAGGTCACCGTGCTGCCGCACGTGTGCCTGGGGCTGTGCGACCGCGCGCCTGCCGCGCTGTTCGACGAGAGCGCACAGGGTCCGCTGGACAGCGCCGCGCTGGCCGCACTCATCACGTCCGTCAAAAATTCGGGAGGGCAGTGACATGGAGCCGGTACTCAGCCGCCATTTTCATCTGCCCGAGCCGCCCGATCTAAAAGCCTACGGCGACTATCGTGCGCTGCGCGCCGCGCTGGAGCAGAAGCCCGCCGATCTCATCGACCAGATCGGCCAGACCGCGCTGCGCGGCTACGGCGGTGCGGGCTTTCCGCTGGCGCGCAAGTGGTCGGCGGTGGCCGCCGACGCGCCGCGTCCGCACTACATGGTCATCAACCTGGACGAAACCGAACCCGGCTCGTTCAAGGACCGCCAGCTGCTCTACCGCGATCCGCACCAGATCGTCGAGGCGATCATGGTTAGCGGCTACATCCAGGGTGCCGACCGCGCCTTCGTGTTCGTGCGCGGCGAGTATGCCGAGGGTGCGCGAGGGGCTGCAGCGCGCGGTCGACGAGGCGCGTGCGGCCGGCCTGATCGGCAAGAACGTGCTCGGTTCCGGCTACAGTCTCGACATCGACGTGCATCTGTCCGCCGGGCGCTACATCTGCGGCGAGGAGACCGCGCTGCTCAACGCGCTGGAGGGCCGCCGCGCCAATCCGCGCTCCAAGCCACCATTTCCGTTCCAGAAAGGACTGTGGGGCAAGCCGACGCTGGTCAACAACCTGGAAACCGTGTGCCAGGTGCCCGGCATCGTGCTCAACGGCCCGGATTGGTTCAAGGCCCAGGGCATCAACGGCGGCGAGGGCACCAAGCTCTACAGCGTGTGCGGTCCGGTCAAGAATCCCGGCTTCTGGGAGCTGCCGATGGGCACCACCGCGCGCGAGCTGATCTACGAGCACGCCGGCGGCATGCTGGACGGGCGCGAGCTGACCGCCTTCCTGCCCGGCGGCGCGTCCACCGCGTTCCTGCTGCCCGAGCACGTCGACGCGCCGATGCATTTCGAGTCGGTGGCCAAGCTGCGTTCGCGCTTCGGCACCTGCGGCATCATCGTGCTCGACGACGCCACCTGCCCGCTGGACTTTCTCATCGCGATCAACAAGTTCTTCGTGCGCGAGTCCTGCGGTTTCTGCACGCCGTGCCGCGACGGCCTGCCCTATGCGCACAGCATCCTCGAGCGTATCGAGGCGGGGCAGGGCAAGCCGGGCGACCGCGAACACCTGCTGGAGCTGTGCGGCAAGATCGCGCCGAACTCGTTCTGCGCCTTCGCGCCCGGGCGCCATGATGCCCATGGAATCCGGGCTTGAACGTGTTCGCGGACCTGATCGAGGCGCACATCGAACAGGGCGGATGTCCCTGGCAGCATGAGCCGGCAAGGAGGGCCGTCTGATGGGCACTTTTTATCTCGACGAGCAGGCCGATTCCCTTCGAGGACGGCCAGAACGTGCTCGACGCGGCGCCGCAAGGCCGGCATGGAGATCCCGCATTTCTGCTATCACCCGGCGCTCGGCAGCCTCGGCGCCTGCCGCCTGTGCATGGTCGAGCTGCAGCCTTCAGCCGCGAGGGCGAACGGCCGCGCAACCATGGCCTCCTGCCTGCTCGATGGCGAAGGAGGGTATGCGCGTATCGCTGACGGCGGAAAAAGCCGTGGAGGCGCGCCAGTCGGTGATCGAGGAGGTGATGACCAATCATCCCCACGACTGCCCGGTGTGCGACGAGGGCGGCGACTGCCATCTGCAGAACATGACCGTGGAGGTGGGCCCTCCCTACCGTCGCTACGAGGGACCAAGCGTACCTTCCTCAATCAGTATCTCGGGCCGCTGGTATGGCACAGCATGGACCGCTGCATCACCTGCTACCGCTGCGTGCGCTTCTATCAGGACTACGCCCTGGGCGACGATCTGGGTGCCTTCGGCTCGCGCAACCGGGTGTATTTCGGACGCAGCGACGAACGGTCCGCTGGAGAGCCCCTTCGCCGGCAACCTCGCCGAGGTCTGCCCGACCGGGGTGTTCACGGATCAAGCGTCTACCGCCGCAACTTACACCCGCGTGTGGGATCTGCAGACCGCGCCGTCGGTATGCCCGCACTGCAGCGTCGGTTGCAACATCACGCCCGGGGCACGCGAAGGCAGCCTGCGGCGGGTGATCAGCCGCGAGAACAAACGCGTCAACGAGTGGTTCATCTGCGACCGCGGGCGCTACGGCCACCGCTACACCGAGAGTCGACGACCGCCCGCGCACGGCGCGCATGGACGGCCGCGAGGTGAGTGTGGAAGAGGCGCTCGACGCCGCCGTACAGCGGCTGTCGGAGTCGGCCGACGGTTCCATCGGCGGCCTGGGCTCGGTGCGCGAGGACATGGAAGGCAACGCTGCGCTGCGTTCGTTGATGGCCGCGTTGCGCGGCTGGTATACCGCACATCCCAACCCCGACCTGGAAGCGGCCATCGCCGAGGCGGCCTCGTTGAGCGCCCAGGCGCCGACGTTGACCGAGATCGGCAAGGCCGATGCGGTGCTGATCGCCGGCGATCTGACCGGACATGCGCCGATGATGGATCTGGCGGTGCGCCAGGTGGTGCGTGCCGGGCATCCGTTGGTCTTGCTGCACACCGGCCCCGCGCCGCTGGCGCAGCACGCACAGCGCCGCCGCCAGGTGACGCCGCGCGAACTGCTGGGGCTGATCGAGGCTTTGCACGCGGCCGGCGAGGGTACGGTGCAGGACGAGGCCCTGGCGCAGTTGCTGGAGCCGCTGCGCGCGGCGCGCAATCCGGTGGTGCTGGGCGTGGCCGAAACGCTGGGCGCCCCGGGCTGTCGCGCGCTGGGCCAGCTCGCCGCAGCGCTGGGGGCGCGGCTCGGCTTCGCATTGCCCAACGCCAATGCCTTCGGCACGGCGCTGCTTTCGCGCCCCGGCGACAGCGATCGCGTGCTGGAATCGACCGAAAACGGGCAGGTGGACAAGCTCATCGTGCTCGGCTCGGACCCGCTGGGTTCCGGCGCCGGCGCGGGGCGCTGGGCCGCACTGCGCGAACGCCTGAGCTTCCTGCTGGTGCTCGACTGCGTGCGCACCAAGACCTCCGAGCAGGCCGACATCTTCATTCCGCTGTCGGCGTTCACCGAGCGTTCGGGCACCTTCGTCAACTATGCCGGTCTGGCGCAGGGCTTCGCCAAGGTCTTTCCGCGCGACGACTATCCGACCAACGCCTTCTACGCCGGGCTGGGGCCGGTCGGCTCGCCGCTCACGCCGCGAGACGGGCATCTTCCGGATGCTTTCGATGCGATCTGCGAGATCGGCCAACGCATGGGCCTGGGGCGCGTGCGCCGCAACGCGGAGATCCTCGCCTACCAGTTCTTCAACGAACCGCCGACGCCGGGGCGCACCGGCATCACGGTCGACGCCGCCGGCTTCGCGCATCTGCGCGACAGCGCGCTGGGCGACTTCCGGCCGGCGCCCGAACCGGGCGGCGGCTGGCAGGTGGTGATGACCACTTGGTACGGCGACGAGCATCTCGCGCTGCATGCGCCGGAGCTGCAGTCGCTGGCACCGCGCGAGGGCGTGCGCATGCATCCCGACGAGGTCGCCGCGCAGCAGCTGGCGGGCGACGCGCGGCTGTGCCTGAGCGGTCCCGGTGGACAGATACGGCTCGAGCTGATCGTTGACGAGTCCTGTCCGCGCAGCACCTTGGGGCTGTCGCGCGCGAGCATGGCCGTGCTCGGCGCCGACGAGGGCGACGAGCTGAGCTGGGAGGTCTGCGCATGAACCCGGTGCTGTACTGGTTGTTGGTGATCGTCGGCGTCGGCGTGACCGTGGTGGGGCTGATCCTCATCGCGGCCATGATGATTTTCGTCGAACGCCGTACGCTCGGTCTGTTGCAGGACCGCTACGGGCCGAACCGCGCCGGTCCGTTCGGCATCCTGCAGTCGGTTGCCGACGCGCTCAAGCTGATCAGCAAAGAGGCCTTCGTGCCGCCGTTCTCCGAACGCTTCTTCTATACCCTGGCGCCGGTACTGGTGGCCAGTTCGGTGCTGGTGAGCTTCGTCGTGGTGCCGATCGGGCCGGGGCTGAGCTGGGCGGGCGAACTCAACGTGGGGCTGCTGTTCGTGCTGGCGATGAGTTCGATCAACGCCTACGGCGTGTTCCTCGGCGGCTGGGCCTCGAACAGCAAGTTCCCGCTGATCGGTTCGGTGCGCGCGATCGCGCAGTTGATCAGTTACGAGCTTTCGCTCGGCCTGGCGGTGATGGGCGTGGTGCTGCTGGCAGGTTCGTTCAGCATCACGCGCATCGTGGAGGCGCAGCACATTCCCTATATCGTGCTGCAGCCGCTGGGCTTCCTGATCTTCCTGATCTGCGGCATCGCCGAGACCCACCGCCTGCCGTTCGACCTGCCGGAGGCGGAGAACGAGCTCGCCGCCGGCTTCAACACGGAATACGGCGGCATGCGCTTCGGCCTGTTCTTCCTCGGCGAGTATCTCGGCGTGCTGCTGATCTCGGCGCTGACCACGGCGCTGTATCTGGGCGGCTGGCACGGGCCGTTCGAGGCCTGGCTCGGCGTGCTGTGGTTCCTGCTCAAGACCTTCGCGCTGGTGCTGGTGTTCTTCTGGCTGCGCGCCAGCCTGCCGCGCCTGCGCTACGACCAGCTCATCGCCTTCGGCTGGAAGTTCCTGCTGCCGCTGGCGTTGCTGAACGTGATGGCAACGGCCCTGATCGGCCTGCTGTGGAAATGACCGCAAACGCCTTGAGGAAAGAATCATGATGAATGTAGCCAAGGCGATAGGCGGAGTGATCGGTTCTCTTGCGGCGACGCTCAAGCATGCGAAAGCGCCGCGCGACACTGTGCTCTATCCCGAACAGAAGCCCGACCTGCCGCCGCGCTTTCGCGGCCGTATCGTGCTGACGCGCGATCCCGACGGCGCCGAGCGCTGCGTGTCCTGCTACCTGTGTTCGGCGGTGTGTCCGGTGGATTGCATCGACATCCAGGGCACCGAGGCGGCCGAGGACGATCGCCGCTACCCCAAGACCTTCCAGATCAACTTCGCGCGCTGCATCTTCTGCGGCATGTGCGAGGAGGCCTGTCCGACGTTGGCCATCCAGCTAACGCCGGATTTCGAGATGTGCGAGCGCGAGCGCAAGTCGCTGCTCTACCAGAAAGAGGATCTGCTGATCGAGGGTACGGGCAAGCATCCCTACTACAACTTCTACCGGCATTCCGGCGTACCTATCGAGGGTAAGCCGATCGGCAGCGCCGATCATGAGGCCCCGCCGGTGGATCCGAACTCGAACCTGCCCTGAGGCCCGCGCCATGCTGTGGAATCTCATCTTCACGCTAACCGCCCTGCTTATGCTGGGCTCGGCCCTGGCCGCGTTGTTCGCGCGCCAGGCCATGTACGGCGCGCTGTATCTGGTGATCTCGATGATCGCCGTGGCGATGTTGTACTTCCTGCTCGGCGCGCCGTTCATCTCCGCGCTGCAGGTCAGTCTGTACGTCGGCGCCATCGCGGTGCTGCTGGTGTTCATGATCACCATGCTCAACCGCAGTGCAGCGCCGCGCCGTCGCGCCCGCCGCAAGGGCGTCATCTGGCCGTTGTTGTTGCTGGCTTTGCTGCTGGCCGAGGGAGTGGTGCTGTTCGCTCTGCGCGTGCAGGCACCGGCCCAGTCCATCACCTCGGTCGGGCCCAAGGTCGTGGGCGGTGCACTGTTCGGCCATTACCTGCTGCTGGTGGAAGCAACGGCACTGTTGCTGCTTGCGGCGCTGACTGCGGTGCTTCATCTGAGCCGCAAAGGGGAGGAGGAGTCGTAATGGAATACGCCCCGACACTGCTGGCCGGAGGCGCCTTGTTCGTCATCGGTCTGGCCATGGTGCTGCTGCGCAGCGAATTGTTGTTCGTGCTCATGGGCATCGAGGTGATGTTCAACGGCGCAGGCCTGACCGCGGCTGCGGCCGGCCAGTACTGGAACGATGCGGTGGGACAGGTGCTGGTGCTGTTCCTGATGACCATCACCGGTGCCGAGTTGGCGGTGGCGCTGGTGCTGGTGTATCTGGCCTACCGCCGCCTGCGTGCGACCGAACTCGGCGATATCAGCACCCTGCGCGACGACGCCCCTGCCGAGGAGGCCGCGCAATGAACCACTGGCTTTGGTTGATTCCGGGAGCCGCCCTGGCCGGCGCCGCCTTGAACGCGGTGTTCGGCGGCTGGTGGGGCACTGCGCAACAGCGCCCGTGTCGCCGTGCTGGCTCTCGCGGTGAGCGCACTCAGCTGTCGCCGGGTTGTGGTTCGCCGGCGCGGCCACGCAGGATCTTCCATCAGACGCTCTATACCTGGATGGACTCCGGCGCATGGCACGTGACGGTCGGGCTGCGCGTCGACCGCGTTACCCTGGTGATGCTGAGCGTGGCTGAGCTGGGTGGGTTTTCTGATCCATCTGTTCTCCTACCGCTTCATGGCCGGCGACTACGGCGAGCGGCGCTATTTCGTCTATCTCAACCTGTTCGTCGCCGGCATGCTGATCTTCGTGCTGGCCGACAACCTGGTGCTGATCTACCTCGGCTGGGAGGTGATGGGGCTGTGCTCCTACGCACTGGTGTCGCACTGGTATCGCAAGGCGACATTACGCCTGGTGCGGGCGCAAGGCCTTCGTGGTCACGCGCATCGGCGACACCGCGCTGGCGCTGGCGATCTTCCTGATCTTCGCGCACTACCATACGGTCGATCTGCACGGCCTGTTCGCGGCGCTGCAGGCGCAGCCGGTCGATACCACGATGCTCGGCTGGATCGCGCTGCTGGTGCTGATCGGTGCGGCCGGCAAGTCGGCGCAGCTGCCGCTGTCGATCTGGCTGCCCGATGCCATGGCCGGCCCCAGCACCGTCTCGGCACTGATTCATGCCGCGACCATGGTGACCGCGGGCGTGTATTTGATCCTGCGCCTGCATCCGTTGTTCGAGCCGGTGCCGCGAGGTGCTGTGGCTGGTCGGCTCGTGGTCGGCGCGCTGACGCTGGTGTATGCGGGGATGGCGGCGTTGGGCCAGTACGACATCAAGCGCGTGATCGCCTATTCGACCATCAGTCAGATCGGCTACATGTTCCTGGCGCTCGGCATCGGCGCCTACGGCCTGGCGCTGTTCCATCTCGCGGTACACGCCTGCTTCAAGTCGCTGCTGTTCATGTCCGCCGGCGTGGCGATCGAGCACTACGACGGCGACCACGACATCCGGCGCATGGGCGGCCTGGCCAAGCGCGCGCCCTATCTGCGCCTGGTGTTCCTGGCGGGCGCGCTCGACCCTGGCGGCGGTGCCGCTTGTGACGGCGGCCTTCTACAGCAAGGACCCGATCATCGAGGCGGCCTGGAGCGCGCCGCAGGGTTGGTTGTTGTGGGGACTGGCCATCGCCGGCGCGGTCCTGACCGGCGCCTACACCTTCCGGCTGTATTTCATGGTCTTCCCGGGCCAGTCGCGCGGCAAGCTCAAGGATTACTCGATGCCGCTGTCGATGCGCCTGCCGCTGGGCATCCTGGCGCTGGCCAGCATCGGCCTCGGCTTCGTGCAGTTCCCCACCGAGTGGCCGTATCTGCCGCACTTGTTCCTGCCCTGGCTGTCCGGCGAGCTCGGCATGCCGACGATGCCGCACGGTGCGACGGCAGTGCTGCTCTCGTTGCTGGGCATGGCCGCGGCGCTGCTCGGCATCGCCTGGGGCTGGCGACTGGCACAGCGCGAGCTCGCAGGTCTGGGTGTCGGCCGGTCGCAGCTGCTGGCCAGCGGCCTGTACCTGGATGCGATCTACGACGCGCTGATCGTGCGGCCGTGCTTCGCTTTGTCGCGCGCCCTGCGCGACGGCATCGAGGCGGTCGACGCTCAACGGGGCGGTGGTCGGTTCGCTGGTCCGCGTGCTGCGCGTGGGCAACCGCGCGCTGAGCTTGACGCAGAACGGCAGTACCGCGCGCTACGCCAGCCTGATGGCGTTGGGCGTCGTGGCGATGTTGGGTTATTTCCTGTGGCGCATGTAGTGGCTGGCGCGGCCCGCATGCCGGGTGGCCAAGGACGGCTTCTGAGGAATCGAGAATGTTGAACGTGTTGATTTTCCTGCCCATGATCGGCGGCTTTCTGATCTGGCTGTTGCTGCGCCGCAATGCCGGGGTGGCGCGCTGGGCCGTGCTGGCGGTGGCGCTGGTCGAGGCGCTGGTCTGCCTCAAGCTGTGGGCGGTGATGGGCTCGGGCGGTTTCTTCGCCCAGGTACAGGCGCCGTGGCTGCCTGCGCTGGGCGTGCAGTATCTGCTCGGCATGGACGGGCTTAGCATGGTGCTGGCGCTGCTGACCGCGGTGGTGACGCTGGGCGCGTTGCTGGTGGCCTGGAATGCGGTGGAAGACTGGGCTGCTTTCGGCGCGCTGATCCTGATTGCCGAAGGCGCCATCATGGGCGTGCTGAGCGCGCTCGATCTGGTGCTGTTCTACGTGTTCTGGGAAGTGATGATCGTGCCGATCTTCTTCCTGGTGGCGCGGCGCGGCGCGGAGGCGCGCCAGGCCGCGATGCGCTTCTTCCTGTTCACCATCGTCGGTTCGCTGCTGATGCTGGTGTCGATGGTCGCGCTGTACGTGCTGCACGGGCAGGCCACGGGCGAGTACACCTTCGATTACTTCAAGCTGCTGCACACGCCGCTCGGCACGCAGACCAGCCTGTGGCTGATGCTGGGCATGCTGGCGGCGTTCGCGGTGAAGATCCCGATGTTCCCGCTGCACCTGTGGGCGCCGAACGCCTACGGTCGCGCGGAGGCGCCGGTGTCGATCATGCTCGCCGGCGCCATGGCCAATATGGGCGCCTACGGCGTGATGCGCTTCTGCCTGCCGCTGTTCCCGGCTGGCGCGCATGTCTTCGCGCCCTGGGGCATGGCGCTGGGCGCGATCGGCGTGATCTACGCCGGCCTGCTCGCGCTGGTGCAGAACGACCTCAAGCGCGTGATCGCCTATTCCAGCGTCAGTCACATGAGCCTGGTCGTGCTGGGCCTGTTCGCCTGGCAGCGCCAGGCGCTGGACGGCGCAGTGTTCCTGCTGTTGGCGCATGGTCTCGGCGTGCTCGGCCTGTTCGCGGTGACAGCCTGGATCGAAGCGCGGGGACGCAGCATGAACCTCGACGAGATGGGCGGCTGGTTCAAGCTCATGCCGCGCATGGGCATCCTGTTCCTGATCTGCCTGCTGGCCGGCGTGGGCTTGCCGGGCTTGGCGAATTTCGTCGGCGAGTTCCTGGTGTTGGCCGGCGGCGTGCAGGTCGATCTGGGCTGGAGCGCGGTCGCGGCGCTGGGCATCCTGGTCAGCGTGATGTACTTCCTGCGCGCTTACGAGCGCAGCATGCTCGGCCCGCTGCGCGAAGAAGTCGTGCTGGCCGACCTCGACGTCAGGGAAACCTTCGTCATGGGAGTGACGGCGGTGTTGCTGCTGTGGCTCGGACTCTATCCGCAGATATTCCTGTCGCCCATCGGCACCGTCACCGCCGCGCTCGCGCAGATGCACTGAGGCTGTATTCATGTCACAGAACGAACTTCTCTTGTTGTCGCCGTACATGGTCGTCGGCTTGGGCGCGGTGGCCGTGCTGCTGGCGGGCGTGCTGCCGATGCCGGAGCGGCAGAACCAGAGTCTGGCCTATTGGCTGACCCTGGTGTTGTTGGCTGCGGCCTTCGCGCTCAACCTCGGCATGTGGGGCCAGACGGGCAGCGTGATGAGCGGGGGGATCCGCATCGACGCGGCGACTCTCGGTTTCAATGCGCTGTCCAGCGCCGGCGCTTTTGCTGGCCCTGGTGCTGGCGCGCGGCTACGACCCCATCCGTGCCGAGGTCAGCGAGGCGTTTTGCGGCCTGGTACTGTTTGCCACCCTGGGCATGTTCATCCTCGCGTCTTCGACCGATCTGTTGGCCGCCTTCCTCGGCCTCGAGCTGATCGCAGTGCCGATTTTCGGCCTGATTGCCTGGGAGCCGGCGCGGCGTGGCGCCATCGAGGGCGCGCTCAAATACGCGGTGCTGGCCGGTTTGTCGGCCGCGTTCTTCCTGTACGGCCTGGCGCTGATCTATGCAGGATCCGGTACGCTCGAGCTCACCGCGCTGGCGGCCGGCCTCAGCCATGCGCACAGTCTGCCGATTCTGACCGTGGCCGGGTTCATCATGCTGCTGGTGGGTATCGGCTTCGAACTCGCGCTGGTGCCGTTCCACATGTGGGCGGCGGACGTCTACGAGGGCGCGCCGGTGCCGGTGACGGCACTGCTCGGCACGGTGGCCAAGGTGGCGATGCTGGTGTTCCTGGTGCGCCTGCTGAGCGACGTGCCGGCGGTGGTGTTGGGCACGCTGGCGCCGATTCTGGCGGTGATCGGCGTACTCGGCATGGTGTTCGGCAATCTGCTCGCACTGCGTCAGGAAAAAGTGCTGCGCCTGTTCGGCTATTCGACCATCGCGCATTTCGGCTACGTGCTGGCGGCGCTGAGCTGCGCATCCGAACTGGGTTATCGCGCGGCGCTCTACTACGGCCTGGCCTACGCGTTGATGAACATGGCCGTGTTCGCCGTGTTCGCGGCGCTGTCCGGCGAGTATGCCACCGAAGGGCGTATCGCCGACTACCGCGGTGCCGGACGGCGTCATCCCTGGCTCGGGCTGGTGCTGGTCGTGGGCGTGGTGTCGCTGGCGGGACTGCCGCCGACGGCGGGTTTCTTCGCCAAGCTGTTCGTGCTCTCGGCGCTGCTGCAGGCGGGGCATCCGGCGCTGGCGGTGGTGCTGGTGCTGGCGACGGCGACCTCGTTCTACTACTACCTGCGGATCTTGCTGGCCTTCTTCCAGGCGGAAGTGGCGCCGGTGCGCGCCGCGAGCACGCCGCCTTTGGGCGCCTCCGTCGTTCTTGGCGTGTCGGCGCTGCTGACCTTGGGCGTGGGGATCTGGGCGCAGGCATTTTTCTAGGACGCGTTTCAAGATAGGTTCTGGTCTGGCTTCCCGTCCTGCGCACGCGGGGGTTGTTGCTCCTTCCTCGCGAGTCAGGTAACAATGTGGCCCTTTTCCCGGCTTGAAGCGCCACGCGCTCGCCGGGGGAGCCGCGAGCTGCGTCGTGGGCATCGCCCGCCGGCCGCGCAGGATTCATGACGTTAACGGGAGTAATGCTTATGCCTTCGCGCAGAGACTTAGCCAACGCCATCCGCGCGCTAGCTATGGACGCAGTCCAGAAAGCCAATTCGGGTCACCCCGGTGCCCCGATGGGCATGGCGGATATCGCCGAGGTGTTGTGGAACGACTACATGTCCCACAATCCGGCCAATCCGCACTGGGCCAACCGCGACCGCTTCATCATGTCCAACGGACATGGTTCGATGCTGCCCTATGCGGTGCTGCACCTGACCGGTTACGACCTGCCGATGGACGAGATCAAGCAGTTCCGGCAGCTGCACTCCAAGACCCCGGGTCATCCCGAGTACGGCTACACGCCGGGTATCGAGACCACCACCGGCCCGCTGGGCCAGGGCGTCAGCAACGCCGTCGGCATGGCGATCGCCGAGCGTGCGCTGGCGGCGCACTTCAACCGCCCCGGGCACGACATCGTCGATCACCACACCTACGTGTTCCTCGGCGACGGCTGCCTCATGGAGGGTATTTCGCACGAGGCGTGCTCGCTGGCCGGCACCCTGGGTCTGGGCAAGCTGATCGCGTTCTACGACGACAACGGCATTTCCATCGACGGCGAGGTCGAGGGCTGGTTCACCGACGACACGCCGAAGCGTTTCGAGGCCTACGGCTGGCATGTGGTGCGCGGCGTCGACGGCCATGACGCCGATGCGATCAAGGCCGCCATCGAGGAGGCCCGCGCGGTCGACGACAAGCCCACGCTGATCTGCTGCCAGACCATCATCGGCTTCGGCTCGCCGAACAAGCAGGGTAAGGAAGAGTGTCACGGTGCGGCGCTGGGCGAGGATGAAATCGCCGCTGACGCGCAAGGAGCTTGGCTGGAATTACGGTCCGTTCGAAATTCCGGACGAGATCTACGCCGGCTGGAACGCGCGCGACAAGGGTGCGGCGGCCGAGGCCGATTGGAACGCGAAGTTCGATGCCTACCGCGCCGCGTATCCCGAGCTGGCCGACGAACTGCAGCGCCGCCTGAACAATGAGCTGGTGGCCGACTTCGATGCCAAGGCCGACGCCTTCATCAAGTCCGTGGTCGACAAGGGCGAGACCATCGCCTCGCGCAAGGCTTCGCAGAACGCCATCAAGGCGCTGTGCCGAGTTGCCCGATTTCATGGGCGGTTCGGCCGACCTGACCGGCTCCAACCTGACGCTTTGGCCCGATGCACGCCCGATGCGCGGCGCCAGCCCGGACGCCAATTACATCAGTTACGGCGTGCGCGAGTTCGGCATGACGGCGATCATGAACGGCATGGCGTTGCACGGCGGCTTGCTGCCGTTCGGCGGCACCTTCCTGATGTTCTCCGAATACGCGCGCAACGCGCTGCGCATGGCCGCGCTGATGAAGCAGCGCGCAACATCTACGTGTTCACGCACGATTCCATCGGCCTCGGCGAGGACGGCCCGACCCACCAGCCGGTCGAGCAGACCGCCACCCTGCGCTTGATTCCGAACATGGACGTCTGGCGTCCGTGCGACACGGTCGAGACCGCTGATCGCCTGGGCGATGGCCGATCGAGCGCACGGACGGCCCGACCTGCCCTGATCCTCAGTCCGCCAGAACCTGCCGTTCAGGCGCGCGACGCGACGAACAGCTCGCCAACATCGGCAAGGGCGGCTACGTGCTGCAAGGACTGCCGACGGCAAGCCGAAGGCCGTCATCATCGCCACCGGTTCCGAAGTCGGACTGGCGATGAAGGCGCAGGCGGCGCTGGGCGACGAAGGCGTCGAGGTGCGCGTGGTGTCGATGCCGTCGACCAACGCGTTCGACGCGCAGGACGCAGGCCTACAAGGACTAGCGTGCTGCCCAAGGCGGTGCGTGCGCGCGTGGCGGTCGAGGCCGGCGTGACCGACTGCTGGCGCAAGTACGTGGGCCTGGAAGGCGCCGTGGTCGGCATGGACCGCTTCGGCGAATCGGCGCCCGGCCGGCGAGCTGTTCAAGTATTTCGGCTTCACCGTCGAGAATGTCGTGGAGGCGGTCAAGGCCGTGCTCTGAACCGACTTGCCGACCGGTGTGTCCGGGTCTGCACGGAATCTTTCTAATCAGAGGAGAGTTCATGGCAATCAAAGTTGGTATCAATGGTTTCGGCCGTATCGGCCGCATGGTGTTCCGCGCCGTCGCCAAGGACTTTCCGCGAAATCGAAGTCGTTGCGCATCAACGATCTGCTCGAGCCCGATTACCTGGCTTACATGCTGAAGTACGATTCGGTGCACGGTCGTTTCAAGGGCGACGTGGCGGTGGACGGCAACAACCTGGTCGTCAACGGCAAGAAAATCCGCCTGACCGCCGAGCGCGATCCGGCCAACCTGAAGTGGAACGAAGTCAGGCGTCGACGTCGTGGTCGAATGCACCGGCTTCTTCCTGACCAAGGAAACCTGCCAGAAGCACATCGATGCCGGCGCCAAGAAGGTGGTGCAGTCGCGCTCCTTCCAAGGACGCCACGCCGATGTTCGTGTACGGCGTGAACCACGACACCTACGCCGGCCAGGACATCGTTTCCGCCGCTTCCTGCACCACCAACTGCCTGGCTCCGGTTGCCAAGGTGCTGAACGACAAGTTCGGCATCAAGCGCGGCCTGATGACCACGGTGCACGCCGCCACAGCCACGCAGAAGACCGTTGACGGTCCGTCCAACAAGGACTGGCGCGGCGGCCGCGGCATCCTGGAAAACATCATCCCGTCCTCCACCGGCGCGGCCAAGGCCGTGGGCAAGGTGATTCCCGAGCTGAACAAGCAAGCTGACCGGCATGGCTTTCCGCGTGCCGACCTCCGACGTGTCCGTGGTCGACCTGACCGTCGAGCTGAACAAGGAAGCGACCTACGAGGAGATCTGTGCCGCCATGAAGGCGGCCTCCGGACGGCGCGCTGAAGGGCGTGCTCGGCTACACCGAGGAGCAGGTGGTTTCCACCGACTTCCGCGGCTGTTCCGCTCCGTCGATCTTCGATGCCGAGGCCGGCATCGCGCTGGACGGCACCTTCGTCAAGGTGGTGTCCTGGTACGACAACGAGTACGGCTACACCTGCAACATGATGCGCTTCGTGGATCACGTGGCCAGCAACTAAGCCGACTCCCGGCCGGCGGGGCGGGCGCAGGCCCGCCCCGCTTAGGCCTTACGCGGATCGCGGAGAGATTTTCGGTAACCGGCGGTTACCCAAAATCTTTCATCTTCAGGAGTGCCAGGCATGTCTTTCCTCAAAATGACCGACCTCGATCTCGCCGGCAAGCGCGTTTTGATCCGTGCCGATCTCAACGTGAAAGAATATTGTTGCATGAAATCCCTGATAATAAAAAATTTTTAATTAGAATTGAAAATTATTACTCTTAAGCTTTTCAACTCAAATTGGAATGATTTTTATCTTTCTAAAAATGCTCTTCTAGCTTACATTCGTCACAATTGCACTAATTATCATACGTTTCTTGATACTCTCAATAAAACTAATTGCATTCCATTTTACTTATTTAAATAACTTTTATCATATCAGACACCTAATTTATGAGCAATTTAAAAATAAACTTAAT
>CAVVUY010000015.1:0-3897 GCA_963751375.1 uncultured Gammaproteobacteria bacterium
GTGCCGGGCACCACCAGACGGGTACGCCATTGGCGCAGCCAGCCGCCGCTCAGCGTGTCCCGCGACAAAACCTGCGCAAACACGATCCCCAGCAGCGCCCCCAGGGCGTTGTGGACGATATCCGCGAGGGACGACACCCGTCCTCGGCAAAGCCTCCTGCAGAAACTCCATGCCCAAGCTCAGTCCAAAGCCGGCAAGCAGCGCGAGAGTCGCCAGAAAAACCGGCCGAGATTGCGCCACGACAAGGCCAGGAACAAACCCAAAGGCATATAGGCCAGCACGTTCACCAATACGTCCGAACGCGAATCCGAATGCGGCCACGGATGAGCCAGCGGGTTCGACCAGACGAGCGGAGGATGCCAGTCGAGAGGAAACAGGCTGGCATAGGCAATCAGCAGGGGGTACAGCAGGCTCAGCCAAACGAGGGCGGGGGACGCGCGCGGTGGGAAGGTCGGCTCTCGCATGTGGCGAATATACGTCTCGAAACGCGTAACGGCGGACTACATCAGCAGCTTGCCGCCGACCCGCACCAGGCTCAGCACGCCGAATCCCGTCACGACCAGGCCGGCGGCGATACGCACCCAGGGTCTGCGCGTGAAGGCCGCCAGACGCGCGGCGAATACGCCCATTGCGAGCAGATTCGGCAAGGTACCCAACCCGAAGGCGAGCATCAGCAGCGCGCCGTGCAGCGCACCGCCGCTGGCCAGCGACCAGACCAGCACACTATAGACCAGACCGCAGGGCAACCAGCCCCATAACGCCCCCAGCCGCAAGGCCTGCCCGCCGGTGCGCACCGGCAACAGCGATCGCCCCAGCGGTTCGATTCGTCGCCACAGCAGCGCACCGATGCGCTCGATACGGGCCAGCCCCTGCCACCAGCCGGCCAGGTACAGCCCCAGCGCGATCATGAACAGCGCGGCGACGAGGGCGAAGATCATCTGCGCATGGCGTATGCCGGTCAGGTGCGCCGCGTACCAGCCCAGCCCGCCGACCAGCGCACCGGCGGCAGCGTAGCTGGCGATGCGTCCGATGTTGTAGGCCAGCAGCAGCGGCAATGCACGCCACGGACTATGGCGGCGCTGCGGATCCAGGCCGAGGCTCAGCGCGCTGACGATACCGCCGCACATGCCGACGCAGTGCACGCCGCCGAACAGGCCGACCAGAAACGCCGCACCGTAGCCGGCGGCCTGGGCCGAGGGCATGTCCAACTCAGACGCCCCGTCGACGCGCGTCGGCGCCGCCGCCCGGGCACGCCACGAACGCCCGACTCATGCCGCTAGGCCTCGCCCTGCACGGCCAGTTTGGCGCGTATGAAGTCGGGGTGCGGCGACGTACAGCAGATCGGCGATGCGCCGGATCTGGTATTCCTCGTACTTGTCCAAGCGCCCGTCGGCATAGGCCACCCGCCACAGGTCGCAGACGATGCGTATTTCTCCTCGGGCGCGCAGGCATCGTTGACGATGCGCAGGAAGGGGTAGAGCGAAAGCTTCTCGTCGTCCTGCTCGCGGGCCTCGGCGATGATCTCGCGCACCGCGTCCTCGCCGAGATCGAAGGCCTGACGCAACGCAACGGCAATGACTTCCAGTTCGGACTCGTCCGTTTCGAAATCGGCGCGGCTGACTTCGAGCAGGATGGCTGCGGTGGCCACGCGCAGGGCCTGCCCGCGTTCGACCGGGCGCGACTCGTGCACCAGCCGTTCCTTAAGAAATTCCTTGATGCTTCCCAGCATAGCGACTCTCTGGATTGAAACCGTCCCGATGGTAGCCTATTGGCGCCGTCGCCACATCAAGGCCCGCGCCAGCAGATTGATCACCAGCACCATCAGCGTGATCAGCAACGCCGCCGCATAGGCGAGCCGATGTGCCGAAGCATACGGTTCGCCGATGAAACTCCAGATCACATAGGTCAGATAGCCGACGCCTTCATGAGTGAAGTGCCCCGTCCACAGATAGTTCGACCAGCCGGCGGTGTAGAGCAGCGGCGCAGTCTCGCCAAGGGCGATGGCCAAGGCGAGCAGAATTCCGGTCATGATCGGCACCCGCGCGGCCGGCAGCAGGATGCGCAGCACCATGCGCCCCTCCGGACTGCCGAGGCCGTAGGCCGCCTCTCGCACCGGATACGGCACGGCGCGCAGCGCCATCTCACTGGTCCGGGCGATATACGGCAGCATCATGACTGCCAGCGTGATCGCGCCGGCCAGCAGCGAGAACTTCCAGCCCAGGTACAGCACCATGGTGATATAACCGAAATAGCCCAGCACGATCGACGGCACGCCGACCAGGACGTCGGACAGGAAGCGCGACACGCGCCCCGCCCAACCGTCGCCGTATTCCGACAGATAGATACCCGCACTTACGCCGATCGGCGCGGCGATCAGCAGCGCGAAACCGGAAACGCCAACGAGCCGACGATGGCGTTGCGCAGCCCTCCGGAAATGCCCTGGGTATCCTGCACGAAAGTCTTGAGCTCCAGGCTCTGCATCCCGCGCACGAACACGTAAGTCAGAATGTGTAGCAGCACGAAGGCCAGCAGCGCGAAACCGCGGCGCCAACACCCAGGTCAACCGATCGACGAAACGCGCCTGCGCAACACACGCGATCCACTCCCGCCACGGTCGCACGCCGCATGCCCGCCTCCCGGCCACCACACAGGCCGCGCGCGGCAGCGTTCACCACCACCGAAATCAACATCAGCAGCAGCGCGACCTCGGCCAGCGCACGCACCGCCATGCCGGTCGGATCCTGCAACGCACTGTCGAGCTGCGAGGCGATGAAGGCGGCCATGGTGGAAATCGGATCGTAGATATTCTTCGGCAGCACGTTCAGCGCGTTGCCGCTGACCATGAGCACCGCCATGGTTTCGCCCAGCGCGCGGCCGAGCGCCAGAATGGTCGCGCCGATCAGCACGGGACGCTGTCCGGACAACAGGATGCGGCGCATCACCTCCATGCGCGTCGCGCCCAGACTAACCCCCGAATCGCGCAGTGCGGCCGGCGTCGCCACCAGCGCGTCGCGCAGGGTCGCGGTGATCAAGGGCACGATCATGAAGCACAGCACGATACCCGAGGTCAGCAGACCGTAGCCGCTGCCCGCGGGGCCGTGGAACATCGGCAGGTACGCGCCGAACGTACGCTCAACCCAGGGATAGACGTGCTTGCCCAGAAATGGAATGAGCACGACATAGCCCCACAAGCCGTAGACCACACTAGGCACCGCCGCCAGCAGTTCGACCAGGAAGGAGCCGGCCGTGCGCGCCGTGCCGCGCAGGCCCTCGCTGAAGGAAGATCGCCGACAGGACGCCCAGCGGCAGTGCCAGCACGATGGCGATCAAGAGAGGACAACAGCGTACCGACGATCAGGAACAACACGCCGTAGTTCGCGTGCGGCAGCACCTGCTGACCGCCGACGGTAATCGGGTTGCCGTACATGCTGCCCAGGTTCCAGCTGTTGTGCAGCAGGAAACCCAGGCCGTTGAAGCGCATGGCCGGCCAGGCGTATTCAAGCAGAAATGCCACGATCGCCAACAGCGACAGCGGCAACAAGGCAGCGAGCGCGCCTACGCCCCAACGAAAACGGAACATGGTCGGCCTCCGGTGTACCGTCTGCGCTTGCCCGCCCCCGGCACATCGCCGGTCGGGTCATGAAACGGTACACGTGCAAAGCCGGGAAACACCGCAACCCGGCGCCTGCCGCAAAGTGTGTTTCGCCGGCGACGGAGACGCGGCCACGCCGCGCCTCCCGCGGGCCGGATCAGTGTGCCGCGATCTTGGCGATCTGCGTCGCCGACTGCAGCGCCACGCTGGGCGGCAGCGGCACGAAGTTCACCTCGTGCATGAAGTGCGGAGCGTTGCCTCCAGCCGGTGAAATCGCCCAGGTCAGCAGCTCGCGCAGCGTCTTG
>CAVVUY010000016.1:0-41784 GCA_963751375.1 uncultured Gammaproteobacteria bacterium
ACACGGCTGATGCCGAATTCCTCGGCAATCCGGGCTACGGTAAGCGGTGAGAGATCCAATAGCGGCCGCAGCACGGCCGGATCGATCGGATAGTGGTTAGCTTTGAGCATTGCGTAGGGTTACGACAGTCATTTCGTTGCGTCACATACTCCAGGATGCACGCATATGTAGCAACCCCACCTGTTGCGCGACAGGCCACGTGCATAGACCGATTGCCACACTCCTATCAATTGGCAGTAACACGGATCTGTGACGCTAGAGTTCCCATACCCCAAGCACGCGCTGCTGTTGACTGAGAACGTCGAGGCGCTCTGCAGCTCCTTCCACAAAAGCTAGAAGGTAGGCGTGTGATGCTGTTGGGCCATAGTCCGTTTGCGACTCAGGGCTAGCTGGTCTCCGACCTGCCTGTAGCCCGACACCCCCTACGGTAGTCTGCGTCTGAAGGATGGACACGGACACGCAGAAAGTTGATTCCATACTCAGCTTGCCAATTCTGCTCGATCTCACGGAATAGATACTGAACGATGTGGTGAGCGTCAAAACGTTCATGTTCCATGTCGACGTCATGCAATAGCCAAAATTCGCGTTCTCGGATCGATGTTTTTCTCAACAACAATTTTTGGGCTAGTCGGACTTCTATGTACGTTACTCATCACTATCCGCTTGCGTGTAACACGTGTTACTCATCACCTTGATAAATGATCAAAAGGCCACATCAATCGGCGATGAGCGTGTCACTTTTAGGCCCGAAATGAGCCGCTTTCGGGCCTCTGCAATGTCGTTTTCAAGCACTCGGCCGACCTCATTCCGACACCCAAATGTCGTTTTGACGCCCGAAAAGAACGTTTTGGAGCATGGCGATAGCGACTGTCGCGAGGACTCAGTGCGCGTTTTTCCGTGCCTCACCGATCTTCAGTGCAATGAGTTCATTGGCCAGCCTACGAGCCTGGCGGGGCGTTTTGGCATGTGACTCCAGATACGACCACTCGGCATCGGACAGCCAGCTGGCAAGCGAGAACTCCAGCTCCAGATCCTTAGCCAGTTCACGCAGTACGCCATGCAGCATGGCGACGCGGTGTTCGGGCTGTGGCCCTTGAACCTCGATGACCTGAAATCGACTGAGCAGGGAGCTGGGCAGATGACTCACGCTGTTTGCCGTTGCAATCCAGGACACGCGTGACAGATCGCAGCGCCCCTGTAGGTGCTCATCTGTCCATTGACTCGCGTTCTGAGGCTCGAGCAGCTGATGCAGCAGGTCGAGCAAATTGCCGTTGGTCTTTCCGTCGCCCACCTTGTCGATCTCATCGACAATCACGAGCGGGTTCGCCACCTGACATTCGGCGATGAAATCCACGAGCCTGCCGGGACGCGACGTCCCCCAGCCCCGGGCGGTGCCCTTCAGCGACATGTTGTCCGAGGCACCGGCCGCGGCAATGATCAGGTAGGGCAGTTGGTACAGCTCTGCAATCCGCGATGCGAGCCATGATTTGCCTGTGCCCGGCAGGCCCACGAACAACAGTGGTGGAAGCGTAGCGCCGCTCTGACCGAGTACAGACAGCTGCAGTCTGCGCTGCAGGACCCGTGTGACCGAATCAAGCCAAGGCGCCTCCATTTGAAGCTGCTGCCCCAGTTGATCCGCATCGGGTAGTTCACCGGCATACGGCAAAGGGCGGCCCACGAGTGCCTGGAACCGTTCCAACGACTTGCGCAGTTCTGAATCGTAGGCCCGCTCGACATGATGAAAGACCACGTGATCGGAGGTATGCGTGCGCACTGCCGTATCTGACGACTTGGCGCTCGCGCGCATGACGAGATGGACCGTCAGCTCGCTCAACGATTCGTCCTCTTTGAGCGAATGTCTCAGATGCGAGAGCAGGGGAGTCAATGATGCCGGGTCACCGGCCTCCACCGCCGCCCGCCAGAACAGCCGACTGTGCTCAGGCTGCAGATCCTTGTTATCCACCGGCGTATGTGTCTCGAGGCAGTTGGCAATCTCCCGAAAGATCTCGGCCGTCGGAACAGGATTGCCTTCCAGGAGCTTGATGATTCGGTACCACTGATCTGGATGGTCCTTCCACTGCAGAGACAGACTTTGCGATAGCTCAAGTCCTTTGAGTTCGTTCAGGACATCCCTCATATGCGAGGAGACGACGGCCCAAACCTCTCCTGGCCCGCAATCCCAGCTGGAGACTGGCAGATTTCCGCGCCAGATACGCAGAAAGCGACGAATCGGATAGGGCGTGCTGTCGAAGGGTGCAAAAGTCTCCTGATCCGCGTGACCGGTTTCTTCGCGCTGATTGTCGATGGCCCGTTTCTTGTTCGACATAGCATCTCCTCGTCTTCGCAGAGGTGGCATTTGGGTGGCTGGGGAAAGTGTGCCGTGATCCGAAAAAATACGCAACATTTTTACGAACGTTGCGTTTTACGATTTGGTGAGATAGCATTCGTCTGGCGGAGAAATTAACCGCTGCCCAACGACCCACACTCGGGAGAACTAGCTATGGCTATCGGACTCAGCAATCGCACGAAAGCGCATCTCGGTCAGTTTTCATCGGATCAGAATCGGTTGTTCACGGATTACCCTGAAATCTATGCCGGCGCCACCATCGGCGTGCTCCGCAACATGGTGCGACCGCTTGCGTGGATGGGGTGGGCCTTGAAAGAAGAGGCGGCCAGGCGGGGTCTTCCTGCTCCGCGGGTAATGGATGTGATGGTGAGAATGAGCGACGTCACGATGGAGGTGAGTGGCGGCGTTCCAAAGACCGGTCCATTCTCGGAAGTGTTCGAAGAGGGGCGCAGGCTTTTGCGGATGGTGCTGATCGAAGATTTTTATGGCGGTCGTTGCCAACGGATCGAGACGTGGGGATACAGAGATTACCAGCACCAGATTCCCAGCCATCTGACATAGGTCGTATGTCGATTCTTGCAGGTAATCGGCGCCGCCATCGAGCTCGGCCTCATCGCCTACTTCGCCGCGAGTTGCGGTCAGGGAAGGGAGACAAACTATGAAACTGCAAATCCTCTCTGACCTGCATCGTGAGTTCTACCGTCAGCGGCGCGAATCGATGGCGTTGCCCTGGCGCCCGTCTCCGGCGGCCGACGTGATTGTGTTGGCTGGAGACATTGACCTCGGCGAGGACGCCGTGGAGTGGCTGGCCGACGAGGCCGAACGTTTGAGCAAGCCTTTCGTTTACGTGCCCGGCAACCACGAGTATTACGGGGGAGTGCTCGAAGACAGGCTCGCTATGATGCGCGAGCGCTTGCGTGGTACCCATGTGCAACTACTCGATTGCGACGAGACCGTTATCAATGACGTACGCTTTCTCGGTGCGACCTTGTGGACCGACTACCGGGCCAATCTGCGCACCGCGGCTCAGGACAACAAGCTTGCCATGTTCAAGGCCGAGCGCTCGATAAACGATCACCGGCTGATCCGCACGCGGATCGGTGCCGAACCATCATCGATCCTGAATGCCTTTACGCCGCAACATGCACTGAACCGTCATCAAGAGGCGCGTAACTGGCTGAGCGAACGGTTGGCGACTCCACATGATGGACGGACGGTGGTCGTCACGCATCACGGTCCATGCGCCCTGGCACAGCATCCGCGCTATCCGGTGGATGATCTCTCAGGTGCGTTCTGGTCGGACTTGAGCGAATTGTTCATGGGTATCGATCTGTGGGTATACGGACACACACACTGCGCCGTGGACGCGATTATCAAACCGTCTGGGATGCGGCTGGTGAGCAATCAGGCCGGTTACCCGCACGAATCCGGCGTGAGGTTTGAACGGGTCAAGTTGGTTGAGTTCGACTCCGCATAAGTCCGTTCACAAGGGCTGCCTTACCGTTTTTCGTCGACATCGAAGCAGACCTCTGACGAAGATTTGGGGCTGGGATGCGGCATCTGAGAATCTGGAATGGATTTGCCTGACGAGCAGCCCTTGAATTGCCTTGAAGGATTACAGCCATCGCGGCTCGAGGGTGGAGCGCTTAGACTTCAAGATCTCGACCCATAGCGAATTGCGTGCATGTAATGGCCACACCGAAAAGCCTAGTCTTTCAGCTGCATAAGCATTGGGAGGTGATCGAGCACCTAGCCCGGCTGTCACGAGAACAACCGGCCTTCGAAGAAAGCCAAGTGCTGAGCGTTATTACCCGGCATCTGCCGGCCAACGAGGATCAGGAAGCAACTATCCCCCCCAGTCTTTAGCTCATCCAAGTACTCCGCCCACGCCTGCATCATCTTTCGGCGTTCTGGTAGATGGGCCGTTCGGTTGTAGGCGCGTCCATTTGGGTCTCGCACAGCATGGGCAAGCTGGTGCTCGATGAAGTCAGGCCTAAAGCCCAGCTCTTCATCGAGAATGGTGCGTGCAGCGGCTCGGAAGCCGTGACCGGTCATTTCATCCTTAGGAATACCGGCACGGCGCAGAGCACCCAGGATCGCGTTGTCGCTCATGGGCCGGTCGCCTTTCGGGTTGCGCGCGGAAGGGAATACATAGCGTCCGTGCCCTGTTAGGGGCTCGATTTCCCGTAGTATCGCAACAGCTTGATGGGATAGGGGCACGATGTGTTCAGAATCGGTCTTGGTGACGTGGTAACGCCATTCGGCAGCGTCTAGATCGATATCCTCCCATTGCGCCTGACGAAGTTCACCTGGGCGGGCGAACACCAGCGGTGCCAAACGCAAAGCGCAGCGCACGGGTAGGGTGCCTTCATAGCCATCGATGATGCGTAGTAGTTCCCCCAAACGCTTAGGATCAGTCACCGCCGCAAAATGTTTGCCTTTGACTGGTGGGAGGGCGCCACGAAGATCGCCTGCAGGATCTCTTTCGGCGCGACCGGTCGCGACTGCATAGCGGAATACTTGCCCGCAGTCGCCAAGAGCCCGATGCGCAGTTTCCAGAGCTCCTCGATTTTCAATACGACGAACCACGGATAGAAGCTCTGGAGCTTTAATGTCCGCGATCGGGCGACCTCCAATCCAAGGAAAGATGTCGCGCTCGAAACGGCGGAGGATGCGTGCAGAGTGGGACGGCACCCAGTTCTTTGAATGCTTATCGAACCATTCCCTGGCGATTACTTCGAATCCGTTGCCGATACTTTCAGCTCTTGCAGCTTTGATCGCCTTGCGGTGCACGCCAGGATCTATTCCTTCTGCCAGCAATGCACGAGCTTGGTCCCGTCGTGTGCGGGCCTGTTTGAGAGACACGTCAGGGTAGGTGCCAAGCGACAACCGTTTTTCTTTGCCCTCGAATCGGTATTTGAAACGCCACCACTTGCCCCCAGATGGGGCCACCTCCAAATAGAGACCTCCGGAGTCTCCCATCTTGTAGGGCTTTGTTGTCGTTCTTCCGCCAGGGGTGATGCCGGGTTTGGCGTTACGAATCTGGGTATCCGATAGCGGCATGGGGGCAACTCACTATGGCGCAGTGCAACTTGGCCCAAATGTTGGCCCCATTCGCCCTCGGATGTCAAAGGATGATATGGGACTTGCTTGGACTGATGGGCAATAAAAAAGCCCGCTAGAATGCGGGCTTGAGGATTTTACTGGACAGTGTCGGATCTAAATTTGGTGGAGGCGGGGGGAATCGAACCCCCGTCCGCAAGTCCTCCGCCTTCGGCTCTACATGCTTATTCCGTCTTTGAGTTTAACCGGCAGCTACCCGACGGGCAGGGAAAACTGACGGCGATCCCAGTTAGGGTTTTAACGGATCAGTCCTGGGAGAACCTCACCGCGAGCTTGCGAGAGTCGACGCCTCGAACCTGAGTGCACAAGCACACGTCAGTGAGACGGCACCCTACCGGGTTTTAAGCGGCGAGTGCGTAGTTGTCGTCGTTGGCAACTATAAGTTTGCAGCAGGGATTTACGAGGTCCACCACATCCTCGGCATGCACCTAAGGTTTCGCAACCCACGTCGAATCCAAGTCGCCCCCTTTGGTAGTTAAGATTGTACCAGACCAGCAATTTTCAAGCCATGCGTGTCAAGGCCGTTTCCATTATGATTGCGCCCTTCTTAACGCAAACTGGATATGCCTGATGTTGGTGATCGAAGGGCGCTCCGCCTTGTCCTCGTTTCGGCGCGACAGGCTGCTGAGCAGGCTGACCGAAGCCGTGCCTGCAGTGCACGGCGTGGATGCGCGTCATGTATATTTCGTCCAATGCGCCCGCGCATTGAGCGACGACGAGCGCGCGAGGCTGGGTCAGGTGATCGGCGAACCCAGCATCGATCCCATGCGCCGTCCACCGGGCGGATGCCATCAGGACATTATCGTCATCCCGCGTTTCGGGACGATTTCGCCGTGGGCCAGCAAGGCGACCGATATCCTGCAGCACTGCGGACTTGAAGCCGTCGAACGCATCGAGCGTGGTACCGTCTACTGTCTTGGACAGGCGGAAGCGCTGTCGGACGAGCAGCAAACCCGTGTGGCTGCGTTGCTGCACGACCGTATGACCGAGACCGTCATCGACAGTCCCGAAGATGCCGCTGCGCTGTTCAACGCACACGAGCCCATGCCACTCGGCCACGTCGACCTCGACGGCGACCCGCATGCCGCCTTGGAGAACGCCAATCGTGACCTCGGCCTGGCCCTGTCTCCCGACGAAATCGACTACCTGGCCGAGAATTACGCGACACTGGAGCGCAATCCGACCGACGCAGAGCTGATGATGTTCGCGCAGGCGAACTCCGAGCACTGCCGCCACAAGGTCTTCAACGCCTCCTGGGTCATCGACGGCACGCCGCGCGAGCAGACTCTGTTCGGCATGATCCGCAACACCTACCGGCATGCGCCCGACGGCATCCTTTCGGCCTACAAGGACAACTCCTCCGTCATTCGCGGCTTCGAGGTGCAGCGTTTCGCACCGCTGCCCGGACAAAACACCTACGGCGAGCGGCACGAGGCCGTGCACATCTGCATGAAGGTGGAGACGCACAACCACCCGACTGCGATCTCGCCGTTCGCGGGTGCTGCGACCGGTTCCGGCGGCGAAATCCGCGACGAAGGCGCTACCGGCATCGGTGCCCGTCCCAAAGCAGGCCTGACCGGCTTCAGCGTGTCCAACCTGCGGATTCCCGGCTTCGAGCAGCCCTGGGAGCACGACTACGGTCGGCCGGGGCGCATCGTCTCGGCGTTGGACATCATGCTCGAAGGCCCGATCGGCGCCTGTTCCTTCAACAACGAATTCGGCCGTCCGGGCATCACCGGTTACTTCCGCAGCTACGAACTTGCCGTGCCGGGCGTGAACGGCACGGAAGTGCGTGGCTACCACAAGCCGATCATGCTCGCCGGCGGCGTCGGCGCGATACGCGAAGACCAGGTGCAGAAGCGCCGGATTAGCGAAGGCGCACAAATCGTGGTGCTCGGTGGCCCTGCGATGCAGATCGGCCTGGGTGGCGGTGCGGCGTCCAGCATGGCGACCGGCACCGGCGACGAACAACTCGACTTCGCCTCCGTGCAGCGCAGCAATCCGGAAATGGAGCGCCGTTGCCAGGAAGTGATCGACCGTTGCGCGGCGCTCGGCGAGAGCAGCCCGATCATGTCGCTGCACGACGTCGGCGCCGGCGGGCTGTCCAATGCCGTTCCGGAACTGGTCAACGATGCCGGACGCGGTGGCCGCTTCGAGCTGCGTGCCGTACCCAATGACGAGCCCGGCATGTCGCCGCTGGCAATCTGGTGCAACGAGGCCCAGGAGCGCTACGTGGTGGCCGTCGACAGCGAAGGCCTGGACGACTTCGTCGCCCTGTGCGAACGCGAGCGCTGCCCCTACGCCGTGATCGGCGAGGCCACCGCCGAACAGCAACTGGTAGTCGGCGACGGCCTGCTCGAGGAGACCGTGGTCGATTTGCCGATGGAAGTGCTGCTGGGCAAACCACCGAAGATGCTGCGCGACGTACAGCACGCGAAACCTGCGCGGCTCGCTCCGGTGCTCGACGACATCAAGCTGGAGGAGGCCATCGACCGGGTGCTTCGCCTGCCGACCGTGGCGAGCAAGAATTTCCTGATTACCATCGGCGATCGCACGGTGGGTGGGCTGATCGCGCGCGATCAGCTGGTCGGCCCATGGCAAGTGCCGGTGGCTGACCTCGGCGTCACCCTGAGCGACTTCCGTGGTCACACCGGCGAGGCCATGGCCATCGGCGAACGGGCACCGCTGGCGCTGCTCGAACCCGCGGCTTCCGGGCGTATGGCGATTGCCGAGGCCATCACCAACATCGCCGCCGCGCCGATCTCCTCGCTCGGCGAGATACGCTTGTCCGCCAACTGGATGGCCGCGGTGGGGCATCCCGGCGAGGATGCCGCACTGTTCGACACCGTACAGGCCGTCGGCGAGGAACTCTGCCCGCAACTGGGCATCGCGATTCCGGTCGGCAAGGATTCACTGTCGATGAAAACGGTCTGGGAGGAGGGCGGCGAGACACGCGCCGTCACCTCGCCGCTGTCCTTGGTCGTGACCGCCTTCGCGCCGGTAAGCGACACGCGCCATGTCATGACGCCGCAGCTGCGCAAAGACAAAGGCGATACCGATCTCGTGCTCGTCGATCTGGGCCGCGGATGCAACCGTCTGGGTGGGTCCGCGTTGCTGCAGGTCTACGGCCAACTCGGCGACGAAGCCCCTGACCTCGACGGTGCCGATACGCTGAAGGCTTTTTTCAATGCGATCCAGAGCTTGAATGCGGACCGCAGCCTGCTCGCCTATCACGATCGCTCGGACGGAGGCCTTTTGGCGGCCGTCTGCGAGATGGCGTTTGCCGGGCATACCGGCGTGCGCCTGGAACTCGGCGTCGACGAAGACCCGCTGGCAGCCTTGTTCAACGAGGAGCTCGGGGCGGTGTTGCAGGTGCGCCATGCGGACGTCGATGAGGTGCTGATGGTCTTCACCGAAGCCGGGCTGGGTAACCACGCGCGCGTCATCGGCCACCTCAGCGAGGACGACGCGATCAGTATCCACGCCGGCAATCGCTGCCTCTACCGCGCGGAACGCTCGCGGCTGCACAAGACCTGGGCTGAAACCAGCTACCGCATTCAGGCCCTGCGCGACAATCCGGCCTGCGCCCAACAGGAATTCGATGTCCTGGGCGATGAGGGCGATCCGGGGCTGTTCGCACGGCTGGGTTTCGACCCCGACGAAAATGTCGCTGCGCCGTATATCGCCGGCGGTGCCCGGCCGCGTGTTGCCATCCTGCGCGAGCAGGGCGTCAACGGCCAGATGGAAATGGCCGCCGCCTTCGACCGCGCCGGTTTCGAGGCGGTGGATGTGCACATGAGCGACATCATCGCCGGCCGTGTCGATCTTGCCGACTTCCACGGCCTGGCCGCCTGCGGCGGTTTCTCCTACGGCGACGTGCTCGGCGCCGGCGGTGGCTGGGCGAAGTCGATTCGCTACAACGCCCGCGCCCGCGACGCGTTCCAGCAGTTCTTCGAGCGCCCGGACACTTTCGGCCTCGGCGTCTGCAACGGCTGCCAGATGATGGCGCAGCTGCGCGACATGATTCCGGGTGCCGCGCACTGGCCCGATTTCGTGCGCAATGAGTCCGAACAGTTCGAGGGGCGGCTCAGCCTGGTGGAGGTGCTGCCGTCGCCATCGCTGTTCCTGCACGACATGCAGGGCTCGGTGATGCCCGTGGTGGTTTCGCATGGCGAAGGCCGTGCGGTGTTCACCACCAACACAGCCGAAGCGGTGGAGCAGGCCGGTCTGGTCGCGCTGCGCTTCGTCGATCATCACGGCCGCTCGACCACGCACTATCCGGAAAACCCCAACGGCTCGCCGCGAGGGATTACGGGGCTGAGTTCGACCGACGGACGCTTCACGGTCATGATGCCGCACCCCGAACGTATCTTCCGCACGGCGCAGCACAGCTGGCACCCGGAAGGCTGGGGTGAAGACGGACCTTGGCTGCGTATGTTCAGGAATGCGCGAGTTTACGTTTCCTAAAAATACAGATAGTTACGTCTTTTATCTCGATTAATTCTCGCTCTGGGGCGACATGGCGTCGCCTCAGAGCACAGCAGCAAAGAGGCAGCCATGCTCGAAATCAGCATTCGATTCCCAGGTGATTTCTCCGCACAACCGCGCGCCAGTGTGCGCATGGAGGGCGACGAGCTTCCAGAATACGGCCAAGTCTGGATCTGGGACATGTTCTACGCCCAGACCGCGCATGCGTTGGCCGGTACCGAGACGCTGCACGAACTGCGCGAGGATCTCGAATTGTGGGGCGTCAACATGTCCAGCAAGGTCTTCCAGCCCTTCGATCACATCCGCAGCAAGGGTCATCTGATTCTGCGCGAGGGTTTCGCTCTGGATGAGACGGTCGACGGCGATGCGTTGATCAGCCTGGCCGTCACGGCGGAGCCCAAGGAAATGCCGCAGGTCGAAATTCGCGCCGGACAGACGCTGGCCCCTGAACTGCGTGCGGCCGCCGTGGTCGCGCTGGCTCAGCACTTCATCGACCTCAACGAGCTGTTTGCCAAGGAACTGCCGCTGCACATCCTGGCGTTTCGCAAGTTCTACGGCGATGTCGCGCCGGAAAGCGACCCGACTAGCGTCGAGAGTGCGCCGATGTACGCTATCCAGAAGGCTCTGGAGTATTTCAACAGCGCCGCGCAGGGCTCGCGCCACTGACACGCAGGTGGCGCGGCTCCCGATCGGCGAAATGCGCGCACCGCCATCGCTGCCACCGCAGCGTACGATCTGATATATGTTGTACGTAGCCTAAACGTACGCGCACACGCCAGCCATCGGGAAATCCGCATGCCTATCCGCTGTATCACATTCGATCTCGACGACACGCTGTGGTCCTGCCGCCCCGTGATCGCAGAGGCCGAACGGCGTTTCTACGCCTGGCTGGTCGATCGCTATCCGGCGCTGGCTTCGCACTACGACCTGGACACGCTGATCACCCATCGCATCGAGTACTTCCGGCGCAACGAGGACCTGCGCCACGACATGACGCATCTGCGCAAACGCTGGCTAAGCCAGCTTGCCGCCGAACACGCGCTGGGCGAGGAGTGGATCGACGAGGGCTTTCGCATCTTCTGGCTGGCACGCAACGAGGTAGAGCTCTATACGGAAGCGGCCACGCTATTGGAGGAACTGGGCAAGCACTTCCGCATCGGTGCGATCACCAACGGCAATGCCGACGTGCGCCATATCGGCGTCGACCATTTCTTCGATTTCGTGATCACATCGGCCGGAGCCGGCGTTGCCAAGCCACATCCCGACATCTTCGAGCAGGCTCTGCAGAGCGCCGGCGTCAAAGCGCACGAATGTCTGCATGTCGGCGACGATATCGAGTGCGATGTGCTCGGCGCACAGGCGCATGGCCTGCATACCGTGTGGATCAATCCCGAAGGCAAGCCTTGGGAAACGGACCGGCCGCCCGACGCCGATATCCGTCATGTCGGCGAACTGCGCGAAGTCCTGGCGCGCTGGCAGGCTTTGTAGATACGCCAACCGCGCCAGGAACCCGTTGTGGGGTTTTATCCGCCCATGGTCAGCACGACGCGAAAGCGCGCCTGGTTGCCCAACATGCGCTCGTAAGCCTCGGCCGCCTGCTCCAGCGGATAGGTCTCGATCCGCGGCAGCACGTCGAAACGCGAGCTGAAGTTGAGCGTATCCTCCGAATCCTTGGGCGTTCCCGATGGCCAGCCCCCCACACTGTGGCGACCGGCGATGAGCTGTAGCGGGGACACTTCGATCGGCGCGCCGTCGACGCCCACCACAATCAAACGACCGTCGCGTCCGAGGCCGCCGACGACGGCACTGATTGCCGCGCTGTTCGGCGCCGTCGACAGGATTAGGCGTGCGCCGCCGAGAGCCTGCAGCTGCTGTGCGGCATCGCCGGCAGTCGTGTCGATATAGTCGTGGGCTCCGAGCTCGCGCGCCAGGGCTTCCTTGTCCGGGCCGTGCGAAAGGGCCACCGTATGCATGCCCATCTTGCGTGCGTACTGCACCGCGAGATGACCGAGCCCGCCGATGCCGAGGATGGCCACCGTGTCGCCGGCCCGCGCGCCGGCGTTGCGTAGTGCGTTGAAGGTAGTGATGCCGGCGCAGAGCAGGGGAGCCGCGGCGGCCGAATCCAGTCCATCGGGAACGCTCGCCAAGGCTTCCGCTGGGGCGAGCATGTATTCGGCATAGCCGCCGTCGTAGCTGATACCGGCGATCTTGGCATTGCTGCAGCTGACGAAATCGCCTGCCCGGCAAGCCTCGCAGCCGAAGCAATGGCCGCCGTGCCAACCCACGCCGACGCGCTGCCCGGCGGTGAAGGATTCGACGCCTTCACCCAACGCATCGATGCGTCCGATCACCTCGTGTCCCGGTACGCGAGGGTATTCGATACCGGGGAAGGCGCCGTCCTTGACGAAGGCATCGCTATGACAGATGCCGCAAGCTTCGACCTTGACGCGCACCTGACCGGGACCCGGCTCGGGAATGGGACGTTCGACGACTTCGAACGGACCGCCGGCTTTGCTGACTTGTACGGCTCTCATGTGTGTCCTCCTCGTGTTGGATCGGGGGCGCGGGATCGCGCCCCCGATGGTTCCGCCCGCCGACGATCAGGCGCTGTGCGACTCGGCCGGCAGGCGCAGGCTGATCAGGCCAGCCACCGTGACGATGCCGACCAGCAGCCAGAGTACGGCCTCCGGGCCGCGTGCCGCCGAGACCAGGTCGAGCCCGGCCAGGCAGACGGCGGCAAGGCCGTTGGAGAGGCCCAGCGCGATACCGGAACCGAGCGAGCGGTTTTCGGGAAAGATGTCCTGTCCAATGATGATGCCCAGCGGCAGACTGGCGAACAGCGCGATGCCCAGAACGCCCAGGATGAGCCATTGCCACAGCCCTTGGCTGAGCAGAAAGGCCGCCAGCAGCAGCGCACCCAGCAAGCTGGAACCGAGCAGTACGGCACGGCGGCCGATGCGGTCGGACAGGTGACCGCCGCCAACGTTGCCGATGATGCCGACCACTAGCAGTACGGTGATCAGCGCCGCGCCCTGGGTGAGATCGTGACCACGCTGGTGCCACAGCACGGGCAGGTAGGTCACCACGCCGAAGATGGTCAGTGCGCGCAACAGCGAGAAAGCTACCAGCGAACTCATCGGGCCAATATGTTTGCGCCATGCGATCGGACGTGCGTCGGGGTGTCGCGGCGCCTGCAGCGGCAGTTGCTTCCACAGCAGTGCCACACTGAGCAAGGCCGGCAATGCGAGCAGCCAGAGATAATGCAGCCCCCAGTAGACCACGACGAGGCTGGCGATCAGAGGCCAGACGCCGCGGCCGAGTTCGCCGCCGACCAGGAACAGCGACATGCCGAGGCCGCGCCGCGCGCCGCTCAGCGAGCGGGCACCGGCCAGCGCCTGGGGATGGAACAGGGCGTTGCTCATGCCGATCAGCACCAAGGCTGGAATCAGCATCCACATGTTCGGCGCCAGGCCGATCATCGCCGCCGCCAGGCTTGACCCGAGCACGCCGCAGATGATGAACCAGCGTCCGCCGATGTGATCGGCGAACCAGCCACTGAAGACCTGCAGGGCCTGGCCGATCAGCAAGGCGGACATCACCGTGCCGGCCAGTTCGGTGCTCTGATGCAGCGCCAGCAGCACAGCCGGCAATATGCCGGGCAGATAGTTGGCCGAACCGTCGTTGAGGAAATGCAGCCAGCTGAGGCCGGCCAGGCGTTTGTACTGCGGCGATTGCGCCGCTTCGACCTGCGCGGCCGTTTCGATTGCGGAGCTGCTTGCGCTCATCGGGTCATCCGTCGTGTATTCGGGGTTATTGGCTATCGGACAGGAACGACAGCGTGCGAGTTCGCCGGTCGCTGTCGTAGGCGACACTTTATACCGACCAAGTGGTCTGTTCTATGACACCGACAGCGCGGGAATAGTGCCCGGTCCGCTCACAGCAGTGGCTTGAGCCGAGGCCAGACGTTATCCAGCAATCGTTGCTGCGCCACGGCTTTGGGATGAATGCCATCGGCCTGCATCAGCTCGCGGTGGGTCGCCACACCCTGCAGCAGATGCGGCACCAGAGGCGTATGCGTCTCGCGGGCGACCTGGACGTAGCCTTCTTCGAAGGCGGCCGTATAGGCAGGGCCGTAGTTCGGCGGCAGGCGTACTCCGACCAGCAGCACGCGAGCCCCTGCGCGCCGGCCCAGTTCGACCAGCTTGCGCAAATTGCCGCGCATTACCTGCAACGGCGTTCCGCGCAGGCCATCGTTGCCCCCGAGTTCGACGATCAGTATGGCGGGATGGTGCTGCTGCAGAGCCTGAGGCAGACGCTGCAGCCCGCCCGACGTGGTATCGCCGCTGACGCTGGCGTTGATCACGCGATACGGATAGCCTTGATCCTGCAGCCGCTGTCGCAGCAGGCTGACCCAGCCCATCCCTGCATCGATGCCGTAAGCTGCGCTGAGACTGTCGCCCAGGACCAGAATGTCGCGCTGCGCAGCCACCACGGTTCCCGGCAGGCCAGCCAGGCCGAACAACAGCGTGATGGCGAACAGAACCTTGGAGAATCGTCGTTTCATGGATACCAGTGTAGCGCTTCAAGCCCGACCGCCGATTGTCCGGTTCCGGTTCGAATTGGCACACCTGAAATGAGCCCGCACGGCAAACCCGCCGCGGTCAGCGCCCGCTCGCTCGCCAAAACCATTACGGGCCCCAGTGGTGAGCTGGTTATCCTGAAGAATGTCACGCTCGATGTCGTGGCCGGCGAATCCGTGGCGATACTCGGTGCTTCGGGCTCGGGCAAGTCGACGCTGCTCGGCCTGTTGGCTGGTCTCGATGAGCCTACTTCCGGCGAGATCGTCCTGGCAGGGCAGAGCCTCGCCTCGATGAACGAGGACGGCCGCGCACGGCTTCGCGCCGGCAACGTCGGCTTCGTGTTCCAATCGTTTCAGCTGCTGCCGGGCCTGACCGCGCTGGAGAACGTGATGCTACCGCTCGAACTCCTAGGGCGACCGGCCCAGGATGCGGCCCATGATGCGCTCGCGCGAGTCGGATTGAGCGAACGCTTGCGCCACTATCCTCATCAGCTCTCCGGCGGCGAGCAGCAGCGCGTGGCAATCGCACGCGCCTTCGTCGCGCGTCCTGCGGTGCTTTTCGCCGACGAGCCGACCGGCAACCTCGACGAAAACAGCGGCAACCAGGTCACGGAGCTGCTGTTTTCGCTCAACGCGGAAGAGGGGGCTGCGCTGGTACTGGTCACCCATGATCCCGCCCTGGCGGCGCGCTGCAACCGCCGCTACAGCCTGGTCGGCGGAGCGCTACAGGAATGAACGCTGGGACGCCACGCGGCTCGCTGTGGCCTCTGTTCCGGCGCGCCTTGCGCCGCGACCTGCGTGCGGGATCGCTGCGCATCATCGCCTTGGCACTGGTCGTCGCTGTCGGCGCCATATCGGCGGTCGGCCTGTTCACCGATCGGGTCGGGCGGGCCATGAATCAGCAGGCCTCGGCGCTGCTGGGCGGCGACCTGCTGGTGCGTTCCGCCGAACCACTGCCTGCCACGCTAGACCGACACGCCAGCCACTCTGGGTCTGGCAACCGCCAAAAGCCTGCGTTTCCCGAGTGTCGTACTGCACGGCGATCAGACTCTGCTGGTCGACATCCATGCCGTCGGCGGGCACTACCCGCTGCGCGGCGACATCCGCATCCAGACCGCAGCCGGCGCGAACGTCGAGACTCGCCGACATCCACCTCCGCCCGGCACGCTGTGGCTCGATCGCAACGGCCTAGCACGCCTGCATCTAACGGTAGGTGCCGAGGTGCAGCTGGGGCTCAAGCGTTTCAGGGTCGGCGCGGTGCTGCGCGACGATCCCGGCCGCGGCGGCGGGCTGCTTCAGTTCGCGCCGCAAGCCTTGATCGCAGCAACGGACCTGAGCGGCAGCGGACTGATTACGCCGCAGAGCCGGGTCCGGCACACGCTGTTCATGGCCGGTTCGCCCGCACAGACCATACGCATGCGCGATTGGCTCAAATCGCACCTGCCTGTCGGCGCACGCGTGGAAGGACTCAGCGACGGCACGCCGGAAATGCGGGTTGCGCTAGAGCGTGCGCAACGCTTTCTCGGCTTGGCGGCGCTTGCCGCGGTGTTGCTCGGAGGCGGCGCGATCGCAGTAGCCGCTCGCGAGTTCGCCCGACGCGAAGCCGATGAGGCCGCCATCATGCGCTGCCTCGGCGCGACACCCCGCCTACTGCTGCAACTGACGCTGCTGCGCCTGCTCAGTGTCGGCCTGGCCGGCAGTCTGGTCGGCATCGGTATCGGCTATCTCGCTCAACTCGGTCTCGTTGCGCTACTGGCCGGCTGGTTCGGCACGGCGCTGCCACCGCCCGGCTTCGGGCCGATGCTGCTGGGGATCGGCAGCGGCCTGCTGACCATGGCCGGTTTCGGGGTGATACCTGTGTGGCGCATCAAGGACGTGCCGCCGCTGCGCATTCTACGGCGCGAACTCGCACCGCCGCCGCCTTCGGCTTGGCTAGCCGCTGCGGTGGCCGCCCTGGCGCTGGGTGCGCTTGCCTGGTGGCAGACCGACGACCCGCGGCTGACCGCATGGGTGCTGGGCGGAGCGGGGGCAAGCGTGCTCGCGCTGTGGTTGTTCGGGTATCTGCTGGTGTCGCTGCTGTCGCGCTGGCATCCACATCGGGGCAGTTTCGGAATGCGTTTCGGACTGCGCAGTCTTGCGCGGCGCCGTGAAATGGGCGCCGTGCAGCTCGCTGCGGTGGGGTTGGGCCTGACCGCACTGCTGTTGCTCGCCTTCGTGCGCGCCGATCTGTTGTCGAGCTGGCGTTCGAGCCTGCCGGCCGATGCGCCGAACCAGTTCGCAATCAATATCCAGACCGGCGAGCGCGATGCCCTGCGCAGCTATTTCGAGACTCACGGCAAGGCGCCACCCACGCTGTATCCCATGGTTCGCGGGCGCCTGACAAGCGTCAACGGCAAGCCGGTCGGAGCACAGGCTTTCGCCGATCCACGCGCAAAGAACCTGGTGCGCCGAGAGTTCAACCTGACCTGGTCCGACGCCCTGCAGAAGGGCAATCGAATCGTAGCCGGCCATTGGTGGAATCAGGGCGGCAAGGGCTTCTCGGTCGAAGAGGGCATCGCCAAGACGCTGGGGTTGAAGCTCGGTGACACGCTCGGTTTCGACGTCGCCGGACAGCAGGTCAGCGCACGCATCGACAGCCTGCGCGCGGTGCAGTGGGACAGCTTCCGGCCCAACTTCTTCATCGTCGCGCGGCCCGGCCTGCTCGACGGGCTGCCCGCGTCCTGGATGACGAGCTTCCACCTACCTACGCAACGCGATGCCTTTCTCGCCGGATTGGTGCGCAGTTTTCCCGGCATCACCCTGTTCGATGTGGATACCCTGCTGGGGCAGGTGCGCACGATCATCGAACGCGCCGTGTGGGCCGTGCAGTACGTGTTCGCGTTCTCACTGCTCGCCGGCATCGTGGTACTGGTGGCGGCCATCGACAGTACGCGCACCGAGCGGCGTCGAGAGGCGGCCCTGCTGCGCACCTTGGGCGCCTCCAATGCGCAGTTACGCGCCACCGTGGCGAGTGAATTTCTACTGCTGGGCTTGATCTCGGGTCTGCTCGCCGCAACCTTTGCCAGCGGGATCGGCTACGCGCTGGCAACCCGGGTCTTCGATCTCGCCTATCGTTTCGACCCTTGGCTGTGGTTGGCCGGCTTGACGGTAGGGGGGCTCGGCGTGTTGATTGTCGGTTTGCTGGGTACGCGGGATGTTCTGCGCACTGCGCCGCAAGAGGTCCTGCGGTCGGCGCTCTGACCGCCACGCCCAGAGTACGAAGGATTCTCCAGCTTATGACAGACACGACCAGACAATCCGTTTCGAAAGATGGCCCCGTCGATACTTCGGCCCTGCTGCCGGAATCGCTGCCGGCCGAGCGCCTGGCAGCGATGCGTCTGGCGTTGCAGTGGCTCGAAGAGGCCGGCGAGTCCGAACGCCTGGAGCCCGACGGGCGCGCCGTCGCCGTGTTGTTGCAGGAGATCGGCAGCGACCCGGACACGCTGCTGGCTGCGGTGCTCGCCGATTCGCGCCTGCGCTCCAGCCGCCCCATAGCGGAAATCGAGGCGCATTTCGGTCCCACCGTCGCGGGCTTGGTCGAACGCGCCAACTGGCTCAACACCTTCCGCGACAGCCAGGAAGAGTTCGCACGCGCGCCCGAGCAGGCCGAGCACGTGCGGCGCATGTTGCTCGCCATGGCTGAAGACGTACGCGCCGTGCTGGTGCAGTTGGCCTACCGCGTCGAGCGATTGCGCAAGCTCGGTGCGGAAAGTTACGAAAAACGCCGCAGTTTCGCCCGCGAGACGCTCGATATCTACGCCCCGTTGGCCAACCGCCTCGGTATCGGCCAGCTCAAATGGGCCTTGGAGGACCTGTCCTTCCGCTATCTCGAACCGCAGGAATACAAGCGCCTGGCGAAGAGTCTGGAAGAGCGGCGCGAGGAGCGCGAGCGTTATGTGCAGGCCTTCGTAGAGGAGCTGCGCACGGCCCTGGAGAGCGAGGGTATCGCCGCCGAGGTCTACGGCAGACCCAAGCACATCTACAGCATCATGAAGAAGCTGCGCCGCAAGCACCTTGCGCTCGAGGACCTCTACGACCTCAGGGCCGTGCGCGTGATGGTGGACAAGGTCAGCACCTGCTACGCCGTGCTCGGCGTGGTGCACGCCTTGTGGCCGCACATTCCGAAGGAATTCGACGACTATATCGCCAATCCCAAGGAAAACGGCTATCAATCGCTGCACACCGCGGTGATCGGCCCTGAAGGCAAGGCCGTGGAGGTGCAGATCCGCACGCACGACATGCATTCCTTCGCGGAACAGGGCGTGGCCGCACACTGGCGCTACAAGGAAGGCGGGCGCCAGGATCAGACCCTGGAGCGCGTCATCCACTCGCTGCGCCAGCTGCTCGATCACCGCGACGACGACGAGGAACTGCTCGAAGGCTTCCACACCGAGCTGTTCGGCGACCGTGTGTTCGTCTTCACTCCGCGCGGCGACGTACTCGACCTGCCACGCGGTTCCACGCCGCTGGATTTCGCCTACATGGTGCACACCGAGGTCGGGCACCGCTGTCGTGGCGCCAAGGTCAACGGCCGTATCGTGCCGCTGACCTACGAGCTCAAATCCGGCGAACAGGTTGAAGTGCTTACCACCAAGGAGGGCACCCCCAGCCGCGACTGGATGAACCCGAATACGGGCTATCTGTTCACATCAGGCGCGCGTTCCAAGGTACGACATTGGTTTACCCAGCAGGATCGTGACCGCAACCTGACGGAAGGACGGGCGATCCTCGAGCGCGAAGCACACCGGCTCGGCGTCGACGCCCCGGATATGGATGCTCTGACGCGACGATTTCATGCGCAGACACACGAGGAGCTGCTGCTCGCGATCGGCCGCGGCGACGTTCGTTCGGGGCAGCTGGCGGCAGCGCTACAGCCGGTTCAAGCCCCTGAGCTGACCATCAGCGCGCAGCGTAAAGTGCCCACGGGCAAGGGCGACGGCCGCGACAGCGTACGCGTGCAGGGCGTAGGCAATTTGCTCGTGCAATTCGCGAACTGCTGCAAACCCGTCGCCGGCGATCCGATCGTGGGTTACATCACGAAAGGCGAGGGGGTTACCGTGCATCGCAGCGATTGCGCGAACATTCTCAATTTGCAGGACGAACAGCGTCGGCGCCTGGTCGAGGTCGACTGGGGCGAACGCCCGCAGAGCTATCCGGTCGACATTCATATCGAAGCCTTCGACCGCCAGGGCCTGCTGCGCGACATCACCAATACGCTGACCAACGAGAAGATCAACGTACTGGCGGTGAATACGCGCACCAACCGCGACGACCAGAGCGTACGCATGGATCTGGAGATCGAGATCGTGGATCTGACCCAACTCGGCCGGGTACTCGATCGCCTGAGTCAGTTGTCCAACGTCCTCGGTGCCGAGCGCCGGCGCTGATCAGCGCCGGCTCTGGAGCCAATTCCGCAGCACCGACGGTTGCATGGGCGCTGCGATGCCGAAACCTTGCAGCAGCGTGTGGGAGTCGCCATCCAGAATCTGGCGCAGACCGTCGTCCTCCACATGCGTGAACACAGGACGACTGCCCAGCGCGCAGGTCAACTGCCCCAGTGCGCGAAAAGCGGCATGCTGCTGCGTCTTGTCCGACAGACCGTGCAAGGCGCGGGTATCGAATTTGACCCATTCCAGCGGTAGCGGAGCAAGCGCGTTCAGTGAAAGATGCTCTAAATCCGCATCCAGCGCCCAACCCACGCCAAGCTCATGACAAGCCTCGATCACGCCGGCGACGCGCATGTCTTCCACATGCAGCGCTTTCCAGGGCAGTTCGAAAACCAGCCGGTGGGGATCAAGCGCGGGGAGTCCTTCCAGCTGGCGTTGCAGATGAGTGGTGAAGTCTCCGTCCAGGATTTCCGCCAAGCCGACGTTGAGACTGATTTTCAGGGGAGCGGGGAAGGGACCGTCGAAGGCGGGCAAGGCATTGGCGACTTCTTCCAATACCCATTCGTCGAGTTCGCGCATCAGCCAGGTATAGCGCTGTGCGACCGGAAGGAAGCTACCGGGCGTCAGCACGCCACGCTCCGGATGGCGCCAGTGCAGCAGGGCTTCGACAGCTACCGGCAGTCCGGTGTCCGCGGCGATCACGGGCTGGTAGAGAACCTCGAATTCGCCGCGGCCAAGGCCACGGATAATCGATTCGTTCAGATCGTTCGATGCCGCACGCCAACCCTCGAGTTCCTCGTTGGCATAACAACAGCGGTGACGGGCGACGCCAAGACCTTCGATCGCGGTGCTTGCGGCAAGCTGCAGGAGATCGTGCGGTGTACCGCTGTCGAAGGGATAGACCGCCACACCGATGCTGGTCTCCAGATCATCCAGCTCAGTTTCCAAGTCCATCAACACGCTGCGCAGGCGGCGAACGATGGGCTCGAGTTCACCGAGTTCCTGCAGCGTGGCGATGATCGGAATGCACGTCGATACCGCGTCCGCCTCGCCGACATAATCCATCGTTCGCAATATCTGTTGCAGCCGCGCCGGAAGCATCGTGTTGAAGGTTTGCCTGCGCGCTTCAGGCCAACTGTCGAGTTTCTTCGAACGGTAGGCCAAGGCCACTACCGCGAGCAGTGTCTCCTGGCGTTCTGCCAGCTGGTATACCAGTTCCAGGCGTTCGGTCAGCTCCCCTCCGGCTGACATCGTCAGAACTCTATCGTTCTGCATGATCATAATCGCCTCGCTCAGACTGTCGGTTGCCCAACCGAATCGCACGGCACAAACTACGTGACACCTAATCCACTGTCACGATTTCATCATACCCCAACAGGTAATTGGCGCGTTGCGGACAGGTTTGACGCGGCGCATCGCCTTATCCGTTACGACGTTATGCATGCCAAGGAGATGAAGCGCAGGCAGAGGAATGCGGCTGCAGAATTTATGAAGCAAGTTCGCAGAACAAAAAAGCCGCGTTGCAGTGCAACGCGGCTTTTTTGGAAGGGATAGTTTGGTGGAGCGGAGGAGGATCGAACTCCCGACCTTCGCATTGCGAACGCGACGCTCTCCCAGCTGAGCTACCGCCCCATTGAAGGCGCGTATTGTAACGGCCTTTTCAGAGAGTGACCAGTCTTTTGCGCATCATGTGCGCTCGAAAATGAGCAGACCGAGCGGCGGCAGTGAGAGGCTCAAGGAAAATTCCCGTCCCATCCAGGGTGTGGGCTCCGCCTGGACGACTGGGGGATTGCCCAGATTGCTGCCACCGTAGAACTCGGAATCGGAGTTGAGAATTTCCCGGTAAGCACCGCCGCTGGGCACGCCGACACGGTATTCCATCCGCGGGACCGGCGTGAAGTTGCACAATACGACGAGTTCGCGATCGCCCCCACGCCGCACGAAGCTCAGCACGGATTGCGGGGCATCGTGACAGTCGATCCAGTCGAAGCCCTGCCATTCGAAGTCATGCACATGTAGCGCAGGGTGTTCGCGATACAGCCTATTGAGGTCGCGCACCAAGGTGCGAACGCCCTCGTGCAGTGGGAACTGACGCACATACCAGTCAAGCTGGCCGTCGAAGTTCCACTCGTCGCCCTGACCGAATTCGCAGCCCATGAACAGGAATTTCTTGCCTGGGTAGGCGTACATGAACGCATAGAGCAAGCGCAGATTGGCAAAGCGCTGCCATTCGTCTCCCGGCATGCGGTAGAGCAGGGAACGCTTGCCGTGCACCACTTCGTCATGCGAGAAGGGCAGCACGAAGTTTTCGGTAAACGCGTAAAGCAAGCCGAAAGTCAGCTGGTCATGGTGGTATTTGCGGTGCACGGGATCCTGTTTGAAGTATTCAAGGATGTCGTGCATCCAGCCCATGTTCCACTTCATCGCAAAGCCCAGGCCGCCAAGTTCGGACGGCCGCGTGACCTGAGGCCAGGCGGTCGACTCTTCGGCGATGATCAGGGTGCCGGGATGCTGGCCCTGCACCGTGTTGTTGAGCTCGCGTAGGAAGTCGATCGCATCGAGGTTTTCGCGTCCGCCGAACTTGTTCGGCACCCAGTCTCCCGCCTCGCGCGAATAGTCGAGATAGAGCATCGAGGCCACTGCATCGACGCGCAGGCCGTCGATGTGGAATTCCTCGACCCAGAACATGGCGCTGGAGACCAGGAAGTTGCGGACCTCGTTGCGCCCGTAGTTGAAGATCAGCGTGCCCCAGTCGCGATGTTCTCCAAGCCGCGGATCTTCGTGCTCGAACAGCGCCGTGCCGTCGTAACGAGCCAGCGCAAAATCGTCGCGCGGGAAATGTCCCGGCACCCAGTCGAGCAGGACGCCGATGCCGGCCTGGTGCAGGCGATCGATCATGTACCGGAAGTCATCGGGGCTGCCGAAACGGCTGGTCGGGGCGTAGTAACCGGTGGTCTGGTAGCCCCAGGAGGCATCCAGCGGATGTTCGGTGACGGGTAGCAGTTCAATATGCGTGAAGCCCATTTCGGCGACGTAATCGACCAGTCGGTCGGCCAAGGTCCGATAGTCCAGGAATTCGCCGTGTTCGTCGCGCTGCCAGGAACCGAGGTGCACTTCGTAGACCGACATCGGCGTGTGCTGCCAGTCCGAGCGCGTGCGCCGGGACAGCCACTCGCCATCGTTCCAGGCATAGTCGCTCGCGCCGACCGTGATGCAGGCCGTCTGCGGACGGCGCTCGAACTGCCGGGCATAGGGGTCGATCTTCACCATCACTGCGCCCGTGTCGCGGTTGCGCAATTCGAACTTGTACAGCGTGCCGCTGCCGCAGCTCGGGGATGAACAGCTCCCAGATACCACTGCCGCCGCGCACCTGCATGGGATGACAGCGACCGTCCCACTGGTTGAATTCGCCGACCACGCTGACCCGCTCGGCCCCGGGCGCCCAGACGGCGAATAGCGTCCCGGCTATGCCGTCCACGCTATGATCATGGGCACCGAGCACTCGATAGGCGTGCCAATGCTGGCCTGAATTGATCAGGTAGATGTCGAAATCGCTGAGTTGCGGTGCGAAGCTGTACGGATCAATTACGGTGTGTCGGGCGCCGTCGGCATCGGTCCATTCGATCCGATAGTGCTCCGGAAGGCTCTCGCGCGGACCGCGCCATTCGAACAGGCCGGGGGCTCCGGCAACGGGCTGTAGCGCCAGCGCGGCATCGTCGAGCGTCGCTGCGATCGCCTGCGGAAGGAAAACGCGCACCACTGCGGTGGTTTCATCGAGCGGATGCCTCCCGAGCACGCTGAATGGCGCGTAGTGGCGAGCCTGAAGTATGCGCTGAATATCGTCTGAAACCGCCGCTGGGGTCGCATCCGCCATATTGAAAACCTCTGGCAGTGGGGGAAGTGTGTCGGCACAAGGATTGTGCCCGGGAGCGCGTTTCCAGTAACCTAAGAACCGCAGAGCAAGTCTAGCATGGCTCCTTCATCGGGCACGGTCGATGAAGTGGTTTCCATCCAACGCATGAAACTCAGGTGACTGCATGAAGCATCAGTCGCAGCGTTTCGTCAGTCGGCTCACGCGCGACACATTGGCTCTGATTCTCGCAGGCGGACGAGGCTCTAGGCTGCGTGACCTGACCAACTGGCGAGCCAAGCCAGCCGTACCTTTCGGCGGCAAGTTCCGCATCATCGATTTTCCTCTTTCGAACTGCATCAATTCGGGTATCCGCCGCGTTGCGGTTCTGACCCAGTACAAAGCCCATTCGCTCATTCAGCATGTACAGAAGGGCTGGGGATTCCTGCGCGGTGAATTTCACGAATTCGTGGAACTCTGGCCGGCGCAGCAGCGCATCGACACGTCGTGGTATGCAGGTACCGCGGATGCGGTCTATCAGAACCTGGACATCATTCGGCAGCACGATCCCGAGTACATCCTCATTCTTGCCGGCGACCACATCTACAAGATGGACTACGGCGAGATGATCGCGCATCACGTCGAAACCAATGCCGATATGACCGTGGCATGTCTGGAAGTGGATCTGGAATCGGCCAAAGCGTTCGGCGTCATGAGCGCCGACGAAATGGGCCGCGTCTATGAGTTCGCGGAAAAGCCCGACGACCCGCAGCCCATGACCGACCGACCCGACCGGGCGCTGGCCTCGATGGGCGTGTATGTCTTCAACACGCATTTTCTTTATGAACAACTGATCAAGGACGCAGATTCGTCCAAGTCGCAGCACGATTTCGGCAAGGACATCATTCCTGGCATCATCGAAAAATATCGGGTGATGGCCTTTCCCTACCGCGACACCCAGACCGGCACACAAGCCTATTGGCGGGATGTCGGGACGATCGATTCCTACTGGGCAGCTAACCTCGAGCTCATCGGCGTGACGCCCGAACTCAATCTTTACGATCAGGAATGGCCGATCTGGACCTACCAGGAACAGCTGCCGCCGGCGAAATTCATCTTCGACGAGGACGACCGCCGCGGCATGGCCGTCGATTCGATGGTCTCGGGAGGCTGCATCATTTCCGGCGCCACCGTACGCCACTCGCTGCTGTACTCGAACGTCACCGTGAACTCCTACGCCAGCGTCGAGAACTCGGTCGTGCTGCCGGACGTGGATATCGGCAGGAATGCACGTATCAAACGCGTGGTGGTCGATCAGGGGTGTCAGATCCCTCCAAACACCGTCATTGGTGAGGACCCCGAAGAGGATGCCCGCCGCTTCCACGTGTCGCCGAAGGGCATTGTGTTGGTGACCGCGGAAATGCTCGGGGAAAACATCAACTATGTCCGCTAAGCAAAAGCTGAAAGTGGTGCTGTGCTGGCATATGCACCAGCCCGAGTACCGCGATGCTCAGGATGAGTTCCAGCTGCCGTGGACCTATCTGCACGCCATCAAGGACTACGTCGACATGGCCGCGCACCTGGAAGCGCAGCCTGAGGCGCGCGCCGTGGTCAACTTCGCGCCGATCCTGGTCGAGCAGATCGAAGACTACGCCGCGCAGGTCGCCGCATGGCTGGAGCAGGGCACCCCGATTCGCGATCCGCTGCTGGCGGCACTGGCAGGCCCTGTCTTGCCGCAAAGATCCGAAGAGCGCATGTTGATCGCCGAGGCCTGCCTCAAAGCCAACCAGCAGCAAATGATCGAGCCGAACCCCGTGTTCAGCGATCTGATTGGCACGGTGCGCTGGATGGAGCGTTACAGCCATGCCATCGATTACGTCAGTGACCAGTTCCTGGCTGATCTGCTGGTGTGGTATCACCTGGTGTGGATGGGCGAAACCGTGCATCGCACGGATACGCGCATCAAACGCTTGATGGCGCAGGGCACGCATTTCACGATCCAGGACCGCCGCATGCTGGTGGAACTGATCGGCGAGCTGCTCAAAAACGTGTTGGACCGCTACAAATCGCTGGCGCGTCAGGGACGTATCGAACTATCGATGACGCCGTACGGCCATCCGATCATGCCGCTGTTGTTGGACCTGCACAGCGCGGAAGAGGCCTGGCCCGATGTTTTGCTGCCGGAGAACATGCAGGAGTATCCGGGCGGACGCGAACGGGTGCTGTGGCACCTGCGGCATGGGCGCGAGGTCTTCGAACGCGTCTTCGGTATCCGTCCGGCTGGCTGTTGGCCCTCCGAGGGCGGCGTCAGCGCGCGTACCCTCGATCTTCTCGGGCAGGCCGGTTTTAAATGGACCGCCAGCGGCGAAACGGTACTCAGCAATTCGCTCAAACAAACCGGCACGCGTCTCGATGATGGCAAGGAGTGGCTCTACCACCCTTATCGTTTCGGGGACGAGGGCATTCGCTGCTTCTTCCGCGACGACAATCTCTCCGACGCCATCGGGTTCAAATACTCGAACTGGCACGGTGACGACGCGGCGGCAAATTTCGTGCACACGCTGGAGGAAATCGCCAACCGCCAGGGCGGGGCGCAACGTGTCGTATCCGTCATCCTGGACGGCGAAAACGCCTGGGAATACTACCCGGCCAATGGCTACTACTTTCTGTCCCGCCTATACCAACTGCTGGCCGAGCATCCGCAGATCGAGATGACCACATTCAGCCAGATCATCGCGGAAGACACCAAGACAAAACCCCTGTCGAAAATGGTCGCGGGCAGCTGGGTCTACGGCACGTTCTCCACCTGGATCGGCGACAAGGACAAGAACCGCGGTTGGGAAATGCTGGCCGAGGCCAAGCAAGCCTTCGATCGCGCGGTCGACTCGGGGCGTCTGCAGGACGATGCGCTGGAAGCTGCGCGGATTCAGCTCGGCATCTGCGAGGGGTCCGACTGGTGCTGGTGGTTCGGCGACTACAATCCGTCCAGCTCGGTGAACGATTTCGACCGGCTCTACCGCGTACATCTCGCCAACCTCTATCTGATGCTCCAGGAAACACCGCCGGAATACCTCGGGCACGCCTTCTCCTTCGGCGGAGGGGATCCCGCTGCCGGCGGTACCATGCGACGCGGCCAGGAGTAGTCGCGACATGCGCGCACTCGAACGCCGTAGTGCAGGCCTGTTGCTGCACCCAAGCTCGCTGCCTGGCCCGTGCAAGCAAGGCGACCTAGGCCCAGATGCCAGACGCTTCGTCGATTTTCTGGTCGCCTGCGGCTTCGGCGTCTGGCAGGTCCTGCCGCTGAACCCACCGCACGAGGACGGCTCTCCCTATCAGGCGCAATCGTCACATGCAGGCGATCCGCGTTTGATCAGCCTGCAACTGCTCGCCGAGCAAGGCTGGCTCGAGCCAGAGGATCTGGACGTGGCCGTCTCGTGCGAAGCGCGTGCTCGCCTGCTGCACCTGGCCCGAAAACAATTCGAACACGGCACCGTCGACGTCAAGGATGCGTTCGCCACGTTCAAACAGCGTCACAATCACTGGCTTGACGATTACGGCCTGTTTCGGGCGCTGCGTCGACATTACGGCAACTTGCCGTGGTGGGAGTGGCCCCAACCGCTGCGCGATCGCGAACCGGAAGCGCTCAAAGCGGCGGCGGAAGAGCTTGAAGAACACGTTGCGCAATGCGTATTCGAACAATTTCTCTTTTTCCAGCAATGGGGCGATCTACGCGCCTATGCCAACGAGCGCGGCGTGCGCTTGCTCGGCGACATGCCTATTTTCGTCGCTCTGGACAGTGCCGACGTCTGGTGCGACAGACACCTGTTCGATCTGGATGAAAGTGGGGCACCGCGGCACGTCGCCGGCGTTCCGCCCGATTACTTCTCATCTACCGGGCAACTGTGGGGTAATCCGCTCTACAACTGGACCCAGATGGAAGCCGACAACTTCGCTTGGTGGCGACGGCGCCTCGCCAGCCAGCTGGAACTGTTCGATTTCCTGCGCGTCGATCACTTCCGGGGCTTCGATGCCTGCTGGGCGGTCGCCGCACATGAACAAACGGCCGAGCACGGTTACTGGCAACCAACGCCCGGGCGTGCCCTGTTCGAAGCGCTCGCCGAAGCCTTCGGCGAGCTGCCGCTCGTTGCGGAAGACCTCGGCATCATCACCCACGAAGTTGAGCAATTGCGCGACGGCTACGGGCTTCCGGGCATGAAGATCCTGCAATTCGCATTCGACAGCGACGCCCACAACCCCTATCTCCCGCACAATCACGTCGAGAACTGCCTCGTATATACCGGAACGCACGACAACGATACCTCGCTCGGATGGTTCGATTCGCGCTCACCCGAACTGCAGCATCGTATCTGCGAGTACCTCGGATGCAACGCCGACGACATGCCCTGGCCGATCATCCGTTCTGCATTCGCGTCAGTAGCCAAGCTTGCCGTCGTTCCCATGCAGGACATTCTCGCCCTCGGCAGTGCCGATCGGATGAACACCCCGGGCACGACCAGCGGCAATTGGCAATGGCGTTTCGACTGGGAGCAGGTGGGTGATGGCCTCAGCGAGAGAGTAGGGCACTTATGCCGGCTTTATGGCAGATATCCCTGACTCAACAACCAATAAATAACATTAAAAACATATAACAACGCTTTGTTATATTTGGATTATTAGAAACCCATATCCAGATTCACCATCAGCCAAATCCACCCTGAAAAACAGCCATCCAAGCGATGCGCTAGAATGCGCGCCTTGGAACGCGGCGTATGCGCAAACGCATTGCCAAAGCCGCTTGAGGATAAGGCCTGTAGGCCCCACGAACACGGAAGCATTCGACACCATGATCATTCAGCCGAAGATTCGAGGATTCATCTGCACCACAGCGCACCCGACTGGTTGTGCCGCGAATGTCCGCGAGCAGATCGAATACGTGAAACAGCACCCCATATCCAACGGCCCGAAGCGGGTTCTGGTCATCGGCTCATCGAGCGGCTACGGTCTCGCCTCGCGCATTACGGCCGCCTTCGGCGCCGGTGCCGCAACCATCGGCGTGTTCTTCGAACGTCCCGGCACTGAAAAGAAGCCCGGCACCGCCGGCTGGTACAACGCCGCCGCCTTCGATCGTTATGCCCATGAAGCGGGCCTCTACGCCAAGAGCCTCAACGGCGACGCCTTCTCGCATGAAGCCAAGCAGAAGGCCATCGAGCTCATCAAAGAGGACCTGGGGCAGGTCGATCTCGTCATCTATTCGCTGGCCTCGCCGGTACGCAAGATGCCCGAAACCGGTGAAGTCGTGCGTTCCGTGCTCAAGCCGATCGGCGAAACGTTCCGCTCCAACGCCATCGACACCAATCGCGACGTCGTGACCGAAGCGGAAATCGAGCCGGCCACCGATGAAGAAATCGACGCAACCGTCAAGGTCATGGGCGGGCAGGACTGGGAGCTGTGGATCAACGCGCTGTCCCAGGCCGGGGTGCTGGCCGAAGGCTGCCAGAGCGTAGCCTACAGCTACATCGGCACCGACATCACCTGGCCGATCTACTGGCACGGAGCCCTGGGGCGGGCCAAACAGGATCTGGACCGTGCCGCCCATGCCATCGACTCGAAAATGCGCGAACGTGAAGGGCGCGCCTGCGTTGCCATGCTCAAATCCGTGGTGACCCAGGCATCGGCAGCCATTCCGATGATGCCGCTATACCTGTCGATCGCCATGAAAGTCATGAAGGACAACGATCTGCACGAAGGCTGCATCGAACAGATTGATCGCCTGTTCCTGAGTGGCCTTTACGGCGACAGCGCCGTGGTCGATGAAGAGTCCCGCCTGCGTATGGACGACTGGGAGCTGCGCGAAGACATTCAGGATGTCTGCCGCGAACTCTGGCCACGCGTCACGACCGAGAATCTCTTCGACGTCACAGATTACGCATCGTACAAGACCGAGTTCCTCAAACTCTTCGGATTCGGGCTGGAAGGTGTCGACTATCAGGCCGACGTCAGTCCCGAGGTCGACTTCGACGTGATCGACATCTGATCTGCAAACAGGGCAAAGCTGGCCGCGTCCGCAAGGCCCAGCCAGCTTTGCCCAGGCTGCACCTCACGCATCAGGGGGCCGCAGCCGGTGATGGCATCGGCTGTCGAAGTGGAGCGTTAGTTCCTTGTTTTCCTGAGTGTTTTACCGAATCGCCGAGCCGGCCGTGGCACAGTCCTCTGCTGTCGCGATCTCACGCCCGTGCCTTCCGTGTGTCGTCGCTTGGCAACTCGTTGCGACCCAATCCGATCCGGAACAAGCTGGTTCACGTGTGTCCCTCACGCCCTATGATCGAGGTGCCCGTGAACCGTGCATTCGTGTTTCTGGTGTTGCTTTGCGTGTTCTCAGTCGTGGGCGTCATTATATGCGCAGCGCCTGCCCACGCAGCGAGTAGAGGCTCTGCCGCACGCGGAATTGGTGGTCGGAGGGCGCGTTCTCTCGGTGCCCGTAGCCCGTACGCCCGAACAACGCAGTGCCGGACTTCGAGGCTCTTCAAGCCCAATTCTGCTGTTCGCCTGGCCAAAGCCTGCGGCGGCCGAGTTCAACATGCTCGGATGCGACAGGCCGCTGTGGCGCTTTGATCTGGCTGACAGTGCCCGCCTCGGTGCACCAACGGTGATGCGGCCTGGCACGCAACGTTATTCTGTTTCCAGCCCTGTGCGCTGCGTGCTCGAAGTCGACCCGTCCAGTGCCCTCGCGCTCTATTTCAAGCCGGGGGCATCGTTAAGACTACCGTCGTTCTGCTTCTAGGCGGCTGAGCAAGCGCGGTGCCGTCCGGGAAACGCGCGCAATTTTTCGACAGGCGATGCCGATTCAAGCTCGGGCGCTGGCGCGACAACATCGAATGCCACCCCTATACTCGTCATTCGACGTTTGTCGGACGGCGGAGGTGGAATTGGCTATGAATCAAGCGATCGTCCTGGAGTCTCTGCTGACTTGCCCCGCCTGCGGTCGCGAAGAACTCGAAACGATGCCCACGAATGCCTGTCAGTATTTCTACGAGTGCAAGGGCTGCGGCGCGCTGCTTCGCCCCGAAGCAGGGGATTGCTGCGTGTTCTGCTCGTATGGGTCGGTGCCATGCCCACCCATCCAACAAGGGCGGCAAGAGTGCTGTGATTGACGTAGACACCTCCAATAGTGATCGAGTCGATTCGGGGCCACTGATATGAGCGCGGTGCCGGAATTGCAACGCGAGAAGGTCGAGGATCGCGTGCGGTATCTGCTGCGCAGGCGGCTCGGCGCGTGGGGGTACGGCTTCGAAGGAGAAATCCTTGCCGCCGAGACCATGGTAGAACCCACGGTGTTCGAGCAGTTGGCGGCGCTGGGAGAGTACGTCCGTTGGCGTGACGAGGGCGGCAGCGCTGTACCGATGGACGAAGAGCATGCAGCACGCTTGGCTCAGGGATTGGAGGTCGAACTCGTCAACATGCCCAATACCGCCGATGCCACTATCGCCGGCTGCCGTCGGCGGAAAAGATGGGGGATGTGGCTGCAGTTCTCCGGCATGGCGATATTCGCACTGTCTTGCGCCTACCTCTACAAGCACCTGGCCGATCTGGCCATTCTTATCGTGGCCGCAGGCGGAACGTTCGCGGGCCTCATTGGCTGGGGAGTCAGAAAGGACGAGAGCGCAAAGCTGAGAGGCGTGGAACACGGGTTCACGAAAAAGACCGCCTCAACCGACTGAACGCGGCAGCTACCCTCTGGCAGAGCGTTCAGGCCCCGATCAAGCGAAAGCGATCACCTTGTTCTTTGCGGACGCCTAATGGCACATAGTCCCGGATGCATGTGCTCGCCGGGCAATCCATCTTCCGCGCATGAGTGGCCGTAATCACGCACACGGACGCCCCCGCGGCCTGCGCGGCCAGAATGCCCGCTTCGGCATCTTCAAACACCAGGCAATCGCTCGGGGCGACGCCCATGCGGCGGGCAGCTAGGAGATATCCTTCGGGGGAGGGTTTGCCTGACGCGACGTCCTCACCAGTGATCATGACCGCGGGCATCTGCAGTCCCGCGGCCAGGAGGCGACGTCTGGCCAGTTCACGAGGCGCTGAGGTCACAACGGCCCATTTGTCCGGTGGCAACGAGCCAATGAAGTCCTGCACGCCCGCAATCGCGTGCACACCCTCCATATCCTCAAGCTCGGCAGCGGTTATAGCCTGGGCCTCGAGGTGGGCATTGATGCCCACCAATCCCTGCTTGGCGATGGTTTCCTCCGCCCGCACGCCGTGGATCGTCGGAAGCAGGGCAGCGGGATCGATTCCGTGCCTTTGTGCCCATGCGCTCCAGACCCTCTCGGCTGCCGCAATCGAGGTCAGTATCGTTCCGTCCATATCAAAGAGGAACGCGCGGTACGTGTTGGCCAACATGCTCTTCACCGTCCTTGTGTACTGAACAACACAGCGCGATGTGCTGTTTCTTTAAGCCGCATGATCCGCATCCCGGCGATTTGGATTGCCGGCGGGGCGAGGACTGCTACCTGATCCTCGTATAGACCTACCACAAGTTGTTGTCGCGTCAAATCACCCAGATACAGATGAAGCTCAAATCACAAGGTCCTTGTCCTCCTCATGACATGTGCCGGACCAGCGCAAAGATCGTGACTAGCTGTGCTTGCTAAACTGAAATTGCAGGCGTCCATGCAATATCGTATTGCATCAGCATCGCTACCAGCAGGTGAGGTGGTTAGACATGAGTCAAGCAATCAATGAGGCGCTTCTGAGTGATCTAATCAGCGAAATCGACCGGTTGCCTGGCGCCTTTCCAGGCGGATATATGAAACGGAATGTCGACTGGACTGGCTGCTATGAAGAAGGCGGAATGACGTTTGTCACCAGCGACGCATTGGTAGGGTTGCATTACGCAGGTCTGGCAGTGCTGGCCAGAGACATGCACCAGTATCTCGCCCGACACCCACGCAGCGATGTGACAACTTTCGAGCAGGTTGTTTCGCTGGTACACGACGAGGAAAGCGCTCTGCACGGAGCCGGGGCCTTTCCCGACTACGCCGGGCTGCCGGCAGACAGTCTGCCCGGAGGATTGTCCGCGGCAGCAGACAATGGACATTTTGTTCTTTCCCCATTGGCGGACCGTTCGCTGGTGCACGAATGGACCTTCAAGCCCGGGAAGAGGCTATTTGTCAGGTTTTGCGACAATTTCAAGCAAACCATTTGCGGCAAAGACGGCCCGTATGAACAGTTCACCGAGGGACTGGTTGGCCAGGCCTCGTTGCCGACAAGCATCGCCAGCGCGATTTTGATGGCTGGTTTCTCGGCAGCGACATTCTGGTACCCGCTGGCCGCCTACTTAAGCATTTTGCTCGTCAAGACTGGCTTGAAAACATACTGTGAAGGTTGAAATTGAGACCTCGGGCGCAATAGCCAGGCATTGGATTGTCATGAGTGGCCGTGCAACCAGCGAGCGGAAAAGTACAGACCGTCCGGTCCGGCGAATACCATCCCCCCGCCAGTTCCGGGCGCACCTGGCGAATAGACGAGCCGGGGTCTCGCGTTACCGGTGTCTACATGATTGCCGATCTCGGCCGGACGCCAACGGCTTGGCCACTCCCCGCTGACTGCGCGCCACATGACCCGCGCGGTGCCGGCGCTCATGCCCACGGCGTTTTGCTGCATGCTCAGGTAGATTACGTTAAGCCACGGATTGGGATCGGCCTTATAGCTCAGCAGTTGAGGCCATTGAACATTCCCCGGGCCGGCAGCAAGCGTTAGATTGCGCGTCCACCGGGTTCCGGAGTCGGAACTGCAGGCAAAACCCAGCTCACATTTTCGGGGGCCGTAAGAGCCGTCGTAACCACGCTCGTACACTACCCATACACTTGGCTTGCCCGGATCCGAGGAAGCGGCCACGGTGGGAGGGGAATGCCGGAAGTGAAAGTTCGCGTCGTCGCCAGCCGTCAGGTTGGTCCAGTTGCCCCACGTCGCGCCGCCATCCCCGCTGCACGATATGTGGATATGCTCCCGGTACCCCTCATGCATCGCTGCCACATAGAGGCGGTTGTTCGGCCCGGCGTCTATCGCCGGGAAGAAATAGCCGGAAAACGTCTTCCAGTGATGCCAATTCAAGCCGTTGTCAGATGAAACGCCGACAACGGAGTGCGGCCTACCCTGAGCGTCGTAAAACCAGTAACCCAGATAAACGCGCGAAGCGGGCCGCAAGCTATCCTGCGACACGGAAAGACAACCGGAAACCGCCCCCGGCGTGGCGATTGCGACCGATGCCGGACTGGAGCCGGACAGCGGGAGCTTATGGAGCCGGAGGCTGCCTTGAAGCGACGTAGTGAAAAGCAGGAGATCGTCGTGCTTAAACTCGTCGGCACCACCGTGATTCACGATCGCATCCAGGGCGATCACGGATTCCGAGACCGAAAAATCCTGCCATTTCGACCATGTACTGCCGTGATCAGTGGATTTGTACACGACCAGGCGCGCCGGTTCGGCCGATGCGCCAATGGAAACGGCAACGTACAAATCCCCGTTGCGATCATTACACGCCGAAAACTGGCTCCAGCGTCCATGATGGACCACAACATCTGATCCCTCTGCGGCAGCAGTGACTCCTTCCGACATCAGAGATGGATCGCCCAGCAGGTAAAAATCCCGCACGCCGCGCAGCAGGGGCTTATGTCTGGCCGAATGCAACCGCAGGGCATCGAAAAACGCATCGCCCACCGGTTTGCGTTGCGTTACCAGGTTGTCGTGGAAGTAGTAAGCCAGGCTCCAGGCCTTCCCGTCGTTCGGGGAGGTCCACCCATGGGCGTAGTCCACCCCCGCCGATGACCCGACGACCGCCACCGCGCCGTGTCGCAGATAGCGAACGCCGTTGTGTTCATGCATCGCGGCGAAAGGGAACAAGGAGCGCAGGGGCGGGGTGGCGGTGCCCGTTTCCACGTGCTTATAGTTCGGCACCGGACAAGCGGTGCTGCACCCGATCATGCTGACCACGGCGGAAGGACAGCTTGCCGGTATTCCGGCGCTGTCCCCGAATCTGTTCTCCTGCGTATTGCCGTCGCAATGTCTCTGCGGGTCAGTGCACTGCTTGCTCACCATATAGTCCCAGTTGCCATGGGCCACCAGGGAAACCAGCCCAAAGAAGCGCTGCGCAGTGCACTCCGCCGCATAGTTGGCTTGATCCAGGTCGCTATCGCACGCGTATTTCGAAGGATATGTGCCGCCTTTTTCATACAATTTCCGTGCTGACCAGCCCGCGGGGGTCAACACATCATCGATGAGCCGCTCGCAGAGCTCGGCACCGTCGGTCGGATCGTGGTCCATGAAGCCGGCAGCAAAGAGCGCTTTCTGCTTCCAAGGACCGGTGTCCTGTTCGTAGGCGATAACGTTGTCGCAGTATCGTTTGACGTCGGCAGCGGTATTTAGAGGCAGCCGCCCGACCACGACATCATGGAAATAGTTGTAGCGGTCGTCGGCAAATTCGCCCCAACGATTGTCGTTGTCCAAGTCCCAGTCCACTGTGACGAGGTTGGCGAAGTAAAAGTCGGATGCGTAAGCATCTGTGGCGTCATCCATGTAGAGCAGCCGCGTGGGTATTACGCCCATGGCACCCACCATAAGCACATAGTGAACGCGCCATTCTTCGTATTTGCTGATGAGGCAATTGCGTATGCGCTCGGCGTCATCTGCGCCGGCATAAGCCGCGAGAATATCGGGCAGCCGTACTATCGCGACGCTGTGGCCAAGTCTTTCCTTCCATTGCTTGAAATCGGCCATCGCAGTTTCGATCGCCGCATCCGGAACGATAATGAGATAGTTGTGGATACCCCCTGCTGTCGGCCCCGCAGGCGTCAACCGCCGCGGCGGCACCACGCGAAAAGGGTTTAGTCGTATGTCGCCGCCAGTGGTGAGAGAGACATCGCGGATCTCGTCGGTCCCGGCTTCCGGTAATCGATAGCCCAGGTCAATCTTGACGGACTGGTGCCAGAGCAAACGGCCGCGCTCCGGGTTGTATTGAACTGGGCTGAGATGCAATACGACGACAGTGCAGGTCGCGGTTTTCCACGATGTGTACAACGTCACCGGTGTGGCTGGATACCAGGCATCCTGTGCGTAGATTGCGTCATGTTCGGCGGACCAAATCCGTGAAGCGCGTCGCCGCGCGCGCAGCCTTCGTCCTTCTTCCACGGGCTCGTCGTGAACGCAAGCCCCGGCTGCCTGAATTCTGTAATGCCCCGAAAGCGGCGAGTGCTCACTACCCAGTATCTTGAGTTCGCTGACTTCGGCGCTCCGGGGCAGTTCTACGTGGCACGCCAACAGCGGCAGGGCTGGCGCTCCGGGAGCGGTATCGGAACCGAAGCCCGCAATGCGCACGCGTTGGGTGCCGCCGGTACCCTCGGTGATCTCCGGCTTCTCGGATTGCAGCGTTAGAATCACATGGCCGACTATGCTGGGCATACGCCACCTCTTGCCGCTTACTGGGAAGCATAGATCAGGTTGCGGGTGAATCCATCGAGTTGTTAGCAGTAGCGCCTTCGCAGGCCGGCCAAACACCCGTGCCGCTTGTCTGGAATGAGCGGCACTAACGAGCAACCGGGCCGTGACCGGACAAACATAAGCTTGTGGCGTGTTAGGGGAGTAGGGTGATCGTCTCCATGCGCCGAGGTATGGAGCCGAGGGCTTCAGTAGGTGAGTACCCTGAATCGCCCCATCGATTTGCCAGATACCTTTCAGTCATACACTCTGGCTATCAGAGAGGTGCTCATGAACAGCAAGCGTCACCCCGAAGAAATCAAACGCGAAAGCGGTCGGCCAGGTAGTGCATCGCGCCCGCAGCGGGGCCGAGGCCTTAGTTCGTTCTTAAACGCTGACCGAATTCGTCTATATCCTCGATCTCATGTGTATCGACTGTAGACCGGTGCAGTGATGCCCCGCCAGCCAGCGATCAAGAATGCCTGGACGGCAACGGCCGAGGATGTCCTTTCGACGCTGCAGGTCAACCCAGCGCAGGGATTGAATACGGAGACGGTGCTGCGTCAGCGCCGACGCCATGGCGCCAATCGCCTGCGCAAGGCCGTGAGCCGAGGCCCCTGGCGCATCCTGATCGATCAGTTCGCCAGCCTGATGATGGGCATACTGGCTGCCGCCGTGCTGCTGGCGCTGCTGATGGGCGACTGGGTGGATGCCGCTGCCATCGCAATGGTGATCCTGATCAATGCCGCCATCGGTTTCGTCACCGAGTTCAAGGCGGTCCGATCCATGGAAGCGCTGCAACGCCTGGGGCAGATGCACACAAGGGTGCGCCGCGACGGTCGGGTGCAGGACATCCCTGCCGCGGAGCTGGTATCCGGCGACATAGTGCTGATCGAAGGCGGCGACGTGGTCACCGCCGACTTGCGGCTGATCAGTGCCTCCCGGCTGGAGGCGGACGAGTCAACCCTCACCGGCGAGTCTCTGCCGGTGCCCAAGGCGGCGACGCCGGTGCCCCCGGACACGCCGCTGGCCGAGCGTGCCAGCATGCTGTTCAAGGGGACGGCGGTCACGCGCGGCAGTGCCGAGGCAGTGGTGGTCGCGGTCGGATATGGGTCCGAGCTCGGCCAGATCGCCAGCCTGACCCAGCGCACGGACGCGGCTGCCACCCCGCTGGAGATCCGTCTGGAACAGATGGGCCGGCGACTCATTTGGCTGACTCTGGCGCTGACCGCGGTGCTCGTGCTGGTGGGCGTAGTGGCGGGTCGCGACTTCGTGTTGATGCTGGAGACCGCCATCGCGCTGGCGGTGGCCACGATCCCTGAAGGCCTGCCGGTGGTGGCGACCATTGCCCTGGCCCGGGGCATGTGGCGCATGGCGCGGCGCAATGCGCTGGTTACCCGGCTGTCCGCGGTGGAGACTCTGGGCGCCACTGGCATCATCTGCACCGACAAGACCGGCACTCTCACCGAGAATCGCATGAGCGTGGCACGCCTGGCGCTGGCCGACGCCGAGCTGGCGCTGTCGCGGGGACAGTGGTCGCAGGACGGTCAGCCGCTGCCGGCTGCCGAACATGCACCACTGCGTGCGGCGCTGGAGACCGGAGCACTGTGCAACAATGCCGAGTGGCAGCCGGGCGAGCCCGCCAGAGCGGTGGGCGATCCCATGGAGATCGCTTTGCTGGCAGCGGCCGCCACCGTCGGCATCGAACGACCCGCGCTGGTAACCGACTGGCCGGAGTTGCGCGAGGAGGCTTTCGATCCTGCCAGCAAAATGATGGCCACCTTTCACCAAGGCCAGGATGGTCTGCGCGTGGCGGTCAAAGGAGCGCCGGAGGCGGTGCTGGCGGCCTGCAACTGGATCATGACCGGGGCCGGCGAACAGGCGCTGGGTCCGGTCGGCCGTGCTGCCTGGCTGGCGCGCAACGAGATGCTGGCCGGCGAGGGCCTGCGCATCCTGGCGCTGGCGACCCGTTCTGCGGCGACTGTCGACGAATCCCCCTATGAGGATCTGGTGCTGCTGGGGCTGGTGGCGTTTCTGGACCCACCCCGCGCCGATGTGCCCGATGCCATCGCAGCGTGCCGCACAGCCGGTATCCGGGTGGTCATGCTGACTGGCGATCAGGCGGTCACCGCCGGCTACATCGCCCGTGCGGTGGGGATGAGCGATGACGATCAGCTGCCCCAGGTATTGACCGGAGCGGATATCTTTCCGGCGGACGAACTGGATGCGGCCAGTCAGGCGCGCCTGCGAGCGGCCGGCGTGTTCGCCCGCGTCGAGCCCAAGCAGAAGCTGGACTTGATCGAACTGCACCAGCTGGGCGGCATGGTGGTCGCCATGACCGGCGACGGCGTCAACGATGCGCCGGCGCTGAAGAAGGCGGATATCGGCGTGGCGATGGGGCAGCGGGGCACCCAAGTGGCGCGCGAGGCGGCCGACATGGTGCTCAAGGACGATGCGTTCGGCACCATCGTGCACGCGGTGGAGCAGGGGCGAATCATCTTTGACAACATCCGCAAGTTCGTGCTCTACCTGCTGTCCTGCAATGTCAGCGAAGTCATGATCGTGGCACTGGCGACCTTCGCCAATGCGCCGCTGCCCCTCCTGCCTCTGCAGATACTGTTCCTGAACCTTGTCACCGATGTGTTCCCGGCGCTGGCCTTGGGGGTAGGGCCGGGCGATCGGCGCATCATGCAGCGTCCGCCGCGCCCCGCCGACGAACCCATTCTGACGGCGCGTCACTGGTGGACGGTCATAGGCCACGGCCTGACCATCACCATTGCGACACTGGGCGCTTTTGCACTGGCGCTGCTGTGGCTGGGTTACGACCAGCATGCGGCGGTGACGGTGTCCTTTCTGACCCTGGCCTTCGCCCAGCTGTGGCATGTGTTCAATATGCGAGACCGCGCCGCAGGCCTGGTGCGCAACGACGTTACCCGCAATCCTTGGGTCTGGGGAGCCCTCGCTTTGTGCCTGTTTTTGGTGGCCGCGGCCCTGTACCTGGCACCGCTCGACAGTGTTCTACAGTTGACTCCGCCGACCGCGAAGGGCTGGACGCTGGTGGTGCTCTGTAGCTTGTTGCCCTTGCTATTAGGCCCCTTGGTGACAGGATTGACGCGACGGCGAAATGAAAATGAAGCGCAATGAACCTGCAGGCGAGATCGGTTCGACCGTGCGTTCCGCAGGTGGGTCTCATGACTCAGGTGGATGATTGGATAAGTCTTCGCATAAACATGATTTAACATAATATACATTATGCGAAGTAAGCACTTCGCAGGTTACGGAGCCCGCCAGCGGTAGTTGGTCAAGAACAACAAGTGCTAAACAAATCCACCGACGTCCCCCCATCCTCAGTAGCACTTGGCATTAGAGTCCGGGGTTGATGGTAACCGCCTTTTCCGCGAGTTGCTTTGCGTAGGCGGCGGGCGTGAGCCCGCCCAGGGCTTTCTTCGGTCTGTCCTCGTTGTACTCGCGGGCCCAAGCCCGAATGATGACCCGCGCATGATGCAGGCTGGTGAACCAGTGTTCGTTCAGGCACTCGTCGCGTAGCCGCCCGTTGAACGATTCGATGTAGGCGTTCTGATTCGGCTTACCCGGTTGGATCAACCGCAGTGCAATGCCCTGGCGATGTGCCCACGTGAGCATCGCCCGACCGGTGAACTCCTTGCCGTTGTCGGTGCGGATGACCGCGGGTTTGCCGCGCACGGCACACACCTCGTCCAGCAGCCGTACCAGATGATCACCGCCGATACTGTGCTCGGGGATCACGGCCACCGCCTCGTGCGTGGCATCGTCAACGATGGTCAGGCACTTGAGCACCCGTCCTGAGGCGATGCGATCGAAGACGAAGTCCATCGACCAGACCTCGTTGGCCGCCCCAGGGCGGATCAGTGGCTGGCGTTCGGCGGGCGGGATCTTCTTGCGCCGCCGGCGGCGCACCTGGAGCTTTTCCTGCGCATAGAGCCGATCCACACGCTTGTGATTGACCCGCCAGCCTGCCTGGCGCAGCTTCAGGTAGATCATCCCGGCACCGTAGCGCTTATGGCGCTGGGCCAGCGCCACGATCCGCTCACGCAGTTCGCCATTGCCGTCCGGGCGCGGGGTATAGCGCAGCGCCGAGGCGCTCATGCCAACGACCCGCAGCGCGTGTCGTTCGCTCAGCCCACCGGCCTTCATCATCCGCACCGCCTCGCGTCGAGCCGGTGCGCTCACCACTTTTTTCGAAGCACTTCCTTGGTGACTTCATTCTCCAGCAGCGCTTCGGCCAGCAGCTTCTTCAGCCGCGCGTTCTCCGACTCCAGCGCTTTGAGGCGCTTGGCGTCCGCGACCTCCATGCCGCCGTACTTGCTCCGCCAGAGGTAGAAACTGGCCTCCGAGAACCCGTGCCGGCGGCACAACTCCTTCACCGGCAAGGCCCGCGTCGGCTTCCTTCAGAAACCCGATGATCTGTTCTTCGCTGTAGCGCTTCTTCACGTCCAATCTCCTTGCCTTCATGGGATTGGACTCTAAATGCTCGTGCTACTCAATCTCGGGGGGACGTCGCGTTTACATCAAGAAATTTTGTTGTTTGCGAGAAAAGTAAAGTTAACGAGTAAAAATGAGTAGGCATTCTGAGTGGCTTTAGAGCGCCGGGTTTGTGCTACACGAAAGGCCTACCCCATTGTTGCTAGTTGCGGTATGCCTAAAAGAAGGGGATTGAATCTAAGGGAAGAGGGTATGAGAGGAGCTTAGACGCCTGTGATGTAAGTCTCCAGGCGTCTACATAAAACGCGCCAAAATGGCGCGCGTCATGTAACTCATTGTTTTTATTGGTGGGCCCGCTCAGGACTCGAACCTGAGGACCAAGGGATTATGAGTCCCCTGCTCTAACCAACTGAGCTACAGGCCCGTGCTGGGTAGGCAAAGAGAAGCGTTTTAACCGGAATGGACGAAGGCGGCAAGTGTGCCGCCCTCGTAATCGCTTGGCTTCAGTCCGCTTCGAGGAAGCTGCGCAGCTGCTCCGAGCGGGTGGGGTGGCGCAGCTTGCGCAGCGCCTTGGCCTCGATCTGGCGGATGCGCTCGCGGGTGACGTCGAACTGCTTGCCGACCTCTTCCAGGGTGTGGTCGGTGTTCATGTCGATGCCGAAGCGCATGCGCAGCACCTTGGCCTCGCGCGGCGTCAGGCCGGCCGAGCACGTCTCTGGGTGGCTCGCGGAGGCCTTCGAAGGTGGCCGAGTCGACCGGCGACATCGACGTTGATGTCCTCGATGAAGTCGCCGAGATGCGAGTCCTCGTCGTCGCCGATCGGCGTCTCCATGGAGATCGGCTCCTTGGCGATCTTGAGCACCTTGCGGACCTTGTCCTCCGGCATCTCCATGCGCTCGGCCAGCTCTTCCGGAGTCGGCTTCGCGGCCCATCTCCTGCAGCATCTGCCGCGAGACGCGATTGAGCTTGTTGATGGTCTCAATCATGTGCACCGGAATACGGATGGTACGGGCCTGGTCCGCGATGGAGCGGTGCGACG
>CAVVUY010000017.1:0-57183 GCA_963751375.1 uncultured Gammaproteobacteria bacterium
ATGGTCAGGCGGGGCAGTGCGCCATGTCGTCGGCCTCGTATTCCTTTTCGCAGACCACGCAGCGGGCGATCTCGCCGTTTGTGGGCTGGGCCGGCTCGCGTGCCAGATAGTACCGCCCGCCGGTGAGCCAGGCGATGAGGGGGGCGACCAGCATGGCGGTGCCCAGCGCGATGAAGGCGGAGAAGGCCTCGGCCAGCGGACCGAAGGCGCCGCTGAAGGCGGCGATCGAGAGCACCGATGCGACCAGCAGCGCGCCCGTGCCGACCGGATTGATGTCGTAGAGGTTGGAACGCATGAACTGGATGCCGGGTGGGCTCAGGCCGAGCGGCTTGTTGATGAGCAGGTCGGCCACCAGGGCGCCGACCCAGCTGATCGCAATGTTGGAGTACAGCCCGAGCACGTGGCCGAGCGCCTCGAAGATGCCCATTTCCATCAGCATGAAGGCGATGAGCACGTTGAAGACCAGCCACACGACCCGTCCCGGGTGACTGTGCGTGAGGCGGGCGAAGAAATTCGACCAGGCCAGCGAACCCGCGTAGGCATTGGTCATGTTGATCTTGATCTGGGAGACGACGACGAACAGCGTCGCCACGGTCAGCAGCATGGCTGGCGAGTCGAACACGTAGCCGAAGCCGACCCGATACATCACCGCCGGCTGGGTGGCGTCGGCGATCGAGACGCCTGCGCGAAGCGCCAGATAGGCCAGCAGCGCGCCGCCGAGCAGTTTGAGCGTACCGAGTACGATCCAGCCGGGGCCGGCGGCGAGCACGCCGATCATCCAGCGCCGGTGGTTCGCCGTGCCGCGCTCGGGCATGAAGCGCAGGAAATCCACCTGTTCGCCGATCTGGGCGATGAAGGCCAGGGCCACGCTGGTGGCCGCGCCGAAGGCGAGCAGATCGAAGTGGCCGCCGCCGGGTCCGAGTTCGGTCAGGTGGCGCAGCAGCCCCGGGTCCTTCCACAGCACGAATACGTACGGCAGCGCCAGCAGCACCAGCCATAGCGGCTGCGACCAGGTCTGCAGGCGGTTGACCAGGGTGATGCCACGGCCCACCAGGGGCAGCACGATGAGGGCGCTGAACAGGTAGGCGGGGGTGATGGGTACGTCGAGATACAGGTGCAACGCCTGGGCCATGATCGCCGCCTCGATCGCGAACAGCAGGAAGGTGAACGAGGCGTAGATGAGCGACGTGATGGTCGAGCCGAGGTAGCCGAAGCCGGCGCCCCGAGTGAGCAGATCCATGTCGAGGTTGTACTTGGCCGCGTAGTAGGCGATCGGCAGTCCGGTCAGGAACACGATGACCGCTACGGACAGCGCGGCCCATAGGGCGTTGATGAAGCCGTACTGCAAGGCCATGGTGGCGCCGATGGCTTCGATTGCGAGGAAGGACACGGCGCCGAAGGCCGTGTTGGCGACGCGGAAGACCGACCATTTTCGGAAACCGCGGGCGGTATAGCGCAGCGCATAGTCTTCCAGCGTTTCGTCGGCGACCCACGCCTTGTAATCGCGGCGGATCTTGATGACACGCCGCGGCGATGTCGCTTCGCTCCCGCTGCCGTCTCCCATTCGTTTCATCTCGATGCAGTCGACCTGTGTGCCGTGATGAATGCATTTATCCGGCCAATGCACGTGCCGTTGCCGCCGCGGCGATCCAGCCCGCAGTCGCCGCATGCGGTCCGTCTCGGCCGGCAGCCGCCTTGCCGCCGATGCGCAGGACACTACCGAGAGCGTCGTTTTCCTATACGCAATTTGACGTATGCGGCATGGGCGAATCCACGAAAAGTCATTTAAAAACAATGACTTCATGCGTTTGCGGCTATGTCTCAGGCGTCATCCAAATGACGTATTCAAGGCCGGTGCCGCTGCTTTGTAAGCTGCATGTGCCTATCTCGAGCCCGGCCGTATGAGACGCATCGTCGCGCTGGCATGTCGGGTGAAGAAGCACCAGCGGTATCGAGAAATCCCTGTCATTCAATTGCTTAGTAAGGAGCGTTCGATGAAACGTCGTGAATTTCTCAAGGGGGCCGGGATAGCGGCCATCGGGGCCTCCACCTATCCGATCCTGGGTGGTTTCGGTACGGCGCAGGCCGCCGGCTCCAAGATCAAAGTCGGGATCCTGCATTCGCTGTCCGGCACCATGGCAATCAGCGAAATCCCATGCAAGAACGCCGAACTCATGGCGATCGACGAGATCAACGCCGCCGGCGGCGTCATGGGCCACATGATCGAGCCGATGGTGGTCGACGGCGCTTCCGATTGGCCGACCTTCGCGCAGAAGGCCAAGCAGCTGATCGCGAGCGACAAGGTGGCCACGGTGTTCGGCTGCTGGACCTCGGCCAGCCGCAAGGCGGTCAAGCCGGTATTCGAGCACTACAAGAACCTGCTCTGGTATCCGGTGCAGTACGAAGGCAACGAGTGCTCCAAGAACATCATCTACACCGGCGCCTGCCCCAACCAGCAGATCGAGCCGGCGGTGGAGTGGCTGTTCAAGAACAAGGGCAAGAAGTTCTTCCTGGTGGGTTCGGACTACGTCTTCCCGCGCACGGCCAATGCCATCATCAAGGGCCAGGTCAAGGCGCTGGGCGGCGAAGTGGTCGGCGAGGAATACGCGCCGCTAGGCCACATGGAGTTCTCCACCATCGTCAACAAGATCAAGGCCTCGGGTGCCGACGTGGTGTTCAGCACCATCAACGGCGATTCCAACGTGCCGTTCTACAAGCAGTACGCCGCCGTCGGCCTGACGCCGGAGAAGGCGCCGATCATGGCGGTCAGCGTGGCCGAGGTCGAGGTGCAGGGCATCGGGCCGCAGTACTGCGCCGGTCACTATGCGAGCTGGAACTACTTCGAGACCACTTCGACGCCGGGCAATCCGAAGTTCGTCGAGGAGTTCAAGAAGAAGTACGGCCAGAACCAGGTGGTGGACGACCCGATCGAACACGGCTATCTGAATGTCTACCTGTGGAAGCTGGCGGTGGAAAAGGCCAAGAGCTTCGATCCGATGAAGGTGCGCGCCGCGGCCAGCGAGGTCAGCTTCGACGCGCCGCAGGGCATGGTCAAGGTCGATGCGGGTAACCAGAACATGTACCAGGTCGCGCGCGTCGGCGAGATCATGCCGAGCGGCATGTTCAAGGAGGTGTGGAGCTCCGGCACGCCGGTCAAGCCCGAGCCCTACAGCAAGTACATCTCCGACATGATGTGCGACTGGCCCAAGGGTCTGGTCAAGCGTGCGTAAGGCGGATGACATGGAGCGGGTTTCGGCCCGCTCCATTCCACAGAGGATGCTACACGCATGAATGAAGCTGCGGTCATCGGCCAGGCCTTCAACGGCCTGAGCACCGCCTCGATCCTGTTGCTCATGGCGCTGGGGCTGGCCGTGATCTTCGGGCTCATGGGCGTGATCAACATGGCGCACGGCGAGTTGATGACCGCCGGCGCCTACACGGCCTACATGGTGCAGATCGCGCTGGCACCGCTCGGTTCGCACACCGCCGGCTGGGCCTATCTGCTGGCGCTGCCGCTGTCGTTCGTGGTGGCCGGGCTGCTGGGGCTGGCGATCGAATGGTTGCTGGTGCGCCATCTCTACGGCCGGCCGCTGGAAACGCTGCTCGCCACCTGGGGGCTGAGCCTGTTTCTGCAGCAGGCCTATCGCAACATCTTCGGTTCCAACAACGTCTACGTGAAAACGCCCGCGTGGCTGACCGGCGGGCTGGCTTTCCCCGGCGGCATACAACTGCCCTACGTCCGGCTGTTCATCATCGCCCTGGTCGGCCTGACCCTGCTGGGCGTTTTCCTGTATCTGTATCGCACCAAGGTCGGGCTGCAGATTCGCTCGGTCATGCAGAACCGCGCCATGGCCTCCTGCTGCGGCGTGCCGACCCGGCGCATCGATGCGCTCACCTTCGCCTTCGGTTCCGGCCTGGCCGGCCTGGCCGGTTGCGCGTTGGCGCTGATCGGCTCGATCGGCCCAAGCACCGGCCAGTACTACATCGTCGACTCCTTCATGGTCGTGGTGCTCGGCGGCGTCGGTCGCCTGCTCGGCGCAGTGGCCGGAGCGGGCTTCATCGGCGAGATGCACGCCTTCATCGAATACTGGTCCAGCGCCAGCGCGGCCAAAGTCGCCGTGTTCGCACTGATCATCGTGTTCCTGCAGCTGCGTCCCGGCGGCATGTTTCCCACCACCAGCAGGGCTCTGGACTGATGAACGCATCCACCGATTCCCTGACCTTGAAAGCATCCGCACCGCGCGTGGATCCACGGCTCTACAAGCTCGGTGCGCTCATCGCGCTGCTGGCGGCGCTGCTGGCGCCGCTGGTGATTCCCATCACGCCGCTCGGCCTGCTCGGCCAGTTTCTCGCCCTGGCGATCCTCGCCCTCGGCCTGGATCTGATCTGGGGCTACACCGGCATCCTCAGCCTCGGCCAGGGCGTGTTCTTCGGCCTCGGCGGCTATCTGATCGCGATGTACCTCAAGCTGCAGGGGCTGGACCCGGGCACGGTGCCGGATTTCATGACCTGGAGCGGCATCACCAGCCTGCCGCTGGTATGGCAGCCGCTGCAGAGTTTCTGGCTGACGCTGCTGATGATCTTCGTGGTGCCCGGGCTGCTGGCCTTCCTGTTCGGCCTGATCGTGTTCCGCTCGCGCATCCGCGGCGTGTATTTCTCGATCATCACCCAGGCGCTGGCGGTCGGCGTCTCCACGCTGTTCGTGGACCTGCAGGCCTATACCGGCGGCAGCTCCGGCCTGACCAGCTTCCAGTCCATTCTCGGCTTCTCGTTCTACGACAACAGCACGCAGATCGGGCTCTACGAGGCCACCGTGGTGCTGCTCGCGCTGACCCTGGCGGCGCTGTGGTGGCTGACGCGCAGCCACTTCGGCACCCTGCTGCGCGCCATCCGCGACGGCGAGAACCGCATGCGCTTCCTCGGCTACAACCCGGTGGTCTACAAGGCCTTCGTGTTCGGCGTGGCCGGCATGTGCGCGGCCCTGGCAGGCGCGCTGTACGTGCCCCAGAACGGCATCATCGCCCCGGCCATGCTCGGCGTGGTGCCGTCCATCGAGATGGTGATCTGGGTCGCGATCGGCGGCCGCGGCACCATCGTCGGCGCGCTGATCGGCACGCTGCTGGTGAGCTATCTGAAGTACTACCTGAGCAATGCCTACGCCGATTTCTGGCTGTATCTGATCGGCGCGCTGTTCATCGCCGTGGTGCTGTTCATGCCCGACGGCCTGATGGGGTTGGGGCGGCGCCTGGCGCGCAGGAGGGCGGTGGCATGACGCAGCGGCTGAGTGGACAGACGATTCTGGAAGTGGCGGGGATTACCGTTTCCTTCGACGGCTTCCGCGCGCTGGACGATCTGAGCTTCGCCATGTACGACGACAAGCTCACCGTGGTCATCGGCCCCAACGGCGCGGGCAAGACGACCTTCCTCGACGTGGTGACCGGCCGCACCCGCGCGCAAACGGGTTCGGTGCGCTTCGACGGTCGCGACATCAGCGGCATGGCCGATTACCGCATCGCCCGCCTCGGCATGGCGCGCAAGTTCCAGGCGCCGTCGATCTTCCCCGACCTGAGCGTGTTCGAGAACCTGCGCGTGGCGGCAAGCCCCAGCAAGAGCCTGTGGAGCGGGCTGACCGGCCGTATCGACGCCGAGTTGCGGGAGCATATCGAACGGACCGCTGTAACCATCGGCCTGCAGGACCATCTGCCCGGCAAGGCCGGCACGCTGTCGCACGGTCAGCGCCAGTGGCTGGAGATTGGCATGGTGCTCGCATCGAAACCGCGACTGATCCTACTCGACGAACCGATTGCCGGCATGACCCTGGAAGAGATCGCCCACACCGAACGCCTGTTGCGCGAGATCGCCCGCGAGACGCCGCTGCTGGTCATCGAGCACGACATGGGTTTCGTGCGCTCGATCGCCGACCGCGTGTGCGTGTTTCATCAGGGGCATCAGCTGACCGAAGGCAGTTTCGAACTGGTCAGCAACGACCCGCAGGTACGCGAAATCTATCTCGGCGAGGAGGCCGCATGAACGCCCTGCTGCAGACCGAGAACCTCACCAGCGGCTACGGCAGCACCACGGTGCTGCGCGACGTGAACCTGGCCGTGCAGGCCGGCGAGGTGACCTGCCTGCTGGGGCGCAACGGCGTCGGCAAGAGCACGCTGCTCAAGAGCGTCATGGGTCTGCTGCCGCTGCAGGCCGGGCGTGTGCTCAGCGGCGACACCGAACTCAGCGCGGTGCCGCCGTACCGGCGCGCGCGAGCCGGTTTCGCCTACGTGCCGCAGGGCCGCGAGATCCTGCCGCAGCTGACCGTCGAGGAGAACATCCGCCTCGGTACGTTCGCCGCCGGCGAGGCGCCGGACGACGAACTGGAAGCCGACTTGTACGGTTACTTCCCCGATCTCAAGCGCATGCTGCGCCGGCGCGGCGGCAATCTTTCCGGCGGACAGCAGCAGCAACTGGCCATCGCCCGCGCACTCATGGGCCGGCCGAAGCTGCTGATCCTCGACGAGCCGACCGAGGGCATCCAGCCCAATCTCGTGGCGCTGATCCGCAGCGTGGTGACCGAGCTCAACCGCAAGCGCGGGCTGAGCGTGCTGCTGGTCGAACAGAAGATCGGCTTCGCGCGCGAGATCGGCCACGCCTACACCATTCTCGATCGCGGGCAGGTGGTCGCCCAAGGCCGCATGGAGACTCTGGACGAGACGGTGATCCGAACGCACCTAGAGGTCAGTTGATGAGTGCAAGCGACGGCTGGCGCGCGCGCCTCGAACTGGGTTACGCGATGACCGCCGGACGCACCATGCCGGTGCATCGGCGCCATGTCGGCCCGCTGTTGGTGCAGCGGGCGTTCCACCCCGAGGGCGAAGTCTGTCACAGCTATCTGCTGCATCCGCCGGCCGGGGTGGTGCAGGGCGATACGCTGGAGTTCCGGGTCGATGCCGCGGCCGGCTCGCATGCGCTCGTCACCACGCCCGGAGCCGGCAAGTTCTACCGCGGCACGGGCGAGGCATGCGTCTTGCAGAATTTCCACGTCGCCGAGGACGCGGCGTTCGAGTGGCTGCCGCAGGAGACGATTCTCTACGCCGGCAGCCGCGCGCGTTTGGAAACGCGTGTCAGCCTGCAAGGCACGGCGCGTTATCTCGGCTGGGAAATCGTCTGCCTCGGTCGTCCCGCGGCGGACGAGCGTTTCGAAAGCGGCCGCCTCGTGCAGCGCCTGAGCGTGGAGCGGGACGGTCGGCCGCTGCTTTCGGAGCAGTTGGTGCTGGACGGTGGCGGTGCGCAGCTCGACAGCCCGTGGGGGCTGCAGGGCCAGCCGGTGACGGCGACGCTGCTGTGCACGGCCGACTTCGACGCCGCCGCCGGCGAGGCGGTGTGGGATGCCGCGGGCGAGCCGCAGCAGGGTCTGGCCGGCGTGACCGTCATGGACGGCCTGCTGGTGGCGCGCTACCTCGGACCGCAGGCGCGCTATGCACGCGATTGGTTCATCCGCCTGTGGGCGGCGCTGCGCCCCGCCGTGTTCGGTCGAGAAGCCTGCGCGCCGCGAATCTGGGCCACCTGAAGACATCGACCATTTCTCAGCAGTCCGCTGAAGCAATAGGAGCATCGATCGAGACATGGAACTCACGCCCCGCGAGAAGGACAAGCTGCTGCTGTTCACCGCCGCCCTGCTCGCCGAGCGGCGCAAGGCGCGCGGCCTCAGGCTGAATTACCCCGAGGCGGTGGCCTACATATCCGCCGCCATTCTGGAAGGCGCGCGCGACGGACGCAGCGTCGCCGAGCTGATGGACTACGGCACTACGCTGCTGGCGCGCGAGGACGTCATGGACGGCGTGCCGGAAATGATTCCCGAAGTGCAGGTCGAGGCCACCTTTCCCGACGGCACCAAGCTGGTGACCGTGCATCAGCCCATTCCTTGAGGAAATTCACATGACCCGTGAAGAAGTGACCGCTGCCGTCCTGGAGGCCAAGCGCGCCAAGGGCCTCACCTGGGCGCAGATCGCCGCGGCCGTCGGCCGCCATCCGGTGTGGACCACCTCCGCGCTGCTCGGCCAGCAGTCCATGAGCGAGGACGAGGCGACCGCCGCGGCCGGTCTGCTCGGGCTCGACGCGGCCTGCGTTGCGCCGCTGACCGAATGTCCGCTCAAGGGCTCGCTGGAGTCCGAGATTCCCGCCGACCCGCTGATCTATCGCCTGCACGAGATCACCCAGGTCTACGGTTCCACCATCAAGGCGCTGATCCACGAGGAGTTCGGCGACGGCATCATGAGCGCGATCGACTTCGAGATGGATATCGAGCGCGTGGCCGATCCAAAGGGCGACCGCGTGAAGATCACCTACAGCGGCAAATTTCTGCCCTACCGCAAGTGGTGAGCCGCCGATGATTCCCGGAGAGCTGCTGCCCGCCGAGGGCGAGATCGAGATCAACGCCGGCCGCGAAACGCGTCTGCTCGAAGTCGCCAACAGCGGCGACCGGCCGATCCAGGTCGGCTCGCACTACCACTTCTACGAGACCAACGCGGCGCTGGACTTCGATCGCGAGGCCGCCCGCGGCTTCCGCCTCAACATTCCGGCCGGCACCGCGGTGCGCTTCGAGCCCGGGCAGGTGCGCGAGGTCGAGCTGGTCGCGCTGGCCGGCGCGCGGTTCGTGTACGGCTTCAACGGCCGCATCATGGGAGGGCTGGACGCATGAGCCGCACGATCGACCGCCACGCCTATGCGGAGATGTACGGCCCCACCATCGGCGACCGCGTGCGCCTGGCCGACACCGATCTGGTGCTCGAGGTCGAGGAGGACCGCACGATCTACGGCGAGGAGGTCAAGTTCGGCGGCGGCAAGGTCATCCGCGACGGCATGGGCCAGAGCCAGCGTCCCGCGCGCCGAAGTGGCCGACACCGTGATCACCAACGCCCTGATCGTCGACTACTGGGGCATCGTCAAGGCCGACATCGGCATCAAGGACGGCCGCATCGCCGGCATCGGCAAGGCCGGCAATCCGGACGTCCAGCCGGCCGTCGACATCGTCATCGGCCCCGGCACCGAGATCATCGCCGGCGAGGGCCTGATCGTCACCGCCGGCGGCATCGACGCGCACATCCACTTCATCTGCCCGCAGCAGATCGACGAGGCGCTGATGTCCGGCATCACCACCATGCTCGGCGGCGGCACCGGCCCGGCCACCGGCACCAACGCCACCACCTGCACGCCCGGGCCGTGGCACATCCACCGCATGCTGCAGGCGGCCGAGGCGCTGCCGATGAACCTCGGCTTCCTCGGCAAGGGCAACGCCAGCCTGCCGGGCCGCTGGAGGAGCAGGTCGCGGCCGGCGCCATGGGCCTCAAGCTGCACGAGGACTGGGGCACCACGCCGGCGGCGATCGACAACTGCCTGAGCGTGGCCGACGCGATGGACGTGCAGGTGGCGATCCACACCGACACGCTCAACGAGTCGGGCTTCGTCGAGGACACCATCGCCGCCTTCAAGGGCCGCACCATCCACACCTACCACACCGAGGGCGCCGGCGGCGGCCATGCGCCGGACATCATCAAGGCCTGCGGCGAGCCCAACGTGCTGCCGTCGTCCACCAACCCGACGCGGCCCTACACGGTCAACACCATCGACGAGCATCTCGACATGCTGATGGTCTGCCACCACCTCGACCCGGCGATCGCCGAGGACGTGGCCTTCGCCGAGTCGCGCATCCGCCGCGAGACCATCGCCGCCGAAGACATCCTGCACGACCTCGGCGCGTTCTCCATGATCGCCTCCGACTCGCAGGCCATGGGCCGGGTCGGCGAGGTGATCATCCGCACCTGGCAGACCGCGCACAAGATGAAGGTGCAGCGCGGCAGCCTGGCCGAGGATCCGGCGCGGCACGACAACTTCCGCGTCAAGCGCTACATCGCCAAGTACACCATCAACCCGGCGCATCACCCACGGCATCGCCCATGAGGTCGGCTCGGTCGAGGTCGGCAAGCTGGCGGACCTGGTGCTGTGGAAGCCGGCCTTCTTCGGCGTCAAGCCCAGCGCTGGTGATCAAGGGCGGCATGATCGCCGCGGCGCCGATGGGCGATCCCAACGCCTCCATCCCCACGCCGCAGCCGGTGCACTACCGGCCCATGTTCGGCGCCTTCGGCGGCGCACGCGCCGCGACCCGCATGAGCTTCGTCTCGCAGGCGGCGATGCGCGCCGGCATCGGCGACGCGCTGGGCCTGCGCTCGCGGCATCGTCGCGGTGCAGGGCACGCGCAGCGTCGGCAAACGCGACATGATGCATCAACGACTACATGCCGCACATGGAGGTCGACCCGCAGACCTACGAGGTGCGCGCCGACGGCGAATTGCTCACCTGCGAGCCGGCCGCCGTGCTGCCGCTGGCGCAGCGCTACTTTCTGTTTTGAGCCAGCAGCGCACAGGCCGCCTCGGCCGCTTCCAGCGCGCCCTCGAGGTAGCCGCCATGCTCGGCGGACGCCTCGCTGCCGGCGAACAGCAACCGGCCGTCCCATGCCGTACGCAACGCTTCGGGCAAGCCGTAGGCCGGATGACCGGCCGGGGCCACGGCGTCGGTCGCGGTGGCGGTCAGCGGGTCCTCGCTCCAGTCCTTGAGCTCCCAGCCGCGCGCTTGCAGCGCCGCGTCGCCGAACAGGCGCTGCAATTGTGCGAGGCTGCGCACGGCCAGCTCCTTGCGGCCCAGCGTGTGCCGCGCGTGGGCCGGCAGGCCGAAGAAGCCGAACAGCGCGTAGGGGCCGCCGCGCACGGGCGAAGCATCGTAGATTTCGGTCAGCGGGCCGCGGCGGCTGAAGACCTCGCCGGACAGCCCGGCTTCGCGCCAGAACGGCGCGTCGTAGAAAGCGATGAACTTGGCGTGCGCGGCCATCCAGGTCGGCGTGGCGGCGAAGGACTCTGCGTGGCCCGCAGGCAGCACGGGCTCGAAGCGCACGCTGTCGGCGAGCAGGCGCAGCGGAATCGTGGAAACGACATGCGGCGCACCGAAGCTTTCCTCGCGCCCGTCGTCCGCGACGGTGCGCACCTCGATGTAGTCCGAACGCTGGTGCAGTTCGGCGACGCGTCGGCCGGTGCGGATCGTATCCGGTGCCAGCCGTTCGGCCAGCGCCTCGATCAATCTGAAGGTGCCGCCGGCGATGCGGTAGGAATGTGCGTTCGGCGATTCGCCGTCGATGCGCAGCGGTGCGGGCTGGTTGGGATCTTCGTACAGCGCGGCGCCGTCAGTCTGCTGCGCGAACAGCTCGATGCCGAGCGTGCGCGTCAGTCCGGCGATCAACGGCTGGAACTCGGGCCAGAGCCACGTCGGGCCGAGGTCGAAGCGCGTTTCGTCGTACGGGTTCACGCCGAGAATGCGTCCGCCGAGACGCTCGCGTGCTTCGAGCACGACGCAACGCAAACCGCGTTGCTGCAATTGCAGAGCGGCGTACAGGCCGCTCAGGCCGGCGCCGAGAATGAGGCAGTCGTATTCCATGGGATGAGCGCTTCGGAAGGTGCGCACAGGGTAGCGCGCATTTGCGAGTTTGGACCACGTAGAGGCGATATGAGCAAGACGATGTTGCGTATCGGCGAGCGCCTGGAGGGCACAGCCGCCCGCGCAGGAAACACTGACGCTGGCCTTCGAATTTCGGCAGAAGAGCCGTTTGCTGACGCGGCTCGACAGCGGCGAGGAGATCGGGCTGTTTCTGCCGCGCGGGCAGGTGCTGCGCGGCGGCGACCGCCTGCGCGCCGAAGACGGGCGTGTGGTCGAAGTGCGGGCCGCGACGGAGACCGTGTCCACGGTCAGCGGCGGAACGCCGCTGCAGCGCATGCGCGCCGCCTACCATCTGGGCAACCGCCACGTGCCGCTCCAGGTTGCCGAGGACTGGTTGCGTTACGTGCACGATCACGTGCTCGACGACATGGTGCGCGAGTTCGGTCTGGAAGTGACGGTCGAGCAGGCGCCGTTCGAACCGGAGGCGGGCGCCTATGGAGGCGGCCACGCGCATGCCCACTGAACAGGCGCCGCTGCCCGATGCGGCGCTGCTGCGATTGCTGCAGCTGGCCAGTCCGGCGTTGCCGGTCGGCGCCTACGCGTATTCGCAGGGCCTGGAATATGCGGTGGAGGTCGGTTGGGTGAGCGACGAGGCGAGCGCGCTGGCCTGGATTCGCGGCGTGCTCGGCGACGTGCTGGCGTGGACCGATCTGGCGATGCTGGTGCGGCTGCATGCGGCCTGGTCGGCGGGCGATGCGGCGCTGGCAGTGGAATGGAACGCGCGCTTGTACGCGTTGCGCGAGACGGCCGAGTTGCGCGCTGAGGACCATCAGCTGGGCAGTTCGCTGGCGCGCGTGCTGCACGATCTGGGTATCGCCGCTGCCGGCGACTGGCTGGACGCGCGGCCGGCGTGTTTTGCGACGCTGTTCGGGCTGGCGGCGGCCGAGTGGGGCATCGAGCCGCGCGTGGCCTTGTTGGGTTATGCCTGGGCCTGGGTCGAGAACCAGGTGGCGGCGGCGATCAAGCTGGTGCCGCTGGGGCAGGCTGCGGGGCAGCGGGTTTTGAGCGCCTTGCAGCCGGCTTTGGCGGATGCTGTCGATGTGGCGTTGGCGGTTGGCGACGAGGATGTTGGGCGGTCGATGCCGGGGATGGTGATGGCGAGTGTGAAGCATGCGCGGATGTATTCGCGGTTGTTTCGGTCGTGATGGATTTGTTGGAGTGGGAGGGAGGCTTTTTGGGTTGAGTTTGGGGTGAGAGAAGGCGAAGCATTTGCTGGCCTTGGGGCTTGTTTCGGACGCGATTCGACGTTTGGGGATTTGTTTGATCGAGGTGACGCGCCCGAGCCGATTTCTTTGAATGCGCAAAGAAACCGGCGAAAGAAACGCACCCCCAGGATCGCTTGTCCCTGACGGGCAACCTCGCGAACGCACCCCTGAACGGGGCCCGCAGCTATTGGCCGTCCAGGCCAAGAGCTGCTTGGCTGACATCCGTGTCAGCCATCCCCGCCCAGGCGCACGTTCGCGAGGCAAGCGATCAGGGGGGACCGAACGTCAAAACACGGCTCCCGTAGGTTGGGGTGAGTGCAACGAACCCCAACATGATCTGCGCCGCCCGCGTTGGGGTGCGCTTCGCTTACCCCAACCTACGCCTCGATACGCGGATACGCAGCCCAAGCGTTTGGGATGCGTTCTGTTTTGACTTCCCGATTCCCGTGTGGCCTTGCCTCGAGCGTGCGCCCCGGCGCGGGGTCGGGCGGCAGGACGCCGCCCGCGCAGCCTTTCGCAGGGATGCGAATGGCTGCGGTGCCCCGTGACGGGGTGTGCGCTCGAGGTCTGCCCGTCAGGGACAAGGCCTTTCGGGTGCCTTTCTTTCGCCTCTTTCTTTGGGCATGCAAAGAAAGGGGCTCGGGCGCGTCACACACGTAAGACCAGTACTACCTAACGCTGATTCGCGCACGAAACAGGCCTCAGCGTCAAAAACAGGAAAAGCTCCCATCGAGTCGCCAACAGAAACGACATACCTCGAATCGCGCCCGAAACAGACCCCGGATAGCTTGATGAGTCGCTGTTACCCAAGCACATAAAAACTTGCAGACACAAATTCAAAGGAGAACAAAATGAGCCAAGAAGCTGCACTCCGCGTCGGCATCGGCGGCCCGGTCGGTTCCGGCAAAACGGCCCTGGTCGAAGCCCTGTGCAAACACATGCGCGACCAATACGAGGTCGCCGTAGTCACCAACGACATCTATACCCGCGAGGACGCCGAGTTCCTGATCAAACACGCGGCCCTGCCGGCCGACCGCATCATGGGCGTGGAAACCGGCGGTTGCCCGCACACTGCGATCCGCGAGGATGCGTCGATGAACCTGGCCGCCGTGCGCGAACTGCAGTCGCGTTTTCCCGAAACTCGACGTGGTGTTCGTGGAAAGCGGCGGCGACAACCTCAGCGCGACCTTCAGCCCCGAACTGTCCGATCTGACGATCTACGTCATCGACGTGTCGGCCGGCGACAAGATCCCGCGCAAGGGCGGGCCGGGGATCACCAAGTCCGATCTGCTGGTCATCAACAAGATCGATCTGGCCCCGCATGTCGGCGCGTCGCTGGAAGTGATGGATCGCGACGCGCGCAAGATGCGCGGCGAGCGGCCGTTCGTGTTCACCAACATCCGCGCCGGTCAGGGCGTAGCCGAGGTGGCGGATTTCATCGTTCGGCAGGGGATGTTGGAATGAGGGGAAACGCGGATAGTTTGAAATGCTCGTTTGCGACTTGCAGCAGACGGTTAACCCCATTGAGGTCAAACGTCAGACGTACGGTTGCGGTGGCCTACCCCCAACTCAATATAGACGCAGGCTTGCCTGAAAACTGAGGTACGAAAATGACTCTTCCCGAAAAACCGGTTGCCCTGATTACCGGTGCGGGCAGTGCCGACGGCATTGGCTTCGCGATCGCCCGCGAACTGGGGCAAAGAGGGATGGACATACTCATCTGCTCCACAAGCAATCGGATTTTCGACCGCGTGGAAGAACTGCGCCAAGCGGGAATCTCGGCGCATGGATTCGTCGCCGACCTGACTATCGAGGCGGAGGCCCAGCGTCTCTGCGCCGAAGCCGAGGCTCAACATGGCAGGATCGACGTTCTGGTGAACAATGCAGGCATGTCCCAATTGGGAAGCCCGGAACCCTTCGCGGAAATCGCCACCATGACGCTCAACGATTGGATGTTGTCTCTCAACAGAAATCTGACGACAGCCTTCCTGATGACGCGCGGCGTTCTGCCCGGGATGACGAAACGCGGGTATGGGCGGATCGTGAACATCTCCTCCACCACGGGCACGACAGGGGCCAACGCGGGCGAAGCGTCCTATGCCGCATCCAAAGCCGGCATGACAGGCATGACCCAAAGTCTTGCGCTTGAAACCGCCAGATCCGGCATCACCGCCAATTGCGTAGCTCCCGGATGGATCCAAACCGCTTCGAGCACGGAGGAAGAAATTCTTGCGGGCAAATGCTCGCCCATCGGACGAGCAGGCCGCCCCTCAGAAGTTGCGGCCGCCGTCGCCTTTCTCGCGTCGGCAAGCGCCAGCTACATCACGGGCACCACCATCATTGTCGATGGCGGCAATGCGATTGTTGAAAACCTGCATACGCTTGGCAGGTGTTAATAACCGCTAGCGGGCCGCTCATGACCGCTAGCAGACAAGGTTTCTTCCGACCTTGATCGGTCATTGCATGTTTCCACTAGACCGTCAGCTCTGGCGCGCTTTGTAGACACCCGAAGTAAAGAAGGGCTATGGACTGTCTAGCAAGCCGGTGGCGACTCGGACTCTGAATAATCCTTATTGCCTGGCGCATTCAACCGAGGCTTACGTGGGACATGCAGCCAGTGCACGAAACCGGATCTTTAAAGAGCTAATTTTCTTAAATTTAGGGCTAATGTCTGTCGATATTTTTTACAAATTCACTGAATGGGGCGTCCTGTAATGTGGCATAACACACTGAATATTCGATGAATCGTAGAAATCGGCATTTCTCTTGCTTCCTCTAAGTCGGGCGCGTGAGACTGCATACAGGGGAGATCAGAAGGAGGCGTAAGAATGAAGATTTTTTCAGCTCCGAGCCCTCGGGTCCTTTTTAGGAGATCGAGCTATTTGGGGATGGCGGGCATGGCTGCTGCGGCCATCATGTTCATTGCAGGGCCCGCCCAAGCCACGATCCTATACAACACAAGTCTGTTGGCGCCGGGGACCTACTACGGCACCGGTAACCCCAACACGAACTGGGTCGTCAATCGCACGAACGGTGTGGAAATCGGCCTCCAGACGTTAATTCGCTACACCGGTTCCGTCGTTCCGGCGCCAGCCAACAGTAGCACCTACTATGTGCCGACCGGCGCGACCACGGTAGCAGGCAAGTCCGGCGCGGCTTGGGGATTCGCGTTCTCGCTCAACCTGGGAAACACCGGTCTGATGCTCAGCGATGTGAGTACGTCGCTACAGCTGCAGGACGTGGCAAATGGCACGACCGGCGCCTTCGACGCCCTGGCTATCCCTGATAACTACGGGTACAGCAGCACAGGCAGGGATGGCGGCTCGGCTTCGAATTCCCTGAACCCCTTGGTTGATTACGGAGCCCAGAACGCCGAAACACTCTCCTACGCTTCAATCGCCGGTGCATTTGGCGATCCCGGATACAACATGAACCAGAACAATGTGTACAGATTCATGTTCTCAGTTACATGTAATGCCGAAACAGAGTGTGCGGGACAGCAACTTGCGTCGGTGAACTCCACCGTCATCGCCGGAACAGGCATAAACGCGGTTCCAGAACCTCCGAGCGTCGGCATCTTCGGCCTTGGATTGCTGGCGATGCTGGGCCTGGGTCTAGCAGGACGTCGACGCGTGCGCGCCACGCGTATGTACACCGTTTAACTCTCACCCCCTTCACTCCATCCGGGCGGTCACCCTAACCCGTCCGGGTGGATCCGGTGCGAGCCGAAGCAAGTCGCACGCCGTTTGCCGCCGTAGTATTCCCCGTCAGAGCAATCCCAGGCACGGCGGTGCTCCCACGCTAAACCTCTGCATAGCAAAGCGCCGGCCAGTACTATTGCCCAAAATCCAGGGGCCGTGCTTCGCGTTGAAGCCACTCCCGGCAGATGACCTCGAAGTCCGGTGGCCGATATTGGTATCGCGGATCCTCGCCGGCACTGCAGTGCTTTCTGAGAACGCTTGGATTGCGCCGCAGGCGCGGTTGAAGATTTGGAGGGTACTGCGGATCACAGAGTGTTCCTTTACTTCAGATCTATGCGCGCACGTGAACCGGACTGCAGTAGGGCCATCGTAGAGCTTGGGGGGTCTTAACAGCGCGGATTTTGGGCAACCGCAAACTGTGCGACATCGCGCCAACCGACCACACCCCCATAAATAGCGGATGTAGCTAGCTGTCCGCTGTGCGGTAGAGAGAAGCCGCTCAGGCTACTTCTTCAGAACTACTGGTTGTGGCCGATACCGGAAGCTCGATCTATCGAGGTCTATAGCGCAGAGGCGTTTGATATCAACGGTCAGGTTGGTAGCCAGCAATGATATGCAGCGATTAGCTGCGCGCAGGTATTCAAGGCCTAGCTTCGAATTTCGCTGCGTGTCAGGGGATGCTGGATTAGGCGGTGATTGCCGCTGGCGGAGCCAGCAGGCGAAGCAGGTCGACGCCTAGCGGGCCGTCCAGGTCCCAGGGGTGAATGGCGATGCGCAGGCGGTTCGTCTTTTGCGCCAGGCGCCGGTTGAAAGCATTGCTCAGCCTCAGGGCATGCGCGCGCCAGGGCCGATCTGCTTCGAAGCCGGCCAGCGGCAGCCGCGTGAAACCGGCATGTCGTGGAGCGTAAATACCGCCCAGCGTTTCATAGTAACGGAAGGGCAACTGCCGCAGTCGGTTGGCTGGAATGCGCCCCATGGCCCAGGCGGGCGGGACGTACAGCGACGGCTCGGGTAGATCGTTTTCGGCGAACCAGGCATGGCAGCGGCGGATGATTCGCTCGCGACCGGCCGCGTCCTCCGCCAGGTGTTCGGCGACGCGGTTGGAGATCATCCAGCCGTGGATGCGGTGGGCGAGGCTGCCCCAGCGCGCGGCTTGATGCGTCCAGCCATGTCCGGCGAGGTCGTGGCCGCGACCGTGCAGCGCCCGCAGCCGCTCCAGGCTGGCATCGTCCCAGCCGGCGTCAGGAATGACCAGGAGGGTCGCGCGGCGACCAGTGGCCTCGATTCGGGTGGCGAGCGCTTCGGTGCGTTCGAGCGTGGCGGGGCAGACGTCGTGCAGCGACAGCCAGGGCCAGTCGCCCGGGCGGGGCAGCGGGAGGCTCATGGCATCGCGCGTTCGTGCGCCGGCGTCAGTTCCGCACAGCTGTCGTCCGCGCCCTGCATGTCATCCGCACCGCCGATGATGTTCACCCAGTCGCCCACGGCCGCCTCGTTCATGGCCAACGCGGCGCGGCGGGCGGCCTGAGCCATGCGGCTGCGCATCCGCGGATCGAGCCGTGACAGGCGGGAAATGGCGTCGGCGAGGGATTCCTGCGGACGCATGATGGCGAGGTCCGCGGCCAGTGCGGGCCACTCGGCGATACCGCAATGTGGCGAAATCAACGTGGTCCGCGCACGTGCCATCGCTTCCAGGACGACGGTGCCGAACGATTCCACGTGAGACGGCAGCACCAGCAGGTCGCTGGCGTCCATATGCGTCAGCAGTTCGCTGCGGCTGCACCAGCCGTGGTAGTGCAGGTTGGGCAGTTGCGCCGCCTGGCCCAGGATGAAGTCCCGCTGCGGGCCGTCGCCGACGATGTGGAACGCGACGCCGGGCAGATCGCGAGCAGCCTGCACGACGGCTTCGAGATTCTTTTCCGCCGCCAGACGGCCTGCGAACAGGACGGAACGCAGCTGATCGCGGTTCGGCGTATGCGTGGCGAGGAATTCGGGGCCGAGCAGTGTGCCGAGACGGTGTACGTGCGGCGCACCCAGCGCCTGGGCTGCGGCCACCATCGGCCGGGAGGTCGTCACCACGCCGGCTGCCTGACGGAAAACGCGCGCGTTGAACAGACGCCAGCCCAGGCGCACCGCGCGGTCCAGCGGGGCGCGGCAGTAGTGGCTCGCAAGCGCTTCGAAATGGGTGTGGAAGCCGACGATGATCCGTGCGCCAAGGCGTTTGGCGGCCCACAGGCCATAGAGGCCGAACGGGCCGGGAGTGGGCAGGACGATGACTTGCGGCTGCAGCCGTTCCAGCTTGGCGGTGAGTTCGCGCGCCGGTGGCAGCCATAGACGCTGCGTGGGATCGCCGGGCATGGGCAGGGAGCGGCCGGTGTGGCCGTCGGGACAGAGGACTTCGGTCTGAAGGCCGCGGTCGCTCAGCTGCACGGCCAGATCCCGGTAATAGGAGCCGACGCCGTTGCGTTCGGCTAGTGCGTCGGAGATGACGGCCACGCGTTGGCCGCGTATGCGGGCAAACGACGCGGGCTTGGGGTTCCTTGCAAGAGCGTCCTGCAATGCGGTTTCCTTGGCGCGGATGTCGGTCCGGCAGGCGGCTTCGCCAGAAGTGCCGGTCGCCCGGCGTTTCAGGCGTGATGTACGAACTGTGCGCGTATTGATTTAGTGTCTTTTGCTGCGTCGGCTGGCCGCACGACATGCTTCGCCATACATTAAACCGTGAATCCTCAAACGGATGCCGCTGTCTGCGGATTACGATTCAGTCATTATCGCCGTTGGGCTCATGAGTTGTGGCGTGTTCCGGCCTGATTCGAGCCGGGCGAGCTATCCCGCTTTGTCCGGCGCGATACGCTTGTGACAGCTCAGTGCGTTGAGTAGTTCCGCTTGCATAGGTTGTTTCCACCCTATTGCGAGAACGACTGGGCGCCGCTGCTGCCCGGTTCGAAGCCACGCGCGAAGATGTGATCGATCTTCAGGGACGCGAAAGCCGGAGGCTAGAAAACGGTTTCGTGCGGCAGTACGAGCCGCAGGGGTTCGGTCAGTGCGTATTCCTCTAGGTTTCCCCTGGGATCGGTTCGTTCTACGACCAGATAGTCCGCGGCGGCGAGCGAGAGTAGAGGGTGATGCCAAGTACCGGGGGCAAGGTTGATGCCCCGGCCCGCTGGAATCAGGAAGGCACTGAGGCGGTCGGGTGTGGGGGACGAGTCGGGTGTTGCGACCACGGCGATGAATGCTTGCCCCTGCAGCGGCATGAACAACTGACTGCCGAAGGGGTGGCGTTCCATCAGGCGCAGCTCGACGGGCTCATGCAGCGCGGCGGCGCGGTAGATGTGCACGCAGGCCTGAGCGTTGTCTCCGCTCAGGCGGATACGCGTCTGGTCGCTGAAACGCCGGGTGGTGCCCGCGTTGATCGTGTCGAACGACGTGCTGTCGGCCTCGATCAGGTCGCCGAATGGGGCAAAAGTGTCGCGGTCGGCCGTTTGTACGACGAGTTCGCGCATCTCAGGCGGAGTGGCCGTAGGCGCGCAGGCGGCTCACCCCGCCGTCGGGCAGGATGTTGAAGCGCAGATGGGTAATCGGTCCGAGCGCGGCGAGTTCGCCAGCAAAGGATCGAACCGCGTCGGCGTCAAGAGGCTGCTCGGGCAACAGCGTCTTCCAGAACATGCTCTGCGGCACGACGATGCCGGCGTCGGGCGCGCCGTCGAGGCGGGCGGCCTGAATGGAGCAGGCGGCGGGGTAGTTGCCCTTGAAGTGGGCGGTGTCGACCTCGATGCGTTCGATGACGCCGGCTTCGCCCAGGCTGAGGATGCACCAGTCGTGGCCCGGTTCGCGGCGACGGCGGGTTTCCCAGCCGTCGCCCATGTTGATGCCGCGGCCGGGGCGCAGCAGTTTCTGCGGGTGTCCGTAGTGGGCGTCGCTCCAGGCGAGTGCGCGTCCGCCGTTGGCCAGGGCGAGTAGATCGCGCTCCGCCGCCGTTCCGGTCGACGCCTGGGGACGCACCGTGCCGTGCACACGGAGCCTGGCGATGCCGCCGTCGGGATAGATGTTCAGGCGCAGATGCGTGCATGCCTGCGGCGTGTCGAAGGCGATGAAACGCCTTGTGTCGCCCTGTAGCGGGGTCAGGCCAAGCAGCGGCCGCCAATCCGTTTGCGCGTCGGGCTCGGTGTCGGGCGGCAGCAGGGCGCATTCCAGTGCGGCGCCTGCCGGGGCGTTGCCGGTGAAGAAGCGGGTGTCCAGTTCCACGCCTGCGACGTCGGCTGGAAATGCCAGCCGGACGATGGACCAGTCGTGGCCGCCGTCGCGTCGGCGGCGGGTTTCCCAGCCGTCCATCCACTTGCCGTGGTCGTCGTACAGGCCAACTTCGAAACGCGGCGGTTCGGGGTCCAGCATGCGTTCGCAGGGAGCGAAGAACTCGTCGCTGACGGCAAGCACGGCGGCGCCCAACGTCGCGTCGGCAAGGTTGGGCAGTAGGGTGGCGAATGCGGGTGTTTCGGTGCTGTCTGGCTGTGTCGGGTTCATGCTGAGGATGCGGCCGCGGTTGGAAGTTCGTCGAGACTGTAGGGATGGCGTGCGCGCCAGTGGCGGGCGATATCGAGGCGCTGGGCGACCCACACGCGGTCGTGACGTTCGATATGGTCGAGAAAACGCTGCAGTGCGCGGAAGCGGCCGGGGCGGCCGGTCAGTCGGCAGTGCAGGCCGACCGACATCATGCGCGGGGTATCGGCGCCTTCCGCGTAGAGCGTGTCGAAGGTGTCGCGCAGATAGGTATAGAAATGTTCGGCGGTGTTGAAGCCCTGCACGGTGGCGAAGCGCATGTCGTTGGCATCCAGCGTATAGGGCACGATCAGGTGGGGCCGTGCTTCGCCGCTGCCGGTGCTTACCTGCGTCCAGAACGGCAGTTCGTCGCCGTAGTGGTCGGCGTCGTATTCGAAGCCGCCTTCCTCGGCCACCAGGCGCCGGGTGTTGGGGCTGTCGCGGCCGGTGTACCAGCCAAGCGGGCGCTGTCCGGTGAGGCGTTCGATTAGATTTACGGCCTGGTGCAGATGGCTGCGCTCGGTGTCGATGTCGACGTTCTGGTAGTCGAGCCAGCGCCAGCCATGGCCGGCGATCTCGTGACCCTGTTCCCCGAATGCGGCTGCAGCCTCTGGGTTGCGTGCCAGCGCGAGGGCGACGGCGAATACGGTGAGCGGCAGGCCGCGCCGTTCGAATTCGCGCAGGATGCGCCAGACGCCGACGCGCGAGCCGTACTCGTAGAGCGATTCCATGCTCATGTGGCGCGCGGGATGCGGCGGTGCCTGGACGATTTCGGAGAGGAAGGTTTCGGCGTGCGGATCACCGTCCAGTACGCAGCGCTCGCCGCCTTCCTCGTAGTTGAGTACGAACTGCACGGCGATGCGCGCGTTGCCGGGCCAGTCCGCCTGCGGCGGGCTAGCGCCGTAGCCGCGCAGGTCGCGGGGGTAGTCGTCCAGGCTCATGTCGTGCTCCAGTGCGCGTCGCGGCCGGCGAAACGTTTGCTGGGCGGGACGGCAAGGTCGCCGTGTTTGCTGGTGAACAATCCGGCGCCGACCAGGGCCTCGGCCATGCGCACCGCTACGCCAACGCCGTCGATGACCGGCAGGCCTAGCTCGGCGGACAGCGGCGCGGCCTGTGCGCCCATGCCTGCGCAGCCGAGCACGATGGCGCCGATGTCGTCCTCGTCGCGCGCCCGACGGCATTCCTCGGCAATCTGGGCCGAAACGGAGCAATCCTCGTGGGCGAGGTCGAGCACCGGCAGTTCGACCGCGCGGATGCGCCGGCAATGGCGCTCGAAGCCGTAGCGCAGCAGTAGCTCCTCGGCCTGGATCGCCGTGCGCCCGAGGCTGGTGACGATGGAGAATCGCGTGGCCACCATGGTTGCCGCATGCATGGCCGCCTCGGCAACGCCGATGACGGGGCCACGCGCCAGTTCGCGGGCAGCCGACAGGGCCGGGTCGCCGAAACAGGCGATGACGTGGGCATCGAAACCGGCCGAGACGCCTTCGGCTATGCGCTCCAGCAGCGCGGCGCCGGCGATGGCCTCGTCGAAATGGGATTCTATGGAAGCGGGGCCGTGGGCCGGGCAGGTCGTTTCGACCAGCGTGCCCGGGCTGGCGGCGGCGCGGGCCACATCCGCGATCTGGCGAGTCATGTCGGCGCTTGTGTTCGGATTGACGACCTGGATACGCACGCTCAACAGCTCCCTATTCGCCGAAGATGGCGGTGAAGTCCGGCATGGCGTTTTCCGGCTGCTCGAAGTGCAGGCTGGCTTCGATGTGGCGCAGATGCTGCGCGACCCAGTCGGTTGCCTCCTGTTCGCGCCGGGCGTCGATCAGGTCCACGAGTTCGCCGTGTTCGCCGCAGTCGCAGCCCACGCTGTGGTGCGAGCCGTAGACCGCGATGACCAGAGAGGTACGCGAAGCAAGTTGCGCAGCGAACTCGGTGATGACGGGATTGCCCGCGATGCCGATCAGTTCGACGTGGAAGGCGGCCGAGAGTCGGATCGCCTCGCTGTGCTGGTGTTGTTGTTGGGCCTGGCGTTCGCGGCGGGTGAGTTTGCGCAGATTATTGATCTGTTCCTTGCCGGCATTACGGACGATGTCCGGCATGCTGGCGGTTTCGACCATGCGTCGGGCGGCGAAGACCTGGCGGGCTTCGTTGACGTCCGGGCGTGCCACCTGCGCGCCGCGATTGCGCTGCAGTACGACCATGCGTTCCAGTGCCAATCGCTGCAGCACGGTGCGAATGATGGTTCGGCTGACGCCGAAGGTGTCGGCCAGCGTTTCTTCGGGCAGCCGGGCTCCCGGGGGGAGTTTGTGAGCGACGATGGCATCGACGATGCGCCCATAGATCAATGCATCGCGATCTCCTTCGTGAGAGGAGGCGGGGTTGGCGTTGCTCTGAGCGTAGGATGAGTTCATTGCGATAGATTGTATGCAATAAATGTATGCATATAAAGAGTTCCTCTGTCTTCATGGCCGTTGTCTTTCCCATTATTGACCAGACACGGCTGTCGCTCGTCGTAAGGACTGGGTCGTTCTTGAGAATGCACTGAAATAGGGACTTCTGGCATCGAAACGGTGCGTTATGGCGCACCTTCAGTGTTGCGTCGATATCGGGTGGATTGCGGTTGAATGTTACTTACTCGATTGTATTTTAAGAATAATCAAGGGTTTTTATCGGATAAAGACAATCTGTTTGTCTGTTTGGCCCAAATCTTGCGAAAGATTGCATACAACTTTTAGTGAAAGTCTGTATGAGCCATCAATGGACGGGGGTTAGGCATGTCGACGGCATCGAGCGATAAAGGGTATCCGCAGCAGTACAGCGGACGGTTGTGCAACCGCGATCTGGCGCCGCTGCTGCCGGAAGGGGCATCGCCCGACAAGGATCGCACTCAGCATTGGACGTGGTACAACATTTTTGCGTTCTGGATGGCGGATGTGCACAGCGTGGGCGGATACGTCTTCGCTGCCAGCCTGTTCGCGCTTGGCCTGACCGGCTGGCAGGTGTTGGTCAGCCTGCTGCTCGGCATCATGATCGTGCAGGTGTTCGCCAACCTGCTCGGTCGGCCCGGCCAGCAGGCGGGCGTACCCTACGCCGTGGTTGCGCGGCTGTCCTTCGGTGTGTTCGGGGCAAATGTGCCGGCGGTGATCCGCGGCTCGATCGCTCTCGTTTGGTATGGCATTCAGACTTATCTTGCCTCCGGCGCGCTGAACATCGTGCTGCTCAAGCTGTTCCCCGGCATGCAGTCGCTGACCGATCCTCACTTTCTCGGTTTGTCCGCATTGGGTTGGATCAGCTTCATGGTGATCTGGTTCCTGCAGGCCCTGGTGTTCTGGCGCGGCATGGAGGCGATCCGACGCTTCATCGACTGGGCCGGCCCGGCGGTGTACGTGGTGATGTTCCTGCTGGCGTTCTGGATCGTGAGCAAGGCGGGTATCAGCAACATCAGCTTCTCGCTGGGCAGCAAGACGCTGAGCGGCTGGAGTGCGGTGTGGCAGATGATCATCGCCATCGCACTGGTGGCGGGCTACTTCGCAGGTCCGACGCTGAACTTCAGCGACTTCTCGCGGTACTGCAAGGATTACGCGGCGGTGAAGAAGGGCAACTTCTGGGGGCTGCCGGTCAACTTCCTGTTGTTCTCGGTGGTGACCGTGGTGGTCGTCTCCGGCACGCTGCCGGTATTCGGCAAGATGATTACCGATCCGGTTGCGACGGTGGGGCAGATCGACAACACGGTGGCTGCACTACTGGGTGCATTCACCTTCGTCACCGCGACCATCGGCATCAACATCGTGGCGAACTTCGTCTCGCCGGCCTTCGATTTCTCGAACGTTGCGCCGAACAAGATCAGTTGGCGCATGGGTGGCATGATCGCCGCGCTGGGCTCGGTATTTCTCACGCCGTGGAATCTGTTCAACAATCCGGCGGCGATCCACTACACCGTGGACTTCCTGGCCGCCACCATCGGCCCTCTGTACGGGATCATTCTCGCCGACTACTACTTGGTCAGGAAACGCGAAATCAAGGTCGACGATCTGTTCAGCGACAAACCCGACGGCGCATATTGGTACACCAACGGCGTCAACTGGCTGGCGGTCAAAAGTGTCGTCCCGGCCACGCTGCTGGCGATCGCAACGAGTTTCGTGCCTGGCGACCTGAAGGATTTCTCGCTCTTCCTGGGCGGGCTGCTTGGGGCGGGTATTTATGTATGGCTGATGCGCGGCGCCTATGAGCAAGGCGGAGTGCCGGCAACGGTGAAGTCGGCTGTCGTCGCAGACTCCGTCGATTAAAGAGCCCAGCCCGGTCCGGCTGTTGAACCGCCACCCGGAGAGCGCCTCTCCGGGTGGCGTTTTTATGTGGCATGAGCACAGGGGCTAAGCCGCCGCCCACGCCTCCCCGTCCCCGCTCGGTGCTGTGATACTCTCGTCTCCCGTACTCAGGCGTTAAATCGGCCGACCCGGGAGCAGGAATGTACTGGCTACTCAAGCTTCATATCGCGACCGTGCTGCTGTCACTGGCCGGATTCGTCGCGCGCGGCGTTTGGATGCTGCGCGGATCTTCGCTGCTGCGGGCGCGCTGGGTTCGGGTGACGCCGCACATCGTCGACACGCTACTGCTGGCGAGCGGCGTTGGCCTGGTGTTCACCCTGCACCTGTATCCCACTCAGCAGCCCTGGCTGGTTGCCAAGCTGGTGGCGCTAGTCGTGTACATCGTGCTGGGGACGATCGCGCTCAAACGCGGGCGTACGCGTGGGGTGCGCGCCGGCGCATGGGTTGCGGCGCTGGCCGTATTTTTCTACATCCTCGCCGTCGCATTTACGAAGCAGGTCATACCGATCGGCGCGCTGTGAGGCGGGGCAAGGGAGCGCATCATGTCTGAAAGCCTGATCGATCTGTCACAACGCGGCAACCTGACCGAGCACAGCTACGCGCTCGGTTATCTGCGCGGATTGCCGCGCGGTCGTGAGATGGAGTTGCTGGCCTTGGACGATCCGCGTTTGCTGATGGACGCGCTTACGCTGGAGCTACGCAACGCCATCTATTGGGATTTGCTGGAAGCAGGTCCGTCTCGGTGGCGCGTACGTATTCGCCGGCGCGAGGACGTCGAGGCCAGCGACCTGGTCGATCTGCTGACGCGCGACCACGAGCGTATCGACCGTTTGTTCGCCGCCGCGCTGCACCATACCAATGCCGGCAACATGGCCGAGGCGCTACCGATATTCGTCGAATATGCCCAGCGTCTGCGCAACCACGTCGAGGCCGAGAACGAAATCGTCGTGCCGGTGCTGGAACTGCCGCGCTCCCCTCGTGGCGACGACCCGACCTCGATCATGTTGCGTGAGCACGACGAGATCGTCGAGCACACGGTGATGATCGAGGAGATGGTGGACGAAGGCCTGGACGATGCCGGCATGCTGGCGCCGTTCTTCGCCATCATCTCCGGGCAGCTCGCCAAGCACGAGTGGCGTGAGGAGAACAATCTGTTCCCGCACTGGACGCGGATTCTGCGCCACGATCCTTCGATCGCGCGCGAGCTGTTTCCCAAGGTGCGCGGTCTGGTCACGTTCGGCGACACGCATCGCTGAGCGAGCGCGCTGATGGCTGTGGCCAAGGAAATAAGCGCCGGGAAGCCGGTCTTGTACGAAGCCATCGGCCGCGAGCGGGTGGCGCAGGTCGTGGACGATTTCTATGCCCGCGTCCGCAAGCACCCGGCGCTGGCCGAGCCGTTCGCTGCGGTGACTGATTGGGACGAACACAAGGCACGCATGACGCATTACTGGTGGCGCAGTCTGGGTGGACCGCGCTACCGACCGTACCGCTACGAAGTGATGGCTCGCCATGAGCCGGTCGAAGTCGGTCCGGAGCTGCTGAAGGATTGGCTGGCCTTGTTCGTACAGACTCTACGCGAGCATTTGCCGGACGAGTTGGCACGGCCGTGGTACGAGCGCGCGCGGCGGATCGCCGCTTCGCTGCAGGTGCTCGCCGAGCGCCGGAACGCAGGGAAGGGGGCGACAGGGCCTGCGTACAGGCCCTAGTCCGGCTGGTTGCGCATGTGATCGGCCAGGCCGTCGATGGCGGCGCGTAGCGGGCCATCCAGCTCGGGATCGATATTCTGCTCGTCCAGCGCCATGTGCATGCACATCAGCCACTGATCGCGTTCACGCGCGCCGATGGCGAACGGTAGGTGGCGGCGGCGCAACATGGGGTGGCCATATTCCTGGATGTAAAGCTGTGGTCCGCCCAGCCAACCGCTGAGGTACTTGAACAGCTTTTCCTCGGCGCCGCTCAGATCCTTGGGGTGGATCTTGCGCGTTTCCCATACTTCCGGCATCTCGTCCATCAGTTCGTAGAAACGCTTGACCAGGCGACGGATCGCCTCTTCGCCGCCCAGGCGGTCGTAAGGGGTGGTCACCGGAAGAGTTTGAGATTGCATATCAGGTTTTCCTAATGTACCTATAAAGGGAAACATGCGCGGCTCATCGCTGACTGTCAAGTCGGACATGCGCTGAAGAGCCATTCCGGATACAATCAGCCGCCGCTTGAGGACCCTATTCGTATGACCACCACCGCACATATACGCAACATAGCCATTATTGCCCACGTCGACCACGGTAAAACCACGCTGGTGGACAAGCTTCTGCAGCAGTCCGGCACCTTCGACGCCCGCGCCGAAGTGGAGAGCGCGTCATGGATTCGAACGAGCTGGAGAAAGAGCGAGGCATCACCATTCTGGCGAAGAACACCGCCATCGAGTGGAATGACTATCACATCAATATCGTGGACACCCCCGGACACGCCGACTTCGGCGGCGAGGTGGAGCGCGTGATGTCGATGGTGGATTCGGTGCTGCTGCTGGTCGATGCTGTGGAAGGCCCGATGCCGCAGACCCGCTTCGTGACCCAGAAGGCGCTGGAGCAGGGGCTGCGCCCGATCGTCGTGATCAACAAGGTCGACCGTCCGGGTGCGCGCCCTGACTGGGTGGTGGATCAGACCTTCGATCTGTTCGACCGCTTGGGCGCGACCGACGAACAGCTCGACTTCCCGGTGCTCTACGCGTCGGCCCTGAACGGCTACGCAGGACGCGAGTCCGACGTGCAGGGAGGCGACATGACCTCGCTGTTCGAGGCGGTGGTCGAGCACGTCGCGCCGCCTGAGGTCGATCCCGAAGGGCCGTTCCAGCTGCAGGTCAGCCTGCTGGACTACAACAGCTACGTCGGCGTTATCGGTATCGGCCGCGTGACCCGAGGCAAGATCCGCACTAATACCTCGGTGGTGGTCGTCGATCGCGACGGCAAACGTCGTCAGGGCCGTGTGCTGCAGGTACTCGGTTTCCATGGCCTGGAGCGTGTGGAAGTGCCCGAGGCCTCGGCGGGCGACATCATCGCTTTCACCGGCCTCGATCCGCTGAACATCTCCGACACGCTGTGCGATCCGTCGAACGTCGAGGCGCTGCCGGCGCTCACCGTGGACGAGCCTACGGTGAGCATGACTTTCCAGGTCAATACCTCGCCGCTGTCCGGACGCGACGGCAAGTACGTCACCAGCCGCCAGATCCGCGAGCGCCTGGAGCGCGAGTTGGTGCACAACGTCGCTCTGCGCGTGGACGAGACCGATGATCCCGATCGGCTCAAGGTCTCGGGACGCGGCGAGCTTCACCTGTCCGTGCTGATCGAAAACATGCGCCGCGAGGGTTACGAACTGGGCGTGTCGCGTCCCGAGGTGATCATCCGCGAGATCGACGGCGAGAGGCAGGAGCCCTACGAGCAGCTCACCGTCGATGTCGAGGAAGAGCATCAGGGCGGCGTGATGCAGAAACTCGGCGAGCGCGGCGGTGATCTCAAGAATATGGTGCCCGACGGCAAGGGCCGGGTGCGTCTGGACTACATCATGCCGGCGCGGGGATTGATCGGTTTTCGTACCGAGTTCCTCACGGCGACCCAGGGCACCGGCCTCATCTACAGCGTGTTCGACCACTATGGTCCGTTCAAGCGCGGCGAATTCGGCCAGCGCCAGAATGGCGTGCTGATCGCCAACGGCGCCGGCAAGGCGCTGGGCTACGCGCTGTTCAACCTGCAGGAGCGCGGAAAGCTGTTCATCGGCCATGGCGAGGAGGTCTACGAAGGGATGGTCATCGGCATCCATTCGCGCGACAACGATCTCGTGGTCAACCCGCTCAAGGCCAAGCAGCTGACCAACATTCGTGCTGCAGGAACGGATGAAAATATCGTGCTCACGCCGCCTATTCGGCTGACGCTTGAACAGGCGCTGGAGTTCATCGATGATGATGAATTGGTCGAAGTGACGCCACACCATATCCGTCTGCGCAAGAAGCTGCTGTTGGAGCACGAGCGCAAGCGGGCGAGTCGGGCCTCGGCGTAACCGTCGGTCGGCCCGACGCTGAACGGCCTGCCGCGTCAGAAATCTGGGATGCGGCAGCGGGGATGTCGGGCCTGGACCGGCGCGCAGCGCCTGGTTGCAGCCCTGGAGGGGTGACTGATGATGCAGGTGCAACCGGATACGCCGGAGGAATCCGGGGTCAGCGACTACGCGTTGGAAAAGCCGCGGCTGCTCATCGTCGACGATTCGCCGACGATGTGCCGGGCCATGAGTCGGCTGCTCGCCGACGATTTCCGCGTCGTCGAGGCCAACGATGGCGAGGCGGCCTGGGACATCATCAGCACTGACACCACCATCCAGGCCGTGTTCAGCGACCTGATGATGCCGGGCCTGAACGGCTTCCAGCTGTTGCGCCTTATCCGCGAATCGGTCCACCCTCGGATCAACCAGCTGCCGGTGGTCATCGTTACCGGCCATGGCGACGATGAGCGCATGCGCCGCCAGGCCATGCGCCTCGGCGCGACCGACTTCATCACCAAGCCCTTCGACTCGCTGCAGTTGCGCGCCCGCGCACGTTCGGCCGCCCATCTTGACCAGACCAACCGCAAGCTGCAGCAGGCCACCAAGGCTCTGGAGCTCGAGTCGACCATTGATACGCTGACCGGGCTGGCCAACCGGCGCTACCTGATGAAGCACGGTCCCGAGCTGCTGTCCTACGCTATCCGTCACTCCACGCCGATTTCGCTGCTGCGCATCAGCGTGGACAAGTACGACGTGCTCGAAACCAAGAAGGGTGCGGCGCTGGCCGAGAAAGTGCTGATCAACGTTGCGCGGCTGATTTCCTCGAGTGTGCGCCCAGAGGACACCGCCGCGCGTATCGGCCGCGCCGAGTTCGCGGTGCTCATGTTGGGCACCACGCACGCCGCTGCGCGCGAGACCGGCGAGCGCATCCATCAGCTGATGCGCAAGACGGGTTACCGTAGCGGCGATACCAAGTTCCGCATGACCGTCAGCGAAGGCCTGGTAACCCCGGCGCTGACCGCGGCGCTCAAGTTCGAAGAAGTGCTCACGATCGCCGAGACGCGCCTCGGCAAGGCCATGCGCGAGGGCGGCAATCAAATCATCTTCGCCGAAGCCGAGGGCAGGCCGGGTAAACCGGCCGCGCCGGTCGAGCCGCTTACCCTGGAAGAGGCGTTGGTGCTGCTGCGTGCCGGCCAAACCGACAAGCTGCGACCGCAGGCGCGACGCCTGCTGGCGCGGACATTCCCCTTGCTGGTTTACGGCAACCGCGAGCTCGGCCTGGGAATGGATGCTTGCCTACGTACTCTGCGCGACAGGCTCAAGGCGAAGGGCCGCTGAGCGATAGTGATCTCTGCCGGCCTTATTCACCGTCCCCGCCAGGTGCCGACTCGGTGCGCGCGAACAGGGTGCGCACGATCAGGAGCGCGGCGCCGAGGGTAATGGCCGAATCGGCGAGGTTGAACGCCGGCCAATGCCAGTGCCGATAATAAATGTCGATGAAATCGATCACGTGCCCGCGTAGTACGCGGTCCAGCGCGTTGCCCAAGGCGCCGCCCAGGATCAGGGCAAGGCCTGCAGCGGTCCAGCGTTCGTGTGGTTCCAGGCGCATGAGCCAGGCGATCAGCACGGCGCTGACGATTGCCGCCAGGCCCACGAACAGCCAGCGTTGCCAGCCGTCGGCCTGACTCAGGAAGCTGAAGGCTGCTCCGGTATTGTAGACCAGGGTGAAATTCAGCCCAGGGAACAGCGGCTGTGGCACGGCATAGGGCAGATAGGCCAATACGGCCCATTTGCTGATCTGGTCCAGGCCGATGACCATGGCGGAGAGCCACAGCCAACGCAGCATGACGGCATTCTTCATGCGGGATGCCCGGCGGTCGGCATGTTACGCAAATCGCCGGGTTTCGCCGGCCCCCTCGACGTTCTCCACACAGCGCCCGCACAGCTCGGGGTGTTCCGGGTGCTGGCCGACGTCGGCGCGGTGGTGCCAGCAACGGGAGCACTTGTCATGCGGGCTGCGGCGGGCGGCGATGCGCAGCGTCTCGCCGTTGGCCAGCGTGTGTGCGGAGGCCTGCTCCGGCGCGCCGCTTTCGGCGCCGTTCACCGTGGCTGCCGATGTGATCAGCACGAAGCGCAGCTCGTCGCCCAGTCGGCGCAGGGCGGTCGCCGTGCGTTCGCCGCAGTAGAGATCTACCTCGGCGTCGAGGTTGGCGCCGATGACGCTGTCGCGGCGCAGCGCTTCGAGATCCTTGTTCACCGCCTGGCGCACGTCGATCACGGTTTCCCAGAAGGCGTCGTCCAGCCCTTCGGGCAGCACGCTGCCGTCGGCGACGCCGGCGGGGAAGGCGTACCACTCGGCCATCAGTACGGATTCCTCGCGCTCGCCGGGCAGGTGCTGCCAGATTTCCTCGGCGGTGAAGCTCAGGATCGGCGCCAGCCAGCGCGGCAGCGCCTCGGCCAGGTGGTACAGCGCGGTCTGCGCCGAGCGCCGCGCCAGGCTGTCGGCCTGGGTGGTGTACTGGCGGTCCTTGATGATGTCGAGGTAGAAGCCGCCCAGATCCACGGCGCAGAAGTTGTGCACCTTCTGGTAGATGACGTGGAACTCGTAGCGCCGGTAGGCCTCGCGCAGCTCCTCCTGCAGCCGCGCGGCGTGGTGCACGATCCAGGCGGTCCAGCGGCAGCAGTTCGCCGGCGGCACGAGGTTCGGCTCGGGATCGAAGCCGGCCAGGTTGGCGAGCAGGAAGCGCGAGGTGTTGCGGATGCGCCGGTAGGCGTCGGCCATGCGCTTGAGGATCTCGTCGGAGACGGTCATCTCGCGGCGGTAGTCGGCAGGAGGCGACCCACAGGCGCAGGATGTCGGCGCCCAGCGTGTCGATGACCTTCTGCGGGGCGATGACGTTGCCCAGCGACTTGGACATCTTGCGGCCCTTCTCGTCCACGGTGAAGCCGTGGGTGAGCACGCCGCGGTAGGGCGCCACGCCGCGCATCGCCACCGAGGTCAGCAGCGAGGACTGGAACCAGCCGCGGTGCTGGTCCGAGCCTTCCAGGTAGAGGTCGGCCGGGAAGCCCAGCTCGGGGCGTCGGTCGAGCACGCAGGAGTGGGTGGCGCCGGAGTCGAACCACACGTCGAGGATGTCGGTGACCTTCTCGTAGTCGGCCGCCTCGGCGCCGAGCACCTCGGCCGGATCGAGGTCGAACCAGGCGTCGATGCCGCGCTGCTCGACGCGTTCGGCCACCGCCTCGATCAGGCGCGGCGTCTCCGGGTGCAGCTCGCCGGTCTCGCGGTGCACGAACAGCGCCAGCGGCACGCCCCAGTTGCGCTGGCGCGAGATGCACCAGTCGGGGCGGTTGGCGACCATGCCGTGCAGGCGCTCGCGGCCCCAGTCGGGCGTGAACTGGATCGCGCCGAGGGCGTCCAGCGCCGTCGTGCGCAGACCCAGCTTGTCCATGCTGATGAACCACTGCGGCGTGGCGCGGAAGATGATCGGCGTCTTGTGGCGCCAGCAGTGCGGGTAGCTGTGGCGCAGCTTTTCGGCATGCAGCAGGGCGCCGCTGTTCGCGCAGTACCTCGATGATGTGATCGTTGGCCTCGAACACGCTCTCGCCGGCGAAGAACTCGGTCCCGGGGCGGAAGCGGCCGTCGTCGTCCGACCGGGTTGTCGACGTTGAGCCCGTAGCGCTGGCCGACGATGTAGTCCTCCTGGCCGTGGCCGGGCGCGGTGTGCACGGCGCCGGTGCCGGCGTCCAGGGTGACGTGGTCGCCGAGGATCAGCGGCACGCCGCGGTCGTGGAACGGATGGCGTACGCGCAGACCTTCCAGCGCCGCGCCCTTGCAGCGTGCGAGTACGCGATGCTTCGCTCGAAGCCGCAGCGCGCCAATGCCGCTTCGAGCAGATCGGCGGCCAGCAGCAGCACGTTCCTCGCCTTGCTCGCCGTTCACCTGCACGACGACGTAGTCGAAGTCCGGGTGCAGCGCCACCGCCTGGTTGGCCGGCAGCGTCCAGGGCGTGGTGGTCCAGATCACCATCGACAGCGGCCCGTTGCCGGTCGCTTCGGTTTCGCAGCGTGCAAGCAGTGCGTCGGCGTCGACGGCGGTGAAGCCGCACGTCGATCGCCGGCGAGGTCTTGTCCTCGTACTCGACCTCGGCTTCGGCCAGCGCCGAGCCGCAGTCCACGCACCAGTGCACCGGCTTGTAGCCCTTGATAGACGTGGCCGCGCTCGACGATGCCGCCCGAGGGCGCGGATGATGTCGGCCTCGGTGCTGGAAGTCCATGGTCAGGTAGGGATGGTCCCAGTCGCCGAGCACGCCCAGGCGCATGAAGCCGCGGCGCTGGCCGTCGACCTGGCCTGCGGCGTACTCGCGGCAGGCCTTGCGGAAGGCGTCCGGGTCGATGGTCTCGCCGACCTTGCCGACGGTCTGTTCGACCTTCAGCTCGATCGGCAGGCCGTGGCAATCCCAGCCCGGCACGTAGGGCGCGTCGAAGCCCTCCAGGCTGCGGCTCTTGACGATGATGTCCTTGAGGACCTTGTTGACCGCATGGCCGATATGGATGTCGCCGTTGGCGTAGGGCGGGCCGTCGTGGAGGATGAAGCGCTCGCGTCCGGCGCGTGCTTCACGCAGGCGGTGGTAGATGTCCATCGACTCCCAGCGCTCGAGCGTGTCGGGTTCGCGTTTGGCCAGGTTGCCGCGCATGGGGAAGTCGGTGTGCGGCAGGTTGAGCGTGTGCTTGTAGTCGGTCACGGATGCGTCCGGGCTTCAGGTTGCGTGGGTTTGCGGGTTCAGGCCTGGCGGCTCAGCATGGCCTCGGCGAGATCTGCGTCGTGGCGAATCTGGCGCTTGAGTGCCTCCAGGGAATCGAAGCGGCGTTCGTCACGGATCTTGCGTTTGAGTTCGACACAGAGATGGTGGCCGTAGAGGTCGCCGGTAAAATCGAACAGATGCACTTCGAGCAGCGGAATCCGGCCGTCGACGGTGGGGCGGGTGCCGACGTTGGCAACGCCGCGCGCGCTCAGGCCTTCGGTTGAGCTTGCTTCGATCGCGAACACGCCGTTGATCGCCGGCGTGCCCTTGGGTAGCGCCAAATTCGCGGTGGGAAAGCCGATGGTGCGTCCGCGCTTGTCGCCGTGGCGCACGCGGCCGCTGATGGCATAGGACCGGCCCAGCAGCTCTTGCACGCGATCGAGGTCGCCTGCGGCCAGGGCATCGCGGATGCGCGTGCTGCTGACGCGTTCGTCGCCGAGGGCGAAGGTGTTCTGGCGCAGGACGTCGAAGCCGAGGCGCGTGCCGGCCTGCGCGAGCGAGCCGAAGTCGCCGGCGCGGTCCTTGCCGAAGCGGAAGTCGTCGCCGACGATGACGGCGCTCACGCCGAGTCCGTCGACCAACAGTCGCTGCACGAACTGGTCGGCGTCGAGGCCGGCGAGTTTCGCGTCGAAACGCAGGATGGCGACTCGGTCGACGCCAAGACGGGCGAACTGCTGCAGGCGTTCGCGCAGGGCGGTAAGCCGTGCGGGGGCTTTCAGACCCATGAAGAATTCGTGCGGCAGGGGCTCGAAGGTGATCAGCGTGGATGGCAGTCCACGACGCCTGGCTTCTTCCAGGAGTTGTCCGATCACGGCCTGATGGCCGCGATGTACGCCGTCGAAGTTGCCGATGGTGGCCACGCAACCGCGATGGCGCGGACGCAGATTGTGTTCGCCGCGGATCAGTTCCATGGGCGCCAGCTTGTTTCCCGAAAAAAGGCTAAAGAGCCTGATTATACGCAGCTTTGGGCGCTTTTAGACATCCATGGCGCGTCGCGATGTCAACGCGTGGTGACAATGCGATCGTAGGCGTCGCCGGCGGCGATGGCGTGGGTCTGTTCGACGTTCCAGTAGCCCTCAGGGTTGTTGAAGACGCTGAAATAGAGGTCGTCGTCGAGTCCGGGACGTTCACGGATGTCGATTTTCCAGAACAGGTGGGCGAGTCCGCGAACCGCCCCCAGCGCCAGGAAGGACAGCTGCTTCTCGTCGGCCTGCGGGTAGAGGCGGCGATAGCCCGTGCCTTCGTAGGAGTTGTAGATGCGCACGATCAGCTCCTCGCCCGGGACGAGTTTCTCCACCCGCCACACGCCCCAGCCGAGCGCGTTGATTACCGCGACCATGCCGTGCACCCAATCCTCGACCGAGCCGCACATCGGTTCGACCAGTCCGTACCACTCGGGACTTTCCATGATGCCGCCGAAGGTGTTGAAGGCGCAGACGTGGCCGCACTGGACGAAGGCTTCGCGCGCCATTTCGGGTGGTACGCCGGCGGTGACCATGCGACGGTAGGTTTCGTAGCTGATGCGGTTGTAGTAGTCGGCGTAGTGGTTGGTGAGCACCACGCCGAAGGCCGGAATCAGACCGTCGCCCTGTTCCGCCGGGGGGCGTCCGTACAGCGGCAGGGTGGCGACGGTGGAGACGATCTTGTCCTCATCGATCGGGCTGCCGGAGATCTCGCAGCCGTCGAAATCGAATCTGGGCGGCGCCTCGTCGAGGGCCGGTTCGCCAATGAACGGGTCGGCCGGTTCGGGCGTTCTCGCGCCGACTTCGAAAATGTCGCTTTCGGCGCCTTCGTTCCGGCAGGCTGTCTCGGTGACGCTGCGTCCGGCCAAGCCCTGGAGGAAGCCGGCGTTGAAGTAGCAGCCTTTTTCCGGGCGGCCGTGGGCATAGGTCGACTGGCCGTAATGCGAGCTGGGAGCGGCGATGGTGTGCGGGCCGGTCTGCTTGAGGATGCCGAAGCCGCAGTGGGTGAATTCGGCCAGTAGTTCGCGGTTGTCGATGCCACTGCGCCGTAGCCAGGCGGTCAGGTCGGCGGCCGAGTTTTGCAGCAGCTGCCGCGGGTCGAAGCCTTCCTCCACGCCCTCGCCCAGCAGCACGGACATCTGCAGGTGGGCGTTGTAGTGATTGCAGTGGTAGACGTGGCTGAGGCCGTTGATGAAGGCGAGGCCGTTGCGGTATTCGGGGCTGAAGGTCATGGCTGGCTGCTCACTTGCGGGCTTCGTCGATGAAGTCCTCGAGGTTGTCGAAGATGACCTGGAATTCCTTGCGGATGATGTCGGCCAGGGCGTCGAGCTGCTGTTGGTTGAGCGCGATTTCTTCGTCGTCGAGATTGCCCTTGAATTCGAGATCGAGGGAGATGCGGTCCTGGCAGCGGCGCTTGATTTCGCTCGGGCTCAGCGGGCGATGGCCCATGCGCGCGCGCTGTTGGCTGATGGCCAGCATCAGGCTGAGCGGGTCGATGCTTACGCGGCGCCGGCCGAGCAGGCGCGAGAACCAGCCGAGCCGTCGCGGGCGCGCGGTTTCGGCGGTTTGTTGGGGTGCTGCTGCCGGTGGCTCTTCGCAGAGGCCGACGAGGCCGCCTTCGATGCTCACGTTGAATTGTTCGGCGAGAATTTGCTCGAGCGCGGCGAGGTCTTCGGCGTCCAGCAACAGGTGCGTGCCGCCGAAATCCAGGGCGCGCTTGCGCAGGATCGTGAAGCGCAGACCGGCGCGCACGGCAATGACCGCCGGTTCGATCAGCGGTTGGCCGGATGTGCGGCGCTGGCGGTTGATGCTTTCGTAGAGCCGCACCAGCGGCAGTGCGAAGCTCCCGTCGTGGCTTTCTTCTTCGGCCGTCGACGCGGAAACGCCCGGGGCGGCTTGTTCGACGGCGAAGGGGGCAAGTTCCGGCGCCGTGCTGAACAGCTCGCGCACGGTTTGGCACAAGGCTTGAGCCTCGTCTTCGACAAGGTCGGCGCTGCCTTTTCTGTGGTCGAGCGGCTTGTGGCGCTGTATGGCGAGTCGGATGTTGGCGCGCACGGCCATCACGGCCGGTTCGACCGGAGCGAGTCCGTCGGCCTGCCGTCGGCGATTGACCTCGGCGAAGAAGTCCGCCAGGTCTATGTGATAGACGCGATCATTGTTCATCTAAGTCGCTTCCCAGCTGTGCCCGTCGTAGGTGGGCTGTGATGCCGGTCAGCAGATCGTTTTCCTGATCTGCGCTCAGGCTCTTATAACAGTTCAGGCGGAGTTCTGGAAAGCCTCGCGGGGGAATGAGCAGAAACCCCCAAGGACCGCGTACGGTGGTCACGCCGGTGGCGTCGGGTTCCGGGCGACCGAGGCCTGCGAGGTCGGAGACGAACTTCTGCCAGCGCTCGGCGGGGATGGAGGGCAGCGGCAGGAGCCAGGTGCGGTAGTCGACGCAGGCGCGGTGTCGCCGCCACTGCGCCGGGTTGTCGGCGAAGTGGCGGGATGTGGAGTTGCGGTCCATGTCCGTCAGTATAAAAGACGGGCGCGTCCGTGTGCCCGAGGTCTGCCGGAGAAACGGTGGTCAGCGTTTGAGGTGGTTCGCCATGCTGACCATGAAACGCATTGCGTCCTGGGTCTGCGGGTCGCGCGCGAGCTTCAGCATAGACCCCAGTCCTCCGCTGGAGGCTTCGGCGTCGACGGCTTCGCTGCGTGCCGCGCAGACGGCTTCCAGGAAGGCCGTGAACGACTCCTGCACTTCCGTTCGCTCCAGGATGCGCAGCATGTTCAGGAAGCCGTCCGAGCGGGTGAGCCGGTCGAGCAGCGACAGGCTTTCGGTGGCCATGCGCGCCAGTCGTCCGATCATGTCGTCGGTCAGCGCGTCCTCGGCCGAACCGATCGAGGCGGGCGAGATCGGTGAGACGGTCGAGGTCGCCGTTCTCGACCAGCTGCGTGACGGCCGGCAGGGCCTTGACGACGCCGCTGCGGTTGACCTGGTCGAGCATGTCGAGGCCGTCGCCGGCGATGCCGGCAAGTCGCCCGATCATGTCGTCGGTCAGCGCATCCTCGGCCGAACCCATCAGCCGGGCGAGCTGGGTCAGGCGATCCAGGTCGCCGTTCTCGACCAACTGCGAGATGGCCGGCAGGGCCTTGCCGACGCCGCTGCGATTGACCTGATCGAGCATGTCGAGGCCGCCGCCGGCGATCGCCGGCGAGTCGCCCGATCATGTCGTCGGTCAGGGCGTCCTGGGCCGAGCCGATCAGGCGGGCGAGATGGACGAGGTTGTCCAGATCGCCGTTTTCGACCAGCTCGTCGACCAGGGCCTCGACGCGCTGCGCGCGTCGTGCTTTCCACGTTATCTGCGGTTTCTGCTCATGGCGCGCCTCCTCAGAGCAGGCCGCGCGCGGATGCCCAGTAGAGCTGGTTATAGGCCATCTTGAACCAGTGCACGGCCTTGTTCGGGGCCTTGGGCGCAGGCGGATGGCCGTAGTCGAACATGGCGTAGGTCGCGCGGTCCTTGCCGGCCTCGATGAAGCAGAAGACCTTGCCGTCGTAGTCGCGCACCGGCTCGCCGAGCTTGATGATCGCGGCGAGGTTCTCGGCGAGGGCCTCGGCCTCGAAATGCGCCGTGGAGCCGGCCTTGGAGATCGGCAGGTTGGTGGTGTCGCCGAGCACGTAGACGTTGTCGTGGCCTTCCATCTTGAGGCTGTGGCGGTCGGTCGGGATGAAGCCGCTCTTGCCGAGGCCGTTCTTCTCGATGACCTCCATGCCCTTGTGCGGCGGCACGGCGACGAGGAGGTCGTAGTCGAGCTGTTGCGTCGCCTTCCTCGCTGTGGACGATGTGGTTCTCGCCGTCGACTTCCTTCATGTTGAACAGTGTCGTCGGTCTTGACGCCCATCGCGATCGAACTCGCCCTCGGCCCACTTGCCGACGGGCTCCAGCGAATGCAGGCGGCCGATCGGGATAGGTGTAGTGGAACTCGGTCTTGTCGGCGATGCCGCTTGCTCCTTGAAGTAGTCGTGCAGGACGAAGGTGACCTCGAGCGGGATCATCGGGCACTTGTGCGGGACGCCGACGGCGATGCCGACCTTGCCGCCCTTGAAGTCCTTGACCTGGCGCCACATTTCGAGCGCGTTCTGCCTCGGTGTAGCAGTTGACCGAGTTCTCGGCCAGGCCGGGGATGCGTTTCCGGTCGCGGCCCGCGAACCGGTGGCGATGACGAGCATGTCGTAGGCGTAGGACCTTGCCGGACTTCGTCTTCACGTGTTGCTGGTCGAGATGGAATTCCTCGACCGGATCGACGTGGAATTCGATTTCCGGCTCCAGCAGGCGTCGCCTGGTCGCGGTACAGTTCGTCCGGCGCCATGCGGCCGACGCAGACGTACAGCAGGCCCGGCTGGTACATGTGCTGCTCGGATGCCGACAGCATGGTGATCTGGGCCTTGCCCTTCTTGAGTTCCTTCTTGAGCCGTCGGGCCAGGTTGTTGCCCAGGATGGTGCCGCCCATGCCGCCACCGACGATCAGTATCTTCATGATGTTCCTCCTCGTTCTTGGTTCGGGGGTGTTGCTGCCGACCTGCTTGGGCCGGCTTTATCGATTGATTGCCCTGAAAGCCGCCCCGTGCGCCGCCCGCTCCGTGCGCGGGTGGTTTGTGGCGGCTTGGAGCCGGGGTCTTATTTCTTCTTGCGTACCACGACGTGCCAGACGCCGTCGGCTTCGTTGCTGCTGACGACTTCGTGCCCGACCTTGTTGACCCATTCCGGAATGTCGTTGGCCGAACCCTCGTCGGTGGACAGCACTTCGAGCTCGTCGCCGATTTCCATCTGCTTGATGCCGGCGATGAGTTCCATCAGGGGGCCCGGGCAAAACGTGCCGCGGGCGTCGATCGTGCGTTTCTCCGACATATCTGAACTCCTTTGCTTATGGTTTCGTTGAGGAATCAGAAGGTCCAGGTCTGCGAACCTGCGGCCTCGCTCAGGAATTTGGTGAGTCCGAGCGGCGCGCCCATGAACGGCAGCAGATCGTCCTTGCCGACGCCCATGACGTCCATGGCCATGGAGCAGGGGTGGACCTTGGCATCGCCGAGTTCGACGGCCTGCTCGAATAGCTGCAGAAAGGGCGGGGCGTTCTTGTCGGCCATCAGCTGCCCGAGTTCGCCTTCGTTTTCGACCTCGTCCCCGCGGCCCTGCACGAACGGCGGCAGCGCGTTCATGGACAAAAAGACCAGTACCTCGGAGCCGCTGACGGCGCCGACCGAAGCCAGCATGGCGGCCATTTGCAGTTTTTCGCGCGTGCCCGAAGTAACGATGACGCAGATTTTTTCGCTCATGGTTGTGGCGTCCTCCTAAATTGTTGCGGCAGTCCAAACGTTACTCACGAAGCATGCCAAACGTGTGACGTCCGGCTTGTCGTGCGTTATGGGGTTCCTGTATGTTCCGCTCCTGACAGTATGGCAGGCAAATAGGACAATACGTCATGACAGAATGGGCAGACGATGGCGGAATTGAGGTCATGCAGCCGCGCGCGACGAGTGCCGCGCCTCTGATGCAGTCGCTTATCGACGTTCACGATCACCCCTTCGTGCTCATCGATCGCGACTATCGCGTGGTCGCCGCGAATCTCGCATACCGACGGGCCTACGGGCTGGAGGAGTCCGGCGAGGTGGTCGGCCGCCATTGCTACGAGCTTTCCCATCATCTCGACAGCCCTTGCCATCTGCACGGCGAGGATTGCCCGCACCGCCAGGTGTTCGCTTCCGGCGAGATGCACGAAGTGCTGCACACGCACTACGATGCCTGCGGCGATGCCGAGCAGGTGCGTATCCGTGGACACGCCGTGCGCGGTGCGTCGGGGGAGTTGCTGTTGGGCGAGGCGATACAGCGTCTCGGCGGTCCGGAAGATGATCGCAGCTACGACGACCGGCGCATGATCGGCTTTTCGCCCGTCTATCTGCGCATGATCGACCAGTTGGGCAAGTGTGCCGCCAGCGAGGCCGGCGTGCTGTTGCAGGGCGAAAGCGGCGTGGGCAAGGAGCTGGCCGCGCAGTTCGTGCACGAACGCAGCCCTCGTGCGGCCGGCAGTTTCGTCACGGTCGATTGCACGACGCTCACCGAGACGCTGTTCGAAACCGAATTGTTCGGCCATGAGCGCGGCGCGTTTACCGGCTGCGTGGGTCGTCGCCTGGGGCTGTTCGAAACGGCCGATGAGGGCACGCTGTTCCTCGACGAGGTGGGCGAACTGCCGTTGAGTCTGCAGGCCAAGCTGCTGCGCGTGCTGGAGAGCGGCGAATTCCGCCGGGTCGGCGGACGCGTGGCGCTGCGCGCGGACGTGCGCGTGGTGGCGGCGACCAATCGCAACCTGCGGCAGATGGTCATGGCCGGCGAGTTCCGCCAGGATCTCTATTACCGCCTGGCCTGTATCACCGTCGAGTTGCCGGCTCTGCGCGAGCGGCGTGCCGACATTCCCGCGCTGGCCGATGCCTTGCTCAACCGGCTGTGTCGGGACGGCGGCCGCGCCTGCTACATGACGCGCGAGGCGGTCGACTGTCTGTTGCGCTACGATTTTCCGGGCAACATCCGCGAACTCAAGAATGTCTTGCAGCGGGCCGTGGCACTGTCCGGCGACGGGGTGATCGGCGTCAAGCAGCTGGGCCTGTGCCCGACCTCGCCGGGCCGGTCCTCCGCGCCTGAGTCTTTCGATGGCGAGCAGGCGCCGCCGCTGCGCGAAGTCGAGGCCAACTATATCGCCGAACTGCTGGTGCGCCACGGCGGACACCGTAGGCGTGTGGCGGAGGTGATGGGCATCAGCGAGCGCACCCTGTACCGCAAGCTCAAGCGCTACGGCCTGGGCTAGCGACGCTTTGAGCCGTTTGCCGCGGTCGTGGGGTCAGGCGTGGGTGAACGAACGTGGGCGCACGCCCAGTGCGCCCAGCAGCAGTACGTAGACTCCGCATCCGATCGCGACCAACTCTGCCAGATGCAGGGCGCGTTCGTGCGCTGCCCAGGCGGCCCAGTCCGACAGCGGCGGCGACAGCCAGAGCAGCGCGGCCATCATGCCGGCACCCGCCAGGACGGCGCGCACCAGCAGCCCATGCCAGCGCGGGCTCGGGTATATGCCGTCGTGCCGCAGCCGCCGGTACAACATTCCCGCGTTGAGGTAGGCAGCCAGCGCCGTGGACAGTGCCAGCCCGGTGTGCGGCCCAGGCAGTTTCGCGATGTACCAGGGCGTGACGATCACCATGGTCAGCACCATGTTGACGAGCATGGCGATGATGCCGATGCGTACTGGCGTACGCGTGTCCTGGCGCGCATAGAAACCGGGCGCCAACACCTTGATGAGCATGAATGCCGGCAGACCCACGGCAAATGCCGCGAGGCTCAGCGCCGACATGTGCGCATCGTAGGCGTCGAAGGCGCGATATTGGATCAGCGCAGTCAGAATGGGACCGGCGAGCACGGCCAGGCCTAGCGCCGCAGGCACCGCGATGACGACGGCGAGGCGAATGGCCCAGTCCAATGTGGCCTCGAAGTCCTGGTCGGCGCCGTGCGCGCGGTGCTGCGAAAGCTTGGGCAGAATCACGGTGCCCAGCGCGATGCCGAACAGCGCCAGGGGCATTTCCACGAAGCGGTCCGAGTAATACAGCCAGGAGATACTGCCGGCCGCCAGAAACGAGGCGACGAGCGTATCGAACAGTAGATTGACCTGCACCACTGAGGAACCGAACAGCGCCGGCAACATGAGGTGCAGAATGCGGCGTACACCATCGTGAGTTCGGCCCCAGCGCGGCATCGGCAACAGGCCGAGGCGGTGCAGGAACGGCAGTTGGAAGGCGAGCTGTACGAAACCGGCGATGAGTACGCCGACGGCCAGGGCCACCACCGGCTCGGAGAAGTGCGGCGCCAGCCATAGGGTTACGCCGATCAGCGATAGGTTCAGGAACACCGGCGTGAAGGCGGGGACGGCGAAGCGCCCGAAGCTGTTGAGTACGCCGCCGGCCAGCGCCGTCATGGAAATGAACAGCAGATAAGGGAAGGTCAGGCGCAGCATGTCGGTGGCCAGCGCATGACGCTGCGGGTCTTCGACGAAGCCCGGTGCGAAGATAGTGATCAGCAGCGGCGCTCCGATCACGCCCAGTACCGTGACCACGAACAGGATGCTGAACAGCGTGCCGGCCGTGCGCGCCAGCAGTTCGCGCAGATGCGCGTGATCCTGCTGTTCCTTGTATTCGGTGAAGACCGGCACGAAGGCTTGCGAAAATGCGCCTTCGGCGAACAGGCGACGCAAGAAGTTCGGGATGCGGAAGGCCACGAAAAAGGCATCGGTCGAACCGCTCGCGCCGAAGTGGATCGCGATGACGACGTCGCGCAGATAGCCGAAAATGCGCGAGACCAGGGTCATCGCGCTGACGACGGCGGTGGAGCGGAACAGTTTGCGGCTCAGGGGTGTTACCTCGATGCTGTGGCCAGGCAGCCGTGGATGCCCTGCGGGCATCCGGTATGCTGGGCGACACGATAGGCAGGAGGGCGATGGCGCGCAAGTGTCGTCCGTCCTCTTTTGGGCCGCCCTGTACGGCCGACGGCCGGTGTGAACTTCACAGCCCCGCGCTTTGCGGCGTGTTTGAGGTGCGGCACCCGGCAAGCATTGACACGGGCTCTTTCGCCGAGCACAATACGCGACCTTTCGTTTAGCCAGAATTCTGTTAGGAGTACAACCTTGGCCAACATCACTTCTGCCAAGAAGCGCGCCCGCCAGGCCGTAGTGCGCCGCGAGCACAACATGATGCTCACTTCGCGCATGCGCACTGCAGTGAAAAAAGTGCTCAAGGCCATCCAGGCCGGTGACAAGGCCGGCGCCGAGCAGGCGTATCGCGATGCCGTGCCGGTGGTGGACAGCTCAATCAACAAGGGGCTGATCCATCGCAACAAGGCCGCTCGTCACAAGAGCCGCCTGAACGTGCGCATCCGCGCGATGCAGTAAGGCGCTGTTCGCGGCCTTGCGCCGCGGGAGCCCCGACAGCATGTGAACGAAGGGCCCGTGCCGGAAGGTGCGGGCCCTTCGTGCGTGCGCGTTATCCGCCGCGGCTTCAAAGCAGCACGAGATTGTCCCGGTGGATCAGTTCCGGCTCATCGACGTAGCCGAGGATGCCCTCGATCATGTCGCTGGGCTTGCGCATGATGCGACGGGTTTCGTCGGCGTCGTAGTTGATCAGGCCGCGGGCGATTTCGCGGCTCTGAGGGTCGAGCACCGAAACGACTTCGCCGCGTGCGAAATGGCCCTGGACTTCGATGACGCCGATCGGCAGCAGGCTGCGCCCGGCCTGCTGGAGCACGCGTGCGGCGCCCTCGTCGACCACGAGATGGCCATGCAGGCCGAGCTGGCTGGCGATCCACTGCTTGCGTGCGGCCAGTGGCTCCTTGTCCGGCAGCAGCAGCGTGCCGAGCGCGGCGCCTTCGGCCAGGCGCTCAAGCACGCGGGCTTCGCGTCCGCTGGCGATGACGGTTTCCGCGCCGGAGCGTGCGGCGCGTTTGGCCGCTGCGACCTTGGTGGCCATGCCGCCGCGGCCGAGCGCACCCATGCCTGACGCGGCGAAACCGGTGAGGCGTGCGTCGTTGGCCTGGGCGCGGGGAATCAGCTGCGCATCGGGATTCTGTCGGGGGTCGCTGTCGAACAGCCCCTGCTGGTCGGTGAGGATGACCAGGCGCTCGGCTTCGACGAGGTTGGCTACCAGGGCGCCGAGCGTGTCGTTGTCGCCGAAGCGGATCTCGTCGGCGGCGACGGTGTCGTTTTCGTTGACGATCGGGATCGCGCCGAGCTTGAGTAGAGTTCGCAGCGTGCTGCGGGCGTTGAGGTAGCGGCGGCGGTTGATCAGGTCGTCGTGCGTGAGCAGGACCTGTGCAGCGAGCAGGCCGTGGCGTGCGAATTGATCCTGGTAAGCCTGTACGAGCCCCATTTGTCCAATGGCGGCGGTGGCCTGCAGCTGGTGCAATTCACGTGGGCGCACCTGCCAGCCGAGGCGACTCATGCCTTCGGCGACCGCGCCGGACGAGACCAGCACGATTTCGTGCCCGTTCGCTCGTAGGCGGGCGACTTGCGCGGCCCAGTCGGCGAGGGCGTCGTGATCGAGCCCGCGCCCGTCGTTGGTCAGCAGTGAGCTACCGATCTTCACGACCCAACGGTGCATCGAGTTACTCATCTTCGTCGTCGGCGCCCGCGCTGTCGGTTGCTTCGGCGACGGCGTTCTGGTCGAGATGGGTCATGATGGCCTTGAGCAGTTCCTGCGTTCCTGCGTTGCTGACGGCCGAGATGCAGAACCTGGGGCCGTTCCAGCCCAACGCCTCGGCCAGCGCCTGGCAGCGCGCCTGCGCCTCCTCGGGGGGCAGCAGGTCGCTCTTGTTGCACACCAGCCAGCGCGGCATGGCGGCCAGTTCCGGATTGAATTTCTCAAGTTCGGCAAGCACGGTCTTCGCGTCGTCGATCGGATCGTGCTCGGCATCCAGCGGTGCGATGTCGACGATGTGCAGCAGCAGGCGTGTGCGCTGCAGGTGCTTGAGGAAGCGCAGGCCCAGGCCGGCACCTTCGGCGGCGCCTTCGATGAGGCCGGGAATATCGGCCATGACGAAGCTGTCGAGAGGGCCGACGCTGACCACGCCGAGGTTGGGATGCAGCGTAGTGAAGGGATAGTCGGCGATTTTCGGGCGCGCCTGCGAAACGCGGCTGATCAGGGTCGACTTGCCCGCATTGGGCAGGCCGAGCAAGCCGACATCGGCCAGCAGTTTGAGCTCGAGCTCCAGCGTGCGCTGGTCGCCGGGCGTGCCGTGGGTGAACTGGCGTGGCGCGCGGTTGGTCGAGCTCTTGAAGTGCGTGTTGCCGATGCCGTGGTGTCCGCCTTGTGCCACCTTGAGGCGCTGACCGGCATGCGTGAGGTCGCCGATGAGTTCGCCGGTGTCGGCATCGCGCACTACGGTGCCGACCGGCACCGGGATTTCGAGATCCTCGCCTTTGCGTCCGGTCATGTCGCGGCCCATGCCGTTATGGCCCCGTTCGGCCTGAAAACTGCGCTTGTAGCGAAAATCGCTGAGCGTGTTCAGGCCCGAGTCTGCGCGCAGATAAACGCTGCCGCCGTCGCCGCCGTCGCCGCCGTTGGGTCCACCGAAAGGGATGTATTTTTCACGTCTGAAGGATGCGCAGCCGTTGCCGCCGTCCCCGGCCTGGACATTGATACGGGCTTCGTCGACGAACTTCATGAGTTGAGGCTCCAGCGGCCCCGGAGAGTGAAATCGTACGCGGATGCGGAGCGCTGGCGCACGCTGGGCCGGGCGGGGCGGGGTCCGGCTGCTAATGCTTAGCTTCGATGTGTGTCCGGCGTCAAGTGTCCGGATACGCGAAGGCCCCGCCGGGTGAGGGCGGGGCCTTCGCGTAACGTGCCTGCTGCGCCGGTTTAGGCGGGCAGTACGCTGACGTATTTGCGGTTGTTCGGACCCTTGACGGCGAAGCTGACAGTGCCTTCGACCTTGGCGAACAACGTGTGGTCGCGACCCAGGCCGACATTCAGGCCGGGGTGGAACTGGGTGCCGCGCTGACGCACCAGGATGCTGCCGGAGCTGACGACCTGGCCGCCGAAGCGCTTCACGCCAAGGCGTTTGGATTCTGAATCGCGGCCGTTGCGAGTGCTGCCGCCTGCCTTTTTATGTGCCATATCTGCGTACCTCTAAATCCTTAACCCGGCGATCGAATCGCGCAGGGCTATGCGTAAGATGGGCGTGTTCAGCCTTTGATGGCGCCGATCTGGACTTCGGTGTAGTCCTGGCGATGGCCCATCTGCTTGCGATGGTGCTTGCGGCGACGCATCTTGACGATTTCGATTTTTTCGCCGCGGCCGTGGGAGCGAACGGTGGCGGAGACCTTGCCGCCATCGACGTAGGGCGCACCCACCGTCACATCGGCGCCAGCGCCGACCATCAGAACCTTGTCGAATTCGATCTCGCTGCCGGCTTCTGCAGGCAGGCGTTCGATCTTGATGATGTCGCCTTCCGCGACTCGATATTGCTTGCCGCCTGTGGCGATGACCGCGTACATTCTGTCTTCTCCGGAACAACTTGATGGGGAAAAAGAGGCGGGATTCTAGCCCGCAACGACGGCGGGGTCAACGCCGATGTGGCCCAACGTGGCCAGCATCGTGGCTTGACACCCCGTGGATGCCTCCCTAGCATGCCGGAACCGCGCCGAAGCGACGGCGTGGCACCGCTTACAAATTATATAGAACTTCTCCCAACGCGAGCCGTAAATACTGATGGAGCTCAGTGCGATACGCTTGCTTGTCGCCGATGACATGCAGGCCGTTAATGACCACATCCTCGCGCGCCTGCGTTCCGAGGTCGTGCTGATCAACCAATTGGGCTCCTATATCGTCGGTGGTGGCGGCAAGCGCTTGCGCCCGCTGATGGCGCTGCTCAGCGCCAAGGCCTGCGGCTACGAGGGGGCGGGGCATATCGGTCTGGCTTCGATCGTGGAGCTGATCCATACCGCTACGCTGTTGCACGACGACGTGGTCGACGACTCCAAGTTGCGACGCAATCGCGAGACGGCAAACGCCATCTGGGGCAACGAGGCCGCGGTTCTGGTCGGTGATTTCCTCTATACCCGCGCCTTCGAAATGATGGTCGAACTGGGCAGCATGCACGTAATGGGCATTCTTGCGCAGGCGACCAACACCATTGCCGAAGGCGAGGTGTTGCAGCTGCTCAACTGCAACGATCCCGATACGACCGAAGAGCGGTACATGGACGTGATCCATTCCAAGACCGCCAAGCTGTTCGAAGCCGCGACGCGTATCGGTGCGGTGCTGGCCGGGATGTCGTCCGAACATGAACAGGCGCTGGCCGCCTACGGCAAGCATGCGGGCACGGCATTTCAATTGATCGACGACGTGCTCGACTATAGCGCCGAGGCCGAGGTGATGGGCAAGAACGTCGGCGACGACCTGGCCGAGGGCAAGCCGACGCTACCGTTGATCTATGCCATGCGCGTTGGCGACGAGCGCGAGCGCGAGGTGGTACGCGCGGCGATCGAGCAGGGTGGTTTGGAGCATATCGAGGCGGTTCTCGCGGCCATTGAATCGACCGGCGCGCTTGCGTACACTGAGTCGGTTGCCCGCGCAGAGGCGGAACAGGCGCGCGAACAACTTGCCGTTTTGCCGGAATCCCCGTATAAGGACGCCCTCGCCGCGCTGACCCGCGTGGCGGTCGAACGGGACGCCTGAGTACGCGGCGTTTCAATTCGGAGTGTAGCTCAGCTTGGTAGAGCACTGCCTTCGGGAGGCAGGGGTCGAAGGTTCGAATCCTTTCACTCCGACCATATTCCCCGACCCGGCGTTCCGCGCCGGGTCGTCCCCCGAGATCGCATCGCGACCGTCCGGTTTGGCGCGATATGTCGTTTGCGTCCCCGATCGTGATGCGGTGTCGTACGTCGCCTGAGCCAAGGAGGCGCACTTGTCGACCCAGGATCCTTCCGCCATCGAAAGCCCCGTGCCGCGCAAGCGCCGTCGCACGCGTGCCCTGCTGTTTGCAGTGCTGGTGTTTGCCGTTCTGGGCGGTGCCTGGTATGCGTATCACCTGCTGATCGGGCAGTACTATGTCGGGACCGACGATGCCTACGTCCACGGCGACCGCGTGCCGGTTTCGCCTCAGGTTTCGGGGACTGTGGTTGCCGTGCGCGCACGGGACACTGATTACGTTCGACAGGGTCAGGTGCTGGTCGACCTCGATTCGGCCGATGCCGAGTTGGCGCTGGCCACGGCCGAGTCGGTGCTTGCCTTACAGGTACGCAGCGTGCGGCAGCAATATGCTCGCGTCGATGCGTTGGATGCGACCGTGCGGATGGATCGCGCGCAACTCGTGCAGGCGCGGGACGATTTCGCGCGGCAGCAGCGCCTGCGCCAGCGGGGCATGAATTCGCAGGAGCAGTTCCAGCATGCGCAGACCGCCGAGCAAGTCGCGCGCGCGAAACTGGCGTTGGACCAGGCTCAGCTTGCCGGCGCCCGTGCGACGGTCGGTGGCACCAAACTGGCAAACAATCCGGCGGTGAAGCAGGCGGCCGTAGCGGTGCGCAGTGCCTACCTGGCGCTCCGGCGCACGCGCATCGTCGCGCCGGTGAGCGGTTATGTCGCCAACCGCGGCGTGCAGGTCGGCCAGCAGGTGCAGCCCGGCGCCGTGCTGATGGACGTGGTGCCGCTCGACCACTTGTGGGTCAACGCGAACTTCAAGGAATCCGAACTCAGCGCTGTGCGGATCGGGCAACCGGTTTCGCTGCAGGCCGACTTTTACGGCAATTCGGTGACCTATCACGGCAAGGTGCTGGGGCTTTCGCCCGGTACGGGGTCGGCCTTCGCGCTGCTGCCGGCTCAGAACGCCACCGGGAACTGGATCAAGGTGGTGCAGCGCCTGCCCGTGCGCATTGGCCTGCCGGCTGCGGAGCTGAAGAAGCATCCCTTGCGCCTGGGCGTGTCGATGAGCGTGACCATCGACACGCATGATCGCAGCGGTGCGTCGTTGACCACGCAGAAGACCGCGCCGCAGCCTTCAGTCGCCTCCGACGTCTATGCCGGCCAGCTTGCCGGCGCGCGTGCGCTGGTGCAGCGCATCATTGCCGAGAACCGGGGCGACGCGGTCCCCGCGCATGGCGGAAACTGAACCGCAACCGTTTCACGGCACGGCGTTGGCCGTGATTACCGTGGCGTTGGCGCTGGCGACCTTCATGAACGTGCTCGACACGACGATCACCAATGTCGCCGTGCCGACGATTGCCGGCGATCTCGCCGTCAGCCCCAACCAGGGTACCTGGGTCATCACTGCGTTCGTCGTGGCCACGGCGATCGCCGTGCCGTTGACCGGTTGGCTGGCGCAGCGCTTCGGGGAGGTGCGCCTGTTCGTCGCCTGTACCACGCTGTTCACCGTGCTGTCCTGGTTGTGCGGCCTGTCCGGCAGCTTTGCCATGCTGCTGTTTCTGCGCGTGCTGCAGGGTGCGGTGGCCGGCCCGATGATCCCGCTCTCGCAGAGCCTGCTGCTGAATAATTTCCCCCCTGAAAAGCGTGGTCTGGCGCTGGCGATCTGGGGCATGACCACGGTCGTCGCGCCGGTGCTGGGGCCGATCCTCGGTGGTTGGATCACGGACAATTACAGTTGGCCGTGGATTTTCTACATCAACATCCCGGTCGGGATCGTTTCGGTCGCGATCACCTGGCTGATGCTGCGCCACCGCGAAACGCCGCGCCGCCAGCGTCCGATCGACGTGGTCGGCCTGGTTCTGCTGATCGTCTGGGTGGCCGCGCTGCAGATCATGCTCGACAACGGCAACGACATGGGTTGGTTCGGTTCGGCCTACATCGTCGAACTCGCCATCGCGGCGACGGTCGCTCTGGTGCTGTTTCTGATTTGGGAGTGGTACGAAGAGCACCCGGTGATCGATCTCACCTTGTTCCGCAACCGCAACTTCAACGTCGCTGCGGTTGCCGTGACGCTGGGTTTCGGCGTGTATTTCGGCGGCATCGTGATCTTTCCGCTGTGGCTGCAGACGCAGATGAACTACACCGCCACCTGGGCGGGTATCGCCGCAGCCCCGGTCGGGCTGCTGGCGATCGTGTTTTCGCCCATCGTCGGCCGCAATCTGCACCGCGTCGATCTGCGTCTCTTCGTCACCGCCTCGTTTCTGGTCTTCGCGGTCTGCTCCTTCTGGCTCGGCAGTTTCAATACGCAGGTGACGCTGGGCAATCTGATCGAGCCGCGTATCTGGCTCGGCATCGGCGTGGCGACATTCTTCATTCCGCTGACCGCAATGTCGCTGTCGGGCCTCACCCCCGACCGTATCGCCAGCGCCTCGGGACTGGCCAACTTCCTGCGTACGCTGGGCGCCAGCTTCGGCACTTCGCTCAGCGTGACGTTATGGGACCGCCGGGCGACCCTGCACGACGCTCACCTGGTCGATCATTTCACCTCCGCCAATCCCGCCGTGGAGCACGTCTACGCGCAGTTGCAGGGCGTGGGGTTGAGCGCGGGCCAGGCGACGGAGCTGCTCTCGCGCACGGTCTCGCAGCAGGCGTTCATGTTGGCCACCAACGATTTCTTTTGGCTTTCCGGTTGGATTTTCCTCGTCCTGCTGGGGCTGGTCTGGTTCGCCCGGCCGCCGTTCGCCCCCAAGGCCCGCGCCCCTGCCGTGTCCGGCGAGTAATGTGCGGTTGAACGCCGTCGGCCCATCGTGGGCTGGCTTGCATCGATTGATTTAGGTCGTTCATGTCACTCAAAAATCTGCCGTCGACCGCGCGGCTGCTGATTGCTTCGAGGTTGGCGCGTAGCGTCGGCCAAGGCGCGTTGGTGGTCGACTTCGCGCTTTACCTGCATGCCCTGCAGTGGTCTGCCCTGGCGATCGGCGGCGTGTTCATGGGCGGTCTCGTGTTCGGCGCCGTGCTGACCCTGCTGCTGGGGCCGTTGTCCGACCGCCTGGGCCGGCGGCGGTTCCTGCTCGGCTACGAATGCTCGCAGCTGGTCGTGGCATCGATCGCGCTGTCGACTGCGCAGCCCGTGTGGCTCGCCGCGGCGGCGATCGTCGGCGGATTCGGTCGCGGAGCCAATGGCAGTCCGGGCCCGTTCGCGCCGGTCGAGCAGTCCTGGCTGATGCGCGGAATCGAACGCCGGCAAGGCGGCATGGTCTTCAGTCTGAATACCGCGATGGGTTTCTTCGGCATGTGTGCCGGCGCTTGGCTGGCGGCCTTGCCGAGCTGGCTGGGCGGGCGCACGCCGGCGCCGGAGGACTTCCGGGTGCTGTTTCTGGTGGTGTTGGTCGGCTCGCTGGTCTCGCTGCTGCTGCTGTGGTTCGCGCGGGATTTGCCGGAGGCAGAGCCCGCGCCGGCGGACGACGGCCGTGAGACCGAGGCGCGGACGCAGGAAAACGGCCTGCTGCGCCGCCTGGTCGCGGTGAACGTGCTCAATGGCATCGGCGTGGGCTTGGTGGGGCCACTGCTGGCGTATTGGTTCAAGCTCCGTTTCGACGTCGGGCCCGAGGCGATTGCGCCGATGATGGCGCTGGCTTTTGCCGTCACCGGTGTGGCTTCGCTGGTGTCGGGGCGTCTGACCAGTCGTTTTGGTGTGGTGGATGTGGTCGTAGGGTTGCGCCTGCTCGGTCTGCTGCTGTTGCTGCCGATGGCGTTTGCACCCAGCTTCGCCTGGGCGGGCGGTCTCTATGTGCTGCGTTCGGCGCTCAGCCGCGGCACCATCGGCGCGCGCCAGGCGCTCGGCGTCAGTCTCGTCAGCGGCCGGCGCCGTGGTTTGGCGGCGAGCCTCAACAGCGTCTCGCAGATGCTGCCCTTCGCCTTCGGGCCGCTGCTGGCCGGAGCGTTTTTCCAGGCCGGTTGGCTGCTGACGCCGTTCATTCTGGGCGCCGCACTGCAGGGCGGGTATCTTTACTTCTACCGTCGGCTGTTCCTCGCCCATGATCCGTCCCGTAGGGCCTGAGGCGCGGCGGCAAGGCTATGGTGTCGGGAGCTGCGTTGGTTATACTATGCGGTTTTAGCCAGGTCGTACCGCCTCGTGAGTTCCTTGGGCACCCTCTATATCCTTTCCGCGCCCTCCGGGGCGGGCAAGACCAGTTTGGTGAAGGCTCTGGTCGACCGCCAGCCCTCGCTGACCGTGTCCGTGTCGCATACGACACGTGCACCGCGGCCCGGCGAAGAGGCCGGCCGCGACTATCATTTCGTCAACGAGCGTGACTTCCTCGAATTGGTCGAGGCCGGCGGTTTCCTGGAACACGCCAAGGTTTTCGACCATTTCTACGGCACGGCTCTCGCCAGCGTGCAGACCGACCTGCGGGCGGATCGCGACGTGGTTCTGGAAATCGACTGGCAGGGCGCGCAACAGGTGCGCCGCCAGATGCCTGGCTGCGAATCGATCTTCATCGTGCCGCCCTCGCGCGATGCGCTGGAAACGCGCCTGCGCACGCGCGGCCAGGATGCTGAAAGCGTCATCGAACGGCGTATGCGCGACGCGGTGCGCGAGATGTCGCACTACGCCGAATACGACTATCTGGTGGTCAACGATGACTTCGAGCGCGCACTGGCGGAGCTGGAGTGTATCGTGACGGCCAACCGGCTGCGGCTCGGGGGGCAGGCGCGTCGCCAACAGGTGTTGATGCGCGAGTTGTTGGCCTGAGCCGGTCAAGGTAGGTAATCTAGTCTGTCCCGAGCTGCGAATGTGAGTCGCGGCCCGGCATTCATCGTCAGGAGAGTGGCAAAAGTTATGGCCCGAATTACCGTAGAAGATTGTTTGGAACGGGTGGACAACCGGTTCCAGTTGGTGCTGATCTCGGCCAAGCGCGCACGGCAGATCGCCATGGGCGCCGAGCCCCGCGTGGCACTGGAGAACGACAAGCCCACCGTGGTGGCTTTGCGCGAAGTGGCGGACGGTCTGGTCGGCAAGGAAGTGCTCGACGAAGTGGTGGCGCGTGAGCACACCATCGAGTCGCCGGTGAGCGACGCCGAAGTCCAGCGCGAAATCTGAGTCCGGCATGCCTGCGCACCGATTGCGGGGCGCGGGCCAATCCCTCATGGCCGAACTCGCTGTGTCTCCCACGCCAACGTCGAATGCCGGTTCCGCCGGTTCGGCGCAGGGGGGGCATTTTCATGTCAGCGATCTGTGCGATCTGCTGGAAAGCTATCTTTCCCCCGAGCATATCCGCAGCGTCTACCAGGCCTACCTGTTCGCCGCCGAGGCGCACGAAGGCCAGCACCGCCAGTCCGGCGAAGCCTACATCTTCCATCCGCTGTCCGTGGCCCGCGTCATGGCCGGCATGCGCATGGATCACCACAGCATCATGGCGGCGATCCTGCATGACGTGATGGAAGATACGCCGGTCAGCAAGGAGCAGCTGGCCGAGCTGTTCGGCGAGGAGGTTGCCGAACTGGTCGACGGCGTCAGCAAGCTCACGCACCTGAAGTTCGAATCCCGTGCCGAGGCGCAGGCCGAAAACATCCGCAAGATGATGATGGCCATGGTGCGCGATCTGCGCGTGATCATGGTCAAGCTCGCCGACCGTCTGCACAACATGCGCACGCTCTCCGCGCTGCGTCCCGACAAGCGGCGGCGCATCGCCCGCGAGACGCTGGAGATCTACGCTCCCATCGCGCAGCGTCTGGGCATGAATGCGCTGCGGCGCGAGCTCGAGCTGCTCGGCTTCGCCGCGCTCTATCCGGCGCGTTACCGCGTGCTGTCGATGGCGGTCGAACGTGCGCGTGGCCGGCGCAAGGAATTGATGCAGAACGTCGAGAACACCATCGTGCGCCGGCTGGAGGAAGCTGGAATCGTGGCGCGCGTGGTCGGCCGCGAAAAAAACCTCTATTCGCTGTACCGCAAAATGCGCGACAAGCGCGTGTCGTTCGCCGAGGTCTACGACGTTTTCGCCATCCGCATCGTGGTGGCCGACATCGATACCTGCTACCGCACCCTCGGTGTGGTGCACAATCTCTACAAGCCGCTCGCCAATCATTTCAAGGACTACATCGCCATTCCCAAGGCGAATGGCTACCAGTCCTTGCACACCGTGCTGTTCGGGCTTCACGGCATTCCCATCGAGGTGCAGGTGCGTTCCGAGGAGATGGATCGCGTGGCCGAGAGCGGCATTGCCGCGCACTGGCTGTACAAGACCGGAGAAGGCGGTTCCGCGGGCGCGGGCGCGCAGGCACGGGCGCGTGAATGGCTCAAGGGTATCCTCGATATGCAGCAGCGCGCCGGCAGCTCGCTGGAGTTCCTGGAGAACGTCAAGGTCGACCTGTTCCCGGACGAGGTCTATGTGTTCACGCCCAAGGGACACATCATGGAACTGCCGCGCGGCGCCACGCCGGTGGACTTCGCCTATGCGGTGCATTCCGATATCGGCAATACCTGCGTGGCGGCCAAGATCGATCGCCGTCTGGCGCCGTTGTCGACGCCGCTCGAAAGCGGACAGACCGTGGAGATCATCACCGCGCCCGCTGCCAGGCCGAATCCGGCATGGCTGAGCTTCGTCGCCACGGCCAAGGCGCGCGCCGGCTTGCGTCACCGGCTCAAGAGCCTGCAGGGCGACGAGGCCATCGTGCTCGGCCGCCGCCTGCTCGACAAGGCGCTGGCGTCGTCCGGCCAGAACCTGGAGGGCATCGCGGACGAGCGCATCGAAGCGCTGCTCGAAGCCCTGGGCATCGACAGTTTCGATACGCTGCTGGTCGATATCGGTCTCGGTAATCGCCTGGCGCCGATCATCGCCCGGCGCCTGCTGGACGAGGGCGAAGGCACGACAGAAACCGAGCCTGAGCCTAAGACGGGCGGCAAGCCGATGACCATCCGCGGCAGCGAAGGCCTGGTGCTGACCTTCGCCAAGTGCTGCTACCCGATCCCAGGCGACCCGATCATCGGCATTCTCAGCGCGGGCCGCGGTCTGGTGATCCACCGCGAGAGCTGTCGCAACGTGGCGGAGCTGCGCGGCAAGCCGGACCGCTGGATGCCGCTACAGTGGGCGGACGAAACCAGCGGCGAGTTCAACGCCGCGGTGCGCGTGCAGGCAACCAACCAGCGTGGGTTGCTCGCCGAGGTCGCTACGCGTATCGCCGAGGCCGGCTCCAACATCGAGAATGTGTCCTTCGAGGAACGCGATAGCATTCTCACCACCATGAGCTTCGTCATCAGTGTGCGCGATCGCGTGCACTTGGCGCGCGCCATGCGCCGCATCCGCGGCATACCGGCGGTGAACAAGATCAGCCGCGTGCGTGGCTGACGCTTGCCGAGCCAGCCAGCGGGTATCCACCGCGCCATAGACTCGCTATTCTCTGCGTTTTTCGTTCACGTCTCTGGAGTAGATAATGCCTCGCGAAATCATTCACAGCGATGCCGCACCCAAGGCTATCGGTACGTATTCCCAGGCAGTCAAGTGCGGTGACACCGTTTACCTTTCGGGGCAGATTCCGCTCGATCCGGAAACCATGGACGTGGTCGAGGGCGACATCGAGGCTCAGATCCGGCGCGTGTTCGACAATCTGGTCGCTGTGGCCGAGGCCGCCGGCGGCAGTCTGGCCGACTTCGTCAAACTCAACATCTACCTGACCGACCTGACGCATTTCCCGGTGGTGAATCAGGTGATGGCCGAGTATTTCAGCGAACCCTATCCGGCGCGCGCCGCGCTCGGCGTGGCCGCGCTGCCTCGTGGCGTCGGCGTCGAGATCGAAGGCGTGATGGTGCTCGGCTGATAGCCTGTGACCGGCCACTAGTGGCCGGTCGGTGGCGACGGTGAGCGCGCTCAGTCTCCAGTCCCCGGTGTCGTCGCTCAAGGGCGTCGGCAGCCGTGTTGCCGAGCGCCTTGCGCGCCTCGGTCTGGAGCGCGTCGAAGATCTGTTCTTCCATCTGCCGCTACGCTACCAGGACCGCACGCACCTGATCGCACTGGGCGCCTTGCGCCCGCACCAGGAGGTCTTGGTCCAGGGCCGCATCGAACACGCCGAGGTCGTGCAGCGGCGCCGGCGCGCGTTGCTCGTGAGCCTCTCCGACGGCACCGGCGCGATCACCCTGCGGTTCTTTCATTTCGGCAGCTCGCAGCGCAACCAGCTGGTGCGGGGGCAGTCGTTGCGTGTATTCGGCGAGGCCCGTCCGGGTGTGCATGGATTGGAGATGGTGCACCCCGAGTACCAGCTTGTCGCCGCCGAATCGCCTGACGGGGCGGTGCCCGAGCCGACGTTGACCCCCGTCTACCCGACTACCGAAGGCTTGGGCCAGGCCGTGCTGCGGCGCCTGATCGCCCAGGCGAGGGTCTACGGCACGCCCGCCGAGTTGCTGCCGGCCGAGCTGCTGCCCGAGGCGCTGCGCTACGAGCTCGCCGCGGCGCTGGCACTGCTGCACGCTCCGCCGCCCGAGGCCGATTTGGCCGCGCTGGCGACCGGCCGGCATCCGGCGCAGAGGCGTTTGGCATTCGAGGAACTGCTGGCGCACCAGCTCAGCCTGGCGCGCTTGCGGGCCCAGGTGCGCAATACGCCGGCTCCTGTGCTGGCGCGTGACGGGAAGCTGCAGCAGCGGCTGTTCGAAGCGCTGCCATTCGCGCTCACCGCGGCGCAGCGT
>CAVVUY010000018.1:0-6247 GCA_963751375.1 uncultured Gammaproteobacteria bacterium
GTTTTCGCACTGAAGGTCAATCATCGTGGTTGGACGGCGTCCCTGCATTGGCGCGAGCGGGGCGACACCTATCGCATCGACATCTTCGATCCGCTCGGACGCACCGTGGCGCAATTGGACGGTGGGCCGGAGCGCGTCACCTTGCGGGCGGATGGCACGGCTCCGCGCGAGGCGCACTCGGCGGCCGCACTGATGCGGGCGGAGTTGGGTTGGAGCCTGCCGGTCGAGGGCCTGCGCTACTGGGTGCGGGGCGTGCCCGTACCGGGGGCGCAGCCGGCGCGGATGCGGTTCGACGGCAGCGGGCGGCTTACGCATCTGGTCCAGGACGGCTGGGAGATCGACTACCTCGATTACGATAACGCTTTCGGTGCGCAGTCGCTGCCGGTGCGGCTGCGGCTGGTCAACGGCGATGTGCGCCTGACGCTGCTGATCGATCGCTGGGGAGCGGCGAGATGAGCGAGCCGGCATGGCCGGCTCCGGCCAAGCTCAACCTGTTCCTGCATATCGTCGGTCGCCGCGCCGACGGCTACCATCTGCTGCAGACCGTGTTCCAGTTCCTGAATCACGGCGACGTCCTGCGCTTCGACTCCCTGCCGGACGGTGTGGTGCGGCGTGCCGGCGGCCCGGCGCAGGTGCCGGAGGCCGAGGATCTCTGCGTGCGCGCGGCGCGTCGCCTACAACAGGCGGCTGGTGTGCGCGAAGGGGTCCGCATCCATCTGGATAAGCGCCTGCCGATGGGTGGTGGGCTTGGCGGCGGCAGTTCGGATGCGGCCACCACGCTGGTCGCGTTGAACCGGCTCTGGGGTGCGAATCTGAGCGAGGACGAGTTGGCTGAACTCGGCCTGGAACTGGGCGCCGACGTGCCGGTTTTCGTGCGCGGCAGGGCGGCTTGGGCCGAGGGCGTTGGGGAGCGCCTGCAGGCGCTCGATGCGCTGCCAGAACCGTGGTATGTGGTGATTTGTCCGCCGGTGCATATCGCCACGGCGGAGCTGTTCGCCGACCCGAAATTGACACGGGATTGCCCGCCGCTCAAAATACGCGCCTTTCTGTCGGGCGAAGGTGGCAACGTCTTCGAGCCGGTGGTGCGCGAGCGCTACCCGGAGGTCGGTGAGGCGCTTGGTTTTCTGGCGCGTTTCGCGCCCTCCCGTCTGACGGGAACGGGGGCGTGCGTGTTCGCGGCCTTCCCGGACGCCGATGCGGCGCGCCGGGCGTTGGCATTGGCGCCCCCGGCATGGTCGGGCTTCGTGGCGCGGGGCGTGAATCGCTCCCCTTTGTTGGAGCGCCTGTAGACTGCACGGGTGGATTGGAACGAAGCTGTGCCGGGATGACGCCTTTCCGTGCGGCCATCCACACATGGTTTTGGAGTCGATCCGCAAGGAATGCGGATCGCAACCGCGCGAAGCGCGGGTCCCGAAGGGGCGAGATGCAGGACGCGCCGAGTAATCCTGGCGACCCGCTGTGCGATAGCGCAGCCGGCATGGGCGAAGCGTCCGGGTCGGGATTGTGAAAGAAAATATTGGGCCGTCGCCAAGAGGTAAGGCAACGGGTTTTGATCCCGTCATTCCCAGGTTCGAATCCTGGCGGCCCAGCCATACATACATGCAGACTTGCCGTCGCATCGGCGGCGTATACAGTGAGTCTGGCCTGCGGGTGCAGCGTACCCGGCGGAAAGTGACAACCCAAAATGAGCAGTTCTTCAGCCGTGTCCGTTACCGATACTAGCAGGATGATGGTCTTTTCCGGCAATGCCAATCCGCGGCTTGCCGAAAAGGTGGTGCGCCATCTGAACATTCCTCTCGGCAAGGCCCTGGTCGGTCAGTTCAGCGACGGCGAGGTGCAGGTCGAGATCCTCGAGAACGTGCGCGGCAAGGATGTGTTCATCATCCAGCCGACCTGCCGGCCGACCAACGACAATCTGATGGAACTGTCCATCATGTGCGATGCGTTGCGACGTGCCTCGGCCTGGCGTATCACCACGGTGATTCCGTACTTCGGCTATTCGCGCCAGGATCGGCGGGTACGTTCGGCGCGCGTGCCGATTTCCGCCAAGGTGGTGGCGAACATGCTTACCGTGGCCGGCGCCAACCGCATCCTGACCGTCGACTTGCATGCCGATCAGGTGCAGGGTTTCTTCGACGTGCCGGTGGACAACGTCTACGCCTCGCCGGTGCTGCTCGGCGACATCTGGCGCCAGAAGTACGAAAACCTGATCGTGGTCTCGCCCGACGTCGGCGGCGTGGTGCGCGCCCGCGCGCTGGCCAAGCGCCTGGACGATGCGGAACTGGCGATCATCGACAAGCGCCGGCCGCGCGCCAATGTGTCGCAGGTCATGCACATCATCGGCGATGTCGCCGGCAAGACCTGCCTGATCGTGGACGACATGGTCGACACTGCCGGCACGCTGTGCAAGGCGGCCGACGCGCTCAAGGAGCACGGCGCGATGCGCGTCGTGGCCTACGCGACGCATCCGGTGCTGTCGGGCCCGGCGATCGAGAACATTTCGAATTCCTCGCTCGACGAACTGGTGGTTACGGACACCATCCCGCTGACACCGGAAGCCGACGCCTGCGAGAACATACGCCAGCTCTCGGTGGCCGGTGTCCTGGCCGAGACGATCCACCGCATCAATCGCGAGGAATCGGTCAGTACCCTGTTTATGGATTAGCGCTCCGCTTGGCGGAGCGCCTGGAGACGGACGGCCTGGCCGTTCGTCATTGTCGACGTCCCTGGTCGCGGGGGCGTTTCGGTCGCGGTGAGCGCGGCCTGTGAAGTTGTGGAGTCAAACCAATGGATATGAATTTCGAAATCATTGCCGAACGGCGTGACGATCAGGGCAAGGGTGCGAGCCGCCGCCTACGTCGCACCGGCCGTGTGCCCGGCATCCTGTACGGCGGCAGCGGCGATGCGACGCCGATCACCGTCGAGGCCCGTGTGCTGTACAAGCAGCTTGAGAACGAGGCGTTCTATTCGCACATTCTCAACGTTCAGCTCGACGGCAAGACCGAGCGCGCCGTGCTGCGCGATCTGCAGCGCCATCCGTCGCATCCCACCGTCCTGCACTTCGACCTGCAGCGCGTCAGCGAAGACCAGGCGATCCACGTGCGCGTGCCGCTGCACTTCCTCAACGAGGAAACCGCACCCGGCGTCAAGCAGGGCGGCGGCATGGTCAGCCATCACCTGTCCGAGGTCGAGGTCAGCTGCCTGCCCAAGAATCTCCCCGAGGCGATCGAGGTCGATCTGGGCGCGCTGGAGCTGAATGGCTCCATCCACCTTTCCGATCTCAAGCTGTCGGCCGGCGTGACGCTGATCGAGCTGAGCCATGGCGAGGAGCACGACCAGGCTGTCGTGAGCATCGTCGCTCCGCGCGGCGCTGCAGCGGCTGATGAGGAAGAGGCCGGCGAAGCCGCCGCAGAAGGCGAAGGCGCCGAGTAAGTCTTGCCCATGGGCGAGCGTTTGCGCCTTATCGTCGGGCTCGGCAATCCCGGCCAGAAGTACGACCAGACCCGGCACAATGCCGGGTTCTGGTTCGTCGACGAGGTGGCGCGGCGTCATGGCGCCCGTTGGCGTACGGAAGGACGTTTCCTGGGCGAGACCACGCGTGTCGCCATCGACGGCTCGGACGTCTGGTTACTCAAGCCGTCCACCTACATGAACAAAAGTGGCCAGTCGGTCGCCGCGATCACGTCGTTCTACAAGGTCGCGTCGTCGCAGCTGGCGGTCGCGCACGACGAAATCGATCTGTTTCCGGGCGACGTGCGATTCAAGTTCGGCGGTGGACACGGTGGCCATAACGGCTTGCGTGATATTTTTTCGCACCTGGGGCGGGACTTCTGGCGAGTGCGTCTCGGCGTGGGCCATCCGGGCGATCGAGACCAGGTGATCGACTACGTGCTGGGCCGTCCGGGGCGCGACGAAATGAATCAGATCACAAGCTGCGTCGACCGTGCCGCAGACCTGCTGCCCAAGTTGGTGGCGGGCGATACCGAGCGTGCCATGCACGCGCTCCATTCCAGGTAAGAGTTAGGAATCAATCATGGGCTTCAAATGCGGTATCGTCGGTCTGCCGAACGTCGGCAAGTCGACCCTGTTCAACGCCCTCACCAAGGCCGGCATCCAGGCCGAAAACTATCCTTTCTGCACTATCGACCCGAACGTGGGCGTGGTGCCGATGCCGGACCCACGGCTCGGTGAACTGGCGGAAATCGTCAAACCCGAGCGGGTATTGCCGACCACCATGGAATTCGTCGACATCGCCGGCCTGGTGGCCGGGGCTTCGCAGGGCGAGGGCTTGGGCAACCAGTTCCTTGCGCATATCCGCGAAACCGACGCCATCGCCCAAGTGGTGCGTTGTTTCGACAACGACGACGTGATCCACGTCGCCGGGCGTGTCGATCCGCTGGCCGATATCGAGGTCATCAACACCGAACTGGTGCTGGCGGATATGGATACGGTGGACAAGGCGATCAAGCGCCTTGGTCGCGTGGCCAAGTCCGGCAACAAGGAAGCCATTGCGCAGCTCGCCTTGTGCGAGCGTTTGCAGGTGCATCTGGACGGTGGTCGGCCGGCCCGGGCGATGGAACTCGACGACGATTCGCGTGCCCTGCTGCGCGAGCTGCACCTCATCACTTCCAAGCCCACGCTCTTCGTCGCCAACGTCAACGAGGACGGTTTCGAGAACAACCCCTATCTTGATCGCGTGCGCGAATACGCTGCGGCCGAAGAGGCCGAGGTAGTGCCGGTGTGCGCAGCGATCGAGGCCGAAATCGCCCAACTCGAGGATGCCGACAAGGCCGATTTCCTGGCTGAGATGGGGCTGAGCGAGCCGGGCCTGGATCGGGTGATCCGCGCGGGCTACCGTCTGCTGGGCCTGCAGACCTTCTTTACCGCCGGCGTCAAGGAAGTGCGGGCGTGGACCGTGCGTCAGGGAGCGACCGCGCCGCAGGGTGCCGGACGCATTCATACGGATTTCGAGAAGGGCTTCATCCGTGCCGAAGTCATCGCCTACGACGATTTCATCGCCTGTGGCGGCGAGCAGGGCGCCAAGGATGCCGGCAAGTGGCGCCTGGAGGGCAAGGACTATGTCCTGCACGAAGGCGATGTGGTGCATTTTCGTTTCAATGTCTGAGAAGCGGTCGCGCTGATCGGTGCTTCTTGACTTGCACGGCGCGGTTTCAGAGAATACGCGCCTTCTCGTGCACGGCTATGTAGCTCAGCTGGTTAGAGCACAGCACTCATAATGCTGGGGTCGTTGGTTCGAATCCAACCATAGCCACCATATTCTCCCGCACGCGCACTTCGCGTGCCTCCCGAGTTTCGCGTCAATGAACGAGTCGACGCGCGCCCGCCGCAATTTCCTCCCCGCCAAGGGTTTGCCGACCGGCATCTGGGCGCTGGGTTTCGTCTCGATGTTCATGGACATCTCCTCGGAGCTGATCCACAGCCTGCTGCCGGTGTTCATGGTCTCGGTCCTCGGGCGCCTCCATGACCACCATCGGCCTGGTGGAAGGGGCTGCCGAGGCGGCCGCCGCGGTCACCAAGATATTTTCCGGCGCGCATCAGCGACTATCTCGGCCGGCGCAAGCTGCTGGCCGGCCTCGGTTACGGCGCTGGCGGCGCTGACCAAGCCGATTTTCCCGCTGGCGACCAGCATCGAGCTGGGTGTTTGCGGCGCGCTTCACCGACCGGATCGGCAAGGGTATCCGCGGCGCGCCTCGCGATGCGCTGGTGGCGGACATCACGCCGCCGAACTGCGGGGAGCGGCCTACGGCCTGCGCCAGGCGCTCGACTCCGTCGGCGCCCTTCTCGGTCCGCTCGCGGCCCTGGCCTTCATGGTCATGGTTCGCCGACAACATCCGGGCCGTGCTGTGGGTGGCGGTGGTGCCTGCCTTCCTCGCCGTGGCGCTGTTGATGATTTGGAGGTGCGTGAACCGGAGGCGCAGCGGCCGACCGCGGACAAGGCCAGGGCGCCCGGTTGTCCCTGCAGGACGCCGCGCGGCTGCCGTTCGCGGTACTGGCTGTGTTCGTGCTCGGCGCGATTTTCACCCTGACCCGCTTCAGCGAGGCGTTTCTGGTGCTGCGGGCGGAGAACGTGGGCTTGGCGCTGGGTTTCGTACCGCTGGTGATGGTGGCCATGAACGCGAGCTATGCCTTGTTCGCCTATCCGGCGGGCGCGGCGGCCGACCGCCTCAGCCGCCGCAGCCTGTTGATCGTCGGCCTGTTGTTCCTGATCGCCGCAGACGGCATGTTG
>CAVVUY010000019.1:0-104929 GCA_963751375.1 uncultured Gammaproteobacteria bacterium
CCGTGGCCGCATGGCGGCAGAACCACCCGGAACGGACGTACTCGGAGGACCGCAGGCTCGACAAAGTCACGGCCACTCCCCATCTCGGTCGACGCCTGGCTGCACCAGTTGGCGCAAGCCTGAACTGCCGCGGCTGGCCGACGGCAAACGCGACGGCCCAGGCGCGATGGCCGGCTACGCCGGCTCGCCGTATCGGTCCGGCACTTTCACTTCTCCGCGCGCTGCTGGCCAAGACAGCGGCGGAGGCGTGAAAGTGCCTGGCCGATACGGCGAGCCCGCGTAGCCGGCCATCGCGTCTGGGACGTCGCGTTTGCCGTCCACCAGCCGCGGCAGTTCAGGCTTGCGTCAACTGGTGCAGCCAGGCGTCGACCGAGATGGGGAGATACCCCGTGACTTCGAGCCTGCGGTCCTCGAGTACGTCCGTGCCGGGATGGTTCTGCCGCCATGCGGCCACGGTCGCGTCGCGGTGCTGCAGGAGCACGCGTATATGCGGTCGGAACAGCCGCAGCATGGCGCCGATCCAGCGATTCGTGGGCCAGGACGGGTAGGCGTGGTCGATGTCGAAACGAGGCAATAGCTCGAGCACGGTATCGGCGGGGTACCAGGTTTCGCCGGTGACCCAGCGGTTGGTGGCGAACAGCCCGAGCGGATAGCCCCAGTCATCCATGGCGATGCCGATCAGATGGGCGAGGGCATCGCTGCCTTGCGGCCAGTCGGCATGTGGCTGGCCGGCCGGGGACGGCGGCCGTTCGAGTCGGCCGGTGCGGACGAAGGTGTGAAAATGCCCATGCTCGGCGTTGCTGTCGCGGTGGGCGTGGTAGTAGTACTGGCTGCGGGTCTGGTCGTCCGTGACGTCGTCGCGCGGATAGTGCTCCAGTTCGATGAACTCGCCCTGACCGCGCAGGACTTCTCCCACCACGTTCAGCCCGGCCTTCTCCAGCACGCGGAGGCATTCGCGGATTTCGCGCCCGGCATCGAGCAAAGCCTCGCGTTCATCTGCGGCGACCGACCCGGCCGCCGGTGCGGACAGCGGCGGCCGGAGGGCGGCTTCAGTGGCCACGGGCAAGGCATGAGAGTCGTGGTGCATGGCGCTCATGTCCATTGCGGGCGTGCGGCCGGCTCCGGCATCAACCGGCCGAACTGGAGTTCTTCATTTTTGCGGCGCAGGGATTCTTGGCGGCGCAGGGGTTCGTTTTCTTCTTGTACATCGGATTTGTGGCGCTGGAGTTCTTTGCCGCACAGGGGTTGGACTGCTGCATGCTCGTGCCGGGCGAACAGGGGTTGGCCGACATGGCGGCGAAGGCGGCGGGGGCTGCGGCGAAACTGAGAATGCCGGTGGCCGCCAGAGCCACAGCGGTTTTTTTCGCGCGAGGATTCTTTTTCATGGCGTACTCCTTAGGTTGGTCGTAGCGAGGGGGATCAGCGGTCATTCGATGTCGCGACGATCGGCACGAATTCAACTTGGAGAGCCGTATCGTGGGATGTCTTGTGGCGGTTTCCCGGATAAGCCCTGGCGGGTGCCATGCGAGGCGCTTTCGGCGGCGGAGACGGGGCGCGCGAGGCGTGTGCCGACTGAGAGAAACATGACGGCGTGGTGTCTTTTCATGCGGCCGGTCCTCCTCGCTTCGATGCGCAAAAAAGCTTCGGAATCAAGTAAGACCGGTTCCAGGCCCGATGAGTTCGTTTTTTTTGAAAAGCCGCGAGGGGCAGTCTCCGGCATCAGCCTGTGGCGAAGGCGCCCGCGACGAGTTCGTAGGAGTGCAGCCGTGCTTCGTGGCTGAAGATATTGGACGCGATCATGACTTCGTTCGCCCCGCAGGCGCGGGCCCGCAATTCGATCTGCGCGCGCACTGCGTCGGGCGTGCCGACGATGTTCAATTCGCGGAAGGCCTTGACGGCAATGCGTTCGGACTGGGTGTACGGATATGCCAGTGCTTCGTCCGGGCTGGGCAGCGGCAGGAATTCGCCGCGCCGCAGGCGCAGGCGCATCAGGTCGCCGGTGGCCGCCAGGTAGTCGGCCTCCTCGTCGCTTTCGGCGCAGACCACGGACACGCAGAGGATGGCGTGTGGCTCCGGGAAGTCGGCGGAAGGTTCGAAATGGTCGCGATAAGCCTGCATGGCCGGGGCGGCCGGCGTGGGGCTGAAATGGCTGGCGAAGCTGTAGCCCATGCCGCCCTGGCCGGCCATAGCGGCACTGGCGCCGCTCGAGCCCAGCAGCCAGATCGGCGGCAGGGCCACGTCGTCCGGCATCACGCGGACCGAGTGCAGGGCGTGCGAGGGGGGCAGTTCGCGGCGCGAGAAAGCCTGCAGTTCGGCCAGCAGTGCGGGGAACGCCTGGCCGTCGAAGGCGCGCAGCGCGCGACTGGCGTTCGGGTCGGAGCCGGGCGCGCGCCCCAGGCCGAGATCGATGCGACCGGGATAGAGCGCGCCGAGGGTATGCACCACCTCGGCCAGTTTCAGCGGCACGTGGTTGGGGAGCATGATGCCCCCCGAACCGACCCTGATGCGCTGGGTGTGCGCGGCGATGTGGGCGATCAGAATTTCCGGTACGGAACTCGCTACGCTGGGCATGCTGTGGTGTTCGGCGAACCAGAGGCGCACGAAACCGAGCCGTTCGGCTAGACGGGCCAGGTCGACGGTGCGGCGCAGAACCGCGGCGCTGCCGGTGCCGGTCGGCACCGGCGCCAGATCGAGGACGGAAAGTGGAATCGGCATGAGAGCTTCTCGTTTGAAACATGGCCACGACTCGGCGTGGCGCGGGGAATCCAAGCCAATGATCATAGCAATTGAACCAAGTACGGCAAAAACGGTCGTATTATTGGTATGCGGCTATCGCCGGTTTGCGTTTCTCACTGCGCGGACGGTAGGGCAGGCCGAACTCCGAACACTCTTTCTCCTCAGTCCCCCGAAGGACCGGCCACCGCCATTCGCGGCTCGGCTCCATGTCCTCCGCTCGGTTCGGTTTTTGCAATTCGCTCTCGACGACGGGAACGTCGTCCGGCGCCGTTCCTGCTATGGGAAACGGCGCACCGGCAAGTCCGCCGGATGACCATGGAATGGTGACATGTACAAGACGATTCTTTTGGCCTACGACGGCAGTCAGGACGGCCTGGAAGCACTGCAGCAGGGTGCCGATCTCGCCCGCTTGTGCCGCGCGCGCGTGCATCTGTTCGCAGTCGCCGCACAGGCGCTGGATATTGCGCTGTCCGCCGCCGACCTTCCCGAGAGGGAATACGACGATATACGCCGGTCGCTGGAGGAAGGTGCGCGTTCATTGCGCGAATCGGGGCTGGAGGTCGATGTACGGTTGGGCGTCGGCAACCCGCCCGAAAAGATCGGCAGCATGGCCCGTGAGGTGCAAGCCGATCTGATCGTGGTCGGCCATCGCACGCAAAGCGCTCTGCTGCGATGGTGGAACGGTTCTACCGGCGCCTTTTTGCTGACGCACGCGCCATGCAGTCTGTTGGTGGCGATAGCCAAGCACGTATGAATCCCGCGGCCATCGGCAAGGCGGCCGTACCGGCCCGCTGCCTCGATAGCTGAATCCGAAGCGGGCGACACGTTTCCGGATTATCGAACGCCTGTCCCAGAGGACGGGGGCGAAGCGGCTTTCGTTTCCCGCGGCGGTTTCGACGGCCCGGCTCACTTGCATCTCGAACAACGGAATATCCGGAGGATGGGGCAGGGGCAGCATGTTCCGGAACAACAGTATGAAATCTGGAGAGTTTTGAATGTCAGACAACTCATCTTCAAGCCGCATGCCGGGGCGCCTTTCGGCGGGCCGGCGCAAACTGTTCTGGATTGTGCCGGGTCTGCTCGTGATCGGGCTGCTGGGATGGTGGGGCTTCGGGTTTTTGCATTTTCGCAGCACGCATGTGACCACCCAGGACGCTCAGGTCGAGGCGAACGTCATCAGCATCGCCAGCCGGACGGGCGGATGGGTGACCCGTTTCGACCTGATCGGGGCCGATCAGGTCCAGAAGGGGAAGGTCCTGGCGGTCATCTATCGCAAACCGGCCGCCGTGGCGTTGGCCGAACTTCGCGCCCAGCGGCAGGCGCTAGAGCAGCAGATGACGACCTCCCGTCAGCAGCTGTCCGAGACGCGCAAGACCAGTGCGGATACCATCGCCGCGGCCAAGACTGCGGTTGACGGCGCCCGGGCCAGGCTCGCGAGCCTCAAGGCCAGCCTCGCACTGGCCGAGGACAATGCGGCACGCGGGCGCAGCGAGCTGAAACAGTCGGCCATTTCCAAGCAGCAGTACGAGAAGCTGATGACGACGTCCCTGATCGCGCGCGAGAACGTGCGGGCGGCTCAGGCGGGCGTGAGCAGCGCCCGGGCCGACTATGCAAAGGCCCGCGCGCAGCACGATCAGGTGGCGGTGCTCGAGTCCAGCATCAAACAGTACAAGGCTCGTTTGAGCGCACTCGACCAGAAGATCAGCGGCGCCAAGACCAACCTGGACGATCTGGTCCTGCGCAGCCCGGTCGACGGCGTCGTGGACAAGACTTTCGTGCGTCAGGGCGACTATGTGTCGCCCGGGCAGACCCTGCTGATGGTCCACGATCCGGCACACGTGTGGGTTACGGCCAAGATCAAGGAAACCGCGCTGGCGCCGGTGAAGATCGGCGATCCCGTGCAGGTTTCCGTGGATGCCTATCCGGGGCGTGTGTTTCACGGCACGGTCAGCCGCGTGGGCACTGCCGCGACCAACCAGTTCGCGCTGCTGCCGGACCCGAATCCGTCCGGCAACTTCGTCAAGGTGATTCAGCGGGTGCCCGTGCGCATCGCCGTCAAGCAGGTCAAAGGCGATCTGCTGCGCCCGGGCTTGAATGCCAGCGTGTCGATCGATATCCATGGACACTGAGGCACTCCTGGAGCGCTACGGTCCGGCCTATCGCTGGCTGGCGACCACGACCGTGCTGCTCGGACTCATCGCCCTGGGCATGTCGATCACCATCATCGACGTCGCCACGCCTTACGTGCAGGGTGCGTTCGGCATGTCCGCCTCGCAGGAGCAGTGGCTGTCCACCGGCTTTCTCGCCGCAACGACGATCTCGATCATGGTCGCGCCCTGGTGCATGAAGGCCTTCGGCGAACGCAAGACCTATATCGCGACACTGTGCTTGTTCATCTTCGGCTCTGTGGTCGGAGGGATGAGCACGGATACGGGGGTCATCATTTTCGCGCGCATCGCCCTGGGCATCAGCGCGGGCATGATCCGGCCGGTGGCCATGAGCGCCATGTTCACGGCCTTCGGGCCGCGGCGTCGCGGCATTGCGACTGCGATCTACGGCATGAGCCTGGGGCTGCCGCTGACGCTGGCCGAGGTGTTCGGCGGATGGCTGGTCGAGACGCTGAGCTGGCGCTGGACGTTCTACGTCACGCTGCCGTTCTCCGTGCTTTCCATTCTGCTCGCGTGGTTCTTTCTGCCCTGGAAGCGGACCGACAGAATGCCGCGTTTCGACTGGGCCGGGTTGATCCTGCTCAGCGTGGCCGTGTTCGCGCTTCTGACCGCGCTGGCCAACTGGCTGCGCTGGGGCGTCGATTCGAACGGCGTGCTGGGGCTGCTGGCCGTCGCGGCTGTGGTCGGCACGCTGTATGTGTCGTGGGAGATCCGTGCCCCGCACCCGATGCTTGATCTGCGGGTGTTTCTCAATCCGGCGTTCGCCTCCGGCTCGCTGGCGATGTTTCTGTTTGGCGGCGCCTTCTACGCTATCGTCTATCTGCTGCCGCTGTTCAGCGAGACCGTGCAAGGCTACAGTCCTGTCGAGACGGGGATGATCTTCCTGCCGTCGACCGCGGTTCTGGCCCTGCTGGTCCCGCTCGTGGGTCACCTCAGCGACCGCTACTCACCGTTGCTGTTCGCGGTGCCCGCCATCTTTTTCGCCATGGCCGGCACCTGGGGGCTGGCTCACGCCGATACCGCGACCTCGTTTCTCGAGTTGAGTATGTCGATGGGGCTGATCGCCGTCGGCATGTCCGCTTTCCCGCCGCCGATGCTGTCCCGCGCCATCGGCGCGTTGCCGAACGATTTGATGCCTTACGGCGCCGGGGCGATCAACTTCGTCATGCAGCTCGGCGGCGCCCTGTTCACCAGTGTTTCGGTGCTGGCGCTCCAGGTTACCAGCGTCAGACACGCCGCGGCGTTGAACGAGAACCTCGTGTCCGGGCATGCGGCGACGTCCGCGGCCATGGACCAGATGGCCGGGGCCCTGTCGCGCATCGGTGGTTTGGGGGCGGATCGTCTGCACGAGGCAGTCGGGTATCTGCTGGGGCGAATAGTCTATACACAGGGGCACATACTCGGCTTCGATCAGGTCTTCGTTTATGTGACCTTGGCGCTGTTGACCTGTCTGGTACCGGTCATCCTGCTGGGGCTGCTGCATCACAACGTGGTGCGTGCGTTGGCCGTGCGGTAGGAGGGGCGAGGCGATGGATAAAACAAAACCGGCGCCCAAGGGCGCCGGTTTTGTTTCAACTGTTTGGTGGGCGGTACTAGGATCGAACTAGTGACCCCTGCCGTGTGAAGGCAGTGCTCTACCGCTGAGCTAACCGCCCAGTGAGGCGCGAATATTAGCCGGATATCCGGAAAGCGTCAACGCCGTCGGCGGCGAATTGTCGCGCGTCGGTAGGTTCCTTCGAAAAAATAAGGTTATAGTGCGGGAGGGCATTCAATAACAACAAGATGGGCAGTCGGGGACAATGCGTTCAACCCTGCGGGCCAAACTGTTTCTATCCCACTTCGCGGCCATCCTGATGGTTTCGGGAAGCGTCGGGACGTATTTCTACTTCAGCGCACGCGATACGGTGCTCAAGGGGTTGCAAGGGCGTTTGAGCAATAGCGCGGCGCTGGTTGGGCGTTCGTTGGATGCGCGTGGACTGGACCGCATCGTGTCGCCGCGGCAGGTCACCGATCCGGTCTATCTCAACTATCTACGTCGCTTGCGCAATCTGCGCGCAGCCAATCCGGATATCGCGTATCTCTATATCATGCGTCGGGTCGGCGACTCGGTGTATTTCGTGGTCGATTCGGATGCCACCAAGGGGCAGGCCTTGCCGGGCACGGTGTACGCGGACGTAGTGCCGACTTTGCTCAAGGGCTTCGAGCGCACCTCGGTCGACGACCAGATCTACAGCGACCAGTGGGGGGCGTTTCTTTCCGGCTATGCGCCGCTGGCGCATGGTGACGGACGCTACCTCGTCGGCATCGACATGCGTGCTGACGAGGTACAGCGAAAGTTTCAGCGCATCGATGTCGCCGGGCTGGTGTCGCTGGGATTCTCGGTGCTGTTGGCTCTGCTGTTCGCGCATTTCATTTCGCGCCGACTGAACCAGCCGGTGGCGCATTTGACCCGGGCAATCGAATCGGTGGACGACGGCCATGCCCCTGCGCCGGTGGCCGTCCGCGCCGATGGCGAGATGCGGCGTCTCGTCGATGCCTACAACGGCATGGCGCAGCGTTTGGCAGAGAGTCGGGAGGAAGTGGAGCACACCCGACAGACGCTCGAGTCGCGTGTCGAGGAACGCACTCGCGAGCTCGCCGAAGCCAATGCCCGCTTGCGCGAGTTGGTCGTCACGCACCATACGGCTGCCTTGAATCACGCGCGAGAAGCGCGTACGGACGAATTGACGGGGCTTTACAATCGGCGCGCGATGCTGCGTTTGCTCAGACGCTTGGACGAAAACGGGCGGCGACAGGATGATGCGGGTTACACGTTGCTGCTGATAGACGTGGATTTATTCAAGGAAATAAACGATGTTCATGGGCACGCAGCAGGCGACGAGGTGTTGCGTGAGTTCGCGCATCGGCTGCGGAGCGTGCTGCGCGACAAGGATCGCATCGCGCGCTGGGGCGGCGATGAGTTCCTGGCCGTACTGTCCGCCACTCCGTTGGCGGAAGCGATGGTGATCGCCGAGCGGTTGCGTGCCTCGTTGGCCGACGAGCCGATACGGACGCCTGCCGGCCTGTTGACCATCACGCTCAGCATAGGCGTTTCGCATGTGCGCGAGAGGGAGGACGTCGATGCCTGTCTGTTGCGTGCGGACCAGAGGCTCTACGCAGCGAAGAAAGCCGGGCGCAACCGCGTCGAACCGCAGCAGGGCTTGGATATCAGAGACTAGATTTTCTTGGTCTCGTCAGATTCCGTCATGGCGTCGCCGACCGGCAATTCCAGGCAGGCACAAAAACCGCCATCCTCGGCATTGGCGAGCACGAGCCTGCCTCGCAGGCGCCGGGCAATGCGTTCCACGATAGCGAGGCCCAACCCGGCACCGCCGGATCGGCTCAGCGTGAAGGGTTTTGGCAGTTCGGCCAGGTGTTGCGGCGGTATGCCGGGGCCGTGATCGCGCACTCGGAGCCGGATGCCCTCGTCCGTCTGCAACAGGCTCACTTCGATCGGCGGCGCGCCGTGTTTGGCCGCGTTCTCGAGCAGGTTGCGCAATGCACGGGAGACGGCCAGCGGTTGGGTGAATGCCGGCAGCGTGGCCGGCATGTCGAGCGTGACGGGTTGGGCATGCGGGCCGTCACGGTAGCGTTCGACGGTTTCGTACACCACTGTGGCCAGATCGGCCCTGCTCACCCGCTCTTCGTGGCCCTCGCGGGCGTAGTTCATAAATTGTTCGATGATCGCATCCATTTCCTGGATGTTCGCGACGATTTCCTCGCGGATGTCGGTGGCTTCGACCGGTATGAATTCGGCGGCGAGGCGGGTGCGAGTGAGCGGCGTGCGCAGGTCGTGGGAAACGCCGACCAGCACCAGTTCGCGTTCCCGCAGCAATTGCTCCAGGTCTTCGAGCAGACGGTTGAAGCGTCCGGCCAGCTCGCGTACATCGCGCGGACCCTGGACGCGCACCGAGCGAGGTGTTTGGCCTTCGCCGAATCGGCTGACGGCATCGACCAGGCTCTTGAGCGGCCGGTTGATCTGGCGCGCCGCGATTACGCCTCCGATCAGGGCGAGCGCGATCAAGGCGATCAACTGGACGTAAGGCACCGGGATGGGGATGTCCTGCTTGGCGGGAATGGCCAGCGTGACGGGGTGGGGGCCGCCGTTCCAGCGCAGCCACAGCAGCTTGTGCCGAGAATCCACGGAAATTTCGGCCGACGGGCCCAGGAGCTTGCGCATCTCGATCAGGACGTCCTTGAGCGGAGCATCTCCGGGAGCGTGGCCGGGCAGAGGCGCGACATTGCCGGATTCGTAGCGCAGGCCTAACGCATCGAGTCGTGCGCGTAGTGCCGGGGCGTCGGCGGACGGTTGCGCAGCGGCCAGCGTCAGCAATTGTGACCAGCGTTGCGCGAGGCGGTGGGTGCGCGGGGGAAACTCGTAGAAATGCAGCACGCCGTAAATCGCCAACTGGCCGATCAGGAACAGCGTTGCGATGAGCACGACCATGCGCGCGAACAGGGTGTCCGGCCACAGACGCTGCAGGAAACGGGGCGGTTTCATCGTCGTGGGTTTGCGGAGTGGGGCTGTCCATCCGGGGCAAAGGCATAGCCCAGACCCCATACGGTCTGTAGGTAGCGTGGTCTGCGCGGGTTGTCTTCGAGCACTCGGCGCAGGCGGGAAACGAGTACATCGATGCCGCGTTCGCCGACCTGTGGATGGTCGCTGCCATGGATCTGGGTCTGCAGGCGTTCGCGGGAAAGAACCTCGAATGGATGATTCACCAGCACGTTGAGCAGGGCGAATTCGCCGCTGGTCAGCTCGAGTATGCGGTCGCCTTCATAGAGCCGGCGTTCGTCGAGCGCGAGCCGGAAACGGCCGAAGCGGATTTCTCCCGGGGCCGGCGCGGCGGGCGTCGTGTGGTCGTCGCTGCGTCGCAGCACGGCGCGGATGCGTGCCACCAGTTCGCGTGGCTCGAAAGGCTTGGCGAGATAGTCGTCCGCGCCGAGCTCCAGTCCGAGCACCTTGTCCGGCAGTTCGCCGCGGGCGGTCAGCATGATGATGGGGCGCGTAAAACCGCTTGCGCGCAAGCGCCGGCAGGCGCTCAGGCCGTCTTCATCCGGCATGAGGACGTCGAGCAGCAGGAGGTCGAAGTGCTCGCGCTGCAACAGCCTGTCCATGTGCGCGGTGCCGTCGACGGCCCGTACCTCGAAGCTCTGGCTTTCGAGATAGCGTTGCAGCATGGTGCGCAGGCGGGGATCGTCGTCGACGATGAGCAGTTTGGACATCAGACCGTGTATTCCGTGGGCTGGGGCGTTGATGCTATGGCTCAGGTACGAGCGCCGCATCGGGAAAATCTATACTACCGGCGGCTTCCGGCGGCGACCAAGTTTGTGAGTAGATATGAACAGGACGGCCTGCGTTAATACATTGCAACAATATTGTCCGCCGTATTTGCGGCGGGCGGCCTAGAGTGTCGCCATGAAAATTTCACGCGAAACGCCTGCGAAAGGATTCGCGCTTTTGTGCCTGGCATTGGCGGCGTTCTGCCTGCTGCCGTCGCAAGTCCTGGCTGCGGGCGACCCGCTCGGCGCGTACGCCGGCCTCGGCGACAGCCCGGGCCGTTTGCTGCAGGCTCCCACACGGCAACTCGCGCCGCTGACGACGGCGTTGCCGGCAGCCTGGCAAGGGCGACCTTTGACGCTGGCCCAGCTCAGCGCGCTCGCGCTGCACAACAATCCGAGCACGCGCGCGGCCTGGGAAAAACTGCGCGCGCAGGCCGCGCTGCTGGGGCAGGCGGAAAGTGCCTGGTGGCCGACATTGGACCTGAACGTGCCGTTGACCCGTTCCCAGTCGGCGACGGCTTCCGGCGCGAATGTGCCCCCGCAGAATACCCTCAAGCCGAATCTCACCCTGTCTTGGCTGGTCTGGGATTTCGGCCAGACGCAGGCCTCGGTCGACGCGTCGAGAGCACAGCTGAATGCCGCGGTGTTCACACAGAACTCCTCCGTGCAGTCCGTGCTCTCGGGCGTGCAGCAGGCGTATTACCAGCTATTGGGCGACCGCGCGCTGGTCGAATCCTACATCGAGACCCTGGCTTCGGCCCGCGCCGCGCTGCAGGCTGCCGAGGCCAAGCACCGCGCCGGCCAGGCGACCATCGCCGACGTGTACCAGGCGCGTGCTTCGGTCGCTTCAGCGCAGGCCACGTTGGCCGCCGGGGAGCAGACCGTGGCGAGTGACGCGGGCGTGCTGGCGAGCGCCGTCGGGCTGCCGCTGGATACGCGGCTGCGGCTTGCGCCGCTGGATTTGAGCATGCCGCCGAAGCTGCGCGATTCGGTGCAGGTGTTAATGGAGCAGGCGCTGCGCGCCAATCCCACGCTGCAGAGTACGCGCTCGCAGGTCGATGCGGCGCGGGCGGATCTTCGTGCGGCGCAGCGCAGCGGCCTGCCAAGCATCAGCTTCGGCGCCACCCAGACCTGGCGCGCGCAGAACGAGCAGACGCCCAGCCGCCAGTACAGCATCGGCTTGACGCTGACGGTACCGCTATTCAGCGGTTTCAAAATTCACTACGAAGAAGCGCAGGCGCGCGCAGCCTTGGCCGAAGCGCGGGCCAATCTCGACGCTGGGGTGCAGTCCACGCAGTTGCGCGTCTGGCAGGACTATTATGCGTTCCGCAGTGCGACGGCAGCGCTGCCCAGCGCCCGCGCACAACTCGACAATGCGCTCAAGGCCTTGGATGCGGTGCGGGCGCAGTACCGGGTCGGACTGGCCACGATGCAGGATCTGCTGTCGGCCCAGACGACGGTGACCAGCGCCCGTGTCGCGGTCACGCGCGATGCGATCGACAGTTATATGGCATTGGCGAATCTGAGCGCGTCCATAGGCACGCTGGCGCCGCCCGAAGGAGCGATATATGGGCAATAGATGGATATGGTTCCTGTTGCCGCTGCTGGCCGTTCTGCTGACGGCCTGCGGACAGCAGAACGGCCAGCAGCGGGGGCGGGGCGAACAGGCGCTGGCGGTGCAGGTCGTGCGGCCGGTAAGCGAGACGGTTCCGCTTACGGTGACGGCGGCCGGAACCATGAGCAGCCCCCACAGCGTGACGATCACCGCCCGGATCACCGGGCGCCTGGACAAGGTCTGGGTGAATTCGGGCCAGACGGTGCGCAAGGGGCAGGTGCTGTTCACGCTGGATGCGGCGCCGTACGAGGCCGCGCTGGCCGAAGCGAAGGCCAAGCTGCGCGGCGACGAGGCCCAGGCGCGCTATTCGGCGGGGCAGGTCGAGTCGCTCAAGCCGCTGGTGGCGAAGGATTACGTGACGCGCCAAACCTATGAGCAGGCGGTGGCCACGGCGCAGGCGAACCGTGCGCAAGTGACGCAGGATCGGGCGGCGCTGGAAACGGCGCGCCTCAATCTCGGCTATACCACGCTGCACGCGCCTATCGCCGGGCGGCTGGGCGTCATCTCTCTGCAGCCCGGTAACGTGGTGCAGGCCGATTCCACCAGCTTGGTCACGCTCAAGCAGATGTCGCCCCTGCTGGTGAACTTCTCGCTGCCGCAGGCGATGCTGCAGCAGGTCCTGACGCTGACGGGTTCGGGCCTCAATGGCGAAATCGAGGTCATGCACGAGGATCTCGGCACGGTGCTCGCCAAGGGTCACCTCAAGGCGGTCGACAACGGCGTCAGTGCGAGTACGGGCACCATCAGCCTGCAGGGCGAGGTCGACAATGCCGGTCATGCGCTGTGGCCCGGGCAGTTCGTGAGCGTGCGCCTGCGCCTCGGCGCCCTGACCGATGCGCTGGTACTGCCTGCCGGCGCGGTGCAGCCCGGCCAGGACGGTACTTTCGTCTACGTTGTGCAGGACGGCAAGGCTGTGGTGCGCAAGGTTACGGTGCGTCTGACGACGGCGACCAAGGCGGTGATCGGGCAGGGGCTTGGCGCCAGCGATACGGTGATCTATCCGCTGCCGGCACGTATCCGCCCGAATGCGCCGGTCCAGCTGCTGGAGGCGGGCGGTCCGACGCCGGCCGCGGCCGGGAAGAAGGCGCCGTGAACCTCGCCGGCCCGTTCATTCGTCGGCCGGTGGCGACCACCGTGCTGACGCTGGCCGTGGTGCTGTTCGGCCTGTTCGCGGTGCGTGGTCTGCCGGTGGCGATGCTGCCCTCGGTTTCCTTCCCCACGGTGATGGTGTCGGCGTCGCTGTCCGGCGCCAGCGCCCAGACCATGGCCACCGCGGTGGCTTCGCCGCTGGAAAAGCAGTTCTCCAGCATTCCGGGGTTGCTGTCGATGAGCTCGACCAGCAGCACCGGCAGTACCCGTATCACGCTGCAGTTCGATCTGAGTCGCAATATCGACGCGGCGACGCAGGATGTGCAATCGGCGGTCAATCAGGCGACGCGCTTCCTGCCATCGACCATGACGCAGGCGCCGAGTGTGCGCCAGAGGAATCCCGCCTCCAGTCCGATTTTGTTCATCGGCCTGTCGGCGCCGAACATGCCCCTCTACAAGCTCGACGACTACGCCGAGAACCGCCTCGCGACGCGGCTGTCTGGCGTGCCGGGCGTGGCCGAGGTGCGGGTGTTCGGTGGCCAGACCTACGCTGTTCGCCTCTATCTCAATCCGTACAAACTGCAATCGCGCGGCCTGTCGCTGACCGACGTGCAGAGTGCAATCGGTTCGCGCAACGTCAACCTGCCGCAGGGCACGATGCAGGGTACGGCCCGTAGCTACAGCCTGAATGTGGACGGCCAGCTCGGCGATGCGGCGCAGTTCAACCGCATGGTGCTGAGCTACAGCAACGGCGCTGCCGTGCGGTTGGAGCAGGTGGGACACGCCGTTGACGGCGTCGAGCAGAATACGCGTGCGACATGGATTAACCAGCAGCGCGGCATCGTGCTGGCCGTGGTGCGCGAGCCGAACAGCAATACCGTGCAGGTTTCCGACCGTATCCACGCCATGTTGCCCTCATTGGAGAAGGCCTTGCCGGGCGGGGCGCAGATGCATGTCCTGTACGACAAGTCGACCTACGTGCGTGCCGCGGTGGAGGAGGTCGGCCTGACGCTGCTGCTGGCCAGCCTGCTGGTGGCCGGCGTGATATGGCTGTTCCTCGGCGAACGCCGGCAGACGCTGGTCGCCGTGCTGGCGATTCCGGTATCGGTGCTGGGAACCTTCGCCGTGATGCACGTGCTGGGCTACAGCCTGAACATACTGACCCTGTTGGCGCTGACTTTGTCGGTGGGGTTCGTGGTCGACGACGCGGTGGTGATGCTGGAGAACGTCGCACGCCATCGCGAGCGGGGCATGGCGCCCATGCAGGCGGCCCTGGCCGGTAGCCGCGAGATCGGCTTCACCATCCTGTCCATGACGCTGTCGCTGTCGGCGGTGTTTCTGCCGCTGATCTTCATGGGCGGTTTGCTCGGGCGGCTGTTCCTCCAGTTCGGCGTCACCATCGCGGTAGTGATCCTGTTTTCCGGCGTGGTGGCGCTCAGTCTGACACCCATGCTGCTCTCGCGCCTGCGGCTGCGAAGCCGGGCGGCGGTTGATGATGAGGTGCGCCGGGTTTCGCGCTTTCAGCGTGCTTTCGAGGGGCTGACGCAGGTTTACGTACGCAGCCTGAGCTGGTCGCTGCGTCATCGTCGCTGGGTGCTGGGGGCGGCCGTGCTGACCCTCGCGGCGGCATTCGTGCTGTTCGCGCAGTTGCAGAAGGGCTTCGTTCCCAATGGCGACAGCGGCATGGTGTTCGCCAATCTGCAATACCCGGAAGGCATCAGTTTCGAGCAGCTCAAGCGCGAGCAGCAGACCATCGCCAAAACCGTGCTGAGCAATCCGGCGGTGGACAACATCATGTCCAACGCCGGACAGGGCGGCGGCGGTTTCGGTGGCAGCAACATCGGCCGCATCATCATTCGGCTCAAGCCGCCCGGCGAGCGCGGCAGCGTCGATCAGGTCATCGCCAGCCTGCGTCGGCAGCTGCAGGCCTATCCCACGGTGCGCGCGTTCTTCATGCAGCCGCCGGCGGTTCAGCTCGGTGCGATCAGCAGCAATGCGAATTATCAATTCGTGCTGCAGGGGACGGATGAGACCTCTCTGCAGAAAGCGGTGGCGGATTTCCTGCCGAAGTTGCGCAAAGTGCCCGGAGTGGTCGGAGTGGGTTCCAGCCTGCAGTTGAGCAATCCGGAGATCCGTGTGCATATTCTGCGCGAGCGTGCGGCGGCGCTGGGCGTGACGCCGCAGAATCTGGAAAAGACGCTCAATCTCGCCTACGGTGGGGCGACCGTCGGCACGATCTACGGCTCCAGCGACCAGTACAAGGTGCTCGCCGAACTGCTGCCGCAGTTTCAGACCGACATGTCCGCGCTGCAGGCGCTGTCGGTGCCCGGCAGCAGCGGGAAGCTGGTGCCCCTCGGCTCCATCACGCGCATGGACTACGGCGTGGGCCCGCTCAGCATTGAACACTACGGGCAGCTGCCATCGGTGACGGTGTCCTTCAATCTGGACGGTTCGCGCTCGCTGGAACAGGTCACGCAGGCGGTGGAGTCGCTGGCGCAGAGTACGCTTCCCTCCGGCGTGACGGGACAGTTCGCCGGTTCGGCGCAGTTCTTCAAGGAGTCGCTGGTCACGCTGCCGCTGATGCTGCTGGCCACGATTCTGGTGATCTATGTGATCCTGGCCGTTCTGTACGAGAACTTCGTGCACCCGCTGACCATTCTGACCGCGCTGCCGCTGGCAGGTTTCGGAGCACTGCTGTCGCTGTACGTGTTCCGTCAGCCGCTGGACGTGTTCAGCTTCGTCGGCATCATCATGCTGGTAGGCCTGGTGAAGAAAAACGGCATCATCATGATCGACTTCGCGATCGAGCGCCGGCGCGAAGGCATGGAGGCGGCCACGGCCATCGAGGAAGCCTGTCGGGTGCGTTTCCGGCCGATCATGATGACCACCGCGGCGGCTATCCTCGGCACCTTGCCGATCGCCCTAGGCATCGGCGGCGATGCCGCTTCGCGCATGCCGCTCGGCATCGCCGTGGTCGGCGGGTTGTTGTTTTCCCAGCTGCTGACGCTGTATGTAACGCCGGCTTTCTACGTCAGTGCCGAGCGCTGGTTCGGCCGGCGGGCGGAGATCAGAGGAAGCGAGGCCAGCGAGTCTTAAGGTCGACGGCGATAGTCCGGAAACCCGGGGACTGGCCCATGACGGACGTTAGCTGTTCCGCTTCATGACGGTCAGCATTTCCACTCGGGCGTCGGCTTTGGCCCGATGCAGGACACCCTTCCTGACGGTATGGGTCTGTCCGGTCAGGAGTACGATGGACTCCGCTTCAAACTCCAAAACCAGTCTGCCTTTCAGGACGATGAACATTTCATCGCTGTGTTTGTGTACATGGAAATCGGCTTGGACGTTCTGCATGACGCGGGCAGTCACTGTGCAGCCTTCGACCGAACCGATCGGCTGCGAAAACCATCCTTCGGTTTCCGTATTGAGCAATTCACGGAAATTCATGACGCCATGGACTGTTCAGTTCGGCGACAGCGGCGCGTTGGGAGGCATGTCCAGCGGATAGGTCGCCAATGCCTTGTGCAGATCAATCAGATCACCGGCTAGTTTCTTGAGACCCGAGTCGGAGAGTTTTTCGCCGCTGCGGGTAAGCGCGGTGACGGCGGCCGTGAGGTCATGTTCGGCCGCATCGAGCGGCGGTGTGATGACCGGATCGGTGAAGTCCGAGTCGGCTCGGTCGAGTGCATGCAGGGCTTGTGCGCGATTGGGCTTGCGCAGGGCATTTTCCGCCTGCTTGAGCGTCTGGCGTGCCTTGTCGGTAGCTGGGCTCTGCGGCAGATCGGCAAGCGAAAAGAAGAGCTTGGGAAACAGCGGCAATACCTGCTTGTTGTCCTCGAAATTCATCAAAGCGCGCACGGCGCGGAGCATGGCATGGAACTCCGCCGCCGGCATGCGCGAGCGGATGAGGGCAAGCATCGTCCGCGTCTTGTCGAGGCCGCTGGCGACCTGCGCGGCGGAGCCGTTGTGCAGCGCCGAGCGGGCCTCTTCGACGTCGGCCAGTGCTTGCGCGGCATAGACCTGCATGCGGTTGAGTGCGGCTACGCCGGGCTGCATCGCAGGGCTAGGAGAGGCCTGCGCGCGCACGGCGGTCAGGCCCAGCATCAGGATCAGCATCACGCGGACGGTCGTGGCTTTCGAAAACATAGCAGTGCAGTGCTCCTGTGAGGCAGTGGGCGTCTCAGGCGTTGTTGGTGCGGTCACGCACGAACAGGTAGATCAGCAAGCCGATGAAGAGCGTGCCGGCGGCGGCGATGAGCCAGGGCCTGAATTGGTTGACCAGGGCGAGCGCAGTGCTGGTGTGCTCGCTCAAGGTGAAGGCGGCGACGGCCCAGAAGCCGATCCACAGCGTGCAACCGAATGCGTTGGCGAGGGCGAATCGCGCCCAGGGCATGTCGATGATGCCGGCGACCGGCCCGTTGAGCTGTCGCAGGCCGTCGAAGAACGGCGCGATGATAACCACCGGCACACCCCAGCGTCGATACAAACGCCGCAGGCGCCGCAGATGGTGACGGTTGATCAGGCGGGTGCGCAGCAGCAGGCGGTGGCCGCCGTAGTTGCCGATGCGATAGCCGAGATTGTAGCCCGCCAGCGCGCCGCACAGCGCGCTGACGATCACCGCGGTGAGATCCATTTCACCGCGGCCGGCGAGCAGTGACGCGGCGATCAGCAAGGTCAGGCCCGGGGCCGGGATGCCGATGCCTTCCACGAACAGGCCGACGACCACGGCGGCATAGCCGTACTGGCGCAAATAGGGGTCGGCCACGATCAGGGCGTGATTGAGGATGTCCATGGTGTGGTGATTCTACCAGCGCCGGCATGTGCGGCGGGGTGATGTCTGTCCGGGGCGTGGCGGAGTCACCCGTTTTCGTCGCGCGCAGCGGCGGGGGTGAGCCAGCTGCGCCCGTCCCGGGCGGTCAGCATTTCGGCGCTCTCCGGTCCCCAGCTGCCGGCCGCGTAGTTCGGAAAGTCGCTGGGCGGCGTAGCCCCCCATACGTCCAGCACCGGTTGCACCAGGCTCCAGGCTGCCTCGACCTGGTCCGCACGCATGAACAGACTGGCGTCGCCGACCAGTACCTCGTAAAGCAGCGTTTCGTAGGCGCTGGGGCTTTCTTCGCGGAAACCGTCGGCATAATTGAAGGAGAGGTCGGCCGGGCGCAGGCGCAACTGCATGCCGGGCTCCTTGACCATGAAGCGCAGACGTATCGCTTCGTCGGGCTGGATCTGCAGGGTCAGCCGCACGGGCTGGTTCTCCTGGTCGGCCCAGACGGGGAAGGCATGGTGTGGTACTGGCTTGAAACGTATGGATATTTCAGAGATCTTGGCCGGCATGCGCTTGCCGGTTCGCAGGTAGAACGGTACGTCCTGCCAGCGCCAGTTGTCGATGTGCAGTTTGAGCGCCGCGTAGGTTTCGGTTTCCGAGTCGGCGGCTACCTTGGGCTCCTGGCGGTAGCCCGGCACGGCCTGGCCGGCGTTCCAACCGTGGCCGTACTGTCCGCGCGCGGCGAATTCGTGCACCCGTTCGGGCGTGATCGGGCGCAGCGCGTGCATGACATCCATCTTGCGGTTGCGGATGTCGTTGGCGTCGTAGGCTACCGGCGGCTCCATGGCGACCAGGCAGAGCAGCTGCATGAGATGGTTCTGCAGCATGTCGCGCAGCGCACCGGCTCCCTCGTAGTAACCGGCGCGATTTTCCACGCCCAGCGATTCCGCTACGGTGATGGCGACGTGGTCGATGTAGTTGCGGTTCCAGACCGGTTCGAACAGCGGGTTCGCAAAGCGCAGGGCGAGGATGTTCTGGACGGTTTCCTTGCCCAGAAAATGGTCGATGCGGTAGACCTGGTCCTCGAGGAAGTGCTCGGTCAGGCTTGCGTTGATTTCGCGGAAGGATGCGAGATCGTGTCCGAGCGGTTTTTCGACCACCAGGCGGGCGCGGTCGCGCGCCTCGGCCAGCCCGGCCCGACCCAGGCGCACGGCGATGGGAGCGAACAGGGCTGGGGGCGTGGCGAGATAGAACACGCGCTCGGCCTGCGCGCCGAATTCCTGTTCGTGTTCCTGCAGTTTCGTGTCGATGCGCTGGTAGGTCTCGTGCTCGATGAAGTCGCCGCACAGATAGTCGGCATGTGCGCAGAAGGCAGCCCACTCCTCGGGTGGCTCGCCTTCGAAATGCTCGCCCAGGCGCGCACAGAATTCGTCGCGGCCCTGGTCGAGACGATCGACGCCGAGTACGAGGAAGCGCTCCGGGAGGTGACCTTTGCGGAACAGCGCGAACAGAGCCGGTACCACGAGCCGCCAGACGAGATCCCCGCCGGCGCCGAACAGTACCAGCGTGAAGGGGTTGCGTACTGGCTGAGTCTTCATGATTCCTCGGCGTGCTTCCAGTGCGTATGGAAACTGCCTTGCCGGTCGAGGCGCTCGTAGGTGTGCGAGCCGAAGTAGTCGCGCTGGGCCTGGATGAGGTTGGCCGGCAGGCGTGCGCTGCGTAGGGCGTCGTAATAGGCCAGCGCCGAGTTCATGGCCGGCATCGGGATGCCGGCCGCAGCGGCCGCTGCCACCGCCTTGCGCAGACTTGCCTGCAGTTCGCCCAGCCGTGCGCCCAGCGCCGCGTCGAACAGCGGATTGTGCAGTTCCGGGTCACGCTCGTAGGCGGCGCTGAGGTCTTCGAGCAGAGCGGCGCGGATGATGCAGCCGCCGCGCCAGATGCGCGCCACAGTGCCGCAGTGCAGACCGTAGCCGTATTCGGCGTTGGCGGCGGCAATGAGATGCATGCCCTGGGCATAGGTCAGCAGCATGGCGGCTTCCAGGGCCCCTTCCAGTGCCCGCGGCAGGCCGGCGTCCATGAGCGCGGACTGCGCGTCATCGGGGCGGGGGCCGGCGAGAGTCTGGGCGCCGGTCTGGCGCAGATCGTAGAAGTCGGACAGGCCGCGCGCCGTGACGGCGGCGTCGATTGTCGGCGTGGGTATGGCGAGGGCCAGCGCGGCTTCGGTGGTCCAGCGGCCGGTGCCTTTCTGGCGTGCGGCATCTCGAATTCGCTCGAGCAGATGGCTGCCGTCATCGTCGCGCTGAACCAGGATGTCGGCGGTGATCTCGATCAGGTAGCCGGACAGCCGACGTTCGTTCCAGGCGACGAAATGGCTGCGGATGGCTTCGGGCGACAGCGCGAGTCCGCGCGCGAGCACGTCGTAGGTTTCGGCGATGAGCTGCATGAGCCCGTACTCGATGCCGTTGTGGACCATTTTGACGAAGTGCCCGGCGCCGCCGGAGCCGATCCAGTCGATGCAGGGTGCGCCGTCCTCGGCGTGTGCAGCGGCCGGTTCCAGCAGCGGCCGTACGCGCTCCCAGGCGGCAGAGTCGCCGCCCGGCATCATGCTGGGTCCGTGGCGAGCGCCGTCTTCGCCCCCCGACACGCCCATGCCGATGAAGTGGATGCCGTGTTCGCTCAGGCGGCGCAGCCGTTGCTCGCTGTCAGGGTAGTGGGAGTTGCCGCCGTCGATGACGATGTCGCCTTCGCCCAGATGCGGGACGAGGCTGTCGAGCGCGCTGTCGACTACGTTGGCAGGCACCAGCAGGATCATCACACGAGGGCTTTTCAGTGCGCCGACGAACGCTTCGATGTCGGCGCTTGCCGCGGTTTCGGCACCGTCGATGCCAAGCAATTCGGCTTGGCCGCGCTGGCCGAAGGCCTTTGCCCTGGCCGTGTCCGGGTCGTAGCCGGCGACGCTGCATCCGCGGCTGGCGAGGTTGAGCCCCAGGTTGGCGCCCATGACACCCAGGCCGACGACTCCCAAATCGTAATGTGCGTGTTGCATGTGTCCTCCTTCCCTGGAATCTGTTGCCCGCACCGGCTGAAAGCGCACAAGTGGCGAGGCCACACCGAAGTGTGGCCTCGCCGTGGCGCTTATTTCCCCTTGGGAATGGTGACGGTGGTGTAGAGCGGGGTCTTCTCGCGCAGGATCAGCACCGGGATGGGTTGACCGGTCGGTGCGTCGTGCACCTGCTTGGTCAACTCCGCCGAGTCGTTGATCTGGGCGCGGCCGAACTGCAGGATGACATCGCCCGGCTCCAGGCCGCTTTGTGCCGCGATACCGTTCGGATCGACGCCGCTGATCAGCACCCCGTGGTTGCCGATGTCCAGCTGCTTGCGCTGGTCGGCGGTGAGGTTCTCGACGATGATGCCGAGGCGTCCGCCCTGATCGGTCGGGCTGGTCGGCGGGGACTTCTGCGCCGCCTTAGGTTCCTTGAGCGCGGCGATGGTGACGTCCACGGTGAGACGCTTGCCGTTGCGCAGGATGGACACGGGCACGCTGGTGCCGACCGGAGTGGCGCCGACCAGCGGCGGCAGATCGCCGGAGCGGCCGATCTTGCTGCCGTTGAACTCGAGGATGATGTCACCGGCCTGGAGGCCGGCCTTGGCCGCCGGGCTGTCGGCCACAACCTGCGCAACCAGCGCACCCTCGGGCTGTTTCAGGCCGAAGGACTGGGCGAGACTCTGGTTCATGTCCTGCACCATCACGCCGAGCCAACCGTAGCTGACCTTGCCGTGAGCCTTGATCTGGGCGACCACGTCTTTGACGATGTTGATCGGGATGGCGAAGGACAGCCCCATGAAGCCGCCGGAATTCGTGTAGATCTGCGAATTCACGCCGATCACTTGCCCCTTGAGGTTGAGCAGAGGGCCGCCCGAGTTGCCCGGATTGACGGCAGCATCGGTTTGGATGAACGGCACGTAATTCTCATTGGGCAGGTTGCGCGACAGCGCGCTGATGATTCCCTGGGTGGCGCTGTAGTCGAACCCGAAGGGGTTGCCGATGGCGAGGATCCATTGTCCGACCTTGAGTTTGCCGGAATCACCCAGTGCCAGAGTAGGCAGGCCCTTGGCATTGATCTTGAGCAAGGCCAGGTCGGTGCGCTTGTCCATGCCGATGACCTTGGCCGAGTACTCGTGACGGTCGAGCAGGCGCACCTTGAGTTCGGTGTCGCCGACCACGACGTGACGATTGGTCACGATGTAGCCGTCGGAGGAGATGATGAAGCCTGAGCCGAGAATCCGCTCCTTGCTTTGCTGCGGCTGGCTGTTGGGCCCCTGCTGCTGATCGAAGAAGTGCTTGAAGAACTGCCGGAACGGGCTGTTCGGCGGCAGATTGGGCATTACGTTGGCCGCCGCAGAACCGTTGTTGATAGTGCGCACGCCGGTGATGCTGACGACCGCAGGGGCCGAACTCTCGACCAATTTGCTGAAATTAGGCAGGTTGCTCAGTGTAGCGGTAGCCTGCGCCGCCGGTTGGTTGTTCTGGTTGCCTTCCTGGGCGCAAGCCTGGGTGGTCAGGGCGAGCAGGGCGACGAGGCTCAGCGCAGCCCAGCGTCGGCTGAGTCGGGAAAGTGCGTGCGTCATAGAACGGATTCCGTAGCTGATAGTTGGATGGCTCGGCCAGCGGCGCGGGAGTGGGTTCAACAGCGCTAGTCTAAAGAATAGGACTGCACGCGGGTCGCCCGAGTTCCTGTCGCGCATGAACAGATCTTGAGCATAGCGCATCGGAGGGCCGGGCTTTAAGCCGGGTTTGGGGAGATTTACCCGGCTTTACGTGGTTTTACGCCTGAAGGCAACGACTCTGGCTGTTTGTTGTCGACGGATTGGTCGTGAGCAGTCGTGTTGGGTGCTGTGGGCTCGTTGCGAGCCTTAAGTGGTGAAAGCGAGCTTGTTCTTCTGCTTGTAGGGGGCTGTTTCGGGCGCGTCGCCTCGATCGATGCCGCAAGCCTCGAGTCCCACACGAAACCTTCGGGATAGCGACCCGGCGGGGTTAAAGGATTTGTGGAGAGAGAGCCGGAGCAGCCCGTACGCAGCAAAAGCTTACGTACGGGCAAAGTCCGGAAAGCTTATCGCACCTTGACCTGCATCATCTCTTCACCATCGTCGTCGACCAGATGCACCGCGCAGGCGATGCAGGGATCGAAACTGTGAATGGTGCGCAGGATCTCCAGCGGCTGCTGGGTGTCGGACATCTGCGTGCCCTTGAGTGCGGCTTCGTAGGGTCCGTCCTGGCCGCCGGCGTCGCGCGGGCCGGCGTTCCAGGTGCTGGGAACCACCGCCTGATAGTTGTCGATCAGTCCGTCCTTGATCACGATCCAGTGTCCCAGTGCGCCGCGCGGGGCTTCCATGAAGCCCACGCCCTTCGCTGTGGACGGCCAGGTCGAGGGGTCCCACTTCTGCTCGTTGAAGGTACGCAGGTCGCCGGCCTTGATGTTGGCGATGAGCTGGTCGTACCAGCCGCGCATCTGGTCGACGATGAGTTTGGACTCGAGGGTGCGGGCGGCGGTGCGCCCCAGCGTCGAGTACAGGCCCTGGACCGGTAGGTCGAGCTTGCTAAGGGCGCCGTCGACCAGTCCGCGGGTGGCTTCGTTGCCACTGGCGTAGAGCATCAGCACGCGTGCCAGCGGGCCGACCTCGACCGGCTTGCCCTTCCAGCGCGGCGATTTCAGCCAGGAGTAGCTGGACTCGACGTCAAGATGCTCGTAGGGCGGGGTGGGGCCGGTGTAGTTGAGCGTGGTTTCGCCCTTGTAGGGATGCAGGCCCTCCTTCTTGCCGCCGCTGTAGTCGTACCAGGAATGTGCGACGTATTCCTTGATCTGGTCCTCGGCGTTGAGGTCGACTTCCTCGATGCGCGACAGATCGCGGTCGACGATGACGCCGCGGGGGATGAGGAAGCTGCTCGGATCGTTGATGCTCTTGGACGGAAAGTCGCCGTAGGTCATGAAGTTGCCGATGCCTTCGCCGCGTGTCGCCCAGTCCTTGTAGAAACCGGCGATGGCCAGGGTATCGGGCAGATAGACCTGATCGACGAATTGCTGCATACGCTCGATGACGTTGGCGACTTCGGCCAGTCCGACCATGTTGACCGCCGTTGCGCCGGCGGTGGCGCCGGTCGCCTGGGCGTCCACGCTGATGGCGCAGGGCACGCCGCCGACCACGAAGTTGGGGTGCGGGTTCTTGCCGCCGAAGATGGTGTGCAGCTTGACCACTTCGCGCTGCCAAGCGAGTGCGTCGAGGTAGTGTGCGACCGCCATCAGGTTGGCTTCCGGCGGCAGCTTGTAGGCCGGATGCCCCCAGTAGCCATTGGCGAAGATGCCCAGCTGGCCCGATTCGACCAGTGTTTTGACCTTCTTCTGCACGTCGGCGAAGTAGCCGGGCGAGGACATGGCATAGCTGCTGATCGACTGCGCCAGCTCCGAGGTCTTGCGCGGGTCGGCCTTGAGCGCGGAAACCACGTCGACCCAGTCCAGCGCGTGCAGATGATAGAAGTGCATGACGTGGTCGTGCACGTACTGCGCCGCGATCATGAGATTGCGGATCAGCTCGGCGTTGTGCGGGATCGGATAGGACAGCGCGTTTTCCACCGAACGCACCGAGGCGATGCCGTGCACCAGCGTGCACACGCCGCAGATGCGCTGAGCGAAGGCCCAGGCCTCGCGCGGGTCGCGCCCGCGCAGGATGATCTCGATGCCGCGCACCATGGTGCCGGTGCTGGAGGCGCGGGTGATCATGCCGCTGTCGTCGGTTTCGGCCTCGATGCGCAGGTGTCCCTCGATGCGGGTGATGGGGTCTACCACGACGGTTTGTTGTGCCACGTGAGCTTCTCCTGCAGATTTCGCGAATTAGTCGGCCAGATTATCCGCCACGGCTTCCAGCAAGCTGTGTGCGGTCTTGTCCCAATGGAAGTGCGCCTGCCCGTCGTCGAAAGTCTGGCGGCAGTTTGAGCAGCTGGTGACCAGCATTTCCGCGCCGGACTTCTCGACCTGTTGCATCTTGATCTGGAAGGCCTTGTAGCGCAGGTCGTCGGCGCGGTGGATGGTGATGACGCCGCCGCCGCCGCCGCAGCACCAGTTCATGCCGCGGTTTTCCTCCATTTCATGGATTTCCGCACCCAAGGCTTCCAGTACCACGCGTGGCGCTTCGATGGCGCCGCCGCGGCGTACCACCTGGCAGGGATCGTGGAAGGTGACGCTGGTATCGAGCCCCTTTTTGACGCGCAGGCTGCCGTCGGCGACGTGTTCGCCGAGGAATTCCGAGATGTGGCGGACCTTGAAGGGCAGCGGCTTGCCATAGACGTTGGCGCCGGCCCAGCGCATGGCGCTGTAGGCGTGGCCGCATTCGGGCAGCAGGAGGATTTTGGCCTTGCAGGCGATGGCCGCCTCGATGAGCTTCATGCTCATGTCTTTCTGCCAGTCCGCGTTGCCCGACAGCAGGCCGAAGTTGGTGGCCTCGTAGCCGTCGGTGCGGAAGGTCCAGCTCAGGCCCATGTGGTTGAGTACCTTGGCCACCGCCGCCATCGATTCCGGATATTTCTGGATTTCGATGGAGGACATGGTGACCAGTACGTCCGCCTCGTCGAGGTTCATGTGCATGTCGACGTCGTGCTCGTCGCCCATCCACTCGACGCGGTCCTCGAACACCTGCGCGGTGGCGCCGAGTGGGCTGCCCTCGCGTTCGGCGCGCTCGGCCACGGCCCACAGCTCGTGCGGGACCAGGCCGGCCTTGTGCATGCCGTGGCGGGCAAGGCCGACCAGCGAGGCGATGTCGATGCCCATGGGGCAAATCATGGTGCAGCGGCCGCACATGGTGCAGGAGTCGTACAGCAGTTCCTGCCATTCCTCGAGCTCTTCCAGCGTGACCTTGCGCTTGAGGTTGAGCGCGCGCATGACCGGCGCGAACGGGCTGACCTCGCGCTTGTAGGCCTGCTTGAAGGGTTCGATCTTCCAGATCGGCGTGTACTTGGGATCGCCGGTCTGCACGTAGAAGTGGCAGGCCTCGGCGCACATGCCGCAGTGGATGCACGATTCCATGTAGGTTGCAGCAACGGCGCCGAAGTCGCGTACGAAGCTGCGCATGGCGATGTCGACGCGCTCGGCATCGGGCATCTCGCCTTGCACGTCGTAGCGCTGCTCCGGCTTCTTGATGCCGAAACGTGGGCCCTCGGTCTCGATGGGCGGAAGCGTGGCCTCGCTCATGTGCTGGCTCCTTTGCGTGCGAACAGGGCGCCGGTGGTGCCCCGGGAAACGAAGATCAACACGGTATGCATCAGCTTGCCGAAAGGCATCCAGATCAGCAGCAGGCAGATGCTCAGGATGTGGATCGCGAGCAGGGTTTCGTAGCGCGCGCCCAGGTGCGCCACGGCCATCAGGCCGGTGGCGACGGGGGCGATGGTCACGAACCAGCTGAAGTAATCGTCGAAGTTCGACAACATCCGCATCACCGGATTGCTGATCCGGCGAACCAGCGCGGCGATCAGCGCGGCGACCGTGATCGCGCCGCTCAGGTAGATCAGGCTGTTCGGCAGTCCCGGCCAGTTCAGTCCGGTGAGGCTATGGATGAACAGGATGTGGGGCATGAAGCCGAAAATGACGATGACCAGCCCGATGTGGAAGACGTAGCTGATGGTCTGACCGAAGGCGGTGGCCGCCCAGAACTCGCGCTTTGGCCAGGAGCGGGTGACGATCAGCTTCAGTGCGCCGCGCCAAGTGGCGGTGCTGCGCGGTTCGGTGTGGTCAGGCTTGCGGCGCAGCAGCAGAATGCCGACCAGGCGCCAGAGCATGCCGATGGCGAATATGACCAGCGACCATTGCAGCGCAGGGCCGCGGGCGAAGGTGAGCAGGTCCATTACTTCTCCTCCTTCTGGGAATCATTCTGGCGACGGCGGGCGGTAGCGGCGGCCACGCCGCCGATGGTGGCACCGGCCACCGCCGCGACGCCAAGCCCCGCGGCCATATTGCCGTGCCAGAGCCCGGCGGACAGTGGTTTGTAGATATCGCCACGGTCCCAGAAACCCGGTTCGGAACAGCCGATGCAGCCGTGGCCGGATTCGATGGGGAAGCTGGTGCCGTCGTTCCACTTGACCGTGGCGCAGGCGTTGTAGGTGGTCGGGCCCTTGCAGCCGAGCTCGTACAGGCACCAGCCGTTGCGGGCACCCTCGTCATCGAAGGTCTTGGCGAACTTGCCCTGATCGTAGAACGGCCTGCGGTAGCAGCGGTCGTGGATGGTGTTGCCGTAGAAGGCGATCGGTCGCTTGAGGTGATCCAGTTCGGGCAGTTTGCCGAAAGTGAGGAAGTGCGCGAGCGTGCCGGTGATGACGGCCGGGATCGGCGGGCAGCCGGGTACGTTGATTACCGGCTTGTCGGTGACGATGTCGCTGACCATGGTCGCGCCGGTCGGGTTCGGTGCCGCCATCGGCAGACCGCCGTAGGCGGCACAGGTGCCGACCGCGACCACGGCCGCAGCGCCCTGCGCGGTGTCCTTGATCGATTGCAGCGCTGATTTGCCGGCTGCGGTGCAGTAGCCGTTGTTGCCGCTGGGGATGGCGCCGTCGACGATCATCAGGTACTTGCCCCAGTTGGCCTTCATCGCCGCCTCGCGGGCCTGCTCGGCCTGGAAGCCGGCGGCGGCCTGCAAGGTGTCGTCATAGTCCAGCGACATGACGTTGAACATCAGGTTTTCGAGCGTGGGCGAGAAGGAGCGGGTCAGCGACTCCAGGCAGCCGGTGCATTCCTGATAGGACATGTAGATCACCGACGGCCGGCGCTTGCCGGGCAATTCGCTGGCCATTGCCAACGCCGCGCTCGGTGGCAGCGCCAGTGCGGAAGCCATGGCGGTGCAGAATTTGAGGAAGGCGCGTCGGCTGATGCCTTGGCTCTCCAGGTGTTGCCCGATCGTGTATTCGTCTTGTTCGGCCATCACGGGTCCTCTGTGCGTCGGTGTCAGTCGGTGGTGTCGGAATCGATCAGTTTGCGCATGCGTTCCAGGCCGTTGCCCACGTCCGCCGGGTGGCTGGCGAGCATCGCCGGCTGCAGGCAGACCTCGATGAGTTCGGCCACGGTTTCCCCGTTTTCGCTGCGGTGCTGGGTCCACCACACGCCGGGAAACGCGGTCTCGTAGATTTCGGCCTCGCCCAGGGCGGTGACTTTCGCGCTGACCTCGCCATGCCCGAGCGCGTTGCGCAGGGCTTCGCGTTCACCTGGCATCAGCGGCAGGCCGCGCAGATCGATGGAGTTGGCTTCGTCGCGCTCGAGCAGCGCTGCAAGATGGGCGGCGATCTCGTTCAACAGTGCCTGCACGTTGGGCGTGGGCGAGCTGTCGTGTCGCAGGTCGTAGACGCTGACGGCAATGTCCTCAAGCGGCATCGGGCTGCTCCCATTGACGTATCAGATCCAGGGCCAGTGCGCAGGCGGCTTCGATGCCGCGTACACCGGCGGGAGTGGGTGTGTCGGACCAGTCGACGAATTCCGGTTGGATGCCGATCAGGGCACGGTGTTCCGGCAGACGTCCGGCGAGGCAGGCGATGGCCAGCAGGTCCGCCAGGCTGACTTCGTGCACGCTGCGTTTGCTGCCGGCGCCGACGTGGTGATCCATCGCCGCGCCTTCGAAGACGCGTACGCTGCCGGGTTCGGCATGCAATTCGGCGGCATCGATGACGATGAGCCGGGCGCTGTCCTCGATCGGACCCGCGAGAGTGAAGCTTAGAGTCCCCCCGTCCAGGCAGAGCACGCCGTCGGTATTGGCCAACGCCTGTTCGAGACGCTGTACGGCATAGACGCCGACGCCTTCATCGCCGAGCAGCGTGTTGCCGAGTCCGAGCACGAGGGTATGGCTCATAGTGAAGCGGACCCCTGAATTCTTATGGGTATTTGGGTCGGCACCGATGATGCTGGTGGTGGGTGCCGGGCTGCACGTTCACTCACTGCCGTTAATTCATAGCAGTGATCGGCTTAAGAATACAGTGACAGATTGTTACCGTGGGCCGCTAATTTCGATCCGGTTGATTTGGATCAGTGCCATGTCGGTGGATCGGGGGGATCGTGCCGGGCCTGGCAATGATGATTGCGTGCACATGTCTCCTGCCTCGCTCAGGCCACCTGCGTGGCCGTTCCCGAGTGTTCGGGCTCCAGTCGCTCGCGTCGGCGCAGTTCGGGAAACAGTAGCATCCACAAGCCGACTACCGCCAGGGTGCCGAGGCCGCCGATTACCGTCGCCGGAACGGCGCCGACCCAGGCGGCCAACAGGCCCGATTCGAACTCGCCGAGCTGGTTGGACGTGTTGATGAAAACCGCATTGACTGCGCTGACCCGTCCGCGCATCGGGTCGGGTGTTTCCAGTTGCAGCAGCGCCCCACGGATCACTACGCTGATCATGTCGAAGGCGCCCAGTGCGGCCAAGGCGCCCAGCGACAACCAGAGAATATTCGACAAGGCGAAGACCAGCGTACCGACGCCGAAACCGGCCACCGAAGCGAACATGATCGTGCCCACGCGCCGCTGCAGGCTGCGGCGCGAGAGCCAGATCGATATCGCCAATGCGCCGACGGCCGGCGCCGCCCGCAGCAGACCCAGGCCCCAAGGCCCGGTATGCAGGATGTCGCGGGCGAAAATGGGCAGCAAGGCGGTGGCGCCGCCGAGCAGCACTGCGAACAGATCCAGGGAAATCACTCCCAGTACCACCGGGCGTGCGCGGATGAACGAGATGCCGGCGAACAGGGTCTTCAGCGTTGCCGGTTCGCGCCTTGGCGGCACGTGGTCGTAGCGCACGGCGGCCAGCAGTACCACGGCCACCAGGTATAACAACGCCGCCACTGCGTACACCACGTCGGGGCCGGCCACGTAGAGAAAGCCGCCGACGGCCGGGCCGGAAATCGCGGCTAGCTGGAAGGCGCTGGCATTCACCGCCGTCGCCTTGGGCAGCACGGCGTCGGGTACCAGCCCCGGCACCATGGCCTGCCGGGCAGGAAAGGCCAGGGCCCGGCCGACGCCGATCACGAATACCAGCGCCAGAATCACACGCTCGTCCAGCCAGCCGGCGAGGCCGCCCAGAGCCAGCAGAACGATCGCTAGCAGTTCCAGCGTCTGGCATGCCGCGACGATGCGCCGGCGGTCGAACTGGTCGGCGATATGGCCGGCCGGCAGTGCCAGCAGCAGCGCCGGAACGAATTGCACCAGCCCGACCAGACCCAGGTCGAAGGCGCTGCCGGTGAGTGCGTAGACCTGCCAGCCCACGGCCACCGAGAGCATCTGAAATCCGAAACCTGCGGCCAGGCGTGCACCCCAGAATCGCACGAATGCGGGGTAGTGCCACGGCGATGCCGCAGCCGGTGCTGCAGTGCTGTCGGCCATGAGAGGGAATCGGAATGGTAGTGCTGCGTGTCAGCAGATGCGCGGCAGCGGGTCGTCTTCGAGTTCCTCGAGTATACGCTCGCCGCCGAGCGTGGTGTGCAGCACTACACGGGCATGGCCGGCGCTTTCGGCAACTTCGCCGATCGCCGTCGCATCCGTACCGGCGGGCAGGGCGCGCCAGGCGGTCAGCGCCGCATCGGCGGCTTCGGGGGCGACCACTGCGACCACGCGTCCCTCGCAGGCGAGGTACAGCGGATCGTAGCCGAGAATTTCGCAGACCGAACGCACGGTGTCGCGCACGGGTAGATTCTCTTCGTCGAGCCGCACGCCGAGGCCGGTGGCGCGGACGATCTCGTTCGCCACGGTGGCGAGCCCGCCGCGCGTCGGGTCGCGCATGAAGCGCAGTCCATCGAGGCCGAGCAGGGCTTCGGTGAGCGGCAGCACGGTGGCGGCATCCGAGCGCAGCTCGCCACGCAGGCCGAACTGCTCGCGCGCAAGCATGACGGCGACGCCGTGGTCGCCGACCGGACCGCTGACCAGAATGCGGTCGCCGGCCCGGATCTCGCTCATGCCGAGCCGCAGGCCGGGCGTGCGCACGCCGATGCCGGCGGTGGCCAGATACAGGCCGCCGCCTTCGCCGCGGCGCAGCACCTTGGTGTCGCCGGCGGCCACGGCCACGCCGGCTTCGTGCGCCGCGTGCGCCAGACTCGCGACGATGCGATCAAGGGTGGCGATTTCGAAGCCCTCCTCGACGAATACGTTGAGCGTCAGGTAGTGCGGTTTGGCGCCGGATACGGCGAGATCGTTGACCGTGCCGTGCACGGCCAGGGCGCCGATATCGCCGCCGGGGAATTCCAGCGGCTGCACGGTGAAGCCGTCCGTGGTCACGACCACATCGCCGGCTGGCAACGGCACATGCACGGCGTCCGCGCCAACGTCGAGCCGGGGGTTGGCCAGATGACGGGCGAACAACTCCTCGATCAGTTCGCGCATGTAGCGTCCGCCGTTGCCGTGAGCGAGGGAGACGTGGGTGTCCTGCATGTCGCCTTATCCTTTTTGAGTTGTCTGTTAGGAATTATCGGTAACTAGTTGTTTATTAAGATTATTAGCATTGCATATTGAGTGCGATTCTAGTTCTTTCGCCGCGTGTTCGATGACCTGCCCGAAGCTCAGACCGGCATCGTTGCAGGGGATGAGCTCACCGAGACGGGTGTCGAAACCGTCGGCGGCCAGCAGTTCCAGCGCGCGCTCGGCGAGCCGGCGATTCTGAAACACGCCACCGGTAAGCGCGACCGTGTCGACGGGGCGCTGCGCACGCACAGCCAGAGCCTGCCGGAGTACCGCCTGCGCCAGGCTCTCGTGTACGCAGGCGGCGCGTTGCGCCGCAGTGCGCCGCCTGTCTTCGAGCATCGGCAGCAGCGGAGCCCAATCGATGTTCCACAAGCCATCCCGGTCGTGTTCGATCGGCAGTTCGACGGCTTCGCGGGAGGTGTCCGCGAGCGCTTCCAGGTACATCGGACCCTGGCCTTCGAAGCTGGTCCGCCATGCCAGGCCGAGCATTGCTGCGGCGGCATCGAACACGCGTCCGGCGGCCGTGCTGGTGTGACAGTTGAGGCCGCCTTCCCAGGCTCGGCGCGCAAGCGCGGCGCTTTCGGCCGAAATTTCGTCGCCGGCTTGTGGCCAGGGCAAGCCTGCTTCCCAGCACAGTGCGGCTGCGCTGCGCCAGGGCTCGCGTCCGGCCCGATTGCCGCCGGGCAGGCGGAACGGGCGCAGCCGGCCGATTCGCTGCCAGCGACCCGGCGCGCCGCAGAGGGTTTCGCCGCCCCACAGCGTGCCGTCCGGGCCGAGACCCACGCCATCCCAGGCGAAGGCCAGCCAGTGGCCGGTCCGCGGGAACTCGCCGGCAACCGCGGAGGCGTGCGCATGGTGGTGCCAGATCCGCTGCAGCGGCAGCTGCCGAGCGGCGGCCCAGCGGCTGCTGGCGTAGTCCGGATGCGCGTCGCAGAGCAGCGTCTCGGCCTTCACGCCGTACAGTCGCTGCAGATCGTCGATGGTGCGCGCGAATAGTTCGCGGCTGCGCGGGCTGTCGAGCTCGCCCAGATGGGGCGAGACGACGACGCGATCTTCCCAGGCCAGCGCCACGGTGTTCTTCAGGTGTCCGCCGACGGCGAGAACCGGCCGTTCGAGACGCTGCGGCAGATCGAATTCCAGCGGGGCGAGGCCGCGGCCCAGGCGCAGCGGGCGGGCGCGGCCGGCGATGACGCGCAGTACGGAATCGTCGGCGGGACGCTCGATGGGACGATCGTGGTGCAGCCAGGCATCGGCCACTTCCGACAGCCGGGTTTCGGCCTCGGCGTTGTCGGTGAGTACGGGCTCGCCGCTGGGGTTGGCCGAGGTCGCGATCAGTGGGCCGCCGAAGTCCGCACACAGCAGATGGTGCAGCGGGCTGTAGGGCAGCAGGGCGCCGACTTCCGCGATACCGGGCGCGACGGACGGAGCGAGGCCATGCCCATCGCGCAGCGGCACGAGGACGATCGGACGCTCGGGCGCGCGCAGCCGTTCCTCGTGTACGGGTTCGAGTTCGGCAGCGGCATGCAGGTCCGCCAGATCCTCGGCGAACAGCACGGCCAGCGGTTTGTGCGGGCGTGGCTTGCGTACGCGCAGGCGTCCGACGGCGGCCTCGTCGCGCGCGTCGCACAACAGGTGGTAACCGCCAACGCCCTTGACCGCGACGACCGCACCCTCGCGCAGCGCGGCGACGGCGGCGGCCAGTGCGGCCTCGTTGCCGTCCACGCGGTTGCCGTCCGCGGCGAAGTTCAGCTTCGGTCCGCAGACCGGGCAGGCCACGGGCTCGGCATGGAAGCGCCGGTTCAGCGGATCCTCGTACTCCCGACGGCAGTCCGGACACAGCGGGAAATCCGCCATGGTGGTGCTCGGCCGGTCGTAGGGCAGGGCGCGGATCAGCGTGTAGCGCGGTCCGCACTGGGTGCAGTTGATGAAAGGGTAGCGGTAGCGCCGGTCCGCAGGGTCGCCGAGTTCGGCCAGGCAGTCCGGGCAGGTAAAGTAGTCCGGGTGGGACATGGTTGCGCGGCGTTTCGCCGGTGCGGCTGGGTAGGATGCGGAAGTCATGCGCATCGTGCAGGCCGAGCGCCGGGGCGCTGCGTTCGAGGCAGTTGCGGACGGGCGATGGCGGGGGCCTCGGCGATCACCGCCGCGGCGAAGGCATTCAGGGCCTCGCCCGGGCCGCTGGCCTCGATTTCCACCACGCCCGAGCCGTTGCGTACGAAGCCGCTCAGGCCGTGGTGGCGCGCCAGGCGGTAGACGAAAGGGCGGAAACCGACGCCTTGTACGCGTCCGCCGACGACCAGCCTGATGGACGCGATGCCGGGCTCAGGCAACGCGCGGCTCGCGCAGTCCCGAGGACCACCAGATGCGGCAGGCGCCCTCGTCGGAAACCATGCAGGGACCGATGGGATTGCGCGGCGTGCAGGCGCGGCCGTACAGGCGGCATTGGTCGGGGTAGATCTTGCCCAGCACCACGCCGGCACAGTCGCAGCCCGGTGGCATCTGGCCGGCGCGGCGGCGTTCTTCGTCGGGCGCGGGAAAGACGCGGCGCGGCGTCGAGGTGTTGCCAGGCGGGACGCAGGGCGAAACCGGAATCGGCTATGACGCCGATGCCGCGCCAGTTGGCCGGAACCACCTCGAGGACTTCAGACAGCCAGCGCTTGGCGGTGGCGTTGCCGCCGGGGCGCACCAGCTCGGGATAGCAGTTGTCGAGGAAGGGCTTGCCCTCGATGGTCTGGCGCAACACGGAATACGTGGCCGCGAGCAGGCTCTCGGGCGTGAAGCCGGCAACCGCGGCGGGCATGTGATGCTTGTCCACCACGAACGACCATTCCTCCGGGCCCATCACGGTGGCGACGTGGCCGGGCGCGATGAGCGCGTCGAAAGCCGCTTCGCCGGAGTCCAGCAGCATGGCCACGGCGGGCCAGGTGAGGCGGGCGGCGAGCAGGATCAGCAGATTGTCCGGCACGCCCTCTGCCAGCATCGCGGCGACCGGCGCGGTGGTGGTTTCGAAGCCGGCGACGAAGAACACCACCGGCTTGTCGGGGTTGGCGCGGGCGATGGCGACGGCTTCCTGCGGCGAGGCGATGGGACGGATGTCGGCGCCCGCCGCGCGGGCCTGTTCCAGCGACCGCGGCTCGTTCTTGGGCACGTTGGCCGGCACCCGCAGCATGTCGCCGAAGGCGACCAGCACGATGTCCTCTTCCAGGCTCAGGCGGATGGCTTCGTGCAGATCCTCCTCGGGGCAGATGCATACCGGGCAGCCGGGGCCGGGGATGATCTCGATGTCGGGTGGCAGGGCACCACGAATGCCGGAGAAACTGATGCTGCGCTCATGCCCGCCGCAGACGTTCATTAGCTTGATCGGACGCGGCAGCTCGAGTTCGCGGATGCGCGCCAGCCAGGTCTTGGCCGAGGTCGAGGCGTGGGTCATGGTCGAATCCTCCTGGGTCAGCCCAAGGCTTCCTGGCTGTCGACGATCTGGTCGAGCAGTTCCCAGGTCGATTGGGCCTCCTGGGCGGAGAGTTTCTGCAGGGCGTAGCCGACGTGGACCATGACGTGGTCGCCGACGGCGACGGTGTCGTCCTGCAGCATGAACAGGCTGACTTCACGTTCGACGCCCTTGGCTTCGCAGCGTGCGTTGTAGCCATCGATTGCGACGATTTGCATGGGAATGCCGAGGCACATGATGAATCTCCTGCAGGATGAGGTCAGTCGCCGTGGTCGGCGAGGGCGGCGCCGGGCGCGATGCGCAGCCGGTAGTACGCGATGGCCAGCGCCCAGGTGGCGAGCATCAGCACCACCACGGCGACGCCGATGGTGCCGAAATCCAGACCGTCCAGCCAGCTCCAGAACGGCCCGCCCGCTCCCAGTCGCGGGCCTAGCAGCTGCAGCCATTCCAGGGTGCCGATGACCAGCGCGGTGCCCACCGCCATGGCGGTGATGATGGTGTTGAAATACAGCCGCCGCACGGCATCCGACAGCGCCCAGTGATAGGCGCGCAGCATCACCAGCCCGTCCAGCGAATCCATCAGCGTCATGCCGGCGGTGAACAGGAAGGGGAAGATCATGATGCCCCAGAGCGGGAAGTCCGAGGTGGTGGCCAGGGTGGCGGAGATGCCGAGGATGGCGATTTCGGTGGCGGTGTCGAAGCCCAGGCCGAACAGCACGCCGAGCGGGTACATGTGCCAGCTGCGGTTCACGCGGCGGAACAGGAAACGAAAGATATTGGCGAAGAAACCGCGCTGGTCGAGCAGCGCATTGATGTCCTCTTCCTGCAGCGCGCGGGTGTCGCGGCCGCGGCGGTGGTCGCGCCAGGCCTTGATCAGCTGCCACAGCACGACGAGGTTGATCAGGCCGATCAGGGTGAGGAAGGTGGCCGACACGCTGGTGCCGAAAATGCCACCGAAGTCGGAGAATTCGCCGAAGCGGGCTTTGAGGCCGCGCGCGCCGAGGGCGACGACGGTGGACAGGGCGACGACGATGGTCGAGTGACCCAGCGCGAAGAAGAAACCGACCGCGACCGGGCGTTTGCCCTCCTGGCGCAGTTTGCGGGTGACGTTGTCGATGGCGGCGATGTGGTCGACGTCGAAGGCGTGGCGCGCGCCGAACACCCAGGCCAGACCGGCGAGGGCGAGAATGCCAGGCTGGATGACGGCGAGGCCGAAGGCGGCGAGCCACGACAGCAGGTTGAACGCCAGCAGGGTCAGCAGCAATATCGCCAGGGGGCGGCGCGGAATGCCCTGCAATGCACGGTTCAGATAGCTCATCGCTTCATCCTTACGCGTTCAACTGTCGAGTTTGTGTTCGAGACCGTAGCGGTCCAGCTTGCTGCGCAGGCCGACGCGAGACAGCCCCAGTTCTTCGGCGGCGCGGCTCTTGTTCCAGCGGTGGCGCAGCAGGGTCTCGCGCAGGATGGAGGCCTCGAGATTTTCCACGCGTTCCCTGAGCGTACCACCACGGAGTTCGTCGTATGCAGCCGGCATCGCGAAATCGCCGCAGGGAGTGCCCTGCAGCACGCGCGGAGGCAGCAGCTCGGCGCCCAGGCGCGCGTCCGCGCATAGCACCAGCATCTGCTTGAGCACGTTGTTCAGCTCGCGCACGTTGCCCGGCCAGGGGTATTCGCGCAGACAGGCGAGGGTGTCGGGCTCGAGCGCGTAGTCGTCGGACTTGCCGAGCGCGCCGGACTGGCGTTCGAGCAGGTGGGTGACGAGCGGTTCGATGTCCATGGAACGCTCGCGCAGCGGCGGCAGGTGCAGGCTCATTTCGGCGATGCGGTAATAGAGATCGGCGCGGAAACGGCCGGCGCGCACTTCCTGTTCGAGATCGCGGTTGGTGGCGGCGACGATGCGCACGTCCGTGTGGCGTTGGCGGTTGCTGCCGACCGGACGGAACTCGCCGCTTTGCAGTACGCGCAGCAGTTTGACCTGGAATTCCGGGCTGATTTCGCCGATTTCGTCGAGGAATAGCGTGCCGCCGTCGGCTTCCTCGAACAGGCCCGCACGGTCGGCCACCGCGCCGGTATAGGCGCCGCGGGTATGGCCGAACAGTTCGGACTCGAGCAGCTCGTTGGGGATGGCGCCGCAGTTCTCCACCACGAAGGGACGTTCGGCGCGATGGCTGTTGTAGTGCAGGGCGCGCGCGAACAGCTCCTTGCCGGTACCGGATTCGCCGGTGATGAGTACGGAGACGTCGAAGGGCGCCATGCGCTCGACCTGTTCGATGGCCAGGTTCACCGGGCTGTCCGGGGCGCGTACGATTTCGTCGAAGCGAAAGCGCCGGCGCAACTCGTCGCGCCGTGCATCCGCCTGGCGCGCAAGGTCGTCCGAACTCAGGCGCAGTTCCTGGGCCAGGCGCGCGTTTTCGTGCTGCAGGCCGTGCAGGCGCGCGGCGTTGCGCACGGTGAGCAGCAGCGCGTCGGGATGCCAGGGCTTGGTGATGTAGTGGTAGATGCCGGCCTCGTTGACGCCGGCGATGATGTCGGCGGCATCGGTGAAGCCGGAGATGATGATGCGCACCACTTCCGGCCACTGCTCGCGCAGGCGCATGAGCAGTTCGATGCCGGTCGTCTGCGGCATGCGCTGGTCCGCCAGCACGACCTGCACCGGCTGCGTTTCCATGAGCTGCATGGCCTGCTCCGCGTCGTGCGCGGACAGCGCTTCGAACTCCTCGTCCAACACGCGGGCGATGGTTTCGACCGAGCGCGGCTCGTCGTCGACGACGAGCACGTGCGGCCGCGGGTCGAGCGCTCCGTGCATCAGGCGAGTTCGGCCTTGAGCGCGGCCATTTCGGCTTCCAGGGTGGCCAGCCGTCCGCGCAGCGCCGCGGCGCGCTCGGCCTCGATCCATGCCAGCCATTCGTCCAGGCCCTCGCCGCTGCGGGCGGACAGCTGGATGATAGCGATGCCTGGGTTGATGCGGCGCACGTATTCGACGCACTTGTCGACGTCGAAATCGACGTAGGGCAGCAGGTCGGTCTTGTTCAGCAGCATCAGGTCCGCGGCATGGAACATGTCCGGGTACTTGAGCGGCTTGTCCTCGCCCTCGGTGGCGGAAAGGATGACCACCTTGTGCGCCTCGCCCAGGTCGAAGCCGGCGGGGCAGACCAGGTTGCCGACGTTCTCGATGAACAGCACGCCCTGCGCGGCATCGCCGAGGTGGTCGAGCGCATGGCCGACCATGTGCGCGTCGAGGTGGCAGCCTTTGCCGGTGTTGACTTGGATGGCCGGGGCGCCGGTGGCGCGGATGCGGTCGGCGTCGTTGCTGGTCTGCTGGTCGCCTTCGATGACGCCGAGCGGGAAACGGTCCTGCAGGCGCTTGAGCGTTTCCACTAGCAGCGTGGTCTTGCCGGAGCCGGGGCTGGACACCATGTTCAGAGCCAGCGTGCCCTGGGCGGCGAATCGAGCGCGGTTGGCCTGGGCGTATTCGTCGTTCTTGCTCAGGATGTCGCGTTCGATCTGTACCATGCGCGACTGGCTGAGGCCGGGGGCGTGCGCGTGCGCCGGACCCTGGCCATAGTGCAGGTGGCCGTCGTTGCCGTGTGTATGGTCGTGATCGTGAGTATGGTCGTGAGGGTGCTCATGCCCGTGTTCGTGGGCGTGGGCATGTCCTTCCAGTTTGGTTTCGCCTTCGCCGCATCCGCATACAGTGCACATGTCACTCGACCTCCAAGTCTTTGATTTTCATATCCTCGCCCTCGGTGACCTGCAGCTGGTAGGCGCCGCACTCGGGGCAGGGGTCGTAACGTTGTTGAATCTCAACCGGCCGCATGCACATCAGGCACCAGGCGGTAGCGGGCTGTTCGATGATCTCGAGTTCGGCGCCTTCGGCAAGGGTGCCGCGGGTCACCACATCGAAACCGAAGCGCAGGGCGGCGATTTCCACTCCCGCTAGCGCGCCGATCTCCAGGCGCACGCGGTTGACCCGCTGGAACGACTGGCGTTCGGCTTCCTGTTCCAGCACTTGCACGATGCCTTCGCACAATGACATTTCATGCATGGCGTTGGATATCCAGATCATAGGTGACGCAGGGATCGATGGCGCAGATCAGCACGCGTGCCTGCGCCACGCAGGCCGCTGCGGAACGGAACGGCAATCGTGCGAGCGCGCGCGACGCAGCGCCTCGCGGATGGAAGTTCCATTCAGTCGGTGCGACGATCTGATAGTGCCGGATGCGTCCCTGCGACAGCGCGATACGGTGCATCAGTTTCCCTCTTGCCGCTTCCATCACGCCGATCCCTTCGCCCGTCGCCGAGTCGTCGTCGAGGGGTTCTGCCGCTGCGGCGTAGCCGGAGCGTTCCAGGCTATCCTGCAACTTCGACAGGGCATAATTCAACTCGCAGGCCAGTGCCAGCAGTGGCGTCGCCAGACCGTCGCTCCAGCGTCGCCCGGCGGCTTGGACGATCGGCGCCTCAAGCTGACGCGCGTAGGGCGTGGTTTCGCGCGCGTTTGCTGAGGCGCGCGTGCCATGCGTCGTCGTCGAAGTCTTCCAGCCGCTAGCCTGCAGTGCGCGCAGCGGCGTCTGCCTATCCGTCTGATATGCCCTGTGCGTACATTTCTTCAGGGCGTCCCGAATGTCCGAGCATAACCGCGACGGCGCAATGTCGCGATTCGCCGGTGGCACGTTTGCACGCCATCCGAATTTGAAGTATAGGGGAGGTGTGACCTACTGCTTGCTCCCAGAGCGTCTTCTGGGGGAAACCGACAGATGAGCCCGGACAGGCCGTGGCGCAGCCGGAATGGTCCGGTGCACGGGCGGCTGACGTGAGCGGCCGATTACCATCATGGCAACGAGGCGGGTGGCTTGTGATGGCAAAGCTTGAAGGATTCCTGGCGCGGACAATGCTCCATGAACTGCTCGCGGCACTCGGCGCGGGCGGTAGGCGGGTGATCGGGCCGCAGGTGCGCGATGGCGCTGTGGTCTACGAGCCGCTGGACGATGTCGGGCAGTTGCCGCACGGCCTGCACGACTTGCAGGCACCGGGCCGCTACCGCCTCGAGCACGGCGATACACCGCGCAGCTTCGCTTGGGCCGTCGGACCTCAGGCGCTCAAGCCGCTGGTGTTCGTGCCCCGGGAACGTCTGTGGAGCAGCGAACGTGAGGTGGACGGCACGCTGCGTTTCCACGAAGCCAAAGTGGCGGCCGAACCTACGGCGGTGCTCGGCGTGCGCGCCTGCGACCTCGCCGCGCTGACGTTGCAGGACCAGCATTTCCTCGACGGCGCCTATCCGGATCCGGCTTACCGCGCACGGCGCGAAAACCTGTTCTTGGTCGCGGTGCACTGTACGCATCCCGCAGACACTTGTTTTTGCGCTTCGACCGGCGACGGCCCGCGCGCCGAGGCCGGCTTCGATGTCGCGCTGCACGAACTGGACGACGGTTTCATCGTAAGTTCCGGCAGCCCGGCCGGGCATGCGTTGTGCGGCATCCTGCCGTTGAGCGCGGTGAACGAGGAGCGCTATGCGGCCGCCGAGACTGAGGTGGACGCGGCGGCCCAGAAACAGCATCGCAACCTGCCCGGGCGCGACCTTCGTACGCCGTTGATGCAGCGACTGGAGCACCCGCGTTGGTCCGAAGTGGCCGAGCGCTGCCTGTCCTGCGGCAATTGCACGGCGGTGTGCCCGACTTGTTTCTGCCATGGCGAGGTCGAGCTGCCGAGCGTCGACGGTTTGCAAAGCGGCCACTACCGGCAGTGGGACTCCTGCTTTACCGAAGGGCACAGTCGCCTGAGCGGCTTCGTGGTGCGGCCTGATACGCGTACGCGCTACCGCCAGTGGTTGGTGCACAAGCTGGCCACCTGGCACGACCAGTACGGTCGCTCCGGCTGCGTCGGTTGCGGCCGCTGTGTGACCTGGTGTCCGGTGGGCATCGACATTACCGAGGAGGCGCATGCCTTGTGCGCGGATCCGACATGAGCAGTCAGCCCGCCAGCCCCTACCTGCCGATCGAGGCGGAGATCGTCGAGCGCGTCGAGGAATCCCCGGGCGTGTTCACGCTGAGCCTGCGCCTGACCGACCCGCAGCGTCGTGCGGACTACGCCTTCCAGCCCGGTCAGTTCAACATGCTCGGTTTGCACGGTCTGGGGGAGGTGCCGATCTCCATCGTTTCCGATCCGCGCAGCCCCGATCTGATCGACCACACCGTGCGCGAGGTGGGGCGGGTGACACGGGCGATGTCCGCCTTGCGACCCGGCGACCGCATCGGCCTGCGCGGACCCTACGGACGCGGCTGGCCGCTGCAGGAGGCGCGCGGCCGGGACGTCGTGCTGATCACGGGCGGCCTGGGGTGCGCGCCGGTGGTGTCGGTCATCCACTACGTGCTGCGCCGGCGTGACGACTACCGACGCTTGGTCATTCTGCAGGGCGTCAAACACAGTGCGGATCTGATCTGGCGCGATCGCTACCAGGAGTGGGCCGGTCTGGCCGACACGCAGGTGCTGCTGGCTGCCGACGTGGGTGGCCCGGAATGGGCCTGGGAGGTCGGGCCGGTCACCACGCTGTTGGGGCAGGCGCAGTTCGATCGCGCCGCGGCGGCGGTCATGATGTGCGGCCCCGAACCGATGATGCGTGCCGCCGCCCGGGCGCTGGAGGATCTGGGCGTTGCTGAAGAACGTCTGTGGCTGAGCATGGAGCGCAACATGCAGTGTGCCCTGGGCCACTGCGGACATTGCCAGCTCGGTGCGCCCTTCGTGTGTCGCGAAGGGCCCGTGTTTCCCTACGGCGAGATTCGCGCCTATCTCGAACATCGGGGGTTCTGATGCCGAATTCACCCCAAACGGCAGTGACGGCGCCGCCCCCCCGCGTGGCGGTGCACAAATTCAGTTCCTGCGACGGTTGTCAGCTTGCCCTGCTCAATGCCGGCGAGGATCTGCTGACCCTGGCCGGGCGGGTCGACATCGTCCATTTCGCCGAGGCCGGCCCGGTGAATCCGGATGCCAAGGCCGACATCGCCCTGGTCGAAGGCAGCATCGCCACGCCGGAGGATCTGGAACGCATCCAGCGGGTGCGGAGCAACAGCCGCTATCTCATCACCATCGGCGCCTGTGCCACGGCCGGCGGTCTGCAGGCGCTGCGCAATCTGGCCGACGGCCAGGCTTGGCTGGGCGAGGTCTACGCCAGTCCGGAGCACGTTTCCAGCCTGGCGACGTCCACCTCGATCAGCGAGCACGTCAAGGTCGATCACGAAATCTGGGGTTGTCCGGTCAGCGGCCGCGAGGTGCTGGCGGCGATCGCCTCTTTGCTGGAAGGCGCGGTGCCGACACAGGAGCAGGGCAAGGTCTGCCTGGAGTGCAAACGCCTGCATGCGGTGTGCGTGATGGTGGCAAAGGGCTTGCCGTGTATGGGGCCTGTTACACATACCGGCTGTGGTGCGCTTTGCCCGACGCACGGGCGCGACTGCTACGCCTGCTATGGGCCGGCGGAGAATCCGAATACCGCGGCGCAGGGACGCCGTCTGCGCGAACTCGGCCTCGCCCCCGAAGCAGTGGCGCGGCGCTTCGCGTTTATCGACAGCCAGGCGCCGGCTTTTCTCGAGGCGGGGCGGCACTGGCGGGAGAGCGGTGATGAGTGAGCGGCGCGAGGTGCGCATCGAAGTGCCGGTGCTGGCACGGGTGGAAGGCGAGGGGGCGCTGTCGCTGACCGTGCGCGATGGCCACATCGAGCATCTGCAACTGCGTATCTACGAACCGCCGCGGCTGTTCGAGAAGTTTCTCGAGGGCCGCGGCTGCGACGAAGTGATCGATGCGGTGGCGCGCATCTGCGGTATCTGTCCGGTGGCCTATCAGATGAGTGCGGCGCAGGCGCTGGAACGCGCTTTCGCGCTGGAGCCGCCGGCCTGGGTGGAGAACATGCGCCGCGTGTTCTACTGCGGGGAATGGCTGCAGAGCCATGCGCTGCATGTGCACCTGCTTGCCGCGCCGGATTTTCTCGGCGCCGACAGCGTCATCGGCATGGCGCAGACGCATCCGGAGGAGGTCAGGCGTGGTCTGCGGCTGCAGTCGCTGGGCAACGCTTTGATCGCGCTGTTCGGCGGTCGTTCAGTGCATCCGGTCGGCGCTCGCGTGGGCGGTTTTTACCGTGCGCCGACGCGGGGCGAGGTGGACGCGTTGCTGCTACGTCTGCGCGAAGCGCTGGCGGAGGTCGAGGCGCTGGTGGCGTGGACGGCGACGCTGCCGCTGCCCGAGGCCGCGCAGGAGTTCGTCAGCGTGTCGCTGCGCCACGCCGAGGAATATCCCATGTATTCCGGCCGCATCGTGAGCAGCGCCGGGCTGGATATCGATGCGGACGAATTCGAGCAGCATTTTGCTGAGTTCCAGGCGCCGTATTCCACGGCGCTTCATGCCACGTTGCACGGAGAGCCCTATATGGTCGGGCCGCTGGCGCGGCTCAACCTCAATCAGGATCGGTTGCCGGCGCCGGTGCGGGAGGCCCTGGAACGAACCGGCATCGCATTCCCCAGCCGCAACCCGTTCCATTCCGTGGTCGCGCGGGCGGTGGAGATGCACCTGGCCGTGTACGAGTCGATCCGCCTGCTGGAGGACTACCAGCTGCCCGAGCAGCCGTTCGAACCGGCCGAGGTACGTGCAGGCGGGGCGGCCGGCGCTACCGAGGCGCCGCGAGGTCTGCTCTGGCACCGCTATGCCGTGGACGAAAACGGACTGGTAACGGCCGCCCGCATCGTGCCGCCGACCAGCCAAAACCAGGCGCGCATCGAGGAAGATCTGCGGCTGTCGCTGGAGGCCTGCGGCCTGGATCAGGCCGACGAAGTCCTGCGACTGCGCGGCGAAATGGTCATCCGCAGCTACGATCCGTGCATTTCCTGCGCGACGCACTTCCTGCGCCTCAAGGTCGACCGCGGTTGCGCCTGAAAATTCTCGGCATCGGCTCGCCCTTCGGCGCCGACCGCATCGGTTGGGAGGTGGTCGAAGCGCTGGGCGCCCGCCATCCGCAGAGTCGTTATGCCCGCGGAGAACTGCGTATCGGAAGCTACGACCGCCCCGGGGTCGGGCTGCTCGAGCAACTGCGCGATTGCGAGGAAGCCTGGATTGTCGATGCGCTGGCCGGTGGACGCCCAGGACGGTTGCGCTGGCTGTCTCTGGAAGAGCTGGGCTTGGCTAGGGAGAGTTTTTCGACCCATGGCGCCGGCGTGGCCGAAGCGTTGGCCTTGGGGGCGGCGTTGAGCGAACCTTTGCCGACGATCAGGCTGCTGGCAGTCGAGCTTGGCGACCAGGCGGGAGCTGAGTTGCCGCCGGACAGCTTGCAGGCGGCAGTCGAGGCGTTGTCGACGCGTTTGCGCGAGAGTTTGGGTGAACCTGTGTCGTAAGAGCAGAACGCCCCGTGCGCGACACCGCTGTCGCCACGCGAAACCGTCCACGTCGTGTCCGTTGCTGTGTTGCTAGCCGGCTGCCAGAAACAAAAGTGGCCAACCGAACCAGATCAAGGCGCCGGCGATGAGAACGAGGAAGGTGAGAATCAGGCTGTCCCTGACCCGATGCATCAAGCCGAAATAAACCGAGCAGTAGATAAGGGTAATGGCTCCGCCAAGCAGGAGATTGCCCGGTCTGAAACCAGTTGTGAACAGGGCAAACGCCAAACCCAACCCCGTATATACGGCGGCGAACATTACCGGTCTGCCGTTCATGTTGGACAGCCAGGCAAATCCGATCAGTATCAGGACCCAGATGCCTGCCATGGGTCAAGTCAGTCCTGCGTCCGTCCGTTTCCCAGCTCGCTCAGGAGCCGTCTTCGACCGGCACGTCCGGCGCATTGCCCCAGTCCGACCAAGCGCCTTCGTAGCCCTTGACGTTGGTGTAGCCGAGGTGGCGCAGCATGGCCCAGGTATGCGCTGAGCGGTGGTGCGTCTGGCAATAGCAGATGATTTCCTTGTCGGGTGTGGCGCCGAGCGCCTCGAGCTCGCTGCGCAGCTCGTTTTCTTCGCGCAGGCGCAGGTTGCGTTGCTGATCCATGGCACGCGTCCACTCGTAGTGCTTGGCGCCCGGAATGCGTCCGCCGCGCGCCGCGCGCACGTCGTGGCCGTGGTACTCGGGCAGCGAACGGGCGTCGAGCAGCAGCACCTTGTCGTCGCTCAGGCGTGCCGCGATGTAGTCGCGGTCGGCGACCACTTCGCCGCGGTAGTGAGCGTGGTAGTCGCTGGGCGAGACCGACACGGGCGTCTCTTCGAGCGGATGCCCTTCGTTGGCCCATGCGTGCAGGCCGCCGTTGAGCAGGGTGTGTCCCTCCAGACCAAAGGCGGCGAGCGTCCATAGCAGGCGCCCGGCCTTGCCGCCGCCCTCGTCGTCGTAGGCGACGATGTGCTTGCCGTCGCTGAAGCCGATCGCGGATAGCACGCGGCTGAACTGGTCCTCGTCGGGCAGCAGTCCGGCGATCGGTTCGCGGGTGGAGACGATGTCGGAGTAGTTGACGTGCGCGGCGCCCGGAACGTGCATGCGGGCATAGAGCTCCGGCTTGCACAGGTCGACCACGATCAGCTCGGGATCGCCGAGCAGCGCTTCGAGGGCGTCGGGTTCAATGATCAGCGGCAGGGGCTTGTTCATGGGCGTGTCCTCCGGGTGTGGCGGGGGCCGGCGAGCAGACCCGCGGCGGCAGGCCGGGGCGCTCCGTATCGGGAGCGAGCACGGTATCCACCTGTGCCAGGGCGGGATCGGCGTCGGGATAGTCGAGGTTGTAATGCAGGCCGCGACTTTCCTGACGTGCCAGCGCGGAAACGATGATCAGTTTGGCCACCACCGCGAGATTGCGCAACTCGATGAGATTGCAGTTGACGCGGAAGTGGCTGTAGTACTCGTCGATCTCGCCGAGCAGCAGGTCGGCGCGGTGCAGCGCGCGCTGCAGGCGCTTGGTGGTGCGCACGATGCCGACGTAGTCCCACATGAAGCGGCGCAATTCCTCCCAGTTGTGGGTGACGACGACTTCCTCGTCCGAGTCGGTGACGCGGCTTTCGTCCCAGAGCGGGATCTGCGGGGACGGCTGGGGGGGCTGGGCGGGTTTGCGCAGGATGTCCTGTGCGGCGGCTTCGGCGAACACCAGGCATTCGAGCAACGAATTGCTGGCCAGGCGATTGGCGCCGTGCAGGCCGGTACAGGCGACTTCGCCGATGGCATAGAGCCCATCGATGTCGGTACGCCCGTCGAGATCGGTCAGTACGCCGCCGCAGGTGTAGTGGGCGGCAGGCACCACGGGCAGAGGCTCGCGGGTCATATCGTAGCCGAGTTCGAGGCAGCGCCGCTGAATGTTCGGGAAATGCTCAGCGATGAACTCTGGCGAGCGGTGGCTGATGTCGAGGTAGACGCAGTCCAATCCCAGGCGTTTCATCTCATGGTCGATGGCGCGGGCGACGATGTCGCGCGGGGCGAGTTCGCCGCGCGGATCGAAGCGTTGCATGAAACGCGTGCCGTCGGGCAGCAGCAGGCGGCCGCCTTCGCCGCGTACCGCCTCGCTGATGAGGAACGATTTTGCGCGCGGGTCGTAGAGGCAGGTCGGATGGAACTGCATGAACTCCATGTCCGCCACGCGGCAGCCCGCGCGCCAGGCCATGGCGATGCCGTCGCCGGAGGCGGTGTCCGGGTTGGATGTGTAGAGGTACACCTTGCCGGCGCCGCCGGTGGCCAGCGCGACGACGGGGGCACGGAATATTTCGACCTGCCCGCTGTCGCAGTCCAGCACATAGGCGCCGAGCACGCGGTCGGGGTCGGTGCCGAGCTTGCGCGCGGTAATCAGATCGACGGCGATGCGCTGTTCGAACAGATGGATGTTCGGATGGGCGCGGGCGTGACGCAGCAGGGTTTCTTCGATGGCCCGGCCGGTGGCGTCCTCGGCATGGGCGATGCGGCGATGGCTGTGTCCGCCTTCGCGTGTGAGATGCAACGCTTGTGGAGCCTCGCCGATGCGGCTGAACGGTACGCCCAGATCCACCAGCCAGTCGATGCAGGCGGGTGCGTGTTCGACCACCATGCGCACCGTTTCCGGACGGTTGAGTCCGGCGCCGGCATCGAACGTGTCGGCGACATGCGCATCGAGCCGGTCGGCGGGGTCGAGGACCGCTGCGATGCCGCCTTGCGCCCAATATGTGCTGCCTTCGGCCAGCCCGCCCTTGCTGAGCACCGCGACGCGTGCGTGATCGGCCAGACGGAGGGCGAGGCCGAGCCCGGCTGCACCGCTACCGAGGATCAGCGCATCAAAGGAAGGGTGTTTGCCTTGAGAGTTCGTCATGTGATGGGCTATTTTGTCACACTTTGCGCAACAGACCGTCTAGTCTGTATTCGGCACGCTCCGGTGGAGAATCTCTGCCGGACGTTTTTATTGTATGAGTGGTCATGCGGGGTTTGACGAAATCTTCGCTTTCGGTCCTTGAGGGGCTTGGAGCGGATGAAGTGGCGTTGAATCGGTGTTTCGCACAAAAAACCATGCGACGGCGTCTCAAGACTAGGGGCGGGTCGCACAGATGCTAGTAGAGGCGCAGTGGGTGAGAATCGGGGCGTGTAAGGCAGTATCCGTCTCGAGAGGGGCGGCGGGATGAGTCAGGAGGTTACTGATGTCGAACTCGTGCGCAGGGTCCAAGCGGGGGACACGCGTGCCTTCGATCTATTGGTGCTGAAATACCAGCACAAGATTCTGCATCTCATCGGTCGGTATGTGCACGATCCGTCGTCGGCGCAGGATGTCGCGCAGGAAGCTTTCATCAAAGCGTACCGGGGATTACGGAACTTTCGGGGCGATAGTGCGTTCTATACGTGGCTATACAGGATCGCAATCAACACGGCGAAGAACTTTCTGGTTACCGAGTCGCGGCGAACGCCCGATTACGAAATCAATGCCGAGGACGCCGAGCATCTCAACGGTGAATCGGGATTGAAAGAATATGCAACTCCTGAGCGGGAATTGTTGTCTGAAGAGATAAAGAGGCAGATCTTCAAAGCGATGGAGGATCTGCCAGAGGACCTCAAAAGCGCAATCGTATTGCGCGAGCTTGAGGGTATGAGTTACGAAGAGATCGCACAGGTGATGGAGTGTCCCATAGGGACGGTGCGTTCGCGGATATTCCGCGCACGCGAAGCCATTGACCGCCAGCTACGTCCGCTGCTGGGCTAGCTGGGAGTCCGATTGACGGACTTCGAGGTCCGGCCTCCGAGGCCGGAAGGATTGACAGCCATGACTACGATGAACAGACAAGACGAACATCTCTCAGCCCTGGTGGATGGGGAAACGGAACGTTTCGAAACCCGCCGCATTGTGGATTCGCTGCTCGAGAACCCCGAGCTGCGCGAACGCTGGGCGCGCTATCACCTGATCGGCGAAGCGCTGAGTCAGGAGCAACCGATGCTTGCGGACGCGTCTTTCAGTGCTCGTGTCATGGAGCGGATCCACGAAGAAGCCGGCGAGCAGATGGTGCCCGAGCGACAGGGCAGGCGGTGGGTGCGCCCAGTGCTGGGCTTGGCGATGGCGGCATCGGTCGCGGGCGCGATGGTGATCGGCCTGCAGTCGGTGCTGGGGCCTGGCGGTGTCGGTGGCAACGGCCTGCAGCAGGCCCCGATGGAAGCCTCGGTGACCGCGGCGACGCCGGTGTCCGATCCGGGCTACCACGTACCGAACCAGCTTGAAAGCTATATGCAGATGAACAGCTATCTGCTCAGTCATGTCGAGCAGAGCGGTGCCCAGGGGGTGATGCCCTACGCGCGCATGGTGGGCTATGCGCCGGGCAATTCCTGATTCGTCATGCGGGCGCTGATGATCGCGGGCTTGGCTTTGAGCCTGAGCCCGATGGCCTACGCTTCGGCATCCCCGCAAGCAAAGGAATCTCCGAGCGCTTTGCTGCAAGGCATGGCGAAAGCCGTCAAGCATCTGAGCTATGAGGGTACCTTCGTCTATCAGAACGGCGGCTCGCTGAGTACCCTGAGAGTGGTGCACGCCTGGAATTCCGGCCAGGTACGCGAGCGCTTGATTTCGCAGGACGGTTCGCGCCGCGAGGTGCTGATTAACGGCACCAGCGTGACCTACGTGCGCCCCTCCGTGAAGTCCATCGTAATCATGCAGCGCAGCGTCCATCCCGGTCTGCCCGGCGGGGTGGGCGAGGGGGCCTGGAAAAGTCCTTATTACCATCCTCAGTTGGGCAAGTTGCATCGTGTGGCGAGCATGCCCTGTCGCCAGGTCGTGCTGCAGCCGGTCGATCAGCTGCGCTACGTACGGCGTATCTGTGTCGGCTTGCGTCACCATCTACCGCTCGAAACCGAGGTCGTCGATCGAAACGGCAATGTGGTCGAGCGCATGTTGTTCACTTGGCTGCGGGTGGTGAAATCGGTGCCGGCCAGCGAGTTCGCTCCGCCAGTGCTCGGCTCGGGATACACGCTGAAGCGCCTTCGCGACACGGGACCGGGGCAAAAGCGTACGTCGGACTGGCAGTTCGGCGGATTGCCTGCCGGCTTCAAGCTGTTTGCCGAACGCGAGCGCAATCTCGAGAGCGGAGGGCGGCAGGTACGCCAGATGGTGTTGTCCGACGGAATTTCTACGGTATCCGTGTTCATCGCCCCGTCGATGGGCGATTCGGCGAATGGGCGTTTCGTGCGCAGCGGTGCCCTCAATGTGTACGATGCGACCGTGCACGGCCATGACGTCACGGTGATGGGCGAGGTGCCTAAGCAGACCATCCGCGACATAATCGGTGCGTTGAGTTACCGAGGCTAGGCGACGCCGCGGTCTGCGCTGTCGTCGGGTGGGTGTCACATACGGCGTCAATCGTACGTCCAGCCTTATGGATGGCGTTTTTGCGCTTCGATCGTCATAATTCGTTCCCGATTCCTGCCGAACCAACTTGCTCCGCCGAGATGGTCCACGCGTTTGCGGGGGATGCGCGGTCGTGGGCGGCGGTCGGTTGCACAGGGCATTGAATGCATACGCTCACGCTATATCACCGCGACGGTTGTCACTTGTGTGACGATCTGGCGCAAGACTTGGAGCGCATGAGCACGGAGCTCGGCTTCGAGATCAGCCGCGTCGACATCGACGCGGACCCGGCGCTAAAGCGCCGCTTCAACGAAAAGATACCGGTGCTGGCTCTAGGGGAGGACATTATCTGCTGTCACCGCCTCGATGAGCGGGCATTGCGACAGGCGTTATCGGATGGCTAAAGCGCTCAAGAACATTCGCAATTTCTCGATCATTGCGCACATCGACCACGGCAAATCCACGCTGGCAGATCGCCTGATCCAGCTCTGTGGCGGCCTGAGCGAACGCGAAATGTCCGCGCAGGTGCTCGATTCCATGGATATCGAGCGCGAGCGCGGCATCACGATCAAGGCGCAAAGCGTATCGCTGGACTACAAGGCCGCCGACGGCGAGATCTACCAGTTCAATATCATCGATACGCCTGGGCACGTGGACTTTTCCTACGAGGTGTCCCGCTCGCTGGCAGCCTGCGAGGGTGCGCTTTTGGTGGTGGACGCCTCGCAGGGCGTCGAGGCGCAGAGCGTAGCCAACTGCTACACCGCCATCGATCAGGGGCTGGAAGTGGTGCCGGTGCTCAATAAGATCGATCTGCCGGCAGCTGAGCCCGAGCAGGTGATCGAGGAAATTGAGGAAATTATCGGCATCGAGGCCGTGGACGCGTTGCGCATCAGCGCCAAGACCGGCGAAGGCGTGCCGGATCTGCTGGAAACGCTGGTGGCGCGCATACCGCCGCCTGAGGGTGACCGCGACGCTCCGCTGCAGGCGCTGATCATCGATTCCTGGTTCGACAACTACGTCGGCGTGGTCGCACTGGTGCGGGTGATGTCCGGGCGCATGCTGCCGCGGCAGAAGGTCATGATGATGTCGACCGGGCGGGCGCAGCAGATCGACAAGGTCGGCGTGTTCCACCCCAAGCCGGTCGTGGCCGAAAGTCTGGAGGCCGGCGAAGTCGGCTATGTGATCGCCGGCATCAAGGAAATCGACGGCGCGCGCGTGGGCGACACCATCACCGGGGCGGACCGGCCCGCCTTGAAGCCGCTGCCTGGCTTCAAGGAAGTGCAGCCGCGCGTGTTCGCCGGCATCTTCCCCGTCGAGTCCGACGACTACGAAGACCTGCGCGACGCCTTGGACAAGCTGCGGCTCAACGATGCCGCCCTGGCCTATGAGCCCGAGACATCGCAGGCGCTGGGCTTCGGTTTTCGCTGCGGTTTTCTCGGCATGCTGCACATGGAAATCGTGCAGGAGCGCCTGGAACGCGAATACGACCTCGATCTCATTACCACCGCGCCCACCGTCATCTACGAGGTGCAGACGACCTCGGGCGAGGTGCTGCAGATCCATAATCCGAGCGATCTGCCGCCGGTCAACGAAATCGCCGAGATCCGCGAACCGATCATCACCGCAAACATCCTCGTGCCTCAGGAATACGTGGGGCAGGTGATCACGCTGTGCGTGGACAAACGCGGCGTGCAGACCAAAATGCGGTATCTCGGCAAACAGGTGTCGCTGGCCTACGAGATGCCGCTCAACGAGGTGGTGCTCGATTTCTTCGACCGTCTGAAATCGGTCAGCCGCGGTTACGCCTCCTTCGATTATCAGTTGGAGCGTTTCCAGGCCGCGCCGCTGGTGCGCGTCGACGTACTGATCAACGGCGACAAGGTCGATGCGCTGGCCTTGATCGTGCACCGCGACGCCGCACAGAGCCGCGGGCGCGAACTGACCGAGCGCATGAAGGAACTGATTCCCCGCCAGATGTTCGAAGTGGCGATCCAGGCCGCGATCGGCACGCATATCATCGCGCGTTCGTCGGTCAAGGCGCTGCGCAAGAACGTGCTGGCGAAATGTTATGGTGGCGACGTGTCGCGCAAGCGCAAGCTGCTGGAGAAGCAGAAGGCCGGCAAGAAGCGCATGAAGCAGGTCGGGAAGGTGGAGATTCCGCAGGAAGCCTTTCTCGCCGTGCTGCGCGTAGACAACTGAGCGCCCGGTGGGCGTTGATACGCAAGGAAACTAATGCATGAGTTTCGATCTTGAATTCGTATTGGTCGTCGCGGTGTTCCTCACCGGCCTGGTCTGGCTGAGCGATGCGTTCCTGGCGGCGCCAAAGCGCCGCAAACGCGCCTACGAGGCAGGGCAGCAGGGCGCTGACGTCAACCAAAACGTGATCAGGGAGCCCTGGTACGTCGAGTATTCGCGTTCGTTCTTCCCCGTGCTGCTGGTCGTGCTCATCCTGCGCTCCTTCATCGCCGAACCGTTCCGCATTCCCTCAGGATCGATGATGTCGACGCTGCTGGTGGGGGACTTCATTCTGGTGAACAAGTTCGACTACGGCCTGCGCCTGCCGCTGATCCACACCAAGATCGTGCCGCTGGGCGAGCCGCAGCGCGGCGACGTGGTCGTGTTCCGCTATCCCGAGAATCCCTCGGTCGACTACATCAAGCGCGTCATCGGCTTGCCAGGCGACACGATCACCTATCAGGGCAACAAGCTCTACATCAACGGCAAGCTGGTCAAGACCGTGGCGGACGGCATCTACAAGGGCGAGGGCCCCAACCATCTGATGGGTGGGGCGCACAAAGAGATCGAATACCTGCCGCGGCGCAACGGCAGCATTGCCAAGCACGAAATTCTCATCATTCCGGGTCAGCCAGTGCCTAGCGGCAGCGTTACGGTGCCCAAGGGGCATTACTTTGTCATGGGCGACAATCGCGACGACAGCAACGACAGCCGATTCTGGGGTTTCGTGCCAGAAGGCAATCTCGTCGGCAAGGCGTTCATGATCTGGATGAACTGGGATTCGCAGGACAATCGGGTTAACTTTCACCGCATCGGCGACATGATTCACTGACAAGCCGATTATTGCCAATTCCAACAATGAGGCCGTCCGCGGCTGAACAATCGAGGTGAAATCGCGATGCGCACACGCAAGAGCCAACGTGGCGTTTCTCTTATTTCGGTGTTTCTGCTGCTGGCCATCCTCGGGGTGGGATTCACCATCGGCATACGCCTGTTTCCGGTGTACATGGACTACTACAACGTCAAGTCCATCATGGACGAGGTGGCGCATTCGCCCGGCATCGGCAGCAAGAACTACCACGATGTCTGGGACGGCATTTCCAAGCGCCTGGACATCAACGACATCAATGCCATTACGCAGAAGAACTTCAGCATGAAGACGGTGGGCAACCAGACCACGCTGACCATCAAATACCAGGTCAAGCGCCATCTGATCGCCAACATCGATGGTTTGATGAGCTTCGACTATGCCGTGCACTACCAAAGCAAGAACAGCGGTGGTTAGCACGCAACCATACTGTCTGCCTGAGGCGGCTTTGTCGGCACCTGTCCGCGTAATCTGTCGGATGGATTTGCAGGGATGACACAGCTTTCGAACACTCTCGGTTGGCTGCCCGAAGCATTGCGTGCCTCGCCGCTGTACGAACAGGCGCTCACGCACCGCAGTGCGGCGGGGGCGAATTACGAGCGGCTGGAATTCCTCGGCGACGCACTGCTCGGTTTCGTCATCGGCGAGCAACTGTATTTGCAGTTTCCCAAGGCCAGCGAAGGCGATCTCAGCCGTCTGCGCGCGGCGCTGGTCAAGCGCGAGACCCTGGCCTCCATCGCCCGTGATTACCGCCTGGGTGACCACCTGCGGTTGGGATCCGGGGAACTGAAGAGCGGCGGTTTTCGTCGTGACTCGATCCTCGCCGATACTGTCGAGGCGCTGATCGGAGCGCACTATCTGGTGCTGGGCATGGACCCTACGCGTGAGTTCGTGCTGGGGCTCTACTCCGAGCGGCTTGAGGCTCTGCCGAGTGCGGAGAGCCTCAAGGATCCCAAGACCCGCTTGCAGGAATTTCTGCAGGGGCGCGGACTGCCCTTGCCCGAATACGCGTTGCTGGAGACCAGCGGCGAAGCGCACCGGCAGACGTTCCGCATCGCCTGCCGGGTGGCGGCGCGCGATTTGACCGTCGAGGCCGTCGGCAGCAGTCGGCGCAAGGCCGAGCAGGCCGGGGCCGAGGCTGCGCTGAAAGCGCTCGAAACGCATGGAGAGCGATGATGGACACTACACCGGAAGTTCGCCGCGGCGGCAGCGTCGCGATCGTCGGCCGCCCCAACGTCGGCAAGTCCACGCTGCTCAACCAGTTGCTGGGTCAGAAACTGGCGATCACCGCCGACAAGCCGCAGACCACGCGGCACCGCATCCTCGGCATCGTCGAGCTGCCCGAGGGCCAGTTGGCGCTGCTGGATACGCCCGGTATCCATCGCATGCGCGGCGCGCGAGCGCTGAACCAGGCGCTCAACCGGGCCGCGCTGGGTGCCGTCGCCGAGGCTGACCTGGTTTGGTTCATGATCGCCGCAGGACAGTGGGACGAGGCTGAAGATCGTATCCTCGCCGCGCTGGTGCGCGAAGGCCGGCCGGTCATGCTGCTGGTCAACAAGATCGATCGCCTGAAACGGCGCGAGGAATTGCTGCCGTTCCTGCAGAAAATTGCCGCCAAGCATGATTTCGTGGAGATTTTCCCCATTTCGGCGCTCAAGGGCGACAATGCCCAACGCCTGGCCGAGCACACCATGACGCATCTGCCCGAAGGCGGGGCTCGCTACCCGGAAGACCAGCTGACGGACCGCAGCCTGCGCTTCATCAGCGCGGAATTCATCCGCGAGCAGATCATGCGCACGCTGGGCGAAGAGGTGCCTTACGCCGCGGCAGTAACCATCGACCAGTTCGAGGAGACGCCGACACTGGTGCGCATTATCGCCACCATCTGGGTCGAGCGCGACGGCCAGAAGGCCATTCTGATCGGTCGCGGCGGCGCGCGCCTGAAGGCGATCGGTACGCAGGCGCGCCACTCGATCGAAGAGTTGGTCGATCGCAAGGTCTTCCTGCAGTTGTGGGTCAAGGTGAAAGCCGGCTGGCAGGACGATCCGCGCTTCCTGCAGACTCTGGAGCTGGACGACCTGAAGTGAAGGAACTGCAGGACGAGGGCTACGTTCTGCACGGACGTGCCTACCACGAAACCAGTCTGCTGCTTGAGGTGGTCACCGCGGAGCACGGGCGACTCGGTTTGGTTGCCCGCGGCGCGCGGCGCAGCCGCGGCGGATTGGCAGGCAGCCTGCAGCCTTTCCATCGACTGCAGTTGCGCTGGAGCCCGCGCGGCGAACTGCACACGTTGATAGGCGCCGATGAGCTGGCGCGACACCGGCTGTCCGCGGCGATGCTGCCGGCGGCTCTGTACCTCAACGAGTTGCTGATGCGCCTGCTGACGCGGCATGAGGACTGCCCGGATATCTATGTGGCCTATGTCCGCACTCTTGCGCGACTGACCGAGGCCGGACCAGGAGAGCTGGAGCCGGCGCTGCGCGACTTCGAGATCGATCTGCTCGATGGGCTGGGTTATGGCCTGACGCTGGAATACCAGGCCGACAACCATGAGCCGCTCGACCCGAAGGCGCGCTATCGCTACGTCGAGCAGCACGGCCCGGTTCGTGTCGACGGCAACGTGTCCGGCTCATTCAGCGGTGCCGCACTGCTCGCCATCGCCGCGCGCGACTGGCGCGAGCCGGAAACCCTGCGTGCGGCCAAGCATGTGCTGCGCGGTGCGCTTGAGCAACAGCTCGGCCCGCGCGGCCTGCGTACGCGCGAACTGCTCGGCGGCTTGGCACGGCTGCGGCGAATGTCCGACAATAACCCAACCGATTCCTAGGTCGTCCTTTTCATGAAACTCGGCGTAAACATCGATCACGTAGCCACGCTTCGGCAGGCGCGGCACACTCCGTATCCCAGCATCCCGCTCGCCATCCAGACGGTAGAGCGCGGCGGCGCGGATGCCATCACCATGCATTTGCGCGAGGACCGGCGCCACATTCAGGATGCCGATATCCTCACGGCCCACGACCATCTTACGACCCGCCTGAACATGGAGATGGCGGCCACCGAGGAGATGGTGGGCATCGCTCTCAAGATACGCCCACGCGACTGCTGCATCGTGCCCGAGAAGCGCGAGGAGCTGACCACGGAGGGTGGACTGGACGTGATCGGCATGGGCCGGCGCCTGATCGATGCCTGCGTCCGTCTGGGCGAGGGCGGGGTGCGCGTGTCCCTGTTCGTCGAGCCGGACGTGGCGTTGCTAGAGGCCATTCTCGCCACCGGGGCGCCAGTCATCGAACTGCACACCGGCACCTATGCCAACGCCGCGGACGCAACGGCGCGCGCGGCGGAGCTGGAGCGCATCCGCGCCATGACCGCTGCCGCGCATGCCGCCGGCATACAGGTCAACGCCGGCCATGGCCTCGACTATGACAATGTGACCGCCGTTGCGGCGATTCCGGAACTGGTCGAACTGAACATCGGTCATTCCATCGTTGCCCGCGCGCTGTTCGTCGGCCTGGAACAGGCGACGCGCGAGATGAAGGCGCTGATGGTTGCAGCGCGGGCTTCGTGAGCGTTCGCGGCATCGGCGTCGACCTGGTCGTGCTGGCACGCATCGAACGCATGTACGAGCGCCATGGCCCGCGCGCCGTGGAGCGTATTCTGCATCCGGACGAGCGTGCCGGTCTGGACGGGCAGCGCGAACCCGCGCGTTACCTGGCCAAGCGTTTCGCCGCCAAGGAAGCCGGTGCCAAGGCGCTGGGTACCGGCATCGCCCACGGCGTACGTCTGCACGATCTGCGCGTCGGCCACGACGCCCTCGGACGTCCGGAGCTGATTCTCGCCGACGGTGCGTTGCAAAGAGCCCATGCCCTGGGCGCCACGCACTGGCATCTGTCGCTGAGCGACGAACGCGAGCATGTAGTCGCCTTCGTCGTGCTGGACGGCGGCGAGCCATCACCCGATCAAGGAGCTGCGTAATGGAATACCCGACCATCGACAAATTCATCGGCAACACGCCGCTGGTGCGCCTGCAGCGCCTGCCGGGCGAGACTTCCAACCGTGTGCTGGTCAAGCTCGAAGGCAACAATCCGGCCGGTTCGGTGAAGGACCGCCCGGCACTGAGCATGATCCTGCACGCCGAGGAGCGTGGCGACATCCGCCCCGGCGACACGCTGATCGAGGCCACCAGCGGCAATACCGGCATCGCCCTGGCCATGGTGGCGGCGATCCGCGGCTACCGCATGGTACTGATCATGCCCGAGAACATGAGTGCCGAGCGGCGCGCGGGGATGAAAGCCTACGGCGCGGAACTCATCCTGGTCGAAGGCATGGAGGTCGCGCGCGATCTCGCTCTGCAGATGCAGGCCGATGGCAAGGGCCGCGTGCTCGATCAGTTCTCCAATCCCGACAACCCGCTGGCGCACTACGAGAGCACCGGCCCCGAAATCTGGCGCGACACCGGCGGCGAGATCACCCATTTCGTCAGCTCCATGGGCACCACCGGCACCATCATGGGCACCTCGGCCTATCTCAAGACGCAGAGCTCCGAGGTGCAGATCGTCGGCGTGCAGCCGCAGGAAGGCTCGAGCATCCCCGGCATCCGCCGCTGGCCCGAGGCCTATCTGCCCAAGATCTTCGATCCGGCGCGCGTGGATCGCACCATCGACGTCGCCCAGGCCGAGGCCGAGGAGACCATGCGACGCTTGGCGGCCGAGGAGGGCATCTTCTGCGGCGTGTCCTCCGGCGGCGCGGTGGCCGCCGCGCTGCGCCTGTCCGCCGAGGTCGAGAACGCCACCATCGTGTCCATCATCTGCGATCGCGGCGACCGCTACATCTCCACCGGGGTGTTTCCGGCATGAACGTGATGGTCTTCGACATCGAGACCGTCCCCGACGTGACTGCCGGCCGGCGGCTTTACGATCTCGACGGACTTTCCGACGCCGATGTCGCGCAGGCCATGTTCCAGCTGCGCATGGCCAAGACCGGCAGCGATTTCCTGCCCCATCACCTGCAACGCATCGTCGCCATCTCGGTGGTGTTCCGCACGCGCGATGCCGTGCGCGTCTGGTCGCTGGGCGACGAGGACGCCGACGAGGCCGAGCTGATCAAGCGCTTCTTCGACGGCGTGGAGCGTTACACGCCGACCCTGGTGTCGTGGAACGGCGGCGGTTTCGACCTGCCGGTGCTGCACTACCGTTCGCTGCTGCACGGCGTCAGCGCGCCGCGCTACTGGGACGTCGGGGGCGACGACCGCGAGTTCCGCTACAACAACTATCTCGGCCGCTACCACTGGCGCCACGTCGATCTGATGGACGTGCTCGGCCGGCTATCAGCCGCGCGCCAACGCGCCGCTGGACGAGGTCGCCACGATGATCGGCCTGCCGGGCAAGATGGGCATGAGTGGCGCCAAGGTGTGGGACGCCTTCCAGGCCGGCGATCTCGCCGGCATCCGCAACTACTGCGAGACCGACGTACTCAACACCTATCTCGTCTACCTGCGTTTCCAGCATCTGCGCGGACAGCTCGACGACATCGGTTACGCCGACGAGCAGGCGCGTGTACGCGCCATGCTCGCCGAATCCGAAGCCGCACATCTGCGGGAATTTCTAGAAGCTTGGAAAAACTGATCTATGGCACGTAGAAACAAGCGCCGCGGCCCGCCGCGGGCGCCGGCCGAACTGCGCATCGAATCCCTGGCCCAGGACGGACGCGGCGTTGCGCATCTAGACGGCAAGGCGATATTCGTCGCCGGTGGGCTTCCCGGCGAGCGGGTACGCGCAGCCTTCATCCACGCACACCGCGATTACGATGAGGCCGAGGTCGAAGAGGTCTTCGATGCCTCGCCGGATCGGGTCGAACCCAAGTGTCCGCATTTCGGTTTGTGCGGTGGCTGCAGCCTGCAGCACCTGGCCCCGCCGGCGCAAATAGAAGCCAAGCAGCGAGTGCTGCTCGAGGCCTTGACGCGCATCGGCGGCGTGCATCCCGAGCGCGTGCTTGAACCGCTCACGGCGCCGGTCTGGGGTTACCGCCGCAAGGCGCGCCTGGGCGTGCGCTACGTCGCCAAGAAAGGCCGCGTGCTGATCGGTTTCCGCGAACGTCAGGGACGCCTGCTGGCCGATCTGTCGCGCTGCGAAGTGCTGGTGCCCGAAGTAGGCGAGCGTTTCGGCGAACTCTCGGAGCTGATCGACGGCCTCAGCGTGCGCGAACAGATACCGCAGATCGAAGTGATGGCCGGTGACGAGGGGATCTGTCTGATCTTCCGCCATCTCGCACCCTTGAGCGAAGAAGATACCGAAAAACTGGTCGCATTCGCGCGTGCGACCGGTCTGTACGTCGCCCTGCAGCCGGGTGGTCCGGATACCATCGCGCCGTTGTGGCCCGAGCAGCAGTCGCTGTTTTACGCGCAGCCGGATTTCGGCACGCGCGTCGATTTCCGTCCCGGCGACTTCATTCAGGTCAACGCCGACATCAACCGTCAGATGGTCGTGCGGGCGTTGGAGCTATTGGATGTCCAGCGGGGAGAGCACGTGCTGGAGCTGTTCAGTGGCCTGGGCAACTTCACGCTGCCGCTGCTCAGCCGCGGCGCCCGGGTCACCGCCGTCGAGGGCGATCAGGCCATGACCGAACGCGCCGCACAGAATGTTGCCGCCAACGGCCTCGAGGCCGCCGAACATCATGCCGCCGACCTCATGGCGCCCGATCCCAAGGCGGCGTGGCTAAAGCGGAGCTACGACAAGCTGCTGCTCGACCCGCCGCGTTCGGGGGCAAAGGAAATGTTGCCGCACATCGGCCGCATCGTCCCGCCGCGCATCGTCTACGTTTCGTGCGACCCGGCCACGCTGGCGCGCGACGCCGGAGAGCTGGTGAATACCTTCGGCTACCGCCTGGAAGCGGCGGGGGTCATGGACATGTTCCCGCATACGGCGCATGTCGAGTCCATCGCCTTGTTCGTGCGTTGAAGACAACCGAACGCACCGTTCCGGATGTGATCGAACAGTAAGGAAGCCACGTTCGTGCGTTCAGGACGGTTCGACGAACAGGTCGGTCGCCAGCGGCGTTCCGGGCTGCACGGCGTACTGGCCCAGTTCGGTGATGCCGGCCTCGGCCAATGCCTCCTCGTCGATGAAATGCCGTCCCGTACATTCCATCGAAACTCGGGTGAGTATGGCGTGTGCCGCGTCGGCGACGATCTCCGGTTTGCGGCACTGCTCCGGGCGCACGTGTCCGCCGAGCATCGCCAGGGCGGCGGTGGCGATCACGGTGCGCGGCCATAAGGTGTTGACGGCGATGCCGTCGGAGCGGAACTCTTCGGCCATGCCCAGCGCGCACAGGCTCATGCCGTATTTACTGATGGTGTAGGCCACGTGCGGGCCGAACCATTTCGGCTGCAGGTCGGGTGGCGGGGACAGGTTGAGTATGTGGGGGTTGTCGGACTGCAGCAGCCAGGGCAGGCAGGCCTGGGAGCAGACGAAGGTCCCGCGCACGTTGACGCCGAACATCAGATCCAGGCGCTTGCTCGAAGTGTTGGGCGTATCTGCCAGCCAGATGGCGCTGGCGTTATTGACCACTATGTCGATGCCGCCGAAGGCTTCGGCTGTTGCCGCCGCGGCGCGGGCGACGGCGCCCTCGTCGCGGATGTCCACAGCCAGCGGCAGCGCCTTGCCGCCGGCGGCCTCGACCGCCTTGGCCACGCTGTGGATGGTTCCGGGCAGTTTCGGGTGTGGTCGGTCCGTTTTCGAGACGATGGCGATATTCGCGCCGTCGCGCGCTGCCCGAAGCGCGATCGCTTCGCCGATGCCGCGGCTTGCGCCGGTGATAAACAGAGTCTTGTTGCTCAAGGATGCCATTCCGTCCTCCCGTCAGTGACGGAATGAGCATAGTAATAAAATCGAGCGCTCGCTCGATTTATGGGGTTTTCCCATCAGCCGGCCTGTCACCGCTGCAAACGGTTTGCCGCAGCTCTTTCTAGTCGCCGTCCTTGGGATACTCGTAGGCGATGCGCGTGCCCAAGCCGAAGGCGGCATCGCGCCAATGCTCGATGGGTAGGGTGAGCGTGTAGGCGGCGGCTGTGGACAGGTTGTCGAGGCTGTCGCCGGTCAGCGCGTTGGCGAACCCAGTCATGCCCGGGTTATGCCCGACCAGCAGGATGTGTTCGGCGCTATCGGGTTGTTCGCGCAGCACTCCCAGCAGGGTCGTGGACGTGGCCTCGTAGATGCGCGGCTCCCAGGCGACGGCATTGACCGGATAGCCCAGCGCTTCCGCGACGGAGACGACCGTGGCCGTGGCGCGCACGGCGGGACTGCTCAGGCAACGGTCAGGCCGTGATTCGCGCCGCGCGAGGCGTTCGGCCATGGCGGAGGCATCGCGGCGGCCGCGGTTGTTCAGAGGACGATCGAAATCGCCGAGCTCGGGGTGTTTCCAGCTAGATTTGGCGTGGCGCAGCAGGGTGAGTGTCTTCACGGGATAGACGGCAAGATGGCCCCGCCGCCCGGTTCAGGGCGGCGGGGCCTGGCGTTCAAAGGAAGTCGGGCAGGTGGCGCCGCAGGGAACCGGCGTCGAGGGCGGTGAGGTCCTTGGGGATTTCGCTGGAAACCTTGCCGCGCAGGTTGTTGTTCATGCAGTCGCGCAGTCGGCCCAGGAAGGCGGGCGAGGCGGCGATGTGCAGGCGCTCGCAGTTGTTGCGGCGAAAATTCTCGCTGAGATGGTTGCAGATGAGGCGGGCGAAGCGGTTGGCTTCCTCCGACTTGACGTCGACTCTGGGCTCCATGGCGTGTCTGGCCTGGCCGGTACTGTCATGCGTTCGACCCGCGCGGTCGGTGTTGATATCGCGCCCCTTGAGGCGGGCATCCCCGTCTACCCAGGTTTCGTACTCGACAAGCGTGCCGTTACGTCCCGGAGCGGAGAAAAGACGCGCGCGTCCGGCATTGGCTGCCAGAACCCAGATCGTGTTGACCATGATCGCTACCTCTCTGGATGGGTGATCGGATGAACGCAGGGTTTCATGCCTGCGTTCATCCGAGTGTAACCCAATCGGAGCGGAGCGGAATCGTGTCTTGAGGCTTGGTAATCCGTGCGGCGAAGGCCGACTCCGTTCAGCGCGGCGGAAGCAGGGCGGCGGCGGCCACGATCCCCGGTGCTTTGCAGACTTTCTCCGGTTTGCCGCCGGTGGAGTCGCAGATGGCGGCGGTGATCAAGTTCGCCTGCGGCAGGACGGACTTGGCCAGCTTGCTGTTCGGGTCCGCCAGGGCGCTTGCGACGGCGCTCCAGCTCCGCGTGCCGATGTCCTTGGGACTGACCGGCGAACCCAGCAGCAGCCAGCGACCGCCGATGTACAGGAACGGAATGCCGCCGGCCTGAGGCGTGTAGGGAGGCGCGTCGTACTTCGCGAACAGCTTGGCAGGTTCGCCGGTGAGCGGCTGCAGCGGCTTGCCGTGGCGGTCGGCCGTTTCAACGGCTTCGAACTGCACGACGTCGCTGGTGTATTTCGCTTTGACGAAGTTGATGGTGGTGGTGTCCGGATCGACGTCGTCGGGGCTGGAGCGCATGGTGTGCAGGCCATCCAGCGTGCCGAAGCGCATCAGGGCGATGGCGAGCGGCCAGCGCAGCGCAGCGCAATAGGGGCAGAAATCGGCGCCGACGTACAACACGCCCGCTTTCGGGCCGGAGCCCGGATTGTTGCCCTGCACGCTCTGCACCGAGGTGTAGAGCGGCGCTTCCTTGATGTTCAGTCCTGCGGTGCTGGCCGTTTCCAGCTTGTGCATGATGTCGGCCGACAAGGGCTGATCCAGCTTGTTGGTGTCCGACGCTTGCGAGCATGCGGCGAGCAGGCTCAGCACGAGGGCGCTGCCGGCCGTGGCCAGAATGCGGGAGAGGCGTTTGTACATGAGGAGTGTGTCCTTACGTTTCGGATCCGGAGGGCGGGCGTCGCCCAGTCAAAAGAGATCGGAGAACGGCATCACGTCGACAGCGCTGCCGGCCGCAACAGGGCCGGATTCGCGCGGCAGGCGGATGAAGCAGTCCGCTCGGCTCATGGAACTTAGCATATGCGAACCCTGTAGTCCGGTGGTTGTGACACTCAAACTGCCGTCCTGTTCGGCATGCAGGATGCCGCGCTGGAAATCGGTGCGCCCCGGGCTTTTTTTCAGGTCGTTGCGCGTGACGGCACGCAGCACGCGGTAGGGGCGGTCGGCTTCGCCCCGCAGCCGTCGCAGACAGGGCGTCACGAACAGTGCGAATGTGGCCATGGCCGATACCGGATTGCCGGGCAGACCGAAGAACAAGGCCTGGCCGATACGCCCGAAGTTGAGCGGCCGGCCGGGTTTGATGGCGATTTTCCAGAAATCGGCCTGACCCAGCTCACGCAGCGCACGGGTCACGTAGTCGGCTTCGCCGACCGAGGCGCCGCCGGTAGTGATGACAATGTCGGCCTGTGCGGCCGCTTGCGTCAGCGCATCGTTCACGTCTTCGGCGCGGTCGGCGATACGTCCGAGATCGATGATATCAGCGCCGATTTTTTGCAGCAGGCCGTGCAATACGTAGCGGTTGCTGTCGTGGATCTCGCCTTCGCGCAGCGTTTCGCCAACGCCGCGCAATTCGTCGCCGGTGGAGAAGAAGGCGACGCGGGGCAGGCGGTAGACGTCGATCTCGCCGAGGCCGAGCGAGGCAAGCAGGCCGAGGTCGGCGGGCGTCAGCAGGCGGCCGTGTTCGAGCACGGTTTGGCCCTGATGCAGATCTTCGCCGGGATGGCGAACATTGGCGCCGCTGCGCAGCGTCTGCTGCAGTTGCAGCCACTCGCCATCGGTCTCGATCAATTCCTGCTGCACGACGGTGTCGGCGCCATCCGGTACGACGGCCCCGGTCATGATGTGCACACATTCGCCGGCGTCCACGCGGCCGTCGAAGGGATGGCCGGCGAAGGAGCGGCCGATGATTTTCAACCGCGCTCCGGTGGCTTGGTCCTCGGCGCGCAGGGCGTAACCGTCCATGGCCGAGTTGCGGTGCGGCGGGACGTCGAAAGGAGCCTCGACGCTGGCGGCAAGCACGCGTCCGAGCGCTTGCAGCAGCGGCAGGCACTGGGTTTCACCCACGGCGGCGCTGGCGGCGAGGATGCGCTCGCGGGCCTGTTCCTCGGACAAGGCCATGGGATCGAATTCGGTGTCGCAGGTATTGGCTTGCATGCGGGTCTCGATATTCAGCGGGCGGTGTGCGCGCGGTGAAACTCGATGACGAAAGCGGCGATTGAGGCCGGATCGTTCAGGTCGAGTCTGGGTATGGGAACGTCCAGCGGCTGGTCGCTGGCGACGGCGATGATGTCGGGGTCGTCGGAGTAGAGCAGCGGCCTGCCCAGCGCTGGGCGGTGAAGTTCGATCTTGGGCAGGTGTTCGTGTTTGAAGCCCTCGACGAGCACGAGGTCCGCCTGAGCCGGGTCCAGATGCCGGAGCAGTTCGGCGAGCGGAGGGTCCTGCTCGTATTCACGTTCCACCATCAGCGCCCAGCGTCGCCGCGAGGCGATGAGAACCTGTCCGGCGCCTGCCTTGCGCAGTTCGTAGCTGTCCTTGCCCGGGTGATCGATGTCGAAGTCGTGATGGGCGTGCTTGACCAGGGCGCAGCGCAGCCCCGATTCGCGTAGAAGCGGAAGCACTTGGCTCAGCAGGGTCGTCTTGCCGGTGCCGCTCCAGGCGGCGAATCCGAGGACGGGAATCGCGAAGTCGTTCGTCATGAGGCCAGTTCGTTCAGAGGGTCTGCATGTTCGCGCAAACGTCATGTTCAGGGCAATACGGCGCTTGCCTCGAGGGTATACAATCGGAGTCGATAAGCAGCGCGGCATTTCCGATGCAGAGGAATTACGCCGAGCAGACGCAAAAGGAATAGAAGGTTTGAGCGAAGGGGGAACCATGGTGCGTGCCGGTTGGGTTTCGCTGCTGCTGGTCTGGGCATTGCTATGCAGCATGCCGGCTCATGCGCAAGGCGGCGTGGCCCTGGAGCTGACTATCGACGGCGCGATCGGCCCGGCGACGGCCGACTACGTGGAGCGGGGCCTGGCGCACGCGCGTGGCCGCGGCGCGCAGGCAATCGTGCTGCGCATCAATACCCCCGGTGGCCTGGACACGTCCATGCGGCAGATCGCGCGTGCGATCCTCGCCTCGCCGGTGCCGGTGATCGGTTACGTGGCGCCGCAGGGCGCGCGCGCCGCCAGCGCCGGCACTTACATCCTCTATGCCTGCGCGCTGGCTGCGATGGCGCCGGCGACCAATCTCGGCGCGGCTACGCCGGTGCAGCTCGGCGGCGGGGGAAGCAAGAACGATACCCTGACCCGCAAGCAGGTCAACGACGCGGCGGCCTTCATCCGCAGTCTGGCCGAGCGCAACGGGCGCAATGCCGCCTGGGCGGAGCAGGCCGTGCGCGAGGCGGTCAGCCTGTCGGCCGTCGAGGCCCAGCGCAAGGGCGTGATCAACTTCATCGCCGACAGCGTGCCGGCGGTGCTGGCGGCGGCGGACGGGCGCAGCATTCGCGTCGGAGACGAAAGCCGGGTGCTGCACACGCAGGGTCTGACGGTGGAGCGTCTTGCGCCGGACTGGCGCAGCCGGCTGCTGTCCTTCATCGCCGATCCGAACGTGGCCTATATCCTCCTCCTGATCGGTATCTACGGGCTGATCTTCGAGCTGGCCAGCCCGGGCTATCTGCTGCCGGGCGTGGCCGGGGCGATCTGTCTCGTGCTCGGCCTCTATGCCTTGCAGGTGCTGCCGATCAACTACGCCGGGCTGGCGTTGATGGGGCTGGGCGTGGCATTCATGGCGGCCGAGGTGTTCGTGCCGAGTTTCGGCGCGCTGGGTCTTGGCGGCGTGCTGGCGTTCACGGTCGGCTCGATCATTCTGTTCGACAGCGCGGATTTGAGCGTGTCGCTACCCCTGGTTGGCGGCACGGCAGCGGTCAGCGCAGGGTTCTTCCTCTGGGTGATTTCCCGCCTGCTGGGGCTGCGCCGAAGACGGCCGGTGAGTGGGCGGGAGGAAATGATCGGTAGCGTAGGCGTGGTCGTCAGCGACGCCGGCGATCATGTGCTGATCCGTGTTCACGGCGAAAGCTGGAGCGCCACTGCGGCCGGACCATTGCGTGTCGGGCAGCGGGTGCGGGTAACGGCGATCGATGGGCTTAAACTGACTGTAACCCCTGAGGAGTAAATCTTATGTATCTAATCGTACCCATCTTGTTGGTGCTGGGGCTGCTGTTCGTTTCGATCAAGGTGATCCCGGAATACGAGCGTGGCGTGATTTTCTTCCTGGGACGCTTCCAGGCCGTCAAAGGCCCGGGTCTGATCGTGGTGATTCCCGTCATCCAGCGCATGGTCAAGGTCGATCTGCGCGTGATCACCATGGATGTCCCGAGCCAGGACGTGATCTCGCGCGATAACGTGACCGTGCGGGTCAATGCCATCGTGTTCTTCCGCGTGGTCGATCCGGAACGCTGCATCATCCAGGTCGAAAACTACTACATGGCCACCAGCCAGTTGGCGCAGACCACGCTGCGTTCGGTGCTCGGTCGCCACGAGCTGGACGAGATGCTTTCCGAGCGTGATCGTCTCAACAACGACATTCAGGAAATTCTCGACGAACAGACCTCACCCTGGGGCATCAAGGTCGCCAACGTGGAGATCAAGCAGGTCGAATTGGACGAAAGCATGGTTCGAGCCATTTCGCGCCAGGCCGAGGCCGAGCGCGAGCGGCGGGCGAAGGTGATCAACGCCGACGGTGAATTGCAGGCCTCCAAGGCGCTGCTCGATGCCGCATCGGTCCTGGCGCAGAATCCGCAGGCGTTGCAACTGCGTTATCTGCAGACCGTCAGCGATATGTCTTCGCGCAACTCCTCGACCATCCTGTTCCCCTTGCCGATCGAGCTGTTCAAGGGGTTGATGAAACAGGACAAGCCGGCCGGTGGCGATGCGGATGCCTGAGCAGATAGGCGGCTTTGCCGCGTGCAGTTTGCGTTGGCATGCCGGCTAGATCCTCGAGCCAGGTTGTGGATCCGGCTGCGGACGCGATTGAAGGGTTTCTCGACGCGCTGTGGGCCGAACGCGGGTTATCCGACCATACGCTGACGGCCTATCGCGCCGATCTCGCCGGTTTCGCCGGCGCTCTAGGCGCGCGAGGCAAGGCATTGCTTGAAGCCGGTCGGGAAGATATCCAGGATTACCTGGCAACGCGCCTGTCCGCGGGCGGTAGCCCGCGCACGGCCGCGCGCCTGCTCTCCGCCCTGCGCCGGTTCTATCGCTATCAGCTGCGCGAGGGGCGCATCGGGCAGGACCCGACCGTGCGCATCGAGCCGCCGCGGCTGGGCCGGCCGTTACCCGACGCGCTCAGCGAGGAGGAGGTCGAGCGCCTGCTGCAGGCGCCCGATCCGCAGGATGCGGAGGGGCTGCGCGACCGGGCCATGCTCGAACTGCTCTACGCCACCGGTCTGCGCGTGTCCGAGTTGGTCGGCTTGGGGGAGACCCAGCTCAATCTGCGTCATGGCGTGGTGCGCGTATTCGGCAAGGGTTCCAAGGAACGACTCGTGCCGTTGGGCGAGGAGGCTTCGAGCTGGGTGGAGCGCTATCTGGTCGAAGCGCGGGCGAAGCTGATGCGCGGGCATCCGCCCAGCAAGGCGGTATTCGTCACCCGCCGGGGCGGACCGATGACGCGCCAGGCGTTCTGGTATCTGATTCGACGCCATGCCCGCACCGCCGACATCGTCAAGCATCTTTCCCCCCACACCCTGCGTCACGCCTTTGCCACACACCTGCTCAATCACGGCGCGGACCTGCGTGTGGTGCAGATGCTGCTCGGGCACAGCGACCTGTCCACCACGCAGATTTATACGCATGTCGCCAATGCGCGTCTGCAGGCGCTGCATGCAGCGCACCATCCGCGCGGCTGAGGCGCTGCAGTTCACCATCAACCGACAGGTTGAGCGCCGATAAACTCCTGTAAACTGGCCGTATTGCTGGGCGCCAGCCGAGCCCAGCGTCACGTTTTAAATGCTATTTTCGAGGTTTGCCATGTTCAAAATCGTCTGTCGTCTGGCCTGCCTTGCGCTGGCCATCGGATTGACCGCCAGCGCACTGGCGGCCACGCCCGACTCAGCTGAGCAAGCCGTGCGCCAGAAGCTTGCGACACTGCTTCCTGGGCACGCGCCCGATGCCATCAAGGCGACGCCGGTGGCGGGTCTGTACCAGGTGCGCTACGGCATGCAGGTGTTCTATGTCACCGCAGACGGCCGCTACCTGCTCAAGGGTGATCTGGTCGATCTCAACACAAAGACGGATCTGACGCGCATCGCGCAGACGAAGGCGCGCAAGGAAGTGCTCGGTTCGCTGCCTGCCGATACGCTGCTGACCTATCGCCCGGAAGGCAAGGTCAAGCACGTGATCTACGTGTTCAGCGACATCGACTGTCCCTATTGCCAACGCCTGCACGCCGACCTGCCGACCCTGAACGGCTACGGCGTCGAAGTGCGCTACCTGTTCTTTCCGCGCTCAGGGCTGGGTACGCCTTCGGCGCTCAAGGCCGAGAGCGTGTGGTGCGCAAAAAACCGCGATCAGGCCTACAACCGCGCTATGGAAGGCGAGCAGGTGCCCTCGGCGACCTGTTCCAATCCAGTGGCGCGCGACTACAACCTGGGCCTGCAGATGGGCGTGCAGGGAACGCCGACCATCGTGCTCTCCAACGGCGAGGTGCTGCCCGGCTATTTGCCTCCCCAGCAGCTGCTGCAGGCGATTTCGCAGGCTCAGTCCGTCGACACTGCATCCTGAAATGCCGATCTGGCAATATCAATCCGTTTGTCTAGTAGCCTGCCGCGTTCGCCGCCGAAATCAGGGCTCATGCTGTCCGGTGAGGAAAAGCTCAGCCTGTCGACCGCGAGCCCGGGCAGACCTTCGCGCAAGCGCAAACGATGGCACCAGGCCGTATAACTCAGGCCGTTTTCACGTTTGAACAGTCTGGACAGCGTGCGTTCGGTCGCGCAGATGTGGTGTGTCCAGGAGCCCAGCGTTCCGTGTTGGGACGGATCGCGAATCAGTGCGTCGGTTATCTGGTTTGGCCCCCGATTATCGGACCACCGACTTAAGCACAATAATCAGGGGCCAAACCAGTTGAACGGACACTAAGCTTTACTGCTCAAATAGGCCTTGAACCCGTCTAGAAAACTGCTCGTGAGTCACAAGGGAGATACGGCCCATCTCGAAACCTCTGCTCCGTCGTCAGGCTTGTGCGTGAAGTACCATCCCAAATGGCAAACTTGGCTGCTCCACAGGCACCGCAGGTGATCAGGCGCAAACGTCTCGCACCTCTGATTGACTTTAGGAAAAGGCGAGTTGAATGACGCAATCGATACTTTACCGATACGAATCCATCCTCAACGCTGTCTCCATTAGAGACCTGTTTTCTGCCGTTGAAAGGGAGACGGAGGAAATGGGCATTTGGGCATTCCACTATGGTGCGCATGCCCCCCAAAAAGTTGACGGGAATAAGCCGCGCTTTCTCTTCGACGGAATTGATCAGCCGTCCATCCACATGCTTACCAACTACCCAGACTCCTGGGCGGACAGATATCGCTCGCAGCGCTACCTGGAGGTGGACCCTCTGGTTCGACATTGCTCGCGTTCCACTCTTCCCATCATGTGGCATGACCGCCGACAACCGGATACGAAGAGAGTGGCGTCGCTGTTCGATGAAGCACGCCAGCACGGCTTGGCGGCGGGCATGGCGCTGTCCACACACGGAAGAAACAACGAACATTCCGTATTCAGCCTTGCCATAGATAGTGCCCGAAAACGGGATCAGCACAATCTCGCACGCCAAATAGGCCTAGTCTATTTGTTGCTCGTGCATATGCACGAGGCGGTAAGACGCTTGGCATTTCCTAAAGAGCCTGCGCCCGTCGAGATCCTCCTGACTGCACGAGAACGCGAAAGTCTTCTCTGGGTGATCGGCGGCAAGACCTCATGGGAAATTGCGAAAATTCTCGGGGTTTCAGAGAACACCGTCATCTTCCATATCAATAACGCGAAGCGAAAACTCGATGCAAACAGTCGGACGCAGGCAGCAGCAAAAGCGTTGGCATTGGGTTTGATCGAGCCGTAATTCCATTTGAGCACAAGACGCCTATTTGTACCTGAAAGGCCGTTGCGCCAGCCGTTCTTCGGCTTCGTTGAAGAGGTATTGTGCCCGAGCGGAGGCCTAAAAATCATCCACATCGAGTCGAAGTGCCGATGCTCTTTCGCGCTCGCATCAATAGATTTTTTGTCTCGTCAAGCTATCAGTTCAGATAGTTTTTCAGACCCTGTTCCCGCGCCATAATTTGTCGCCTTGGCGTGTCTTCGAAGTTCGGAATTCGAAGGTAGACTCTTCGATTCTGGCATCACTTGGACAATAAATATTGGGTATCAAGTGCTCCAGCGGTGGGGCGTCGAAGACACGACGCAAGTGTAAAATGCGATTCAAGACCTGCATTGGCGAAGAGGCTACCGTCGAGGCGCTAATCCGTATCAACAGTGCCGAGCGCCGGCCAGGTGCGCGGCATATCTGAAGAAGCAGCATGTCCTTGTGTCTAACTGTTCGGTGTGCGCAGCAGACATTTGCGTTCATCACCTAACAAGAAAGTCGTCATGGTCGTGCCGGATAACGGTAAAGGGAAATGGCCCCGTAATACCTGCCTGGTATTTCGCGACGACGAACTCACAATTAACGGAAAGCAGGTGATTAGTGCATTTCCGAGAAGAAAAATCAGGAGCGCGAAGGTGTCACAGGTTAGAGTCCCCCGGCGGTGCCGCATGGCATCTGACATATCACGATTTCGCAGTACTTCCGTGTCCCGAGCGGCCGTAACGTCGCCTCCTGCTTTTCGAAGAAAAATCGTCCATGAGTATATCTCCCGGGTGCTGAAACCCTTGCAGCTGTCCGCCTGGACGTGCGGCATCATGTTTTCGTGTTCCGTGCCGGCGATGGCTGCGACGCTCACCGTCAGCGGCACTTCGACTCATGTCGTTTCAGGTAATGAAACGTATACTTCGATAACCGTTGGCAGCAAAGTCAATGCCGTCAGCACAGTCAACGTCAATGCCGGTAACACCCTCACGACAGGCTCAGCAAGCACGACCGGAACGCTTCTTGGTCACAATGCCACGGCATCGGGCACGTTGAATGTTAACGGGGCTGGCGCCAAGTTTACCGACAATGGCAATACCTACATTGGCGAGGTTGGCACGGGTGCAATCAATATCTCTTCCGGTGGTTCCGTCTCTACCGGTTCTGTCTCGACCAACACCACCTATCTGGGCTCCCAGAGCGGCGCCAGCGGTACTGTAACCGTAGACGGTAGCGGTTCGACCTGGACCAACACCGGCACGCTCTCGCTCGGACTGAGTGGGAATGGCACCGGTGCCGTTCAGGTTCGGAGTGGCGGCAGTGCGGTAATCAACGGCGATGTCAGCGTTGACAAGGGGAACGTGACCGTCACGGGCGCAGGCAGCACATTTACAGGCAACAATAACGGCGGCCATTTATACAGTGGCTCCAAGCTCGTTGTCTCCAACGGCGCCACGGTGAAATTTATCTCGTCGGATCCCACTGTAGGCAGCTTCTACGTTACCGGTGGTTCCGCGCTGCAGATCAGCGGCACGGGAACCACCATGCGCGTGCACGATTCCGCCAACCACACGGCGTGGCTTGATGTCATCTCTGGCAGCAGTGCTTCCCTGACGGATGGCGGCTACCTCTCTACCGACGGGGCCTATATCGGCGGATCTGATTCGACTCAGGCGCAAATGACCGTTAGCGGTGCGAACACGCATTGGGATTCAATGGTTCGCATCTATGTGGGCGGCAGCACCGGCGGCAGCAGTACTGGCAACGGCAAACTCACCGTGTCGGGCGGTGCGAAAGTCACCTCCGCCACCGGCGGCGTCGCTCTGGATACTGGTTCCAGCGGCACCATGATTCTGACCGGGCAGGGCACGACCTTTTCGGCTGCCGCCAATTCAACGCTCGGCACCCTCGGAAATTTCTACGTCTCATATGGCGGCACGGGTACCGTGCTGGTGACCGATGGTGCCTTGCTTCATGCGGATCACCATATCAGTGTCGCCACGGTCTCCGGCAGTAGCGGCACGCTCTCCATCGGCGCAGCACAGGGCTCCGTCGCCGCCGCCCCCGGCATGGTTACCACGCCGAGCATCGACTTCGGGTCCGGCAACGGCAAGCTGGTCTTCAACCACACCAGCACGGACTATGTGTTTGCGCCCAACATCACCGGTGCGGGGAGCGTCGGACTGTATTCGGGCACCACCCGTTTCACCGGTAGCCTCTCCAGCTACACCGGCACCATGGCCGTGGACGGCGGCACGCTCAACGTTGCCGATGGTCAGGCCCTGAACCTGGGCGGCAATTACCAGCAGAGCACCGCCGGCGCTCTCAAGGTGGGCGCAAGCTCCGGCGAACTATCCGTGGCCGGTACCGCCACGTTCGCAGCCGGTAGCGGCATCAAAGTCGACGTGGCGGGCGCTAACACGCTGGCGGCCGGCGAGAAGTTTTCCAGTGTGGTCAGTGCCGGCACCCTGAATGCCAGCACCTTCAACCTGAGCGACAATTCGGCATTGTTCGACTTCACTGCCACGATCAACGGCAATGCCATCGATCTCAATGTGCACAAGGTGGGCAGCGTGGTTGGCAGCGTTGACAGCACCGGCCTCTCCAGCGGCGTCGGCGCGGCTCGAGTTCTGGACGGTTTCGTTGCCAGCGGCACAAGCGGTAACGACGTGGCCAATGTCGTTACCGGCCTGGGCAGGCTGCCCACTCAGCGGCAGGTGAGCAATGCGGTAGCCCAAACCCTGCCATTGCTGGTGACCGGCACTAGCGAAGTAGCCATTGGTGCGTTACATGCCACCAGCCAGATGATTCAGGCACGTCAAGCAGGCTTTGTCGGCGGGGCTTCCGGCGACAGCTTTCCGGTAAGCAAGGGCTTCTGGGTAAGGCCGGTTGGCAGCTGGGCGCAGCAAGGGAACCGTAACGGTGTGAGCGGTTACAGTGCCGACAGTTACGGGTTGGTGAGCGGTATTGACAGCGTTGTCGGTGGCAACACACGCCTAGGCCTCGCCCTTTCCTACATGAACATTAAGGTGGACGGTAGGAGTACGGCATCCGGTAACCACGCCAAGATCGATGCCTACCAAGCAATTTTCTATGGTAGCCACACGTTGGACTCGATGCCCTCGGTGGAGGTCAACTGGCAGGCGGACCTAGGCGTCAATAGGAACCGTGGACGCAGGGACATCAGCTTCATGAATCGTACAGCCCGGTCAAGATATGACAGCTACACCGGTCATGTCGGTCTCGGGATAGCTCGTGCCGTCCGTCTCAGTAACGTCACCACGATTATCCCAAGCTTGCGTGCAGACTACTCGTACATCAGGGATCATGGTTACACCGAAACCGGGGCCGGCGCCCTGAACCTGAGGGTGGGTAGCAACGACAGCCAGGAGTTGATCGTGATGGCCAAGGCAAGCGTCAGTCAGGCGCTCAGCGACAGGACCAGCCTGGTCGTCAGCGCGGGGCTCGGAGGCGATCTGCTGAGCCATCGGAATAGCCTGACCGCTTCGTACACTGGCGGCGGCGCCGCCTTTGTGACCAAGGGCATGAAGCGCTCGCCCTGGGTGGCGCAGGCCGGGATGGGAGTCGCCTTCAAGGCGAGCGAGCGTACCCAAATCACCGCACGCTATGACGTGGAAACTCGCAGTGACTTTCTTGGACAAACCGCTTCGGTCAAGTTTCGCTGGATGTTTTGACCAAGGGTAGGCGCACCGGCAAACTCCGTGGCTTCAGCGGCGCTTCGAATTGTGTCTGAACGACAGACAATGCATGGACGCAGAAGCGCTGCTTCATGGCATAGGGTGCCGTACATCGGTCTTACAGGAGATACACAAATCTGTGTTCTAACGCAGTCGGCATGATGAAGGTGTTAATCCAATGAGAGCTTGGATTGCACTGCTATTGGGTGTAGTGCTGTCCGGCTGCGCTATTCCATCCATCGAAGCTAGGCATGCCGCCGCGGGAAAGGTAGCGCAAGATGCCGGCTGGCGACAGTTGAATCTGGATGTAGGCACATTTGTGCTGGCCGCCTTCGTGCCGACTTACCTGACGAAGACGGATAGGCTGACCGTTTACATCGAGGGCGACGGGCTCGCCTGGCTTGACCCCGAAACCCCCTCACTTGATCCGACGCCAATCGATCCGCTTGCGCTGAAGCTGGCGATCCGCGATCGCAGTCACCACGCAGTCTATCTGGCGCGGCCATGCCAGTATGTCACTGGAGAGAATCGGCGCAACTGCACAAACGCTTTCTGGACCGACCGCCGATTTTCTCCGGAAGTGATCGCCGCTGAAAATCGAGCAATAAATCTATTGCGGCTGCGATACGGAGCTCAGCGATTGGTGCTGGTGGGCTACTCAGGCGGAGGAGCTGTAGCAGCATTGGTCAGTGCAAGACGCAGCGACGTGACCCGCTTGGTGACGGTGGCTGGTAATCTGGACACCACGCTATGGGTGGCAAAAAAGCATCTCAGCTCGTTGTACGGTTCCATGAATCCCGCAGACGTCTGGCGCTCGCTGCTCAGGATTCCTCAAGAGCACTTCGTCGGTGGACGGGACAAGATCATGGGGCCGGAATTCGCCGCAGCGTATCGGAATCGGTTTCCGCCCGGGCGACGACCGAAAGTGGTCGTAATTCCGAGTTTCAATCACCACTGCTGTTGGGTAAAAGTGTGGCCGCAGCTGATGCGTTATTGATCCGCGCCTTTGACTGAATCGTCACAGGTTTGCTAGAGACCGCATAGCTGTTCTGTGGCTCCGGGTGTCCGGAAAGAGGTACGTATCTGACCATGTGTTGGAAGCATGCCGATGAGCGGTCAGGGACGGCTGGAGACACTGCATCGTCAGGCGGCAACCTTTAGCCCAAAGCGAAACCCCGGCACTCATTCGGCACTATCGGCTCCCGGGTTGGAAGAGCAGATAATGCTTCTCGGCAGTATGACTACTTATCGCGTTGCGCTGCGCAGCTGATGCATAGAGGGGTGGTTGGGTAGAGCTCCAGGCGGCGCGGGTCGATCCGCTCATCGCATTTGACGCAATAGCCGTAACTTCCATCCTCGCAGCGGCGCAATGCGGCTTCGATGCGGCGGAGCTCCTCTTCCGTTCGCTGACTGGAGTTCTGCGCCATGGCCTGCTGCTGAAGAGCATCCATTCTGGAGAGCCGACCGACGCTGGATTGGTCCAGCACCACGGTGGCGGCAGAGGCCTCGCGCGTCTCCTTCAGGCTCAAGATTGTCTCGCGTGCGGCGATCAGTTTTGCCTTGAAGTGCTCGATATCCGGCTCCGCTGTGCTCATGGTTCTCCCGTGATTGCTCGGCTTGTGAGGGGCGTCAAATCAACGGCTAACGCTTGGATTGGGATCGAACTTGGCCACGATCCACTGGTGATCGTAGCCAAGTTATAGCGCATTCCGTGGGCGGTTCGATCAGTGCAGCAGATTGAACATCTGACGGCGGTAGGGGGTGACGCGTTCATCGTTGCCCAGCAGTTCGAACGCGGCGAGCAGGCCGCGGCGGCCGGCGTCGTCGTTGTACTTGCGATTGCCGCGCATGATCTGTAGCAGTGTGTCCATGCCGGCCTCGTAGTTGCCTTCGAGTATCCAATGCGCGGCCAGTTGTTCCAGCGCGCCGAAATCCTTGGCATCGGCGTCCACGCGTTCCTTCAGGGTCTCGATTGGAGGGGCGTCCTTCACCAAGCGCGAGAAGTGTACGCTGGCGAGCAGCCGTTTGACGTCGGCGTCTTCGGCGCGGTTGGCGGGCAAGCCGCGCAGTAGGCGTTCGGCCTCGTCGGCCTCGCCCTGGGCGAGCAGCACGCGAGCCAGATCAGGGACGATCTTGGTGTTTTCCGGGTCTTTCTCGGCGGCTTCCTGCAGCATGGACACGGCCGCCGCCGCGTCGCCCGAGCGCCAGATCTCCAGGGCCTGCTCGCGCACGTTGTCCGATTCGCGCGGTACGTGCCGTTCAAGTATCGCGCGGATGGCGGATTCGGGCTGTACGCCCATGAACTCGTCGACCACGGCGCCATTGCGAAACAGTTTGACCGTCGGCAGGCTGCGTATGCCGTACTGAGTGGCGAGCGCCTGCTCGACGTCGCTGTTGACCTTGGCGACGATCAGCTGGCCGCCGAAATCCTCGGCGAGCTTGTGCAGGACCGGCGCGAGCATTTTGCAGGGGCCGCACCAGTCAGCCCAGAAATCCACCAGTACCGGCACTTCGTGTGAGCGGGCGAGGACGCGCTCGGCGAAATCGGCTTGGGTGACGTCGTAGAGATAGGGGGATTCGCTCATCGGTTCTGTCCTTGATGTGTTTCCTTTCGTCCGGAGTCGAGCCCGGATTATTTCCTGCCGGCATCCTGTCACAGGTGTGCGAAAGTCCGCACGACGGATGGCGGAGGGAGAGCCGGGCTGAACCGCTCACTATGCGGTCTGTGCTTCATACCTTCAAGGTGGACTGCGGGTATGGGATCGCCTCTGGCATAATCGCTTGCTGTGAATGTGCAAGACGATAATTTGCCGGCAAGCGGATCGACGGACTTGTTCGCTGCCGCTCTGGAGGCGTTGCGGCTGAGCACGCCCGCGGAGAAGGTGCGCGCGACGGCTGACTTGCGACGCCTCTGGTTGCAAGGACGGATGGAGCTGGATGAATCGACGCCGGTTATTCCCTTGCCGGAACCGGGCCGGCCCCCGCGTCCGTTGCTGGTGGCGCCGCGTGAGGTGCCGCGCCGCGGCCTGGGCAGCGAAGCCGGGCGCGCCGCGTTGGTGCATGCGGTGGCACACATCGAGTTCAATGCGATCAACCTGGCCTTGGATGCGGTATATCGCTTTCGTGGCCTGCCGCGAGCGTATTACGACGACTGGCTGCGGGTGGCGGACGAGGAGGCGCGGCACTTCACGCTGCTTAGCGAGCGACTGCGGAATTTCGGCATGTGCTATGGCGACCTGCCGGCGCACAATGGCTTGTGGGAGATGGCGGTAAAGACGGCGGGAGATTGGCTGCTGCGCATGGCTCTGGTGCCGCGCGTACTGGAAGCGCGCGGTCTGGACGTGACGCCCGGCATGATCGAGCGCCTGCGTCAGGCGGGCGACATGGAAACTGTCGCCGCGCTGGAAGTGATTCTGCGCGAGGAGGTCGGACACGTCGCGATCGGCTCGAGGTGGTTCGCCGAAGCCTGCGCGCAGCGCGGCCTGGATTCCGCAGAGACATTCCGTGAGCTTATCCGGGAGTATGCGCCGGGTCAGGTGATGGGTATGCTGCATCGCGAGGCGCGGCTCGAGGCAGGCTTCAGCGAGGCGGAGCTGGATGCGTTGGAGGTCATGGCCGAGGAACGTCGCCGGCTGGAATCGATACCTGAGGGCCGAGCGACGCAGGCCGCGCAGGATTAACGCAGAGAGGGAGCAAACGAGTTCATGAAGATGGCGAGGGCAACGCAAGGATGAGTACGGCCTACAACGCGTCCGACATCGAGGTGCTGAGCGGGCTGGAGCCGGTGCGCAAGCGCCCCGGCATGTACACCGATACTTCCCGGCCCAACCATCTTGCGCCAGGAGGTCATCGACAACAGCGTCGACGAGGCGATCGCCGGCCACGCCAGCCGCATCGATGTCGACTCTGCATGCCGACGGCTCCTTTCGGTCAGCGACGACGGCCGCGGCATGCCGGTCGACATTCACCCGGAGAGAGGGTCGTCCCGGCGTCGAGGTGATCCTGACGACGCTGCATGCCGGCGGCAAGTTCTCGGACAAGAATTACCGGTTCTCCGGCGGCCTGCACGGCGTCGGCGTTTCGGTCGTCAATGCGCTGTCCAAGCATCTGGAGGTGTGGGTCAGGCGCGACGGCGCGCGAGTACAACATGGCCTTCGCCGGCGGCGAGAAGGTGTCCGAGCTGGAGGTCGATCGGCAAGGTCGGCAAGCGCAACACCGGTACGACGATTCGTTTCTGGCCGGACCCGAAGTATTTCGATTCGGTCGAAGTTCAGCGTGCCGCGGCTCAAGCACGTGCTGCGCGCCAAGGCGGTGCTGTGTCCCGGGCCTGCAGGTGACGCTCGATCGACGAGGCAGCCGACGAGCGCACCGAGTGGTGTTACCAGGACGGCTTCGCGACTACCTGCTGGAGGCGCTTGCGGAGTGCCGACTGCCTGCCGGCGGAGCCGTTTCGTCGGCCGCATGAGCGGCAAGCACGAGGCGATGGACTGGGCGCTGCTGTGGCTGCCGGAGGGCGGCGAGACCGTCGCCGAGAGCTACGTCAACCTGATTCCCACGCCCCAGGGCGGCACGCACGTCAACGGCCTGCGTTCGGGGCTGACCGAGGCGATGCGGGAATTCTGCGAATTCCGCAACCTGCTGCCGCGCGGCGTCAAGCTGGCGCCCGAGGACGTCTGGGAGCGGGTGAGCTACGTGCTTTCGGTCAAGATCGGCGATCCGCAGTTCTCCGGCCAGACCAAGGAGCGCCTTTCCTCGCGCGAGTGCGCCGGCTTCGTCTCCGGGGTGGTCAAGGACGCTTTCAGTCTCTGGCTCAACCAGCATATCGAGACAGGCGAGCAAGCTCGCCGAACTGGCGATCGAATGCCGCCAGCGCCGCCTGCGGGCGGGCAAGAAGGTCGTGCGCAAGAAGGTCACCAGCGGCCCCGCGCTGCCGGGCAAGCTCGCGGACTGCACTTCGCAGGATTCGGCGCGTACCGAGCTGTTCCTAGTCGAGGGCGACTCGGCCGGCGGCTCGGCCAAGCAGGCGCGTGACCGCGAGTTCCAGGCGATCATGCCGCTGCGCGGCAAGATTCTGAACACCTGGGAGGTCGATTCAGCCGAGGTGCTGGGTTCGCAGGAGGTACACGACATCGCCGTCGCTCTCGGCGTCGAACCGGGCTCGGGCAATCTCGACGGGCTGCGCTACGGCAAGGTCTGCATCCTGGCCGATGCCGACTCCGACGGCGCTGCACATCGCCACCTTGCTGTGTGCGCTGTTCGTGCGCCACTTTCCGGCCGCTGGTGGCAGCAAGGACACGTGTTCGTCGCCATGCCGCCTCTGTACCGCATCGATATCGGCAAGGAAGTCTATTACGCCCTCGACGAGTCCGAGCGCGAGGGCGTGATCGACCGCTTGCGTGCCGAGGGCAAGCGCGGCAAGGTCGCGGTGACCCGCTTCAAGGGCCTCGGCGAGATGAATCCGCTGCAGTTGCGCGAAACCACCATGGCGCCGGACACGCGGCGCCTGGTGCAGCTCACGCTGGAGGAACTGGATGAAACCGACGGCCTGCTCGATATGCTGCTCGGCAAGCGCCGTGCTTCCGACCGGCGGGTGTGGTTGGAGCGCAAAGGCAACCTGGCGGAGGTGTAAGCGTCGTGAATCAGGTGTTAATCACATTTCAGCGCGCCTGTGTCGATATGCGCTCAGGCGTACAGGTGCTGGAAGGCGCGTGCCCTTTCGGTCGAGAGCCATGCCATCAAGCATTGGCACAGCCGCGTTCAAGGGGAGGCTCGCATAAAGTCCAATGCAGGACCACTGCAGCCCATGCCGGCGGCTTGCGCCTTGACGCGAACTCCGTGCGAGCTTGTGACATGCAACACAGCCCCGGCTCACGCCACTGATGTCCACGCCACTGTTCACCCAAGCCATCGTCGCCGTCGTCTGGGATTTCGACAAGACGCTGATCCCGGGCTACATGCAGGCGCCGCTGTTCCGCCGTTATAACGTCGACGAGAAAACCTTCTGGAGCGAGGTCAATGCGCTGGAAGCACAGTATCGGGCGCGCGGTTGCGAGCAGGTGGCCAGCGAAATGGCCTACCTCAACCATGTGCTGGCCTACGTGCGCCGCGGGACTTTCGCTGGTCTGAGCAATGCGCTGCTGGAGGCCTTGGGCAAGGAGCTGGAGTTCTATCCAGGGTTGCCGACGTTTTTCACCGAACTGCGTGCGTTGGTCGAGCACGACCCACTGTTCTCGCAGCACGGCATAACCCTGGAGCACTACGTGGTGAGCACCGGCTTCACCCGCACTATCCGGGGCAGTGCGATCGCCGACGAACTGGCTGGCGTGTGGGGTTGCGAATTCGTCGAGGACCTGGACAGCGACAGCGACAGCGACGAGATCGCGCAGATCGGCTACGTGCTGGACAACACCACCAAGACCCGCGCGGTGTTCGAGATCAACAAGGGCGTGAACAAGCATCCCGGTCAGATCAGCGTCAACGCCAATATGCCCGAAGCCGAGCGGCGCATTCCGTTCCGCAACATCGTCTATATCGCGGACGGTCCGTCCGATGTGCCGGTGTTTTCGGTGGTCAAACGCAGCGGCGGACGCACCTACGGCGTCTACAACCCGGGGCACGACCAGGAATTCCGCCAGATCAACGAACTGCAGCGCCAAGGGCGGGTGCAGTCCTTTGGCCCGGCCGACTACCGGCCGGGTTCCCAGACCCATATGTGGCTCAGCGATGCGGTGCGCGAGATCGCGCGCAGCATTGTGCGCGACCGCGAGGCCGCTCTGGGCGCCCGCGTCGGACAGGCGCCACGTCACCTCAACGACTGAATCGGATACGCATGGCTTACGCGAACCACGAAGGCACAGAACGCCAGCCGCTCTCGGCGTTCACCGAAAAGGCGTACCTGGACTACTCCATGTACGTCATCCTCGACCGTGCACTGCCGCATCTCGGCGACGGCCTCAAGCCGGTGCAGCGGCGCATCGTCTACGCGATGTCGGAGCTGGGCCTGGCGGCGACCGCCAAGTACAAGAAGTCGGCGCGCACCGTCGGCGACGTGCTCGGCAAGTTCCATCCCCACGGCGACACGGCCTGCTACGAGGCCATGGTGCTGATGGCGCAGCCGTTCTCCTACCGCTACCCGCTGGTCGACGGGCAGGGCAACTGGGGCTCGCAGGACGATCCCAAGTCCTTCGCCGCGATGCGCTACACCGAGTCGCGTCTGGCGCCGTATTCCCAGGTGCTGCTGTCCGAGCTGGGGCAGGGCACGGTCGAGTGGGCGCCGAACTTCGACGGTACGCTCGATGAACCGGTGGTGCTGCCGGCGCGGCTGCCCAACGTGCTGCTCAACGGCGCCACCGGCATCGCCGTGGGCATGGCCACCGATATCCCTCCGCACAACCTGCGCGAAGTGGCCGCGGCCTGCGTGCATCTGCTCGACGAGCCGGACGCACCGCTCGAGGTGTTGTGCGAGCACATTCTGGGGCCGGATTTTCCGACCGATGCGGAGATCATCACGCCGCGCGAGGAACTGCTGGCGATGTACCGCAGCGGCAATGGTTCGCTGCGCCAGCGCGCCCGCTGGCGGCGTGAGAACGGCGACGTCATCGTCGACGCGCTGCCGTACCAGGTGTCCGGTGCGAAAGTGCTGGAGCAGATCGCCGGCCAGATGCAGGCCAAGAAGCTGCCACTGGTCGAGGATCTGCGAGACGAGTCCGACCACGAGCACCCCACGCGCCTGGTGATCACGCCGCGTTCGGCGCGAGTGGACGTCGAGGCGCTGATGGCGCATCTGTTCGCCACCACCGATCTCGAGCGCAGCTATCGCGTCAACCTCAACATGATCGGGTTGGACGGACGTCCGCAGGTCAAGGATCTGCGCGGGTTGCTGGTGGAATGGCTGACCTTCCGCACGGAAACCGTACGCCGACGCCTGCAGTGGCGCTTGGACAAGGTCAACCGCCGCCTGCACCTGTTGGACGGCTTGCTGATCGCTTTCCTCAATCTCGACGAAGTCATCCGCATCATCCGCACCGAGGACGAGCCCAAGGCGGTGCTCATGGCCCGGTTCGCGCTGAGCGAGGAGCAGGCGGACTATATCCTCGACACCCGCCTGCGGCAGCTGGCGCGCCTGGAGGAGATGAAGATCCGCGCCGAGCAGGCGGAGCTGGAAAAGGAGCGGGCGGAACTCGAGCAGATTCTGGGTTCGAAGGCACGGCTCAAGAGCCTGATCAAGCGCGAAATCATGGCCGATGCGGAAACCTATGGCGACGAACGCCGTTCGCCGATAGTCGCCCGTGCCGCCGCGCAGGCGCTGGATGAAACCTCGATGATGCCGTCCGAGCCGGTTACCGTGGTGCTTTCGAAAATGGGCTGGGTGCGAGCCGCCAAGGGCCATGACGTCGATGCGGCGAATCTGGCCTATAAGAGCGGCGATGGTTTTCTCGCCGCGGTGGCCGGGCGCAGCAATCAGACGGTCGCCTTCATCGATTCGACCGGGCGCTGCTACAGCCTGCCGGTGCACAGCCTGCCGTCAGCTCGCGGGCAGGGCGAACCGCTGACCGGGCGCTTTACGCCGTCGGCCGGAGCGCATTTCGTGGGCCTGGCGCTGGGCGCCGACGACGACCGTTTCCTGCTCGGCACGGACCATGGCTACGGCTTCGTCTGCCGTTTCGCCGACCTGGTGTCGCGCAACAAGGCCGGCAAGGCCGTGCTCAGCGTGCCGCAGGGCGCCAAGGTGCTGAGTCCGGTGCCGGTGCCTGGCGCCGATACGCAACCGCGGCTGGTGGCGGTGAGCACGGAAGGCTATATGCTGGGCTTCCCGTTGGCTGATGTGCCCGAGATGGCGCGCGGCAAGGGCAACAAGTTGCTGGGTATCCCGTCTGCCAAGCTCAAGTCCGGCGAGGAGCGCTTGGCGGCGGTGGCGGTGGCGCGTGCCGATCAGGCGGTGATCGCATATTCGGGCCAGCGTCACATGACGCTTAAGCCGGCCATGCTGGACGAATATGCAGGCGAGCGCGGACGGCGCGGGCGCAAGCTGCCGCGAGGATTCCAGCGTGTAGATGCGTTGAGCCCGGAAGATTGAAGCGTGAGTGCCGGCGGCGTATGTAAGCGAGTGTAAAAACGCTTGAATTTCACCCTCTCGGCCGCATCATTTGCAGTCGTAACTACACACGAGGCACTGGGGATCTATGAAACGCATTCTGTTGTTCCTGGGGACCAACATCGCCGTCATGGTCGTGTTGAGCATTGTGCTCAACATACTGATGGCGGTGACCGGCGTTCACGGCATCCAGACCCAGAGCGGGTCGATCAACTTCCAGGGCCTGCTGCTGCTGGCGGCGGTGTTCGGGTTCGGCGGTGCGTTCATTTCGCTGCTCCTGTCCAAATGGATGGCGAAGATGAGCATGGGCGTGCAGGTCATCGATCAGCCGCGTTCGCAGAGCGAAGTCTGGCTGATGGAAACCATACAGCGCCTGTCGCGCGAGGCCGGATTGCCGATGCCCGAAGTCGGCATTTTCGACAGTCCGCAGATGAACGCATTCGCCACCGGAGCGACCAAGAAAAGCTCGTTGGTGGCGGTCAGCACCGGCCTGCTGCACGGCATGAGCAGGGATGAGGTCGAAGCGGTACTGGCGCACGAGATCAGCCACGTCGCCAATGGCGACATGGTGACGTTGACCCTGATTCAGGGCGTGATTAATACCTTCGTCATCTTCATTGCGCGAGTGGTTGGCCACATCGTCGATCGCGTGGTGTTCAAGAGCGAGCGCGATTACGGGCCGGGTTATTTCATCACTGTCATCGTGACGGAGATTTTTCTCGCGATCCTGGCTTCGGCCATCGTAATGTGGTTCTCTCGCCAACGGGAGTTCCGTGCCGATGCCGGTAGTGCCAAGCTGGTTGGTCGCGGCAAGATGATCGCCGCGTTGCGCCGCTTGCAGGCCGAGTACGAGCCCGAGGATATGCCGGGGCAGCTGGCGGCATTCGGCATCAATGGCGGCAAGGGCAGCGGTCTGCGCAGGCTGTTCATGAGCCATCCTCCGCTGGAGGAGCGCATTGCGGCACTGGAGGCGATGCGTTGACGGGGTGTGATTCCCGCTAGTGGCGAAAAGCCGCAGTTGCTGAAGAAGGCCGCGTTTATCGCGGCCTTCTTTTTGTTTGCGAGTGTTCCATGACGGCATGGTCCGAGGCGCTTTTCGAATGCACTTCGGCCGGCCAAAGAAGTGCGCTCTGCTGCGTGAATCAGCATCGCCGACATGCGCGAAACGAAATTTCCCGAGGAGCCGGGTGACCGGCTCTTCGTGCTATGAACCGCGTCGGACAGACGCGACCCGACCCGACCCTTAGCCCATGGCGGTGAAATCGTAGTCCATCCGCTCCGACGGCACCTGCAGGAAATTGCCCTGTACGTAGTTGACGCCCATACCCCATAGGATGGGCATGCAGTTCGGGTCTTCGACGCGTTGGGCGATGACCAGGCGATTTTCGGCGTGCGCCTGGGCGGTGATGGTCTTGATGGTTTCCTGGTTCTCGGGGCTGTTGGCCAGGTCTTCCATGAACGCCGAGTCCAGTTTTAGGAAGTCGGCCGGTACCTGCTTGAGCAGCTGGAAGGGGTTGGCGCCGGCACCGAAATCGTCGAGGACGAGGCGGCTGCGCAGCTGATGCGCGCCTTTGAGGAACTCGCGGGTTTGGCGCAGATAGTTGACCGCTACGGTGGTCTTGAGTTCGAACACCAGACGGTCGCCCGGAATGCGGATTTCCTTCAGCTGCTCGGCCAGCCAGGGCAGGATTTCAGGGTCCTGAAGCGAGCCTGCGGTCAGCTTGACGAACAGGTTGAGCGGGCCGGCCTCCTGGTCGTGGGCGGCAAGATGTTTCAGGGCATTGTGGATGACCCAGCGGTCGAGCATTTTGGCGATGCCGGTGCGCTCGGCGCTGGCCATGAATTCGCGTGCGGCGACCGGTTGGCCGCGCTCGTCGAGCATGCGCATGTAGACGTTGTACTGCTCGCCCGGATCGCCGTGCAGGCTGACGAGGGGCTGGAACAGCAGGCGCAGATGGCCTTCCTTGATAGCCTTGCGCAGACGTTGACTCCAGAGGTCGTCGAGCTGCTTTTGGCTCATCTCTCCTTCGCGCGGACGGTAGATTTGGGCTCGCGCACCGCCGGCGGTGAGCGCCTGCTTGAAGGCGCGTTCGGCACGGGCGAGCACTTCGTTCGGATCCGGCGAGTTTTCGTCGATGACGCCGGCACCCATGGTCGCCGTGGTGGTCACCGAGCGTCCGTCCAGTTCGTAGAGGTGGTTGCTGAAGGTGTTCAGCAGATTGTCCATCAAGTCGCCGAGCGGCTTGGCTTCCCAGGTGTGGCTGAGGACGGTGAAGCGGTTGCCTTCGAAGCGACAGGCGATGTCGCCTTCCGGCAGGGTCTGATCCAGAAGTTTGCCGAAGTCGGCCAGGATAAGGTCGCTGCCGGAGATGCCGAAGCTCTCTTTGAGCTGATCGAAACGATCGACGACGATGTGGATGACAGAGCGGTTTTCCCGTCCCTGCGTGGCCAGCGCGATGGATTCCTTGAGCTGATCCATGAAGTACTGGCGGTTGTAGAGACCGGTCATGAGGTCGCGCTGGCTGAGGTAGCTGATCTGCTTCTCCAGCTCCTTGGCGTCGCCCTGCTGTTGTATGACGATCTGGGTGCAGGCTTCGCCGTCGATCGAAGCCGGGCTGAAGGCAAGTTCGGCTTCGAAATGTTCGCCGCTGACCGTCACCAGGTTCACGCGCAGGTTTTGCGTGGTCTGCTCCTCGCGGGAGTAGCCGCGCAGGAAGGTCTTCATGCGGTCCTGGTCCTCACGCGCTACCAGGTCCATCAGCGGGGTGCCTTCGATGTCCTCGTTGTCGCCGAAGCCGAATACGTCGAGATAGGGCGGGTTGGCGAAAATGTGCATGCCGTCGGTGACGTAGGCGATGGCGTCCTTAGAGCTCGTGAGCAGCGTCTGGCAGCGTTTTTCCGCTTCGCGCACGGCCGCTTCGGCGCGCTTGAGCTGGCGCCAGTTGAATTGCGCGTTGGCGGTGCGGGCGATGACGTGCTGAAAATGACTGCGATTGCCGGTGGCGACCACGTCCTCGGCGCCATCGGCGAGATAAGGGGAAATGTCGGCCGGTGGTTCGTCGAGCAGGGCGACGACCGGAATGTGCCGGCCGGCGGCTTCAATGTGGCTGAACAGCGTCGGCAGGTCGAGATCGAGCTGGCCGAGCGCGATCACGATGAGATCCGGACTGTTCTGCTTGAGTTGTTGGTCGAAGTCCTCCGCCGAGGCGGCGCTGAACGGCCGGACGGCGTACCCGGCGCTTTTGATCGCACTGATGAGTTCTTCGGCCTGATTCAGGTCGGGGTCGACGATGAGCGGTCTCAGGAGCTTGTTGTCTGCCATGCCGTTGCTGTCTCTGTCTTTCGGAGGGGCGCGGTTCGCAAGCGCTCAGAGTTTTTCCCAGAGCGAGTCGAAGCTGTCATTGCCGGGTGCCGGATGGGCGTGTGCGTCTTCGTCCCCGACCGCGCAGCATAGATATTGTGTGAAGGAATGCGAGTATTCCACGCGTTCCTGCAAGCGCAGGCGCGAGCTCGTTTCGCCGACATGGGCGATGATGGCCTGACCCACGCGAAACTGCCCATAGGGTACCACCAGAGAGCCGGGGCGGTCGCGGCTGTCGAGCTCGGGTAGCAGGAGGGCATTAATGAGGTTGTCCTGCTTCGAGTCGGCGCCGTCGGTGCGCACGCTGGCTCGGATGCACTGCGAGGCCAGTAACTGTATGCCGACTTCCAGGCCACGCTCGGAGACGAAATGCATCCAGCGTATGACGCCGACCCGCCAGGCCGAATGCGAACCCTCGTGTTCGCGCAAGGCGATGATTTCCCCGACCTGGGCGCGCGCCGGTTGGTCGCTGTCCCAACGGATGCCGAAGCCTCCTGGACTGGCGTTGCACAAATGCCAGGCCGACCAGGCATCGGGCACGGAGATGTCTTCCGTCGGCGGCAGGGGCTGGCGTTTCTGCTGCAGCTTGTTGCTGCGCTCCTGTTGCTCCCAGATCGAATCGTTGACTACCAGGCCCCAGACATCTTCCGTGGTCGCGTTGGGGTCGTAATAGTCGTCCCGCTTGTCGCTGCCGCGCAGTTCGTCGCTGATGGTCTGAAGGTTGAATATGCCGGAGGACACTTCCATACCGGGTGCCGCGAGCCGCAGGCCGCGCGAAGGAAGATCCGGGTCGGCGTCGATCGCCCGGTTGATCTGGGTGAGGCCGATGGCGACGTAAATGATTTCGTCGCGGTCGTTGCGTGCAAAGCGTCGCTTGCTGTTGTTGGTGAGATTTTTGTAGATGCGCCGGATCAGGTCGGGGGTAAGGATTTCCTTGTCGCCGCCGCTTTCGGTGCTCGACTGGGTTTTTTCGCGCAGATAACCGAGCAGGTTGTTCAGATTGAACGCACGCACGCTGTGCATGGCCGGCGTTTCGCTGAGGACCATGTAGGCCGGTGGGCGGTCGAGTTCGAGATTCGCCAGATAGACACCGTTGCGCGCATCGGGCGACGGTTGCCGGGAGATGGTGACCAGATTGGTGTGTTTGGCGAAGATTCCATTTAGACGCTCGATCTCGCCCTGGCGCAGGGTATGCGGCAGGCACAGGGCCGACAGTACGATCCTGATGTAGGTTTGCGCGACGCTGGCGGGAGGAGTCAGATCGCGCTTGCCGGAGGAGACGATGCGCTCGGCTACGCCGCGTTCCTCGGCGAAGGCGTACAGCAGGTGTATGTCGTGCCAGAGACCGGCAGGTTCAGGCTCGTACATTTGCGCCGAACGCAGGAAGATTTCGCCCATGTAATACATGGCGCGCTGCGTCGCCAAGGCCGTCAGATCCTGTTCGATGGCGCCGGTTTTTGCGCTGTCGCGCATGGCGAGCTTGTAGCCGGCGGAGAGTTCCTTGTGCAGCGTCAGCATGAGCCGCAGGATTTTGCGCCCTTTGGGCGGCAAGGGCAGCGAACGGGCGACGAACTGCTTGTTCAGATGGCGGAGCACGATCTGCGCGGCTTCGCGCATCAGCTCCATGTCCTCGATCCGCTGTTGTGGGGGCAGTTCGCTGCGATTGAGTTCCAGTAGCCCGTTGTAGAAAAGCCGCGCCGTTTCGCCCATATCGACTAGCGGCAGATCCTTGAGCCAGCGACGCAACGCGCGCGGATTGGTCGGCGTCGTACCGTCTTCGGTGGCGCGCTTGCGTTTGAACGATGGCCAGAGCATCAATACGTGTCTCGCGGGCGTTATTCGTTTGTTATCTGATTTATGACGGCAATGTTAGCCGTAAGCATACCGCGGTTGAAACCCAAATCCCGCATGCCACGCGTGTTTATCGTGCCGGAGTGCCGTCCGGCCATGGGCGTGGCAACCCCATGACGGGCGTTTTGGCCGGTGCGCCGGGTTCCTCGCGCACCAGCCGCGGCACCAGGTAACCGGGCAAGCGTGCGCGCAGAAGTTCCATGATGGCCAGCGCATCACGGTCGTCGACGTGGAAATGTGCCGCGCCGGCCACCGGGTCGAGCAGGTGCAGGTAGTAGGGCAGCACGCCGCAGGCGAACAGCCGTTCGCTAAGCTGCGCCAGGGTTTGGGCAGAGTCGTTGACACCGCGCAGCAGAACGCTCTGATTCAACAGGTGAACGCCGGCATCGCGCAGGTTTTGCAAGGCCTGTTCGACCGTGGCGTCGAGTTCGTTGGCGTGGTTGGCATGCACGACGCAGACGATCTGCAGCCGGCTGCGGCGCATCCAATCCAACAGTCCACCACCGATCCGCTCGGGCAGCACGATCGGCAGCCGCGTATGCAGACGCAGGCGCCGCAGTTGCGGCATGCGTTCCAACTCCTCGACCAGAGCGGCGAGCTTGTCGTCATCGAGTACCAGCGGATCGCCGCCGCTGAGGATTAGTTCGTCGACTTCGGGATGTGCGTGCAGGTAATCGAGTGCTTCACGCCAGGCATTGCGTGCGGGATTGGAGTCCGAGTAGGGGAAATGCCTGCGGAAACAGTAGCGGCAGTGTACGGCACAGGCGCCGGTGGCGACCAGTAGCACACGCCCGTTGTACTTGTGCAGCACGCCGGGCGCGGCTTCGGCCGCAAGGTCGCCGACAGGGTCGCTGACATAGCCGGGTGCGGCAAGCCGTTCGCGGCCTTGCGGGAGCACCTGCAGCAGTAGTGGGTCGTGCGGATCGCCGCGGCGCATGCGGTCAGCGTAGCCGCGCGGCACCAGCAGGCGGAAATCCGCGGCCGCAGCGCAGGCTTCTTCGAGCTGCGATTCCGGCAGGCCGAGCAGGGCGAAAAGTTCGCCTGGATCGCGGATGGCGTCGCGCAAGGCGGTCTGCCAGTCAGGCGTAGTGTTCAGTGGGAGGGCGCTTACGGGTATCATATGCGGCTTATTTTAACGGGCATCCCCGGAAAGCGTCACGATATGTGGCGCATGGGTGTATGTGCCACAGCGATTATCTCGCCTAACCGAGAGGACATCATGGCGACCTACAGCACCAGTGAGTTTCGCAGCGGCCTCAAGATCATGCTCGACGGGGACCCTTTCACCGTCGTCGAGAACGAGTTCGTCAAGCCGGGCAAGGGCCAGGCCTTCAACCGCGTCAAGATCCGCAACCTCAGGAGCGGACGGGTTATCGACAAGACCTTCAAGTCCGGCGACAGCGTTGAAGCGGCGGATGTGGTCGACGTCGACATGCAGTATCTGTACACCGACGGTGAGTTCTGGCACTTCATGGTGCCCGATACCTTCGAACAGCACGCCGCCGGCGAGGCTGCCGTGGCCGATGCCAAGCAGTGGCTGAAGGAACAGGACGTCTGCATCGTCACGCTGTGGAACAACCAGCCGCTGAGCGTGACGCCACCGAACTTCGTCGAACTCAAGATCGTGCAAACCGATCCTGGCGTGCGTGGCGACACCGCTACCGGTGGCACCAAGCCGGCGATTCTCGAGACTGGCGCGGTGGTCAAGGTGCCGCTGTTCATCGAGGAAGGCGAGGTGCTGAAGGTCGATACCCGTACCGGGGAATACGTCTCCCGCGTCAAGTAAGGCGCGTCGGGTGACCCAAGCGCAGGACTGGCCGCCGACGGCTTCTGTCGAGGCCTTGCGGCAGAGAGCCCGTATGCTGGCAGGCATACGGGCTTTTTTCGCGCAGGCCGGCGTGCTGGAAGTCGAAACGCCCATGTTGTCGCGGGCCGCTGCGACCGATGTGCAAATCGAGAGTTTCGCCGTGCCTGCGGGGGCGCTCAAGCGCTTTCTGCATACTTCGCCGGAGTTTGCGATGAAGCGCCTGCTGGCGGCCGGCAGCGGGGATATCTACCAGATCTGCCGCGTGTTCCGCGAGGACGAGGCCGGGCGTTACCACAATCCCGAGTTCACCCTGTTGGAGTGGTACCGACTCGACTGGGATGCCGTGCGTCTGGCGCAAGAGGTGATCGATCTGATCGGATCGGTGGCGCAGGTGCTGGGGCGTGCTGCTCCGGACGCCGTGCGCAGGCTGAGCTATGCGCAGGCCTTCGACGAGGCGCTGGGAATCGATCCGCACCGTGCGACGGCCGACATGTTGGCGGCTGTGGCGCACGGGCAGGGACTGCAGGTGGTCGGCGAGCTTGGCCGCGACGCGTGGCTGGATCTGCTGTTCAGTGAGTGCGTCGCGGCGGCTTTCGCGCGCGACAGCCTGACCGTGATCGACGAGTATCCGGCCAGTCAGGCCGCCTTGGCCCGGGTGCGTCCCGGCACGCCGTCGGTGGCCGAGCGTTTCGAGGTGTTTGCCGGCCCGGTCGAGTTGGCGAACGGGTTCCACGAGCTGGCTGACGCGAGGGAGCAGGCGGCGCGTTTCGAGGCGGACAATCGCGCACGCGCGTCGCTGGGGCGCGCCGCCATGCCCGTGGACCAGCGCCTTGTGGCGGCGCTCGAGGCCGGCCTGCCGGATTGCTCGGGCGTGGCGCTGGGCCTGGACCGCCTGCTCATGTGGCTGGGCGGCTGGGAGCGCATCGACGAGGTGTTGGCCTTTCCTTGGGGGCGGGCCTGACGGTTGTGCGTTCGCTCAGACCGGGCCGTCGACGCGTTTGCCGATGGCCTCGCCCATGCGAAGCGGCGAGCCGGTGACCAGTTTCCCGTCCCACTCCATGACGCCGCGGGGGAAGATCAGAATGACCGTCGATCCCATGTTGAAGCGGCCGAGTTCGGCGCCGCGATCGAGCCGTACGGCGCTTTCGCCCTGATCCGGGTATTCGGTTTCGCGGATCGTTTTGCCGGCTGGCGGCGTGATCAGGCCGGCCCAGACGGTTTCGATCGCGGCGACGTTGATCGCGCCGACCAGCACCACGGCCATCGGGCCGAGATCGGTGTCGAAGTGGGCGACCACGCGTTCGTTGCGGGCGAACAGCCTGGGGATGGTCTCGACGGTATGCGGCGCGACGCTGAACAGGCGGCCGGGAACGTAGGTCATGCGGGTGAGCGTGCCGCCCAAGGGCATGTGGATGCGATGGTAGTCGCGCGGCGAGAGATACAGCGTGGCGAAGTGTCCGTTGCGGTACGGCGTCGCATTGCGTTCACCGCCGAGCAGTTCGACCAGCGAGTAGTCGCGGCCTTTGGCCTGCAGTACGCGGGTGTCGTCCAGCGGTCCGATCGCGCTGACCGTGCCGTCCACCGGACAGGCGATGGCGTCGGGATCGTCGGCGATCGGCCGCGCGCCGGGCTTCAGACTGCGGGTGAAGAATTCGTTGAAGGTCGGATAGGACTGCGGGTCGGAATTTTCCGCATCGCCGAGTTCGACGCGGTAGCGCTCTACGAACCAGCGAATGACGGGCGTGACCAGCGGCGAGCGGATCCGCGTGGCACGGAAGATCAGCCGCGAGATCGCATGGTGCGGCAGCAAGTAGAGCGGCCAGGATTTTAGATAGGCGAGCATATCGTAGTCATATCGGGGATAGGCGCGGGGCGAGGTCCGCAGGTCGCAGGCGCGTCATCGCACGGCTACGCGAAACGGCCGGTATTATTCCACAGCGACATCCAATAACCTACCGCGCTGGCCGCGAGGCGGCGGTATACGGCAACGAGGAAAGCATGATGGCAGTGATGGATATCGATGACTTGCGCACGCTGCGCGATCTGATGCGCTGGGGGGCGAGCCGCTTCGGCGAAGTCGGGCTCGGATTCGGTCACGGCATGGCCGGCGCGTTGGACGAAGCGGTATACCTGACGCTGCATGCGCTGCATTTGCCGCCTGACACCGATTCGTCCTGGTTCGATGCACGGGTCACCGAGGCGGAGCGCGAGACGGTTCTGAGCCTCTTGCGCCGGCGTGCCGACGAGCGTGTGCCCGCCGCCTATCTGACCCACGAGGCCTGGTTTGCCGGCTTGTCGTTCTACGTCGATCCGCGCGTGCTGGTGCCGCGTTCTCCGATCGCCGAGTTGATCGAGCAGGGATTCGAACCCTGGGTCGAGCCCGAATCGGTAGGTCGCGTGCTGGATATCGGCACGGGCAGCGGTTGCATCGGCATCGCCTGCGCCTATGCCTTCCCTGGCGCGGAGGTGGATCTGGTTGACGTGTCGCCCGATGCGCTGGCGGTGGCGGAGATCAATATTGCACGGCACGACCTGCGCGGGCAGGTGCGTGCGGTCCGTTCCGACCTGTTTGCCGGACTGGCCGGCGAGCGCTACGACCTGATCGTGAGCAATCCACCCTATGTCGATCGCGAAGACATGACGGCGCTGGCGCAGGAGTACCGCCACGAGCCGGAGCTCGGCCTGGCGGCCGGCGAGGAAGGCTTGGACGTGGTGCTACCGATGCTCAGGGAGGCAGCCGAGCATCTCAACCCGGGTGGGGTGCTGGTGGTCGAAGTGGGCAACAGCGCTGCGGCTCTGAGCGAGCGGCTGCCACAGTGTCCGTTCACCTGGCTGGAGTTCGAGCGCGGTGGGCTCGGCGTGTTCGCGCTGACGCGAGAGCAGCTCCTGGAAGGCGGCTGCTGCAATTAGGTTGGCCGAGGGGTATGGCGCGCCGCCTGAAAGCTTGTTCTGCGAGGCGGATCGAGTGGATCGGTGAGGGCGCAGGCTCCACGCAACGGGCTGCTTGCACACGGCACTGTTTATTCAGTGCGTCACTAAGAGAACTCGTCTGTGCCGGTGCTGATTTCGATGCCGTCCTCGGCGGCGATTCTGTCGCCGTGTTTCCAAAGATAGTAAAGCACGATGGTCCCAAGCGGGATGACAAACAGGCCGGTCAAGGCAATCCAGAATGCGGTGACCTTGAAGATTTTCCCCGATCTGGTGCGTGCCAGCAGTGCTTTCTTGATGACGCCCGGTAGTTGCTCTTCCATCTTATTTCGCTATCGCCATGTAGTGAGGCGCCGGGATCCGCATTGCTCGGATGGGCGCCGTTGCCCTTCGATACGTGCTGTCCGGGCGATTTCGCGACCCGGACAGCACCTTCGCCCTGCAGCCCCCTGCTGCAGGGCGAGGATTATTTACCGCCGCTGGTAACCGTGGGCGAAACTACGCCTGTGGTATTGGACCCGGGCTGCTGCGTGTCGGAGGCGGGCAATTCGAGTTTCACCTTGGCCTTGTCGCGCAGGTCCTGGACGTATTTCTGGATCGCCTGCTGGGTCAACATGGCCTTGATGCGCGATTTGACCTGATCGAAGGGCGGCGGGTTCGTCTTGCGGGTGTCCTGCAGCAGGATCACGTGCCAGCCGAAGCGGGTGTGCACCGGGGTCTTGGTGTACTCGCCCTTTTTCAGCTTTTCGACCGCTTTCGAGAAGGGCGCCACCATGGTCTGGGCGGTGAACCAGCCCAATTCGCCGCCCTTGGGTGCAGAAGGCGCGATGGAGTCTTTCTTGGCCAGATCGGCGAAATTGGCGCCCTTGTTCAGCTGCTCGATGACCTTTTTCGCTTCGGCTTCGGTCTTGAGCAGGATGTGACTGGCTTTGTACTCGCGCTGACTGGCTTGAGCCACGAGCTGGTCGTACTGTTTCTTGAGTTCCGCATCGGAGTATTTCTGCGACCCGAACTTATCGCGCAGCAGCGCCTGGATCAGGATGTTCGCGCGGCTCTGCTCGACCTGGGCCTTGACCTGCGGCTTGTCGGCCACGCCTGCCTTGACTGCGGCCTGCTCGAGCAGTCGCATGTCGACGAGCTCTTCGACCAGAGCCTTGTTGCTGAGATTGACGTTCGGCATCTGCCCGGCGCGCATCTGGCGGTAGGCGTCCAGGTCCGCCTGAGTGATCGCCTGGCCGTTGACGGTGGCGATGGCGGGTGCGGCGGAGGTGCTCTTCGCGGTGTTAGTTTGGGCCTGGCAGCCGGCGAGCAGGCCCAGACCCAGCAGGAGGGCGAGGCTTGGGCGGGCGAAGCGTATTTTCATCGGTATGAATCCTGATCCGTTGTCTGTGGATGGTTTGCACCGCAGCGCGGGCAAAGCCGCTAGCCTACATTGCGGTCTGCCCGTCGGCTAGCCGTTTTGCAAAGGTTTACGCATCTCCTGATGCTCGATGCCGGCCTCCATGAAGGGGGCGCTGCTGACCGTGAAGCCGGCGTGCAGATAGAAATCGAGGGCATGAACTTGGGCGTTGAGCACGGCTTCGGCATGGCCGTTCCGCGTGGCTGCCTCGATCAGAGTGTCGAGCAGGGCGCGCCCGAGGCCGTGGCCGCGTTGTTCGGCGAGCACGGCGAGGCGGCCTATGTGGCCGTCGGGGAGCAGGCGTCCGGCACCGATCGGGCGGCCTTCGGTGTCTTCGGCTAGCGCGTGCACGGCCGTGGCGTCGTGTTCGTCGAGTTCGAGTTCGGGCGGCACGCCCTGTTCGTGCACGAAGACGGTTTCGCGTACGGCGCGCAGCAAACCGGCGTGTTCGCTCCAGGTGACCAGGCGGATGCGGAAATCGGTGCGTTCAGTCATCGTCGGTTTCGTCCGGGGGCTCGAGAATGCCGCGCTCGAGCAGCCAGATCAGCAAGGCCTCGCCGTCGGCGTCCAGGTGCCGGAGCAATTCCGTGGAGGTGTAACGATGTCCGAGACAGAGATGCTCGACCAGTGTGCGGGCCGAGTGCGGCAGGCTGCGTGCTTCGCCGTCGGCGAAGCAGAGCAGCTGCCGCTCTTCCTCGAACCAGGCCAGCCGAGCGGCGGGATTGCGTTCCAACGCCATGCCCTGTTGCAGATGGCGGCGCAGCTCGGACGGCTTCCATTCGCGCGGCGCGGGGTAGAGGCAGGCCAGGTCGACGCGGGGTTCGGTGACATAGCAACCGAACCAACGCTCGAGTGCGGTGTCGTCCGTGGATAGCGCTTCGCGAAGCAGGGCTACGGCACGGGCACGGGCCTGGGCGCTGATTTCGCCGGGATTTTCCTGCGCGGCGAGGTCGGGGTCGGCATAACGACGTTCGGGGTCGAGGCGAGCGGCGGTGTCGTCCAGCCAGGCGCCGAGCAGGTCTTTCTGACTGGGCGCGCGGAAACCGATGGAAGCGGTCATGCAGTCGTCGAGCGCGACGCCGTGATGGGCGACGTGCGGCGGCAGGTAGAGCATGTCGCCGGGGGCGAGCACCCATTCCTGCTCGGCTTGGAAGTCGCGCATGATGCTGAGCGACGTGTCCGGTAGGCGGTTGTCCGCGGCGACCGGACGGGTGTCGATCTGCCAGCGGCGATGGCCGTGCAGCTGCAGCAGAAACACGTCGTAGGCGTCGGTATGCGGGCCGACCGAGCCCTGCGGCGGCGCGTAGCTGATCATCAGATCGTCGATGCGCCAGTCCGGGATGAAGCGGAAGGGCTCGACGAGACTGCCAAGCTCCGGTACGAATTTTTCCAGATCGGTGACCAGCAGGCTCCAATGGGTCGCGGGTAACCCGGCGAAGTCCTGCTCGGTGAACGGTCCGTAGCGGACTTCCCACGGTGTGGCGCCGTGTTCGATCACCAGGCGCGAGGGGATTTCCGCCTCCAGGGAAAGGCCGGCCAGTTCATCGGGACTGAGCGGCGAAGCAAGCTCCGGCATTGCTTGGCGCACCAGCAGCGGCCGGCGCTGCCAGTAATCGCGCAGGAACTCGGCGGGGTGTAAGCCGCCGAGCAGGGTTGTGCCTGCCGCCGGCATCAGACCTCGCGAGCCTGGGCGGCGGCCGTGCCGGTATACAGCGCCGGCGTGAGCGTGCGCAGCGTGGCCTTGGCTTCCTCGGGCAGGTCGAGATCCTCGATGAAGGCGCTGAGCGTCTCGGCGTCCACGCGCTGTCCGCGGGTGAGTTCCTTGAGTTGTTCGTAGGGGTTCGGCAGGCCGTAGCGGCGCATCACCGTCTGGATCGGCTCGGCGAGCACTTCCCAGTTGGCCTCAAGATCCGCCGCCAGGCGCATTTCGTTGATTTCGAGTTTGCCCAGGCCCTTGAGCAGGGCGCGGTAAGCGATGAGGCTGTGGGCCAGGCCGACGCCGAGGTTGCGCAGCACCGTGGAATCGGTCAGGTCGCGCTGCCAGCGGGACACGGGCAGTTTGCGCGCCAGGTGTTCCAGCAGCGCGTTGGCCATGCCGAGGTTGCCCTCGGCGTTTTCGAAGTCGATCGGGTTGACCTTGTGCGGCATGGTCGAGGAACCGACTTCGCCCTCGATCACGCGCTGGCGGAAATAGCCGAGCGAGATATAGCCCCAGATGTCGCGCGCCAGATCGAGCAGCATGGTGTTGAAGCGCACCACCGCGTCGAACAGCTCGGCGACGTAGTCGTGCGGCTCGATCTGCGTGGTGTAGGGGTTCCAACTCAGGCCCAGGCCGGTGACGAAGCGCTCGGCGAAGGCGGTCCAGTCGACTTCCGGGTAGGTCACGCTGTGCGCGTTGTAGTTGCCGACGGCACCGTTGATCTTGCCGAGGATCGGTACGCCCGCGATCTGCGTGCGCTGGCGCTCGAGCCGGGCGACCACGTTGGCGAGTTCCTTGCCCAGCGTAGTGGGGCTGGCGGGCTGCCCGTGGGTACGCGACAGCATGGGCTGATCGGCGAAGCGGTGTGCCAGATCGCGCAAGCTGCCGACGATTTCGTCCATCACCGGCAGCAGAACCTGATCACGCCCGCGCTTGAGCATAAGGCCGTAGGCGAGATTGTTGATGTCTTCGGAGGTGCAGGCGAAGTGTACGAACTCCTTGACGGCCGCCAGATCGGGCTGTTCGGAGATGTGCTGCTTGATGTAGTACTCGACCGCTTTGACGTCGTGGTTGGTGGTGCGTTCGATCTGTTTGACGGCGGCAGCTTCGTCCGGATCGAAGCTGCTAAGCAGAGCGTCGAGGAGTTCGACGGCCGCGCTCGGCAGTGTCGGGACTTCGGCGATGCCCGGTTCGTCAGCCAAGGCCTGCAGCCAGCGCACTTCGACCTGAACGCGTGCGGCGATCAAGCCGTACTCGCTGAACACGGCGCGCAGCGGTTCGGTTTGGGCGGCGTAGCGGCCGTCGGCGGGGGATAGGGCAGTGAGCGGGCTGAGTTCCATCAGCGGGCCTCGTTTTGTGAATATGGGCGTGAGGGGGCAGGATTATACCCGTATGGGGGGCGTGAAAAAGCCGAGAGGGTGTTTTGTGGGATGGGGCGTTTGATGACTTACTCGATCACAGCGCATTCTGCAGGTCCCGAGGCCTGCTTCGTGCGCGATTCGCGTTATGCGACTTAGCGCGGGCGTGCCGCCTACTCAAGATCGACAGCAGCGGCGCTGATTCGCGCCTGAGAGCGTCCCCTAATGGCGGGCGGAAGCCTCATTCCGGCTAGCTCGCAGCATAGCCAATCCCGATGGCGCCTTGCTGGATAGGACCACCTCCCGTTGCCCTATACTTGCCCTCACCGGCAGCGCTGCAGTCCGTGACCCCAGACATGCGAACAGTCGAAGCCGGGAGGCAAAAACCAGTGCGCGAACAGGACTACCGCATCGAACACGACAGCATGGGCGATCTACGCGTCCCGGCATCGGCGCTGTGGGGCGCGCAGACGCAGCGTGCGGTGGACAATTTTCCGGTCAGTGGTCAGCGTATGCCGCGCGGTTTCATCCGCGCGCTCGGCTTGGTCAAAGCGGCTTGTGCGGTGGCCAACCGCCAGCTCGGAACGCTGGACGCAACGCGCGCCGAGGCCATATGCAAGGCGGCGCTCGCAGTCGCCGCCGGCAAGTACGACGAGCATTTCCCGATCGACGTGTTCCAGACCGGTTCGGGCACCAGCAGCAATATGAACGCCAATGAGGTGATCGCGCACTTGGCCACCGCCGACTGCGGCCAGGACGTGCACCCCAATGATCACGTCAACTACGGCCAGAGTTCCAACGACGTCATCCCGACTGCGCTCCATGTGGGTGCGGCACTGCTGGTGCGCGAAAGCCTGCTGCCTGCATTGGATCATCTGGAGCAGAGCATTCTGGCGCGGGCCGAAGAGCTCAAGGGCTATACCAAGACGGGGCGGACGCATCTGATGGACGCGATGCCGCTGCGCCTGGATCAGGAGCTGGGCGGTTGGGCGGCGCAGGTGCGTAATGCGCGTGCACGCATTGCATATGCGGCCGAGGGCCTGCAGGCGCTGGCGCTGGGCGGTACGGCGGTGGGCACGGGCATCAACGCCGCTCCCGGCGGTGCGGAGGTCGCGATCGCCTGGTTGGCGAGCGCGACTAATGTGGCTTTCCGTCCGAACGACAACCGCTTCGAAGCGCTGAGTTCGCAGGATACGGCGGTGGCCGCGAGCGGTGCGCTGAAGTCGCTGGCCACGGCACTGATGAAGATCGCCAACGATCTGCGCTGGATGAACTCCGGACCGCTGGCCGGCCTGGGCGAGATCAGCCTGCCGTCGCTGCAGCCGGGCAGCAGCATCATGCCGGGCAAGGTCAATCCCGTGATCCCCGAAGCGGTCTGTCAGGTTGCGGCACAGATCATCGGCAACGACGCGGCGATTACGGTCGGCGGTCAGGCCGGGAATTTTCAGCTCAACGTCATGCTGCCCATGATCGCCAACAACCTGCTGGAGAGCATTCGGTTGTCGGCCAACGTTTCGCGCCTGCTGGCCGATCGTGCCATTGCCGGCTTCACCGTGAACGCGGAACGCTTGAGCGAGGCGCTGGAGCGCAATCCGATTCTGGTGACGGCGTTGAATGCCGTGATCGGCTACGAGCGCGGCGCGGCCATCGCCAAGCGTGCCTACGCCGAAGGGCGGCCGGTCATGGAGGTGGCGCGCGAGATGACCGACCTCGATGCGGACGAGCTGGCGCGTATGCTCGATCCGGAAATGCTGACGCGCTCCGAGGAAGGCTGACGGTGCGTGCGGACGGCGAACTTCGTCTCCTGCCGGGATGCGGCCACTCAGTAGTCGGCCGGGCGTTCGTCGCATGAGCACGGATTCGAACTCCAGTCGCCTGGCCGAGCACCCGCTGCTGCGCCTGAGGCGGATGTGGAATCGGCTTTACCGCAGCGCGCGTATGAGTCTTTGGTTCCCGCACGTGCCGCTGGCCTTGGCGGTCGGACTCTCCGGGCTGGTGCAGACGGTGCCTTCGCTGGGCACGATACAGCGTTTCATCGCCTTGCCGTCGCAGGATCTCGGCGGGCTGTCCGGCGGCTACAACCTGCTGGCGATACGCGGTGTGCCGCAGGACTTCATCGGTATCCTGCTGCTGATCATGTCGCTGGGGTTGCTGTGGCGTTCGCGTCTGGCCTGGGTCATCACGCTGCTGATGACGCTCGCCACACTGCTGCTCGAATTTATGCCGCTCTCGCCCCCGCGGCCCGCGATGATCGCGTACCACGGCGTGCTCTTTCTGCTGCTGTTGGCGACGCGGCGGCACTTCCAGCGCGCCAGTTTGGCCACCGGCACGCTGTTCGCCGTGACCGGCATCCTGCTCACGCTCGGCTACGGCGTATTCGGTGCCTATGTGCTGGGCGAAGGGTTCACGCCCAAGATCAGCGATTTCAGCTCGGCGCTGTATTTCGCCGTGGTAACCATGTCGACGGTCGGTTACGGAGACATCACCCCGCACACGCCCGAAGCGAGGCTGTTCACGGTTTCGTTGATCGTGCTCGGGCTGGTGGTGTTCGCGACCTCTTTGACGGTGATTCTCGGGCCGATGCTGAACCAGCGTCTGATGAACCTCCTGCAACCCCAGGGAAAAGCCATGAAACGCAAGGACCATATCATCGTCGTGGGCGACAATCCGCTGGCGCGCAATGCGATCAAGGCACTGTCGTCGCGCGGGCTGCCGGTGACCGCGGTGTGGCCGACGCGGCCGCCCGAAGGAGCCGAATCCCCGCCGGATCTGGTGATCGGCGACGGCGGCGATACCGACGTGCTGAACAATGCCGGCGTCGGCGAGGCGCGTGCGGTGCTGGCGTTGAGCGGGGACGATTCCGACAATGCGTTCGTCGTGCTGGCGGCCAAGGAAGTCAACGAGCACGTCAGGACTGTGGTCGCGGTGAGTGACGCGCACAACCTGGTGCGGGTCCGGCGGGTGCATCCGGACGTCGTGCTGGCGCTGCCCGTCATCGGCGGCGAACTGCTGGCCATGGCGCTTAGCGGCGAGGAAATCAAGGCCGATGCGCTGGTCGAACAATTGCTGAAACTGAGCTGACGAGGCAGGAGGCAATCATGCTGCACACCAATCGCGGCCACCGTGCCGGTCTGCCGCCAGGCACCTTGATCGACGAGGTCGTCGCCGCACCGCCGCGGCTACACCTGGTTCACTATCACGACGATATTCTGACCGAGTCCGAGCAAGCCACTCTGGCGCAGACGCAGCAGATGATCGCGGGCGGGGAGGGCGTGACCTGGCTGCACGTGCAGGGAGTGCCGGACAAGGCTTTGCTGGAGGAGCTGGGGGAGCGTTTCCAGGTCCACCCGCTGGTGCTGGAGGACATCCAATCGCGCGGACAGCGGCCCAAGCTGGACGAGTACGCGGAACACGTCTTCATCGTGCTGACCGTGGCGTGTTGGCAGGATGACGCGGTCGTGCTGGAGCAGTTCAATCTGCTCTTGGGCGAAGGCTATGTCATCAGTATCCATGCCTCGGACGAGGACATTACCGGCGTGCTGCGCACGCGCCTGTCGCGCTCGCGGACACGCCTGCGCACACACGGCGCGGATTATCTGCTCTACGCGCTGATGGATCTGGTCGTCGACCGGGCGTTCCCCGTGCTCGAAACCTTCGGCAACAACGTCGAGCAACTGGAAGAGCGCCTGGTGGCCGCGCCGGATCGCGATACCTTGCCCGCAATCCAGAGCGCCAAGCGTACGCTGATGCACCTGCGCCGCCAGCTCTGGCCGACGCGCGAGGTGATCAGCCGGCTGATTCGAGGGGTGCAGGACGAGCCGCTGCTCGACGATGAACTGAAGCCCTACCTCGGCGATCTATACGATCACACGGTGCACGTCATGGACCTGCTGGAGACCTACCGCGACGTAGTTTCCGGCCTGATGGACATCTATCTTTCCAGCGTCAGCAACCGCCTGAACGAGATCATGCGCACGTTGACGGTGATCTCCACGCTGTTCATTCCGCTGACGTTCATCACCGGCGTTTACGGCATGAATTTCGGCAGCGATCAAAACAGTCCATGGGCAATGCCGGAGCTACGTTGGTACTACGGTTATCCATTGATATGGTTGATTATTTTTATGGTCGCAATCGGCATGTTGGTGTTCTTCAAACGCCGCGGATGGATTTTTTCGGGGCGGCGCTGAGGCCGTGGCGGCTGGCGGATTGCGCAATGATCTCCTATGCTCGGCCCACATGTCTGTTGTTGGCGCGGCCTTTCGGCAGGCTTCTTGTTTTGAAAGCGTACGAATAAAAACACAATGCCCACAGGCACCGACCTGCGGACACCATTTGCTCTCATCGGAGAATTTCCATGCTGAAGAATCTAAGTATGGCAACGGCGTTGTTTGTGCTGGGCGCGGGCTCGGCCATGGCTGCCACGACGGTCAAAATCGGCGTGCAGGCGCCAATTACCGGCGACTATGCCAACGAAGGGCAAGGTATCGAAAAAGCCGTTCGTTTGTTGGCCAAGGAGCAGAATGCCAAGGGCGGGCTGCTCGGCCACAAGATCGAAGTCATCGCCTGCGACGACGAGGGCAAGGCGACTCAGGGCGCCCTGTGCGCACGCCGACTGGTGAACGACGGCGTGTTCGCGGTGATCGGCACCTACACCTCCGGCGCCGCGGCGGCCGCGCAGCCGATCTACGCGCGCGCCAACGTGATCCAGACCAGCGACGGCACCGCCGAACAGCTGACCCAGCACGGATACAAGACGTTCTTCCGCAACGCGCCGCCGAACAGTGCCGAAGCGAAGTTCACCGCCAAGTATCTGGTGAACGTCAAGCACTACAAGCGCATCGTGGTGCTTTCCGACCATTCGAGCTTCGCCAACGGTCTCGGTGACGCGGTCGACGCGGCGGTGAAAAAGGACGGCGGCAACGTGGTCTACCGCGGCTATATCACGGCCGGGTCGCAGAACTTCACTTCGGTGCTGACCAAGGTCAAGGGTCTCAATCCCGACGTGATCTACTTCTCCGGCTACTATTCCGACGGTGGGCTGCTGCGTGCCCAGCAGATGCAGCTCGACATCAAGGCGGCGTTCGTCGGTGGCGATGCCAACCAAAATGTCGACTTCTCCAAGCTGGCCGGCAACGCGGCCGCGGGCAGCGTGATCATCAATGTGCCGGCACCGGAGAACTTGCCTTATCCGACGGCGAAGGAATTTCTCGCCAAGTACAAGGCTGCCTACGGCGAAAACCCGCCCAGCATCTACACCCTGACCAATGCCGATGGCATGCGTGCGGTGATGTATGCGGTGGAGCAGACCAAGAGCCTGGATCCGACCAAGGTCGAGAACTTCCTGCACAAGCTGCGCGACTTCCCCGGCATCACCGGTAAGTTGGGCTTCGCCGCCAATGGCGAGCGTATCGGCAGCGCCTTCCAGGCCTTCGAAGTTCAGGCCGATGGCGGCTACAAGACGCTCTACAGCGAATAATGTCGCGCGCCTGAAGCGTCAACGTCGGCGAGGACCGCCCGTATGATGGATACGCTCCTACAGCAGCTCATCAACGGTCTGACCGTGGGTGGCATATATGCCTTGATCGCCCTCGGTTACACGATGGTGTACGGCATTCTCAAGCTGATCAACTTCGCGCACGGCGATCTGGCCGTGCTCGGAGCCTATATCGGTCTGACCGTGCTCACCACGCAGGCGGCGGGCGGTGCCCCGCCGGCCGCCTGGCTGGTGGTGCTCGCGTTCGTCGCCGCCATCGTCGTCGTGTCGCTGGCCGGCATCGCACTCGAATTCACCGCCTATCGGCCGCTGCGCAGTGCGCATCGCCTGTCGGCGGTGGTTTCCGCGCTGGGTGCGTCGATGTTCTTCGAAAACGGCATGATGCTGGTGTGGGGGCCGCAGACGCGCATCTTTCCCCAGCACATCCTGCCCGACCTGAGCTGGACCTTCGGTGGTGTCATTCTCAGCTTCACCCAGGTACTGATCATCGTCAGCTCCTTCGTGCTTATGCTGGCGCTGTACGTCTACGTGCACCACACACGTTTCGGCACCGCCATCCGGGCCTCGGCCATCGATCAGGACGCGGCGCGGCTGATGGGCATCAACGTCAACCGCGTGATCGTCAGCGTGTTCGTGCTCGGTCCGGCGCTGGGCGCTGTCGGAGGTCTGTTCATCGGCCTGTACTATCGCGAGGCGGTGTTCAACATGGGATGGGTGTATGGCTTGAACGCCTTCATCGCCGCAATCATAGGCGGCATCGGCAACATCCCCGGCGCGATGCTCGGCGGCTTGCTGCTGGGGCTGTTCAACTCGCTGGCGGCCGGTTATATCTCGACTACCTGGCAGGAGGCGATCACCTTCGCACTGCTGATAGCAATCCTGCTGGTGAGGCCGACGGGCATCCTGGGCGAACGTGTGGCGGAGAAGGTATGAAGATCCGTTTCCCGCGCTGGCTTGGCGCTGCAATCTGGGTGGTCGGGCTGGCGGTGCCGCTGGTGCTCAACGCCAACTGGATCAGCATCCTGTCGCTGTTCGCCATTTATGCCATGGTCGCTCTGAGTACGGACATCGTGCTAGGCCGGGCAGGACTGTACGACATGGGACATGCGGTCTATTTCGGCATCGGCGCTTATGTCACCGGCATACTCAACGCGACCTATGGCGTGCCGATCCTGTGGACGCTGCCGATCGCCGTGCTCGTGGCAGCCGCGCTCGGAGCCCTGCTGTCGGCGCCAATCGTCAAGCTGCGCGGCGATTATCTGTTGGTTGCCACGATCGGTTTCAACGAAATCTTCCGCATGGCGATGAACAACAACGTGGGCGGCGTCACCGGCGGGCCGGACGGCCTGTTCGGCCTCGGCGTGCCCAGCCTGTTCGGGTATCAGTTCATGAGCCAGGGCAGCCAATTCGTGCTCGACTGGCTGATGCTGGGGCTGGTGCTGTGGCTCATGCGCAATCTGGAGCGCAGTCGTGTCGGGCGCGTCTTCCATTACCTTAAGGCCGACGAACTGGCCGCTTCGACGCTCGGCGTCAACACGCGCTACTACAAGATTCTTGCCTTCGTGCTCGGAGCCGGCATCGCCGGCGCGGCCGGCACCTTGTTCGCGGCGCAGCTCGCCACGGTCAGCCCGGGCGCGTTCACTTTCACCGAATCGGTGACCCTGTTCGCCATCGTCATCGTCGGCGGACAGGCTTCCATCCCGGGCATACTGCTCGGCACGGTGCTGATGTTCGTGGTGCCACAGGTGTTCCAGAGCCTGGCGCAGTACCGCTACTTCGTGTTCGGTATCGCGATGATCGCGGTCATGGTGTTGCGGCCACAGGGCATCTGGCCGCGCCGCCGGGGGGGCGCATGAGCGATACGCCGCTGCTGGAACTCGCGGGCGTCGGCATCCGCTTCGGCGGGCTGAAGGCCGTCGACGGCCTGGACCTGCGCATCTACGCCGGACAGATCATCGGTTTGATCGGTCCGAACGGAGCCGGCAAGACTACCGTGTTCAATATCATTACCGGTGTCTACAAGCCGACCGAGGGCGATATCCACTGGAAGGGAGAGTCCATCGCCGGACAGCAGCCGTTCCGTATTGCGCAGAAAGGCGTGGCGCGCACCTTCCAGACCATCCGCCTGTTTCCCGGCATGACCGTGCTCGAAAACGTTCTGGCAGGTCGCCATCGGCATATACGCCAGTCCTGGTTCTCCGCGCTACTCGGGACGCCGGGGCAGCGCCGCGAGGAGCGCGCCCAGCGCGAGCGTTGCGTGGAGATACTGGATGAGCTCGACCTGCTGCCGCAGATCAATGAAGATGCCACCTCGTTGCCCTATGGGCTGCAGCGCCGTGTGGAACTGGCGCGCACCCTGGCGGCGGAGCCGGAATTGCTGATTCTCGACGAGCCGGCCGCGGGCCTCAACGACCAGGAATCGGCGGCACTCAACGACACCATCCTCGGCATCCGCGACCGCGGCGTGACCGTGCTGCTGGTCGAACACGACATGAACGTCGTCATGCGCGTGACCGACCATATCGCAGTGATCAACTTTGGGCGCAAGATCGCCGAAGGCACGCCGGAGATCGTGCGCAACGATCCGCAGGTGATCGAAGCCTACCTGGGACGCGACGAGGACGAGGAGGGCGACGCGGCATGAGCCTGC
>CAVVUY010000020.1:0-34501 GCA_963751375.1 uncultured Gammaproteobacteria bacterium
GCTGCCCACGACAGTCTGGAATCCACCCGTCAGCAGCTGGAGGAAGCAAAGAGCAGTCTGACCAAGGTCACGAGGCAACTTCAGATCGATCAGACGGCGTACCAGGAGTTACGCAAACAGCTCGATGATTCCGACAAGCAGATTACCGACCTTGGAAGCGAGCTCAAGTTCTACAGGAGCATCATTTCGCCCGCGGACGGCCGCAGCGGCGTCCGGATCCAGGACCTCGAGCTGGAACCCACGGATACGGCTAACGAGTATCGCTACAGGCTCACCCTTATCCAGGCGCTGGAGCACGAAACCCCGCGAAGGGACCGTGCAGTTCGAGTAAGCGGAACCGAGGGAGGGGCACAGAAGACGATCCATGCGCCGGACCTTCCCAGAAACAGATTCCGGCAGATTTCAAATATTTCCAGAACTTCGCGGGGACGTTCACATTTCCGGCAGATTTTACGCCGGCCCGATCAAGGTAATATTCAAGGCCAAAGACAACGCCGTAGTGCAGCGCACCTATCCCTGGCCGATGCACGGTTCGAACCCGATGCCCGCAGATTCGATGCAGATCAGCCACCTGTTCCTGCATCAGGTGCACCACCGCGGCCAGGCGACCACACTACTTCCCAATCCGGCGTCGATTTCGGCGACACCGATCTCATAGAGATATTGCGTGACCCATCCATCTGATCTGCGCGGGAGGCATTGCCGTGCCGTCCGTTAGCGCGCATCTGATCGACCCGTACTTCAACGGGTTGCTGCTGTGCATCGGCCTGATCGCCGCCATCGGCGCGCAGAACAGCTACGTGCTGCGCCAGGGTCTCAAGCGCGAGCATCACTGGCTGGTCGCCGCAGTGGCCACGCTGTCGGACTTCGCGCTGATCCTGCTGGGCACCAACGGTCTGGGTGCCTTCATCGCCCGTGTCGCTTGGCTGGAGTACGCCTTCTACTTCTTCGGCGCGGCGTTCCTGGCCGTCTACACCTACCACGCCTTGCGCGATGCCTGGCGCGGCGACCGGACCATCGGCCTGGGCAACGGCCAGCCGCGCCAGTCGGCTAGGCGGGCGATACTGGCCACGCTCGGTTTTACCTGGCTCAATCCGCATGCCTGGCTGGACACCACGGTGCTGGTCGGCGCGTTTTCCGTGCAGTACGGCGGCGCCAGCCACTGGGCGTTCACCGCCGGCGCGATGAGCGCCTCGCTGATCTGGTTTTACGGTATCTCGCTGGCTGCGGCGTACCTGTCCCCCTGGCTGACCCGGCCGGCTGCCTGGCGCATCATCAACGTGGTGATCGGCCTGGTGATGGCCTATATCGGCCTGCGTTTCCTGATCGCCGGCATCGAGGGCGTCAGGCAACTGTCGGGGTGATGCCCGGGTTGCTCAGGACGCTCCTGGCCGTAGTGCTGAAACCTGCAGTTCGCCGCAGATCGGTGCGGGAGCCAGGCCGCCGTAGGCATTGATCGACAGCGTCAGCCGCAAGGCGGATCTCGCGCCCGGTGGGGTGACGGCCAGCGCCGCAGAGGTCGGGCAGCGCGGTGCGCCGGGTCCGCCGTAACCGGTGGCGTTGGCGTAGTGCACGGGTGAAGTGCGCCGTTTGCCCCGGCGCGAGGTGGATCATCGGCGGCATCCGGCCGGGGACCATGGGATAGGCTACGCTACGTTGCACGGTCGGCAGAGGCGCGCCGCGTGCGTCGAGCAGTTGCACCCGCGGGATGCCGAGTGAGGCGGCAGGTTCCGCTGCCGCGTCGTTCGAGCACCAGCGTCTGGGTGACGTGTCCCATGCCGGCGTCGGCCGTCCCGGCCCGCAGCGTGAGCTGACCGGCCCGACAGTTCGGCGGCTGGGTGGGCGACCGCGAGGCGGTGTCCGCGCAGCCGTCCAGCGCCAGGACCAGCAGCGCGGCGCTGCAGGCGCCGGTGAATCGAGTTGTGTTCATCGGTCTCTCCGCGCGTCGTTTGATGGGGCTCTGAATGTCATGCGGCGCCATCATGGTGCAACAGGGCGTCGATAGCATGCAGGCAAGTGCCGCATCGCCGGGGCGGCCGGGCTTGGCATCAACCATGCTATCAGCGGATAGCTCCAGGCTCGTCATGGACGGCGTATACCCTCCAGCGATCGTCCAGACTTGCTAACAAGCCGCCCCAGGCGGGGTATTCGACCAACTGCAGGACTCGAGTAAAGCATATGGACATTGCCGTCGTTGGCGCCACCGGTACGACCGGCCAGCAAATCGTGGCGCAGCTCATTCTCAAGGGGCTGCTCGGCCCGCTCGACCGTCTTCAGCTGGTTGGCCGGCCGAGTGCGGAAGCGCGTCTGCGCGGCATGGTGGTGGATCTGCGCGACGCCTTCTTCGAGGCTGCGCCGGACCTCGACGTGACGCTGGCGCCGGAAGATATCACCGCGGATATCGTGGTGTTTGCCGCCGGCGGCACCTTGTCGACCGATCCCAATGAGCCGATGACCCGCGATGCCTTGGCGCAGGCCAACCTGCCGCTGTTCGAGACTTACGCCGAAGCGCTGGCCAGCCACGGCCACGGCCACGAATTGGTCATCATGGTGACCAATCCGGTGGAGCTCGGCGTATCGGTGTTCGCGCGCCATCTGGGCCGGCACCGGGTGTTCGGCATGGGTGCGTATCAGGACACGCTGCGTCTGCGCCGCGAGATCGCCGGCGAGCTCGGTATCACGCGCCAGCGCGTGCAGGCCTACATGCTCGGCGAGCACGGCCCCGGCCTGGTGCCGACCTGGTCGGTGCTGCGTCTGCACGGTTTCGACGCCGAAGAGACCGCGCAGCTCCGTGCGCAGCTGCGCGGTGGACTCAGCGCCGAAACCTACCCGGCGGCGCTGGCGCGGGAACTGGGCTCGGTGCGCGAGATGATCGGCGCCGGCGACCTCAAGGCCGCATTCGCACATGTACGTACGCTGGCGCCGGATCTGCGCGTGGCGCTGCGCCCCTATGCGGCACATTACTCCGGCGCCAAGACGGCGGTGGCGACGGCCAACGCGACCGTCGACATGCTGCGCGTGGTGCTGTCGGGCCATCAGACCGTGATGGCGGCGCAGGTGGCGTTGGAGGGCGACTGGCCGGGGCTGCACGGTGTGCTGGGTGTGCCGGTGCTGGTCGGCCATCAGGGCTGGCTGCACGTCGACCCGCTGGATCTGGCGGAGGACGAAGAGGCGCACCTGCTGGCGGTGGGGCGCGACGTGGCCGACAAGTTGCGCCAATGGGAGGGTGTGCGATGAGTCCGATCCAGTGGGTAATGCGTCTGGAAGTGGTTGACCGCAGCGGTGCGCTGGCACGCATCAGCGCGGTGTGTGCCTATTGGGCGGTGTCCCTGCGTCTGATCCAGAACAGCGAGGCGGCGCGCGAAGGCGTGAGCACCGTGCTGCTGGGCTTCGCCGTGCCCGAGCGCCGCGCGGTATTGCTGCGCCGGCACCTGCGGCGGCTCGGCGTGGTGCGCTCGGCCGAACTGCTGCGCCACGACGACCCGCGCTTGCGCGAGGTCGCCTCCGTGCGCTTGAGTAGCGGCACTCACCCGCGCTGCGCGCCCAAGGTGCAGGTCACGGCGCTGGATGTGTCCGGTGGACATCTGCTGACCGGACCGATGCAGGCGGTGGAGGAATGTTTGAGCGAGTTGCGCGGCAGCGGTCTGCTGCAGTCGGTAAGCCGGGCGTTGGTGGTGCCTTGAGCGGGGTTGCCGCTGAGCGCATTCGTTGACTATTGGAGGCGCGTTTCGTGCTCGAATCGAAGGCAGCGGCGCCGATTCGCGCACGAAACCGTACCCCTGAGTTTCGATTGAAGCGGACTCCCGGGCCGTAGCGCTACGAATGCAACGCTCAACCATAACTGAAGCAAGGCTGTGACCGATCCGATCGCCATCGGAAACCTACGCTTCCAAACACAGCCGCCGTATCAACGCCCGCAAAATCTCCACGGTCTCCCCCAACGCCGCCTGCTCGATGTATTCGTTCGGCTGATGCGCCTGATCGATGCTGCCCGGCCCGAAGACCACGGTCTCGATGCCGAGCTCGGCGTAGAACGGTGCTTCGGTGCCGAAGGCCACTGCGCGAGGGGGCTTGCCGCTGAGCTCTGCAAGCAGCTTGACGACGGTCGCCTCCGGCGGGCTCTGGAACGCCTCGATACCGGGAAACAACGCATGGGTTTCGAAGCCAAGGTCAGTGTCGACCAGCGCTCGGTCGACGCGCTCGCGCAACTGCTCACGCAGCACGTCCAATGACATGCCGGGCAACGGGCGCAGATCGAAATGAACCTCGCAACTCGGGCATATGCGATTGGGATTGTCGCCGCCGTGAATGTGGCCTAGGTTCAACGTGGGGTAGGGCACGGCGAAGGCCTCGTTGCGGTGCTGCATCAGTTCCTCGCGCCAGGCGATCAGAGCGCCTAGCACGCGGTGCATCCCGTCCAGCGCGTTGCGACCGCGCGCCGGATCGCTGGAGTGACCGCTGCGGCCGATGATGCGCACGGACTCCATGGCGATCCCTTTGTGCATGTGCACAGGCTGCAGGTCGGTCGGTTCGCCGATCACGCAGTGTCGCGCGCGGGGTCGGCCAAGACGCGTGAGCAGGCGTGCGCCGTCCATGCTGCTTTCCTCGTCGGCCGTGCCGACGATGATCAGCGGGCGGCGCAGCTGGGCTGCCGTCAGCCCGCGGGCGGCTTCGATGGCGAGGCCGAGGAAGCTCTTCATGTCGGCCGAGCCGAGTCCGTAAAGGCGGCCGTCGTCCGCGGTAAGGCGGAACGGGTCGTGATTCCACAGGCCGTCGTCCCAGGGAACGGTGTCGGTGTGTCCGGACAGGATCAGGCCATCCTCGCCCTCGCCGAGCGTGGCGATGAAGTTGGCCTTGTTGGGAAAGTTCTCCAGCGGCAGCACTTCGACCCGGAATCCGGCCGCTTCCAGCCAACCGGCGATGCGGTCGACCAACTCGCGGTTGCCCATGTCGAATTCGGGCGAGACGCTGCTGACCGTCGGCATGGCGATCAGTTCGGCGAGCATTTGGTCGAGCGGCGGTGCGGGCATGGGGGGGGCTTTGCGTCAGGGTGTGGGGAAGCGTCTAGCATAGGACGCGAGGTGCAGGCGCGGGAAGTGTCCGACCCGGCGGGCGGGGACGGGAGAAAACCCGCAGGCGAGCCTAGCGCGCCGTGCGCAGGGTGTTGTCCGCCTCGAAGATCCAGGTGCGGGTGATCATCAGCTGGTCGTATTGTTTACGCATGGCCTTGGGAAAGGGCGGGAACGGCGAGGCGAGCTGAACGATGCGTTTGGCGGCGTCGTCAAGGACGGTGCTGCCCGAGGACTGCGCAACGTCGATGCGCATGACGCGGCCATCATGGTTGATCAATACGTTGAGGATGAGGCGGCCATGCAGGTGGCGTTGGGCGGCTTCGTGCGGGTAGTTGAGGTTGCCTATGCGCTCCACGCGGCGCACCCACTTGGCGAGGTAGCCGGCTTCGATGCTGCTTTTGGCATCGACGGTGTCGAGAAACAAGCGGCGCGGGCGTTTATTGTAGTCGTCCATGGCTTGGCGGATTTCGGCGGTCAGCCGTGCCTGGGCGAGGTCGAGTTGGATGGTGCGCGAACCGCTGGGTGCATCGGGTACCGGCGGGGTCGGTTTCGGGGCGGCCTCGGGGAGCGCGTAAGGGGAGTCGCGCTGGGTGAGCGTCTTGGGGTGTTCCTGTGTCTGTGGGTTGCGGCGGGTCTCGGTATGCAGTTCGATCGGCGCCACGCCCTGGCTGCGCATCGGGTTGAGGGCGAAGTAGGGATTTCCGGGATGACCGGCGCGGTCGCTGCTGCCGCTGGCGAGCTGGTTGGCTTGGGCCAGGTATTTCGCTTCCTTGGGCGCCTTGTCCGAGGTCGTCTGAACCAGCGTGACATTGAGCGTGGGTGGCGATTGGCGTAGGTGCCCGGAAAGTGCCTTGAACGACAGGCCGAGGATCAGGATGCCATGCACCACGACGGCCAGAAACAAGGTCAGGCCGAGCCGGTCGGTGGGCGTGATCGGATTTTGTACGGCGTCCATGGCGGAGGAGAGTGTACCGTGGCACTCGCCCTTGGCCTAGGGGCAGTTAATCAGCGGGGGCTGCGTACAGCCGCTAGCTGTCGTGAAACCAGGCGCGATGGCAGTCGTTCAGCACTGTTCCCAGGGAAGGCCTTCGAAGCGCCAGCCGGCTACGGTGCCGCGGTGGTGTTCCGCGTCGAGCGGGCCCTCGAAGCCCCCCTCGACGTTGTAGACGCGCTGGAATCCAGACTCCTGCAGCACTTCGCCGGCTTCCCGCGAACGCCGTCCGCTGCGGCAGATGAGGATGATCGCCGGGCAGTCGCCGTTTTCGCACACTGCGCCGCCAAGCATGAGTTCGCGGATCTGGGCAACGAAGCGGGGATTCGGAACCCAGTCCGGTTCGTCCAGCCAGGCAATGTGCACCGCGCCGACCGGGTGGCCGATCATCAGGTACTCCATGGAGGAGCGCACGTCGACCAGAACGCTCTGGGGTTCCGTGCGCATCAGCTCGTGAGCGGCTTTCGGGCTTAGCGCCTGGGGCCCTTGTGTGCTCATGGTGTTCTGTCCCGTCCTTGATTCAGAGAGTGGCGGCATCCGGCGCGCCAGAGCATATACGTATAGTAGACGGCGCGATGGCATGCGAGCTGCCGGGTGCAAACCTACGCGTCGGCGTACTTGTCGCTGGTGAAGTCCTCTGCTGGGCCCAGAGGAACCAGACCATGCGGATTGAGCTCCGGATGGCTGGTGTAGTAGTGGTGCTTGATGTGGTCGAAATGCACCGTCTCGGCGATCCCGGGCATCAGGTACAGCGTCCGTGCATAGCGGCGCAGCCGCGGATAGTCGATCAGCCGCCGCAGATTGCATTTGAAGTGCGTGTGGTAGACGGCGTCGAAACGCGCCAGCGTGGTGAACAGGCGCCAGTCGGCCTCGGTGGGCCTGTCTCCGAACAGGAAGCGGTCTTCGCCGAGCATGTCTTCGAGCTGGTCGAGGGTTGCGAAGAGGCGGGTGACCGCACTCGCATGCGCCGCCTGCGAGGAGGCGAAGCCGGCGCGGTAGACGCCGTTGTTGACGTTTTCGTAGACCTCTGCGTTGAGGCCGTCGATGGCCTCGCGCAGCGCTTCGGGGTACAGATCCACATCCGCGTGTCCGTAGGCATCGAAGGCGCTGTTGAGCATGCGGATGATTTCCGAGGACTCGTTGTTGACGATGGTTTCGCGTTCGCGGTCCCACAACACCGGCACTGTGACGATACCGCTGTAGTGCGGCTCGGCACGGGTGTACAGCTCATGCATATAGGCCGAGCCGTAGAGATCGTCGCCGGTCGCGCCGGGGAAGTCGGTGGCGAACGACCAGCCCTCAGGGCCCATGTGGGGATGGACGACTGAGAACGGGATCAGGTCCTGCAATCCCTTGAGCGCCCGCACGATCAGCGTGCGGTGCGCCCAAGGACAGGCGTGGGATACGTACAGGTGATAGCGCCCCGGTTGGGCGGCAAAGCCGCCTTCGCCGCTCGGTCCGGGGCTGCCGTCCGTGGTAATCCAGTTGCGGAACTGGGAGTCCTTGCGCACGAACTCGCCGGCCTCGGTTTCGTGCGCGAGCCAGTCCATGCGCAGTTGTCCATCGATCAGCAAGCTCATGTCGTGCCTCCTTGGGTGATGTGGCAGCCTAGCGCCCGGCGCGTGCGTCGAGGCTCAGGCGTCCGGCGCCCACGGCGGCGACGACGAACAAGCCGCCGGCGAAGGCCAGGTCGCTCATCAGCAGGACCTTCTGCATACCCTCGGCCACCTGATGGTGAAAGATGACGGCGGTTATGACGCTGAATACGCCGAGTGCGAGCGCTACCCAACGCGTCTGCCAGCCGATCAGTAGGGCGATGCCGCCGCCGAGTTCGAGCAGGATGACCAGGGGCAGCAGTATGCTGGGTACACCGTAGGCGGCCATGTAGTGGGCAGTGCCGGCATAGCCGACGATCTTGCCGAAGCCGGCGATGATGAAGATCTGGGACAGCAGGATGCGTCCGATCAGATAGGCAGTGTCGTTGCGCACGTGTTTCTCCGATGGTGGTTAGAACGCGCGGATCGTGTCCGCACGAGCATTATTCTCGGAGAGTTGAATGGCAGGGGTGGCGAAAAGATCTGAGAAAGATGTTCGAGAGCTTTGCACAAGTGCGCAGGCGGGCGATGCCGCCCACGCACGACGTGCTGCCGGTTTCAGGCCGAGGCCGTGGCCCCGTCCTCCTGCATGAGCGGGTAGACGCCGTCCTCGTCATGCACCTCGCGTCCCGTCAGCGGCGGGTCGAACACGCACAGGCACTCGAAGTCGGTGACCGCGTGCAGGTTGTGTTCCTCGTGACCGTCCAGGGTATACAAGGTGCCCGGCTTGATCGTGTAGGTCTTGCCGTCGGACAGGCATTCGATCTTCGCCTCACCGGACAGGCAATAGACCGCCTCGATGTGGTTCTTGTACCAGATGTGCGTCACCGTGCCGGCGTAGAGCACCGTGTGGTTGAGCGAGAAACCGACGCGGTCGCGCGCGATCAGCATGCGATTGCTTTCGAAGGTGTCCGTGCGTACGGAGTTTTCGCCGGCTTTCACTTCATCGAGGGTTCTGACGATCATTCGGGGTTCCTTCCTTGAGTATCTGCTGCTGGCGGTCGTTCAGACGGCGATGTCGAGCGCGTCTGCGTCCGAGGCTCGACCGAGTACCGCTTCTGCGCTGCCGGCGACGAGGTCCAGTCCTTCGTGCAGTTCCTCGTCGGTGATGGTAAGCGCCGGCATGTATTTGGCGACCTCGTCGTCGGGGCCGGCGGTTTCGTGGATCAGCCCGCGGGCGAAGGCCGCTTCGGACAAGGCGCGCGGCAGATCGTGATCGTGACACACCAGGCCCTGCATCATGCCCCGGCCACGTACTTCCACGAATGCCTCGGGATAGCATCGGGCGATTTCCTCCAGGCGGTCGCGCAGGATGCGCGACTTGCGCTGGATATCGGCTGCGAAGTCGTCGTTCTCCCAGAAGCCGAGCGTGGCGGTGGCGGTCACGAAGGCGTGGTTGTTGCCGCGGAACGTCCCATTGTGCTCGCCAGGCTCCCACTGGTCATGCTCGGGTTTGATCAAGGTCAGCGCGAGCGGCAGGCCATAGCCGCTGAGCGATTTCGACAGACAGACGATGTCGGGCGAAATGCCGGCTTCCTCGAAGCTGAAGAAACTGCCGGTGCGGCCGCAGCCGGCCTGGATGTCGTCGACGATCAGCAGGATGTCGTGGCGGCGGCATAGCGCTTCCAGGCCCTGCAGCCACTCGGCGGAAGCGACGTTGATGCCGCCTTCGGCCTGCACGGTTTCGACGATGATCGCTGCAGGCAGATCCATGCCGCTGCCGTTGTCGCAGAGCAGGCGGTCCATGTATTCCAGCGTGTCGGTGTCGTCGCCGAAGTAGTTGTAGAACGGCATGGTGTCGCCCAGCGTGAGCGTCACGCCGGCGCCGCTGCGCTTGAAAGCATTGCCGGTGACAGCCAGCGAGCCCAGCGTCATGCCGTGAAAGGCATTGGTGAAGGAGACGATCTTCTCACGGCCGGTGACCTTGCGTGCCAGCTTGAGCGCGGCTTCAACCGCATTGGTGCCGGTCGGTCCGGGAAACTGCAGGCGGTAATCCATGCCGCGCGGCTCGAGGATCACCGCGTGGAAGCGCTGCATGAACTCGGACTTGGCGCGGGTGGCCAGGTCGAGGCCGTGGGTGATGCCGTCACGCTCGATGTAGTCGAGCAGATGAGTCTTGATGCGCGGGTGGTTGTGGCCGTAGTTGAGCGCACCGGCGCCGCTGAAGAAGTCCAGATAGCGACGTTCTTCGACGTCGTACAGGCAGGCGCCCAGAGCGCGGTCGAAAACAACCGGAAAATTGCGGACGTAGCCGCGAACTTCGGATTCGTGACGGTCAATGATGTTCATCATGATGCTATGTCTCCTTGGCCTATTCGTAGGTTTGAGCCCAGGCAGGGCTTCGACCATGCCCGGGCAGGAGCGGAGGGGATCAGGACAGGCGCTGGCGCAGTTCTGGACGGTCAGCGGAGTGAATGCGTGCGGGGCGACCCTGCGGGACGTACTCGCTAAACGGCCCGATGCGCAGCACCGGCTCGTCCTCGTGGGAGTCGGGGAACAGCGGGGAGGCGAAGCCGGTCCCTTCGCGTAGCGGTGCGCCGAACTCGCGTGCCAGCGAGCCGAACAGTGCGCGAGAAGCGCGGTTCGAGGGGCTGACGGTCGCTTCGATGGCACGGATGTCGTCGTGCCGCGTCAGCACCGCGCGCAACAGGCGCTTGCCGAGGCCGCGGCCGCGCGCCGCCGAGCCGACGCCCACCTGCCATACGAACCAGGTGTCGGGTTTGTCCGGCAGGCGGTAGCCGGTGACGAAGCCGAGCAGCTTGCCGTCGTCTTCGGCCACTGCGCAGGTGTCGGCGAAGTGGGTGCACAGCAGCAAGTACACATACGCGGAGTTGCAGTCCAGTACGCCGGAGCTTTCGACCAGGCGCCAGATGCGTGCGCCGTCTTCGGCGCAAGGGCGTCGAATCTTCATGCAATGTCCTCTTTGTGGCCCGACAGCGGCACGACGGAGGTGCGGGCTTCGTGAGGGGTTTCGGTGAGCGGCGCGCCGCTGAGCACGGGGGCGACGTCGAGATCGCCGGCGTCCATCATCGAGGCGATGCGTTGCAGCGACGAGAGCAGCAGATTGCGTTCCCAGTCTTGCAGCGCCTCCAGGCGATTCGCGAAGCGTTCCTGCAGCAGCGGAGGTGCGCTCTGGAAGCTCGTCAGCGCCTTGTCGGTCGGTTTGACGAACACGCGCCGCTTGTCGCTCTCCGAGCGCACTTTTTCGACCAGGCCGCGGCGCTGCAGGCGCTGGATGATTTCCGTGGCGGTCGCTTGGCCGATGTTCACGCGGCGCGCGAGGTCGCCGACGGTCAACTCGCCGGCCGCGATCAGTTGCTTGAGGATGAGCAGTTGCGGGCTGGTGAGGCCGTGGCTACGGATCAGGCTGCGCGAGTGTGTGTCGACCGCGTGCATGATTCGTCGCAGGGCGACCATGATGTCGTCGCTGATGTCTTGTTTATTGTTCATGCACTGCAAAGTATCGTGTACGAAGTGATTTGTCAATAATGGTGCGTGTGCCACCTGGCAGGGCGATTCTGTAACAATATGTAAATAATGGATAATTTTTTGATTTTCGATGCTCTTTCGGAGTTTGAGCTGGTATGTGAAAGGATTTTTGGTTTATTAGATTGTTCGTTGACGAAGTATTTATGGGGCGAGCATCTTGCTCGCCCCGGTTGGGTCAGTACGGTCTGTGCAACAGCGGCATGTCGCCGCGATCGATCATGCGACGGATGAAACTGGGGCGGCCGGGCTCGCGGCGTTCCAGCTCGTCGGCACAGAGGGATGGCACATGCGCTGCTTCGGCGAACAGAACTTCGAGTTCCATCAGGTCGACCTTGGGGTCGCACAGCTCGTCCGTGGTAGGGGTGTCTTGCCCGTGGACGTTCCAGAACATGCGGGGATGCCACATGTGCTTGCGTACGTCGGGATTCTGGAACAGCTCGACGCAGCGGTGGTTCAACTCGCGCTCATTCATGGAGCACCTCCTGGCGGTGGTGTGAATGTGCTTGGTGAGCCGGCGGCGATGATGATCCGGGCCCGCTCATCGCCCAAGTCTAGAACCAATTTGAGCGTGTCGCGTGGCGTCATCCGATCGATATGAGCGCCTGAATCAATGCGCGTGTGGGATTTGGCGCGGTGTATGTGAAAGCGCTTTATCGCGCGGTTGGGCGAGATCGTGAGCAGCGAGGGGGCGGCAGCCCGCGACCGTCACGCATGCAACGCTTCCTGGTTCTACGCTACGTCGAGCCGCGTGACTTCCACGGCGACCTCGGGAATCGCCTTGCCGCCACCGTAGATAATGCCTTTGAGCGGCGGGCAGTCGGCGTAGCGCCGTCCCCAGGCCAGGGTGATGTGCCCGCCGCGCGCGACCGTGGCGTTGGTGGGGTCGATGTCCAGCCAGCGCCCGTCGGCATCGCGCACCGCGGCCCAGGCGTGCGAGGCGCCGATCGCCGACTGGCCGCCGACTACCGGTTCGACGTAACCGCTGACGTAGCGTGCGGGCAGGCCAAGAGAACGCAGGCAGCCGATGGCGACGCCGGCGAAGTCCTGGCATACGCCGCGGCGGTTGTCGAGCACGGTTTCCAGCGGGGTGGCGATGCTGGTCGAGCCGCTGACATAGGCGAAATCGTCATGGATGCGGTCGCTAAGTTCGAGCACCGCCTCGCCAAGCGGGCGGCCGGGCGGAAAGCTGGGCGAGGCGTAGTCGCGCAATCTCGCAAGCAGCTCTGGCGCATGTTCGGAGAGTGTGAATTCGCAGCCCTGGACATCCTTCGGGCCAGGCCTGGCCTGTTCCCAGGGGCTGCGGCCGGCCGTCCCGGTCCAGTCGAATTCACGACAGCTGACGGTGGCGCGGCTGACGATGGAAAAGTCCCCGTGCGGCGTGAGGTGTTCGATGAAGCAGTAGGCGTTGCCGTAGCCGTCGGTATGCCAGAGCACCTCGTCGGCTTGCGGCCGGCATTCCAGCGCGAAGTTGCGCAGGGTCTGGCTTTCGTCGTCGCGCGGTTTGAGCCAGGCCAGGTGCAGCGCGCGGTGGGCCGGGTTTGGGTAGCGGTAGCTGGTGCGATGGGTGATCTGCCATTCGGCCATGGCGGGATTCCTAGAGTGTACGGTGCGTGCGCAGTTGCAGGCTGGGCGGGAAGTAGTGTGCAGTGAGTTCGTCGGACAGCGCTCGCAGGTCGGCGCCGACGGTGTGCAGCAGTTGGGTGGCGCCTTCCGGTCTGCTCAGGCGTTGGCCGGTAAGCGGGGCGGCGATGGCGCGGACGCGATCCGCCCAATCGATGCGCGTGGCGATCGGCAGGCCCGGCAGGCGTTGCGCCGCGCGTTCCAGCGCCTCCAGCTGATAGGTCAACGAACGTGCGAAGTCGGGTTCGCGGATCAGCAGGTCGAGCACGCTGGCGGCTTCCGGTGGCCAGCCGTGACTGCGGCGATGGATGTCGGTACCGCCGACGGCGGCGAGGGCGGCTTCGGCGAGACTGCCTTCGCTCTGCGGGTCGGGCGGCAGTGGCATCAGTGTGGTGGTGAGCAGCGAGATCAGTCCGAGTCCGCGTTCCAGGCGTAGGCCGCAGGCAAAGAATGCCCCGCCGTCGTGCGGCATGAGCCCTTCGCTGAAGATGCCCTCCAGCGCCCACAGCGTTGTGAGTTGACGTTCCAGGCCGAGCAATGCGTGCGAGCCGTCCGGCGGGCTCGGCGGGCGCAATTGGCGGGTGAGGGCCAGTGCGTCGGCCGGCAGGCGGTCGCGAATCGCGCTGAGGCAGGTCTCGAGGCGTGTGAGATGTTCGCCCAGCCCGCCGGTGCCGCCGGCGACCAGTGCGACCAATGCCGCATGCGGATGCAGCTCGGGCGCTGTGGCTATGCCGGCCAGGGCGGCAAGCGTGTCGAGCAGCCGCGTGCGCAATATGACGGAATCGGTGCCGTCGATGCGCCAGCTCCAGGCGCGCAGGCTGCGGGCCAGTGCTTCCGCACGGGCAATGTAGCGTCCCGACCAGACCAGGTTGTCGGCGGCGTGTGGCGGGATCGGCGTAGCTCGTGCGCGGTGCTGGCTGCTCAGCCATGGGGATTGCGGTGCAGTGTCGCTGGCGGGTACCCAGAGGTCCTTGCTCGGTCCGCCTTGCCGGCCGCGGGTGTCCGGGTCGCCGGCATGGGCCGAGGTGCGTACCAGCGCGCCGGGCAGCACGGCGTAGCCCTCGCGGGTGGCGGCGGCGAAGCCGCGCAGCACGACGGCGCGGGGGGCGAGCCCGTCCTTTTCGAGCACCGGTGCGGTGGAGTGCACGGCCGGAGCCTGGCCGATCCACCGCGCGGGCTGTGCGCGGATGCGCTCGGCGAGCTTCGTGCGCGCGGCGCGGCCGAGGCTGCCGGGGAAGATGGGCGGGCCGAGCTCGCGGGCGATGGGACGGACGATCAGCGTGTCGAGGCGTGCGAGGACGTGCTCCAGCGCCTTGGCCTGGCCGCACCACCAGGTGGCGACCTGCGGCAGCAGTAGTTCTTCGCCGAGCCAGGCACGGCTTAGGGCAGGCAGGAAGGGAATGAGCGCGAAGTTTTCCAGCACACCGCTGCCCAGCGGATTGACCAGGGCGAGGCGCCCGCGCCGCACCAGCTCGATCATGCCCGGCACGCCCAGCAGCGAGTCCGGGCGCAGCTCCAGCGGGTCGCACCAGTCGGCGTCGATGCGTCGCAGCAGGGCCTGCAGCGGCGCACCGCGCGGCATGCGCAGGTTGCCGCCGGAGGCGTCGAGGTCCGCGCCCTGCAGCAGCGGGATGCCTAGATGGGCGGCCAGCAGGGCTTGATCGAAGAAGGTTTCGTTGTAGGGGCCGGGGGTCAGCAGGCCGAGGCCTTCGTAGGCGTCGCCGGCGAGGTTGCGCAGGCTTTGCTCGAAGGCGTTGAGGAAGTTGCCGAGCCCGGCGACCTGCAGGTCGCGGTATAGCCGCGGCTGTGTTTCTGCCATGACGCGGCGGTTTTCGAGCGCATAGCCAAGCCCGGAAGGGGCCTGCACGCGGTCGCTGAGCAGCCATAACCGCTCGTCAGGACCGCGAGCCAGGTCGGCCGCGTACAGCGGCAAGGGCTGCGGGGTGGGCAGCGGGGCGCCGACCAGCGCGCGCAGGAAGCCGGGGTGATCGAGCACGGCGGCGGGCGGCAGCAGGCCGTCGCGTAGTGCGCGCTGAGGGCCGTAGATGTCCGCCAGCAACAGTCCCAGCAGGCGCGCGCGTTGTTCCAGACCGCGGGTGACGCGCTGCCATTGCGGGGCGTCGATCAGTAGCGGCAGCGCATCCAGCGCCCACGGGTGTTCGGGGCCTTGGGGGTTGCCGTAGACGTGGTAGGTGGCGCCGTCTTCGCTCAGGCGGCGCTTGATCTCGTTCTGGCGCCGGCGCATCTCGTCCAGGCCGACGAGTTCCAGGCGTTCTCCGAGGGCCTTCCAGGCAGGCCGCGGGCCGCCACGGACGTCGAGCATTTCGTCGAGTCCGGTACAGCGTCGACGATAGGTTTCGATCAGATCGGATGTCGTGCCGGCGGGTGTCTCGGTCGCTTCGGTCATGCGAAAGTGCCCGGTTCCTGCGGTCGGTATGCCACAGGGGTGAGCTTATGCCCGCCGCAGGTCCAAGGTATAGGGGTAGTCCTGGTTGGGCGGCTCGGCCGGCGGGGCCATCGGTCCGGGCGGGTGGCCCTCCGGATGAAAGCCGCCGAGGGCAATGCTGGCCGGCGGCGGGCGCAGCGGGCCCTGAGTGTGCCCCATGGCGCTGAAACGGGTGATGCGTCGCGCTTCGGCCTCGTAGGCGTTGACCGGGAAGGTGTCGTAGCTGCGCCCGCCCGGATGGGCGACGTGGTAGGTGCAGCCGCCGACGGAACGGCCGTTCCAGGTGTCGATGAGGTCGAACACCAGGGGTACGTGTACGCCGATGGTCGGGTGCAGCGCCGCGGGTGGCTGCCAGGCGCGGTAGCGCACGCCGGCCACGGCTTCGCCCTTGACGCCGGTGGGGCGCAGCGGTACGCGGCGGCCGTTGCAGGCCAGCACGTAGCGTTCGCCGGACAGGCCGCTGACGCGGACCTGCAGGCGCTCGACCGAGGAGTCGACGAAGCGCGCGGTGCCCTGCGAGGTGGCTTCCTCGCCGAGCACCTGCCAAGGCTCGAGCGCCATGCGCAGCTCGATGCCGATGTCGCGCAGCTGCACGCGCCCGAGGACCGGGAAGCGGAATTCCAGGAACGGTGCGAACCATTCGAGCGCGAAGGGATAGCCGGCGCCGTCCAGCTCGGCGCAGATGTCGCGCAAGTCCTCCTCGATATAGTGCGGCAGCATCCAGCGGTCGTGCAGTTCCGTGCCCCAGCGCACCAGCCGACTGCGATAGGGCGTGCGCCAGAAGCGCGCGACCAGGGCGCGCATCAGCAGCAACTGCACCAGCGACATGCGCGCGTGCGGCGGCATTTCGAAGGCGCGGAATTCGACCAGACCGAGCCGGCCGGAGGCGGAGTCGGGCGAGTAGAGCTTGTCGATGCAGAACTCGGCGCGATGGGTGTTGCCGGTGATGTCGACCAGCAGGTTGCGCAGCAGGCGGTCGATCAGCCAGGGCGCGGGGGTCTCGCCGGTGCGGAATGCTGCGAAGCGCGATCTCCAGTTCGTAGAGGTATTCGTCGCGGCCTTCGTCGACGCGCGGCGCCTGCGAGGTGGGGCCGATGAACAGGCCGGAAAAGCAGTAGGACAGCGAGGGGTGGTGCTGCCAGTAGGTGATCAGCGAGGCGAGCAGATCGGGCCGGCGCAGGAAGGGGCTGTCCTCGGGCGTGGCGCCGCCGAGGGTGACGTGGTTGCCGCCGCCGGTGCCGGTGTGGCGGCCGTCGAGCATGAACTTCTCGGTGCCCAGGCGCGGCAGGCGCGCTTCGTCGTAGAGCCGTTCGGTGGTCTCGACCAGTTCGTCCCAGTTCGACGAGGGATGGATGTTGACCTCGATGACGCCGGGATCCGGCGTGACGGCAAAGCTCTTCAGGCGCGGATCCTTGGGCGGCGTGTAGCCCTCGATGATCACCGGCAGCGAGAGTTCGGCGGCGGTGTTCTCGATCGCCGCGAGCAGTTCGGCGTAGTGTTCGAGGTGGGTGAGCGGCGGCATGAAGACATGCAGCCGCCCCTCCCGCGCCTCGATGCAGAGTGCGGTGTGCAGCACTTTGGTGAAGTCGGGGTCCGTCTCGCGGGCGTCGGCGGCGGGGGATTCGGGCAACACGGGTTTCGGCGTTTCGACGAAGCGGGCATAGCGCGCCTCGATTTCGCCGTGCAGATCGGGCGCGAGCGGCGGGCGGTGCTCGAAACCGCTGCGCTCGGGGGTGATGTCGCGCTCCTTTTCGGTTACCCAGGGCAGGCTGTCGAGCGGCAGGCGCAGACCCATGGGCGATGTGCCCGGCATGAGGTGCATGGCGCCGCGGCGAAACTGCCAGGCGCCGGTGCGCCAGGCTTCGTGCTGCCAGTCCCAGGCCAGCGGCAGGGCGTAGCCGACCGGCTGGTCGAGTCCGCGCGAGAGCGCGACGGCGAGTTCTGCGCGCTGTTCCGGATGTTTCAGATCCGCGGCCAGCCAGTCGACGTTGACGGGTTCGCTGGCTTCGCGCCAGAGATGGTAGAGAGGGTCCTCGAAACCCGGTACCAGGGCGTTTTCGCCGTCCAAGCCGAGCCGCGCCGCAAGGTCGCGTCCGAAGGCGAGCGCCTGTTCGGCGCCGTGACCGTAGTCGCGGGCGTCGTCGGCGAGCAGTGCGGAATCGCGCCACAGCGGTTCGCCGTCGCTGCGCCAGTAGCAGCCGAGCGCCCAGCGCGGCAGGGGCTCGCCCGGGTACCATTTGCCCTGGCCGTAGTGCAGCAGCGGCGAGTGCGCGAAGGCCTTGGCGAGACGCTTGAACAGATCGTCGGCACGCTCGCGTTTGTGCTCGCCGAGCGCGAGAGTGTTCCACTGCGCGCCGTCCATGTCGTCGACCGAGACGAAAGTGGGTTCGCCGCCCAGGGTCAGGCGCACGTCGTCGGCGTCGAGATCGGCGTCGACCTTGCGGCCGAGGGCGATGATGTCGGCCCAGGCGGCATCGTCGTAGGGCTTGGTGACGCGCGGGTCTTCGTGGATACGGGTGACATTGTTGCTGAATTCGAACTCGACCTCGCAGCGGTCGGTGGCACCGACGATCGGGGCGGCGCTGGAGGGCTTCGGCGTACAGGCCAGCGGGATGTGCCCTTCGCCGGCGAACAGGCCGGAGGTGGGGTCGAGGCCGACCCAGCCGGCACCGGGCAGGTAGACCTCGGCCCAGGCGTGCAGATCGGTGAAATCGTGGGCGGTGCCTTCGGGGCCTTCCAGCGGCTTTTCGTCGGCGACCAGCTGCACCAGATAGCCGGACACGAAGCGCGCAGCCAGCCCCAGGTGGCGCAGGATCTGCACCAGCAGCCAGGCGCTGTCGCGGCAGGAGCCGCGGGCGATTTCGAGGGTTTCCTCGCAGCTCTGGACGCCGGGCTCCATGCGCACGATGTAGCCGATGTCGCGCTGCAGGCGCTGGTTGATCGCGACCAGGAAATTGACCGTGGGCGTTTCTTCGCGCTCGACTTCACCCAGCCATTCCAGCAGTCGCGGGCCGCTTTCGCCGATCTCGAAATAGGGCCTCAGCTCGGTGGCCAGTTCGGGCGCGTACTTGAAAGGGTAGTGCTCGGCTTCGGGTTCCAGGAAAAAGTCGAAGGGGTTGATGGACACCAGGTCGGCGATGACTTCGACGTCGACCAGCAGTTCGCGTGCGGGCTCGGGGAAGGTCAGGCGGGCCAGGTAATTGCCGAAGGGATCCTGCTGCCAGTTGATGAAGTGGTCGGCCGGTTCGATCTTGAGCGAGTAGGATTCTATGGGTGTGCGGGCATGCGGGGCCGGGCGCAGCCGGACCACGTGGGGAGCCAGCTCGACCTTGCGGTCGAAGCGGTAATGCGTTGTATGACGGATCGCTATACGGATTGCCATGACCAACTGCCCCTACCCTTGTGAGATACCATCGTACAACCAATCGCCGTCGTGCGCGGCGGCAATACCGTCGGGTGACGCTATAGTTTGAGGGCAAAAGCCGTGCCTGGCAGGATGATGGCCGCGCGCCGGAGTTTGCGCACGAGAATGGTGCATGAATGGTCGTTGCTTGGCTTGGTTGCCCGGTGGTGGCGCGTCCCTGCCCGGCGGTTGTGCAAATTCGTGGTGGCATGGAGCATGCTGATGTTTAGTATCAGCTGAGCTGAATGCAGACGAAGACAGTCGGAGGAGTCCGGACGGCATGAGCATCGAATGGGCGGCATACGAGATCGACGGTTTATATGACGAACTGGTCGATGCCGCGGGCACGCCGCGGGCGGCGGCTGCGGCCTTGTGCCGCTATTTGGCGAAAATGGACGAAACCGAGCTGGCGGAACATCGCGACGCTGCCGAGTTGGCCATCCGCACCATGGGCATCACCTTCACGGTGTATTCCGAGGAAGAGGGCTCGATCGACCGGGCATGGCCCTTCGACATCGTGCCGCGCATCATTCCCGGCGATGAATGGCGGCAGATCGAGGCCGGCTTGAAGCAGCGCGTCAAGGCGCTGAACCTGTTCATCGACGACATCTACCACCGCCAGCGCATCCTCAAGGACAAGATCGTCCCGCGCGAGCTGATCCTCGATTCGCGCGACTTCCGGCCACAGTGCGTCGGCGCCAAGCCGCCGCTGGGCGTGTGGGCGCATATCTGCGGCACCGATCTGGTCCGCGACAAGGACGGCACGGTCTACGTGCTGGAAGACAACCTGCGCGTACCTTCCGGCGTCTCCTACATGCTGGAGAACCGCCAGATCATGAAGCGGGTGTTCCCGGAGCTGTTCGAGGAATCGGTGATCCTGCCGGTCGACGACTACCCGGCCCAGCTCTACGACACCCTGGCCGCGCTGTCGCGCCGGCGGACGCGTCGCCCCGAAGTGGTCGTGCTCACGCCGGGCATCTACAACTCGGCCTATTTCGAGCACGCCTATCTGGCCCAGCAGATGGGCGCGGAGCTGGTCGAGGGGTCCGACCTGGTCGTGGGCGACGACGACTGCGTCTACATGCGCACCATCGAGGGACTGTCGCAGGTCGACGTGATCTACCGCCGCATCGACGATTCCTTCCTCGATCCCGAGGCGTTCAACCCGGATTCCGTGCTCGGCGTGCCCGGTCTGATGCGCGCCTGGCGCAAGGGCAAGGTCGGCCTGGCCAACGCGCCGGGTGCGGGGGTGGCCGACGACAAGGTGGTCTACACCTACGTGCCCGAGATCATCCGCTACTACCTGGACGAGGAGCCGATACTGCCCAACGTGCCGTCCTGGCTGTGCGTGAACAAGGCCGACCGCGACTACGTGCTGGCCAATCTGGACAAGCTGGTGGTCAAGCCGGCCAACGAGTCCGGCGGTTACGGCATGCTGATCGGGCCGGCGTCGACGCGTAAGGAACGCGAGGCTTTCGCCGCGCTGATCAAGAAGAATCCGCGCAACTACATGGCCCAGCCCATGCTCAGTCTGTCCACCGCGCCGACCCTGGTCGACAGCCATGTCGAGCCGCGCCATCTGGATCTGCGGCCTTTCATCCTGTCCGGCCGCGACACCTACGTGACCACCGGCGGGCTCACGCGGGTGGCGCTGCGCAAGGGCTCGATGGTGGTGAATTCCTCGCAGGGAGGCGGCAGCAAGGACACGTGGGTCGTCGACCTGGAGGGGCTCTGACATGCTGTCGCGCGTCGCCGAACGGATCTACTGGATGGCCCGCTACCTCGAGCGTGCCGAAAACATCGCCCGCCTGATCAACGTCAATACCCTGATGCTGCTCGACCTGCCGCGCGGCGTGCCGCTGGGCTGGGAGGCGCTGATCGACATGACCGGTGCCAGCGAGGCGTTCGCGGAATATTACAACGAGCCGGTCGAACGCAACGTGGTGCGCTTTCTGGTCGTCGACCAGCGCAATTCGGGTTCGCTGCTCAGCTCGCTCAAGAGCGCCCGCGAGAACGCGCGCACCATCCGCGACATCATCCCGCGCGAAGCCTGGGAGCGTATCAACGAGCTGTATCTGCAGGCCACTGCCGAACTGCCCGGTTCGCTGGCGCGCGGCAAGCGCTACGAAGCGCTGATGTCGGTCATCGATGCCTCGCAGCAGATGACCGGCATCCTCGCCGGCGCCATGCTGCACGACGCCGGTTACGATTTCCTGCGGCTCGGGCGCAATCTGGAACGCGCCGACATGATCAGCCGCATCATCGACGTGCGCACGGCGGACACGCTGCCGCCGGAGTTCGCGGGACTGGCGCCGTTGCGCAGTCTGCGCTGGATGAGCCTGTTGCGTTCGCTGTCGGGCTATCAGGCCTATCGCCAGCAGGTGCAAACGGCGGTGCGTCGCGACGACGTGCTGGAATTCCTGTTCAAGAGCGAGCAGTTTCCGCGCGCCGTGCGCCATTGTGTGGGCGAGGTCAGCGCCGCGATCGAGCGCTTGCCCCGCAGCGAGGAGGCCTATGAACGCAGCATGTCCCTGGTGCGCCAGATCGACCGTGCCCGCGTACGGCGTTTCGACGATGCAGCGGTGCACCGTTTCGTCGACCGCGTCCAGAAGAGCCTGGGACAGTTGCACGACATGATCGGTCAGACCTGGTTTCTGGTCGAACCGCCGCCGGCTAAAAAGCGCCGGCGTACGGTGCGGGGGCGTGTTGCGGTGCAGGGGCGCTGAGGTTTTTTTGGGCGTGAATCAGCGTTTGTGGTTTTGATTTTGTGTGAGTCAATGCGGGGCGTATTTTTTGGCTATGGTGGCCTGTTTCGTGCGCGATTCGACGTTTGGGGCTCAGATCAATCGAGGTGACGCGCCCGAGCCGATTTCTTTGAGTGCGCAAAGAAACCGGCGAAAGAAACGCACCCCCAGGATCGCTTGTCCCTGCGGGCAACCTCGCGAACGCACGCCTGAACGGGGCCCGCAGCCATTCGCCGTCCGGGCGAAGGGCTGCTTGGCCGGCGTCCTGCCGGCCATCCCCGCCCAGGCGCACGCCCGCGAGGCAAGCGATCAAGGGGGACCGAACGTCAAAACAGGGCGAGTCCGACAGCGAATCCCAAAAATCGTTCTGAACAAGCTTGGTCAGAAATTCAGACGTTTGGGATACGTTCTGTTTTGACGTGTGATTCCCGTTAGGCCTTGCCTCGAGCGTGCGCCCCGGCGCGGGGTCGGGCGGCAGGGATGCCGCCCGAGCAGGCTCTTGCCAGGATGGCAAGTGCCTGCGGTGCCCCGTGCGGGGCGTGCGCTCGAGGTTTGCCCGTCAGGGACAAGGCCTTTCGGGTGCATTTCTTTCGCCTCTGTTCATTTGCAGGCATGCGCAAAGAAACGGGGCTCGGGCGCGTCACCGATTCAGATCAGAACCACCAGTCTCCAAATCGCGCCCGAAACCGGCCACCATCCTTAACGAAGCCGTCGTCTTCACTCACACAAGATCAAAACCAACAACCTCGAACAACGCTAGAAACCAACTCAAGCTGCCGAGGATGGATGACCTCAACGCAGAGTCGCTTGCGCGCTAGCGCTGCTGCGGGCTAGTATCGACCCATCATTCGCTTCGAGTCGTCAGATCAGACCGTGAACCGCCTGTCCGCCCTGCTGGTAGTACTAGTAAACGTCGTGGTATCGCCACGGCGCGGCGGGTCTATGCGTTAACTCTCTGACGATTTGAGATTTCACCGAAGACCCCCGCGCCGAAAGGCCCGGGGGTCTTCTTTTTTGCGCCACCGATATTCCTGGAGATAGACCGATGCTGACCGTAGTACGCGTACGACTGCTGCCGCTGGTAGGACCGCTTGCCACCCACTGTGCATACCCCGCTGGCCGACCTTCAGGAGCAGAGTTCCATGAACGGTGCGCAATACCTCGTTGACACCCTGAGCCGACACGGCGTCGAGACGCTGTTCGGCTATCCGGGCGGCGCGATCATGCCGCTCTATGACGCATTGTTCGATTCCCCGCTGCGTCACATCCTCACCCGCCACGAACAAGCCGCGGCTTTTGCCGCGAACGGTTATGCCCGCGCCAGCGGCAAGCTGGGCGTGTGCGTCGCCACCTCCGGTCCCGGTGCCACCAATCTACTCACCGGCGTGGCCGACGCCATGGCCGATTCCGTCCCGTTACTGGTGATCACCGGGCAGGTCGCCAGCGGACTGATCGGCACCGACGCCTTCCAGGAAACCGACGTGCTGGGCCTTTCGCTCGGCGTCACCAAGCACAGCTATCTGGTGCGCGACGCGTCCGAACTGTCCGAGGTGCTGCCCGAGGCCATCCGGCTGGCCCGCTGCGGCCGGCCCGGACCGGTCTGGATCGACATACCCAAGGACGTGCTGCTCGCCGAAGTCGGCATCGGTGGCGGCGCGCCGTTGCCGCAACCGCAGCTGCCGGCGCCGGATGCCTCCGCGCTGGCGCGCGCCGGCGAACTGCTCGCCGCGGCGCGCCGGCCGCTGGTCTATGCCGGCGGCGGGGTGGTGCTGGCCGATGCGGTGGAGGCGCTGCGCCGCTTCTGCGCGCGCAGCGGCGTGCCGCTGGTCAGCACGCTCAAGGGCTTGGGTGCGCTGCCGCCGCACGACCCTGCCAATCTCGGCATGCTGGGTATGCACGGCGCGCCCGGCGCCAATCGTGCCGTGCAGGCCTGCGATCTGCTGCTGGTGGCCGGAGCCCGTTTCGACGATCGCGCCACCGGCCGTTTGGACCAATTCGCTCCACATGCACGCGTGATTCATCTGGACGCCGATGTGGCCGAAGTCGGCAAGCTGCGCCGCCCCGATGTCACGCTGGTCGGTGCCATGGCGCCGACGCTGGATGCGCTGTCCGCGGTGCCGCTGGAGATCGGCGAGTGGCGCCGCAGCTGCGTCGCAGCGCGTGAGTCCGAGGGCTACACCGTGCCGCCGGCCGGAGAAGGAATTTCGCCGCAGGGTCTGTTGCGCGCGCTGTCCGAAGCCGCCGACGCGCGTACGCGCATCGCCTGCGACGTGGGCCAGCATCAGATGTGGGTGGCGCAGCACTACGGTTTCCGCGAGCCGCGCCAGCATCTGACCAGCGGTGGCCTCGGCGCCATGGGTTTCGGGTTGCCGGCGGCGATCGGCGCGCAGTTGGCCGATCCCGGCGCGCGGGTGATCAACGTCAGCGGCGACGGTTCGTTTCTCATGAACGTGCAGGAGCTGGCGACGCTCAAGCGTTACGACCTGCCGGTCAAGATCCTGCTGTTCGACAACCAGTATCTCGGCATGGTGCGCCAGCAGCAGGAGCTGTTCTACGCCGGGCGCTACAGCGAGGTCGATCTGTCCGACAACCCTGATTTCGTCGAGGTTGCGCGCGCCTTCGGCATTCCCGCGCTGCGCGCCAGCCGCGGCGACGAGATCGACGCCGTGCTGGAGACGCTGCTGGACACGCCTGGCCCGATGCTGGTGCACGTGCCCGTGGCGCGCGAGGACAACGTCTGGCCCATCGTCGCGCCGGGGCGCGGCAATCACGAGATGATCGAGGAGACAGCGACATCATGAATCACGAATTGCAGATCATTGCCCGGCCGCAGGCGGGAGGATTGGAGCGCATTCTGCGTACCTTGCGCGTGCGTGGTTTCGACGTGCAGCGCATGCAGGCAGATTTCGACGCTACTAAGGGACGTTTCCAGCTCGGTGTGTGGGTGGCCGGCGACCGTGCGTTGGACGTGCTCGAGCGGCAGCTGGCGCGTCTGGTCGAGGTCGAGACGGTGCTGGCCGTGCACCGCGGAGGCATGAGCGGTACGGCGGGTTCGTCTTCGATCTGAGCGTAAAGCGCGAAGTCCGCGCCTATGGCTTATGCTAAATCGATAGACGGACTTGAGGTCCGGCTTCGTCGCCCGTATGCCGTAGCATGCGGGCGCAGTGATGCGCTATCGGTGGGAAATCGAACGGATGGCAGCAGCAGTGAAGCGCGGAGCGTTGTCGCGCCAAGCATTGTTCTCCCCATGGGGTTTTTTTCGGGACCGCGGTACCGAGAGCGCCTATCGGGTGGCGAAGGCCGAGCAGATCCGTCTGCATGCCCGCCTGGCCTTGCTGGTCGGTGCCGTGCTGTTCGCGGCGGCTGTGCCTTACGATTACGAAGTCTTCGCCGGGCGAGAGGTTTTCGGCCTTCTGCTCACGGTGCGGCTCGGGGCGCCCGCGGTGGCGTTGGCGGCGCTGGCGCTGATTCGGCCGCGCCGCGAGGCGCATGATGCGAGGCTGATCGGTGCGCTGCTGGTATTCGAGAGTTACATAACCGTTGCCTTTCTGGCGGTCGTGCTGCTCCATGGCGGAGAGGTGTCCTTCCATACCATGAGCGCGCTGGCCATCGTGCTGGTGCTATACCTGTTCCTGCCCAATCTGTCGCCGCTGCAGTTCTTTGTCCCGCCGGTATTCAGTGCGATCTTCCTCGCCATATTCCCTCTGCTGCTGGGGACGGCGCCGGATGCGCTGTTCACCCCATTGCTGCTTCTGCTGCTGGTCAACGTCTTTGGCATGGTATTCGCGCGCCTCAACAATCGGGCGCTGCGTCTCGAATACAGCAATCTGAACGAGCAGCGCAGGCTCAATCAGGCGCTGCGCCTGGAGATCGCCGAGCGGGAGGAAGCCGAACGCCTGCTCCGCGCCAGCGAGGACAATGTGCGCCGTCTGTTCGATGCCGCCCCCGTGCCGCTGGTGCTGTCCGCGCTCGATACTGGGCATGTGCTGCGCGCCAACGATCTCGCGCTGGAACTGTTCGGGGTGCGGGGGAGAGAGCTTGCGGGGCTGCGTGCCCGGGATTTTTATCCGGATCCGCAGGAACGCGAGCGGCTCGCGCAGCGCGTGTCGCAGGACGGCTATGTCAGCGGCCTCGAAGTGCGGCTGCACACGGCTGACGGAACGCCGCTGGAAGTGCTGCTCGCGGCCAGTCGGCTCGAATACCATGACGAACCGGCGATGCTGGTCGGGGTCATGGACATCGCGATGCAGAAGCGCGTCGTACGCCAGTTCAAGCGTCTGGCCAGCCTTGATCCACTGACCGGCATCCGCAACCGCCGGGCATTTCTGCTGGACGTCGAGCAGGAGTTGCGCCGCGCCCGTCGTGGCGGGCAGGTCGTCAGCGTCATGCTGATCGATGCCGACGACTTCAAACGGATCAACGACAGTTTCGGACACGCCGTCGGCGATACCGCGCTGCGCGCGATCGCGACCGCTTTGCGCGCAGAGTTGCGCGAGTTCGATCTGCTCGGGCGGATCGGCGGCGAGGAATTCGCCATAATGCTGCCCGGTCTGGATATAGGGGATGCGCTCGAGGTCGCCGAGCGCTTGCGTTCGCGCATCGAGGATCTGCGTATCGAGGCCGAAGGGGCCGAGGCGTTGCAGATGACGGTCAGTATCGGTGTGGCGCCAGTCGATGTTGCGAGCGGCAACATCGATGCGGCGCTCAAGTGTGCGGATCAGGCCATGTATGTCGCCAAGCATGAAGGCCGCAACCGCGTCTGGAAGGCTTGAGCGACCGCATGGCCAGTTGCATGCTGGTGCGGGCCGGCTGCGAGGTTACACTAGGGGCTGTTGGCGTGAGCGGAGTGTTGCTGTCTATCCCGCTTCGTGTAGCCGGCGGGCGAGGATAGTGGCTTTCGCGGCTGCAATGGTGGCCGTCATGATTAATATTAGGGGCTGACGCCACTGACCGTACCCACGCCCACAGCGCCTTGCTAGGGCGTGCGCCCGTCCAATCCTGTGTCCCCGGCCACGCGGCCGAATGAGGGAGTGTGCAAGCTTGACAGTGCCGCAGAAGATAGGCCGTTTCGCCGTGCAGGGAGTGTTGGGCACCGGTGCGCAGGGCGCCGTCTACCTGGGTTTCGATCCCAGTCTCGAGCGCACCGTGGCCATCAAAACGCTGCATGCCGACGCCCTTGGCGACGATTTCGCGCGCGAGCGGCTGCTCGACGAGGCGCGTATCGTCGGCCGCCTCAAGCATCCCAATGTGGTGCCGCTGTTCGAGGCCGGGGAACTGGAGCAGGGGCGCGGCATCTTCCTGGTGTTCGAGCACGTCGAAGGCCAGACGCTGGCCCAGCGCATCGCCGGCGAACCTCTGGCGCCGACGGAAGCCTTGCGCATCATGCTTGAGGTGCTCGACGGCGTTGCAGCGGCGCATGCGACCGGCATTCTGCATCGCGATCTCAAGCCCTCCAACGTGCTGTTGGGAGAGGAGGGGCGGGCGCGGGTGATGGACTTCGGTATCGCCATGCCGGCCGAGGCGATCAGCGAACAGAACCGCCTGTGGGGCTCGCTGCGCTACGCCTCTCCTGAGCAGTTGCTCGGCGCCGAGGTCGGCACGCGTTCGGATGTGTTTGCGCTGGGGCTGCTGTTCTACGAGATGCTGACCGGCCGGCGCGCCATTCAGGGAGAGACCGTCGACGACATCTACGATGAAATCGTCGAGTGTCGCCTGGCGCCGCCCTCGCGCGTGGCCGGTGGGGGCGACGCGCGTTTCGATCAACTCGTGCTGCGCGCCACGGCGCGTCCGCCCGAGGATCGCTATGCCGACGCGCGGGAATTCCGCACCGCGTTGGCCTCGCTGCTCGACGTGCGCCTCGAGCGCGGCGGTTCCGGTGCGCTGGATTTCATCATGCGCCGCATCAAGCGCAAACCCGATTTCCCTGGGTTGTCGCATGCCATTCGCGACATCAATCGTTTTTCGGCCGATGCCGCCAACCACAGCGTGTCGCAGTTGGCGAATGCCGTGCTGCAGGACTACGCGACCACGCAGAAGCTGTTGCGCCTGGCGAATTCCTCGTACTACGGGCAGTTCGGCGGCAGCATCCACACCATCACGCGCGCGATCATGGTGCTGGGTTTCGAGCAGGTGCGCATGTCCGCCTTGGGCCTCATGCTGCTGGAGAACCTGCACAACGACAACGATGCCGGGCAACTGGCCGAAGCATTGATGCGCGCACTCTACAGCGCGATGCTCGCCAAGGAAGTCGCGGATCGGATGCCCGGCCTCGGAAGTGAACAAGCCTTTATCTGCGGCTTGCTGCACAGTGTGGGCAAGGTGCTGACGGCTTACTATTTTCCGGAAGAGTACGCGGACATCCGTCTGGCCGTGGAGCAGCGGCGTATCCCGGAGGCCGTGGCGGCGCATGAGGTGCTGGGGCTGAACTACGCGCGGCTCGGGCAGGCGGTACTCGCTGACTGGGGGTTTCCGAGCGACATCGTACACACTCTGAAGCCGCTGCCGCAGGGCACGGTCGGAAAGCCGGGGAGTCATGCCCAGACGTGGGCGACGGTTTCTGCTTTCGCCAATGAACTGAGCGAAACGGTTTTCGAGGCCCAGGGCGATCTGTCCGCCGGCTTGCAGAGCTTGGCCGGCCGTTTCGGCACGGCGCTGGGTGTGGATCGCAGGTATCTGGACACGCTGACCCGTCAGGCGCAGGAAAAAATGCTGGATTTTCTGCGCGGCGCGGGCCTGCCGCCGCATGCGCGCAAGGCGCTTGATCGCATGCGGGCCAATCTGAACGGTTCGGGAGCGTCGGGGCAAAAGCCTGCGGAGCAAAAGGCTGCGGAGCCCTGTCCCGAGGAACCGGATACCGACGTGGGTGAGGAAAGGGCACCGCTGACGGGCGCTCAGCAGTTGGACGTGCTGCTCGAAGGCGTCAACGACGTGACCGCGAACCTGATCGAATCCTTCGATCTGAACGCCTTGCTGCAGGTGGTGCTGGAGACCATGTACCGGGGTGTCGGCGCCCGTTGCGTGGTGTTATTCCTGGCCAGCCGCGACGGGAGTCGGCTGACGGCACGTCTGGCTTTCGGCGATGTGCCGGACTCGTTGCCGGGCACCGCGTTTGCCTATTCCGGGCAAGAGGGGCGCGACGTGTTCGCGCTGAGTCTACGCACGCGCAAGGATATCGTCGTGCAGGCGCAGCCCGAAGGCGAGCGTAGGCGTTATCTGCCGGAAGCGTTGCGCTCGATTCTGCACGATGATTGTTTTTTGGTTCTGCCGCTGGTGGTCAACGAGCGTGCCGTCGGTGCGTTCTACCTCGACCTGCCGCCCGGCGGCGGCGTCGACGAGGCGCCGCTGAAGGCGCTCAAGACTTTGCGTAACCAAGCCGTGATGGCAATTCGCAGCGCCTCGCAGCGTTGAGTCGCGCTTTCCTAGCCCGGCCTTCGACGGGCGAGACGCTCAGAGCGGATCGATGGGGCGGATTCTGAACCAGCAGGCGATGCTCGCGCGCGGCCGTCGGACGCGGGTCACCTCGTGCGGGAATTCTTCGCTGAGAAAGCACACCGCGCGGCCGGTTTCGGGCAGAACCTCTTCGATCAGCGCTCCCCGCGCCGTGTACAGCCGGAGCAGGCCGCCGTCGGTCCGGCGCCAGTCTGGATTGAGGTAGATCACCAGGCTGACGCGGCGCTGGTTGTCGCCCCGAAAACTGTCGAGATGGCGTTGGTAGCGCGCGCCCGGCGGGTACAGCGCGTAATGCGCCTCGAAATCTTCCAGGCCCATGAACAGCGTGCGATTGAGCGACGTGCGCAGCTCTTCGAGCTGTTCGAACAACGCCTGCTGTGTGGCGCCGGCGCCGGTCAGCCAGCGCGTGCGGTCGCCACGGATGTCGTTGCGCCGCTGCTGCTGTGGTCCGCGGCCTATCAGTGCGGGCGTCAGCTCGTCGACCTCGGCGTGGGCGAGCAGTTCGGCGTGCAGTGCCTCGATCAACCCCGGTTCCAGGAAATGCGCCAGCGATATCCAGCCGGCGCTGCACAGTGCGTCGGCTATCTGCAGGGAAGCGTCTGAATTGGACACGGCTGGTGACACCGGTGGGCCACGCTATTGTGGCGGCGGAAGTATGCGCCGACGGCCGCGCTTTGGGGAGGGGCGTCCGCTAGTACGTGCGCGACCTTGCGGTACACTCCTGAGCAGGCAGAGCAAGGAGCGGTAAATCATGTGTGCCGTACGCGCTTTTCAGGAGTACACGCCGCGGCTCGGCGAACGGGTCTATGTCGATCCCGCAGCCAGCGTGATCGGTGATGTCGAACTGGGCGACGACGCGTCGGTCTGGCCTGGCGCGGTGCTGCGCGGCGACGTGCATTACATCCGTGTCGGGGCGCGCAGCAATATCCAGGACGGTGCCGTCGTGCATGTGACGCATGACGGGCCGTATTCGCCCGGTGGTCTGCCCTGCCTGATCGGTGCCGACGTCACCATCGGTCATGCCGCGGTGGTGCACGCCTGCACCCTGGGCGACGCCTGCCTGATCGGCATGCACGCCACCGTGCTTGACGGCGCGGTGGTCGGGCCGAACGCGCTGATTGGAGCCGGCGCGCTGGTGCCGCCGGGCAAGACGGTCGGCGAGGGCGAGCTGTGGCTGGGCAACCCGGCGCGCTGCGTCAGGCGCCTGGAGGCCGAAGAAATCGAACGCCTGCGTTATTCCGCAGCGCATTACGTGCGGCTGAAGGACCGTTATCTCGGCTGAGGCACGCCCGCTGGCATGCGCGCCAGCGTGCGCATGCCAGTGCTTCGGACCGCAGTCTCGCCCAGGTGCAGTGCGGGGAAGAGCGTCCTGGATACGCTGCCGGCATAGATCAGCGGCGCGCGCTCGGCAAGACCCTGCATGGCCGGAATCGGTTTCTGGTAGAAATGGGAAACGTACGAAGTCATGCCCATTGGCGTGATGGGCTGGTTGTCACCTAACCATCAAGGATATCGCTTATGACTCTCCAAACCCGCCCCCTGTGCGAGGGCGACGAAGCCGAATGGCGAACGCTTTGGACGGCGTATCTGGATTTCTATGAAAGCGCTGTGAGCGAAGAGGTTTACCAGAGTACCTTCGCTCGGCTCCTCGACCCGAACAGGCCTCAACAATGCGCCTTCGTGGCCGAATATGAGGGGCGTCTCGTCGGGCTGGTCCACATCATCTATCACGCCCATAACTGGCGCCTGGAAGATGTCTGCTATCTACAGGACCTCTATGTCGATCCATCGGTACGCGGAACAGGCGTTGGGCGCGCATTGATTGAAGCCGTCTATGCCGCCGCGGATGCCAGTGGTACACCATCGGTGTATTGGATGACGCAGGATTTCAACAAGACGGCGCGCAGGTTATACGACCGCATCGGCCGACTGACGCCCTTCGTCAAGTACCAGCGGTAGGAGGGGTTGAGAGTGCGGAAGCGGATAGTGTCAACCTGGCCGTAACGGAAACCGCTGCGCTCAACTCAACCTACGCCATATTGGAAAACAGAAACTGAGCTTCCTACCTAGTGGATGCACTGGGCGAGGCGAAAGACAAGACCGGCCTGGTATGTTTCCCATGGCTGACTGCTTTGGGACGCAAGGGGATGGCTATTGGCTGGGATCGGCCAGAAGCGGGCATTGAGCTTTGTTCCGAACACGGCATTAGAGCGTCTGCTTCTAAATACGGAACAGCCATAATCTGGGCGGAAACCAAGTACTCGCCGAAAATGTTTAGAGAACTGATAGCAATTCAGTCCTTAGGAGAACTCGAAACCATCCGGCATGCGGGTTCGGGCCGCAAGGCGTCGCTTGATGCCTACTGAAATCACCGGCGTCGCGTGCGCCCCAGAATCAGCGTGACCACGAACAGCAGCACAAAAATCAAGAACAGGATCTTGGCGATCCCGGCAGCGCTCGCAGCGATGCCGGTAAAGCCGAACAGAGCGGCGACCAGCGCGATGATGAGAAATACGATGGCATAGTTCAGCATTTTCATTCCCCTCCCTGATGATCGGCCGGGCCTCACTTCGCGTGACTCCCGGCCCACCCTTATTTGAGCTGCATTGAGTTCTTCACCGCCGTCACCCACTTGATGGCGCGTGCAACCTGCACTGCCTTGTCGATGTCCTCTTGAGAGCTTACGAAGCCGCTCAGTTGCACCACGCCCTTATAGGTCTCGACGTTGATCTCAGCCGACTTCAGCCAGGGTTCCTGAAAAATAGCGGTTTTGACCTTGGCAGTGATGACAGTGTCGCCGATTTGTCACCCCCTTCATCCCTGCGCTAAGGCCTGCTTCCTAAGTGTAGGTTACTCTGACAGGAGAAAGAGTCTGTACGCTACCGCACAGACTTCTTGTTACTTCCAGACGATCAGGCTCGGGTGCGCGGTAGGGGAAATGGAATACCGTCTTCCTCTCCAGCATAAGTAATACGTCGACAAGCACGGTCAGGGCATCACGGAGATTCGAAATTGGTGATGGGCGAGATCAACCTTATGACCACTGCAGAAGCCGTTGCGCGCAAGTCCGGTCTGGACCGTATCGACTCCAAGATTTGACTAGAAAAAATGGACGAAAGGGTCCGCCACAAGCATGGTCTGGCGGCACCTCATCGGGAATGGATTGTAGTTTTGATGATATTGTTTATCAGTGCAGTGATTGCGGACTGACTACTTGATCGTGGGGATGTTTTTTCATGCGCAATCTCTCTCTGGATTTGGAGGTTTACCCATGCAATATTTCAAACAACTCTGGAGCGATTTGCGATCGAGCTTTTGGCTTTTGCCTTTTCTGATCGTCCTGGTCAGCATTGTCTACGCGATAGTTTTGATCCTAATTGACCACGCCGTGAGTGAACGATGGCTGGCCCAGTGGCCTCGGATATTTGGAGTCGATGCGCAAGGCGCGCGCGATATGTTGTCTACGCTTGCCAGTTCGATGCTGTCCGTTATGGGCATTACGTTCTCAATGACCCTACTGGCATTGACGCTGGCGTCGAGCCAATACACCTCGCGCATCTTGCGCAACTTCATGCGCAGCCGTGTCACGCAGGTCACTCTGGGAACGTTTGCCGGAATTTTCGCCTATTGTTTGATCGTCTTGCACGCTATTCGCACTGGCGAAGCTCCATTCGTGCCCAGCCTGGCAGTTTTTTTTGCATTTATTCTGGCGTTTTGTGGTATTGCCGTCATCATTTTTTTTATTCATCACATCGCCTCGTCGATCCAGGCTTCCAACATCATTGCCTCGGTCGCTCAGGAAACCTACGCGTCGATTGATCGGTTGTTCCCGGAAAAACGGGAACCCGGTCCCGACAAAGCTGAGGGTGAAGAAAACGAGCGGCTCCTTCCCGCTCTGGATGAGAGGGCATGGTACGTAGTGTCGGCGGAGGTGAGCGGCTACATACAGAGCGTGGATTTTGCCGCCATCCTGCGCTTGGCGCAGGACAGGAGGACCGTCGTGCGGATGGAGCGTGGGATCGGCGCGTTCGTTGTGCAAGATACTGCGTTGGCATCGCTCGCACTGACTTACCCGCCGGATCAAGAGACGATTGTTGCCCTGAATAGGGCTTACAGTATTGGTCGCCATCGCACGGCTGCTCAGGACCCTGCTTTCGGTATCCGGCAGATCGTGGATATGGCCTTGAAGGCTCTTTCGCCCGGCGTCAATGACACCTCTACGGCGGTGATGTGCGTGGATTACCTGTCAGCCATTCTGGCTCAGCTGGCTTGTCGGCAATTCCCTCCATCGCACCGTTACGAGGGAGAAACCCTGCGTGTGATCGCCATCGTTCCGAGCTTTGAAAATCTGTTGGCGGAGGCATTCGATCAGATTCGGGGTGGTGCCGCAGGCAATGTCGCCATCATGGCGCGTATGCTCGGCGCCATCGATAATATCGCCAGCTTGACGGTCAGTACATACGACAGACGAGCACTCGACGAACAGGTGCAATGGATTGCCGAGCTGGCTGATCGCACCATCGACTCCACGCATGATCGCGCGCGGATCGAAAGGCGGCTGATGCAGGTACGCAAAGCGCTCAAGGCCGAGCCTGCTTTGTGCCCAGTGGAAGAAAAGACATAGTCTGGTGAGACCGAACCGGGAAATGGAAGGAATTGCCCGTTTATCGAAGTCCTGCAAAGTCATTTCAGCGAACGTCAGCATAACAAGAGATGTCAGAGCAGACCGGGGTCTGAACATTGATCGGCCGGATAGCGGACCTACTGCTTGGTCGCTATCCGGCCAGGAGCGGCCGTTGACCGTTTGTGAATCCGCTCCATTGAATTGTCTGCTACTGATTGAAGCAGGCGCTTCTGGAAACAAAGCGTGGCTCGGAAGCGTCTATAAAAGTGGTGACGAGTAGTCACCATGAGGGGAGCAAACCATTACTGCCTAGATCCGGGTTGTGGGAGAAGCTCATGCATGAATCAATCCATCGGAAGGCCGCGGCGGCCTACGAGGTCAAGGGTTCGGCGGTACGGGTCTCCACGGGAGTTCGGCTCGTCGCGTGGTTTGCGATGCTGATATTTGCGACTCTTCCTGCACTCGCCATGGCCCAGTCACCTTGCCCCGGGATTCATGTGAAGATCCTGAACATAAGAAACAGCACCGGAACAGTCGATTGCGCGCTTTTTGAGTCGCCAAAGGGCTTTCCCATCGAGTTTCTGCGCTCGGCAACGAATGTAATGGTGATCAAAATTAGGGAGACGCAGGCGCAGTGCGACTTTGAAAACATCCCGCCGGGAACGTATGCGCTGGCCGTCATTCATGATGAGAACATGAACGGAAAGCTCGATACCAACTGGCTGGGCCTCCCTACGGAAGGCTACGGTTTTTCAAACGGGGCGATAGCCACGATGCACGGAGCGCCATCGTTTGCTGACGCCAGCTTCCCGTACGATGGGAGGCACTTGAATATGACAATAACCTTGCATTACTGAACGCCCGTTGGCATGAATGCCACACGGTCTCTGCGTTTTGAATCGCCTGGGCACTTCACAGCTGTTCTGACCGGCACTCGCGCCGTGACGGTGACGGATCAACCTCGGGTAGATAAAAGTTTGAATGCCTACCACGCGTCGGCTGAACGACATCGAGCCATTATGGAACGAGTAGCTGTAATAAGTCGGGGGAGACATCGGCAACTGTCGG
>CAVVUY010000021.1:0-84915 GCA_963751375.1 uncultured Gammaproteobacteria bacterium
CAGCGAGCGCTCCAGCCCCAGACGAGGCTGCTGACGCGTGCCGTTGACGATGACGGCGAAGGCGCCCCAATGGCCGTTGTTCAGGCGTAGATAGCCGGCCAGCGCGAACACCGACACCGGGCGGGACAGCGAGCCGGTTTTGACGGCGACATGCGTTGCCCAGATTTCGGGGCCACCTTTGAGCATGTTTACCGGCGTCTGGTCGGGCACCGTGAGCGCACCCAGGAAGGCCGGGAAATCTCCGTAGTTACGGTATGCCGCCGCCAGCAGCGCAACCACGTCATCGGCGGACACTCGGCTGTCCGGGGTCAGACCGCTGCCGCTGTCCAGTCTGGGGCTGCCTTTGCGCGCGCCAGGCCAGGGTGATTCGGCATCGATACGACGTGCGTAGCGGGTCAGCCATGCGCCGGCCTTGGCCATCGTGATCGGCGGCTCGGCGGTGGTGCGCGCAAGGTCCAGCGCCAGCAGATCGGCCATGTAGTTGTTGCTGTACACCAGCATGCCGCGCAGCTGATCGCCGAGCGTGGTGCCCTTCACTTCCGCCAGCGGGCGTGCCTGCTCGTCGGCGGAGCCGAGACGATGCGGGCGGTCGAGTGCTTGACCTCCACGCCGGCCTGTCGCAGGAAAGCGATCAGCGCCTGGCCGGCGTACAGCGCTGGGTGCGAGACCGAGCGGTAGTAGCAGCGCGCCGGCGCGTCTACGGCGATACCGCCGCGGGCGTAGAACCAGTTCCGCCCGTCGGCGGTCACCCGCACCACGTCGACGCTTCGTCGGCGCGCCGGCCGGCAATGTACGCACGGTTCCGCGCACGCCGAACATGGGCAGCTCGAAGGGCTCGAAACCAACCTTTGCCGGCGTGCCGGCAGCAGGCCCCGGCGCCACGCGCAGGCAGATGTTGCTGTAGTCGAAACCGGCGGCGGAAAGCGGCGCATTGTAGGCGTCGCGGCTGGTCGCCTTCGCGTTACAACGGTCTTCGGTGGCGCAGGGGACGCGACCGAGCAGCGACTGGTCGACCATCACCGCGCCGTTGACCTTGGTGATGCCAGCTGCGCGTACGCGCTGCGCCAGCGTCCACATCTGCGCGTTGGTCAGACCGGGATCGCCGGCACCGCGCAGGATCAGATCGCCGCGCAGCTCGCCGGCGCTGATTTCCCCGGTGTACAGGACGCGGGTCGTGAAGCGATAGTCCGCACCCCACTGCTCGAGCGCGGCAGCAGCCGTATACAGCTTGCTGACCGAGGCCGGCGTCAACGCCACGCCGGCGTTCATGGCCGCCAGGGTGCGGCCATCGTTCAGGTCGACGACGCGGACGCTGACTGCCGCGCCCTGCGAGGCCAGCGCCTTGAGCTGCTCCAGCGGTGCGGCCATGGCCGGGCGTGCCGCGACGACCAGTGCCAGCAGGGCAAGCCCGGCGATGCTGCGCAAGATCCCGCGCATCATCCGATGCGTTCCTGGCCGCCGAGGTAGGGCTGCAGAGCGGCCGGGATGCGCACACTGCCGTCCGCCTGCTGATGATTCTCCAGCACGGCCACCAACGTACGGCCGACGGCCAAGCCGGAGCCGTTCAGCGTGTGCAGCAGCTCGGGTTTGCCGGTTTCGGGATTGCGGAATCGGGCCAGCATACGGCGCGCCTGGAAGTCCTCGAAGTTCGAGCACGAGGATATCTCGCGGTAGAGCGCCTGCCCCGGCAGCCAGACTTCCAGGTCGTAGGTCTTGGCCGCGGAAAAGCCCAGGTCGCCGGTGCACAGCGTGACGACGCGGTACGGCAGCTCCAGGCTTGCAGCATCGGCTCTCGGCATGACCGACGCAGGAGTCTCCAGCGTGTCCCAGGATTCGTCGGGATGCACCAGATGCACCAGTCTCGACCTTCTCGAACTGGTGCTGGCGGATCAGGCCGCGCGTATCGCTTGCCGGCCGAACCGGCCTCGGAACGAAAACACGGCGTGTGCGCCACGAAGCGCAGCGGTAGCCTCTCGGCTTCGACGATCTGCTCGCGCACCAGGTTGGTTACCGGCACCTCGGCGGTGGGGATGAGGTAGAACGGCGGATCGGCCTCGATGCGGAACAGATCCTCCTCGAACTTGGGCAGCTGTCCAGTGCCCTCCAGCGCCTGGGACTGCACGAGATACGGGACGTAGACCTCTTCGGTAGCCGTGCTCGCGGGTGTGCGTGTCGAGCATGAACTGCGTCAGCGCGCGCTGCAGGCGTGCCAGTTCGCCGCGCAGCACGGCGAAGCGTGCGCCGGAGATGCGTGCAGCGGCCTCGAAGTCGAGCCCGCCCAGCGCCGTGCCGATATCGACGTGATCGCGCGGCTCGAAGTCGAAGCTGCGCGGTTCGCCCCAGCGGCGCACCTCAATGTTGGCGTCCTCGTCGTCGCCCTGTGGCACCGACTCGTGCGGCAGGTTCGGCATCCCCATCAGCAGGCCGTCGAGTTCGGCCTGCACCGCCTCCGAGGCGGTCTTGGCCGCGCCCAGGCGGTCGCCCAGATCGGCCACCTCGTCAAGCAGTGGCTGTACGTCCTCGCCTTGCGCCTTGGCTCGGCCGATGGCCTTGGAGCGTGTGTTGCGCAGATTCTGCAGTTCCTGGGTCTCGACCTGCAGACGCTTGCGCTCGCTCTCCAGCGAGTTGAAGCGTTCCAGATCGAAAGCGAAGCCACGGCGGGCCAGGATGCGGGCGATGCCCTCGGGGTCGTTGCGCAGGCGTTTGGTGTCGAGCATGGGTGCGATTCTTGATTCGGTTGAGGTCGGATAAGGGTGGGGTTGCAAAATTGTGCAGTTTACACGCTTGACCGATCCAGGGCTCGGCCCTCGCCTGCCGGAAACGACGATCACTACGGATATAACGGCGGGCACAAAACGAAGCGTGCACCTAACCATGATTATCGGTGCACGATCATGTTCAAAATGCGGCACAGAACGACGAGCCAGCGCCGCATGAGGCGTGTATCTTAGGCCCGCACTGTCCACCGCCCTCTTGCGCGAAACTCCATGAACCCCACCCCAACCCCATCAAGTTCATCTGCGCTCGGCTATCTGCTGGCTGCGGGCGCGTGCATGATCTGGGCCGGCAACTTCGTCGTCGCGCAGGGTCTGGCCACTCACATCTCCCCTGTGATGCTGGCGTTTCTGCGCTGGAGTGTCGCGGCCTTGGTCATACTGCCGTTCGGGGCGACGGCGCTGTGGCGCCAACGTCGGCTGCTGCGGCGACACCTGCCCTACCTCGCGCTCACCGCTTTCGTCGGCGTCACTCTGTTCAATACGCTGATCTACGTGGCGGGCGAGACGAGTTCCGCGACCAGCATGTCGCTGATCGCCGTGTCCGCCTCGCTGTTCATCATTTTCCTGGCTTGGGTGATATCGGGCGAGCGACCAACGGCCAGAAAATTGTCCGGAGCGGTATTGGGCGCCTGCGGCGTCGTCTTGCTGCTTACGCATGGCCAACCCGCCCGCTTGCGTGCCCTACAGTTCGCGCCGGGAGATCTCTGGATGCTGGCTGCAGCCGTGCTGTGGGCTCTGTATGTGATCCTGGTGCGCCACAAACCGAGCGCGATCGAACAGCCCACGTTTCTGATCTCGAACATATGGCTAGGCCTGGCCCTGCTGTCGCCCTTGGCGCTCTGGAGCAGCACGCATGGAGCTCATGTCGACCTGAGCCCGACCATCGTCGGCGCCGTGCTTTATGTCGGCATCGCCGCATCGGTGCTCGCCTACTGGCTGTGGCATAAGGCCATCGATCTGGTCGGGCCGAGCAATGTCGGCATGGTCTATTACACCGTGCCGCTTTTCAGCGCCGCGGAGGCGTTCGTCTTTCTGGGAGCGCCCTTGACGCTCGATCAGGTATTCAGCGGCTTGCTCATTATCGGTGGCGTGCTCTGGGCAAGCGGCGTGCGCAGGCGCTAAGGAAAAACGCCCTCGACGTGTCCCTAAATCCCTTCGCCAAGTGGCGAATCTGTACCCATACATACGCGGATGCTTATACTGCACCGCTCAATAAAACAAACGCTTACCGCAGGAGTCGCCCATGCCGCAGAGTTTCCACCCGCCTCAACGTACGCTTCTCGGCCCCGGCCCGTCCGACGTCAGTCCGCGCGTGCTCGAAGCCATGGCCCGCCCGACCATCGGCCATCTCGACCCTCTGTTCGTGGACATGATGGACGAGGTCAAGAGCATGCTGCAGTACGCCTTCCGGACGCAGAACGCGCTGACCCTGCCCGTTTCGGCGCCCGGCTCGGCGGGGATGGAAACCGCCTTCGTCAACCTGGTCGAACCCGGCGACACCGTGATCGTGTGTCAGAACGGCGTGTTCGGCGGCCGCATGAAGGAAAACGTCGAGCGCTGCGGCGCGACGCCGGTGATGGTGGAAGACGAATGGGGCAAGCCGGTCGACCCGGACAAGCTTGAAGACGCGCTCAAGGCGCATCCCGAGGCGACGTACGGTCGCCTTCGTGCAGGCCGAGACTTCCACCGGCGCCGAGTCGGACACCCGCGCGCTGGTCGAGATCGCGCACCGGCACGACTGCCTCGCCATCGTCGACGCGGTCACCGCGCTGGGCGGCACGCCGATCGAAGTGGACGACTGGGGCATCGACGCGGTGTATTCGGGCAGCCAGAAGTGCCTGTCCTGCACCCCCGGCCTGTCGCCGGTGAGCTTCAGCGACGCGGCCGTCGAGCGCATCCGCAACCGCACGCACAAGGTGCAGAGCTGGTTCCTGGATCTGAACCTGGTGATGGGTTACTGGGGCAAGGGTGCCAAGCGCGCCTACCACCACACCGCGCCGATCAACGCGCTGTACGGCCTGCACGAGTCGCTGGTGATGCTGCAGGAAGAAGGCATCGAGAACGCCTGGGCGCGCCACCAACGCAACCACGCCGCGCTGCGCGACGGTCTGGAAGCCATGGGCTTGTCCTTCCTCGTCGCATCGGAATATCGCCTGCCGCAGCTCAACGCGGTGCGTGTGCCCGAGGGCGTCGACGAGGCCGCCGTACGCAACGCCCTGCTGGACGACTACAGCATCGAGATCGGTGCGGGGCTTGGTCCGCTGGCCGGCCAGATATGGCGCATCGGGCTGATGGGCCATGCCAGCAATATGCGTAACGTGTACATGCTGCTGGCGGCGATGGAAAACATTCTGGCCGGTCAGGGATATGCGCTGGAGCGTGGTTCGGCCTTGAGCGCGGCGCAGAGGGTGTATGCGGCTGGTGATGCAGACCTGAAGGCGGCGGTTAACGGTTGATTTGCCGCTGGCAGTTTTGTTTAAGGGGCGCCTATGGCGCCCCTTTTTTGTTCTCAAAGCGAAGCTCGGCGGGTTTCCCGGATGGCTTCCGGTCGAGATGAATGCGCCCCGCCAAAGCTAGCACTCGCGTTGTTGATCGAGCCCGGTCAACCAATCGACTCGACTTTCCAGTCCAGCCTCTGGCCTGCCATCAATGGCACGATGGAACCGCCGCCGGGCAACTCAACCCGCTCCGGGATGTACCACTCCTGCTTGACCAGTTTCACTTCACCCGCGTTTCTTGGCAGACCGTAGAAATCGGCGCCATGGTGGCTGGCGAAGCCCTCCAGGCGATCAATCGCTCCAAGCTCATCGAACACCTGAGCGTAAAGCTCCAGAGCGGTCGGAGCGCTATAGCAGCCGGCGCAACCACAGGCCGATTCCTTCGTCATTCTTTCATGCGGCGCGGAATCGGTGCCCAGAAAGAATTTCCTCGAGCCGGAGACCGCGGCTGCCCTGAGCGCCTCTTGATGAGTTTTGCGCTTTAGTACGGGCAAGCAGTAGTTATGCGGTTTGATGCCGCCAGCCAGCAAGTCATTGCGATTGAGGAGCAAATGCTGAGGGGTGATCGTCGCGGCCACGTTCGGCCCGCTTTGCGTGACAAATTCGACCGCCTCCCGAGTGCTGATGTGCTCAAGAACGATCTTCAACTCCGGGAATCGTTCGGCCACCTCACGCAAATGCAAATCGATGAACTCATGTTCGCGATCGAAGACATCGACGCCGGCATCGGCGATTTCGCCGTGTACCAACAACATGACTCGATGTGCCTGAAGGGCTTCGAAAATCGGATACAGAGCCTTCAGGTTCCCGACTCCCGCCTCGGAGTTCGTGGTCGCCCCCGCAGGATAGAGCTTGACCGCGGGGATGCCCGAGGACGCGGCCTGCGCGATCTGCTCCGAGTCGGTCGCATCGGTCAGAAAAAGCGTCATCAGCGGCTCGAAATCCGATCCGTCCGGAACTGCGTCGAGAATCCGGCGCTTGTATGCCAACGCCTCCTCGACGGTCCTCACGGGCGGCGTCAGATTGGGCATCGCAATCGCGCGCCGAAACACACGTGCCGTTGCCGGCACGGTTTCAAGAAGCATCGCCCCGTCACGAAAATGGACGTGCAAATCGTCTGGTTTTTGAATGGTCAATGTCTGCATCGTGTATCCACTCTCAATCATTCTGGGCTTGGGCTGGTTATTGGGACTCTACAACGGCTCGATCATCACCGCCCCATCACAGGAACTGAAATATCCCGGTCAGAGCGGGTCGGATGCGTGCTCCAACGCAAAGTCGATCGCCGCACACACCGCCGCCACCTGCGCATCGTTGCACTGCTCAGCGCTTGTGCGCGGGCTGTCGGGATAGACCTCGGTGGTCGTCTTGTAGCGCGCCCCGGTGATACCTGCACAAAGGCCCAGTTCCGCGAGTGCGTACTGGATAACACCCGGCGCCACCATCGGAGAACCGATGATCTCGCCGTTGCCGTCCGCCGGCGCGATGTGAGTGACCTTCGCCACTGCCGCGATTACCGCCTGCTGGAACGCCGGCTGCGGATCTTCGCTATCGTCGACCAGGTAGAAGCCGTCGGGAATCTCGCCCGGCACATACGCCACGCCATCGCGGGCGGCCAGCGCAGGACGAAACTCAGTCTCGTCGGTATCGGTGGTTTCATGCAGATCGATATGCACCCGCACGCGATTGCCGAACGGTTCGACCAGGCGCATGAGGGCCGCCGACTCCTGCGCCGGGCTGTTCTCGTAAAACGAACGATTCGGATCGAGCGCGTCTGCGTTCCAACGATGAATCCGCTCGTAGCCCCATGGACTGACACACGGCGCGACCACGAGATTGACCCGCCCTGCGTAGCGCTCCGCATGCTTGTCGACGAATTGCAGCGCGCCGTGCACACCACTGGTCTCATAGCCATGCACGCCCCCCGTCACCAGCACGGTGGGCAGCTCGTCGCGCCAGTCGCGGCTCTTGATGGCATACAGCGGGTAGCTGTCGGGAGCGTACTCCAGCCGACCGTACTCCGATACGTCGAAGCGAGCGCGCAGGGTCTCGATCATGCTCAGCACGTCCGCTTCGTAGCTGCGACGGCGGGTCTGCCGTGACCTCCAGGCGGCGACTTCTTCAGCGCCCCAGGGCTTGCCGGGAGTGCCGATCGGATAAGGCGTGGGCTCGGTCGTCATATCGCTCGTTCCATCTTGGCATCAACGAAAACGAGCCACTTTATCACTGATCTGAAATACCGCCGCGACAAGGGGCGCTTCTAACGCCGAACTAAGCGTCGGCCAGCATGCGGCGCTGTCATGCAAATCGGCGCGAAGTGCCTGACGTCCAGATGAGGGTTCTCATATCGTGACTTCCTAGGCGGGGTTGTGCCGTCGAAGAGCGCCTAAATCCCCCTCGCCTCCCGGATCGTCTCGTAGGCCAGCTTGATCTGCTGCGTCTTCTCGGTCGCCAGCTGAATCATTTCCTCGGGCAAACCTTTCGACACCAGCTTGTCGGGATGGTTCTGGCTCATGAGCCGGCGATAGGCCCGTTTGAGCTCTTCGTCACTGACCGATTCGTCAAGTTCCAGCACGGCGTAGGCCTGTTTTACCCGCGACTGCGGCACGTCGATCTCAGGGCCTGCCCTGCCCTGACCGCCGACGCTGCCCGCCATCCCCATGACCGCCGCCACGCGGGCGAACAGGAGCTGGAACTGCAGTTGCGAGAAGCCGAGGCGCTGGCAGATGTGCAACAGCAGTTCCCGTTCGGCGTAGTCGAGCATGCCGTCGGCCAGAGCGGCGCTGATCTGGATTTCCAAAAACATGTGCAGCAGTGCGCTGCGTCGGTGCACGACGTGCTTGAACTGATCGAGCACGGCTTCGAGATCGAAATCGTCGGACTTGCCCTGGTTGAACAGTTCGATCGCGGCGCGGCGCTGGGCTTCGTTCAACTGCATGCCCTGCATGATGTTGCGCGCCATTTCGATCTCGCGCTCGCTGACCCGGCCATCCGCTTTCGCAATCCGGCCCATCACCGCGAAGGTGGCGGTGAAGAACGCGGCCTGGGTAGTCGTCTGCTGATCGGATAGCCTTGCCTGGGCTACGTCGTACTGATCCTTTTTGCGATCGACCTGGTGCCCAATGACGCCGCCGAGCATCGCACCCAGCGGTCCGCCGAGCGCGAAGCCGACGGTTGCACCTATCCCCTTGCCCCACCAGCTCATGCCTGTTCCTCCGCGCACGGCTGTTTGCCGTAGGTCTTGAATCGTTCGATCACGTTATTCATCTCGGTTTCGTCGAGCAGCACGGGCTCGCCGTGCTGGCGGGCGAGCAGGTATTGCCGCGCGAGCGTTTCCACTTCGACCGCCAGGGCGATCGCGCGTTCCAGGTCGATGCCGTGGCAGAGTATTCCATGGTTGGCCAGCAGACAGGCCTTGCGATCCCGCAGCGCGACGACGGCGTTCTCCGACAGCTCCGCGGTGCCGAATGTCGCATAGTCGGCGCAACGGATGTCGTGTCCGCCGGCGACCGCGACCATGTAGTGGAAGGCCGGAATGCCCTCGCGCCGGCAGGCCAGCGCGGTGGCATGCGGCGGATGCGCGTGGGCGACGGCCCGCGCTTCGGGGAAGGCAACGTAGAGGTCGCGGTGCATACGCCATTCGCTGGATGGGCGCAGCGTGCCGTGGGCGTTGCCTGCCAGATCCATCGGCACCATATCCTCGGCGCGCAGACGTTCGACCGGAACGCCGGAGGGCGTGACCAGGAAGCCGTCCGGCGTACGTATGCTCAGGTTGCCTGAAGTGCCCTGGTTGAGGCCGGTGCGTTCGAGCCGCTGCATGCCGGCAACGAGCTGTTCGCCTGCGTTCATGGGTGCTCCAACAGTGCGTTCAGTCCGGCTTCGTCCAAAATCTCGACGCCGAGCTTCTCGGCCTTGTCGAGCTTGGAACCGGCGTCGCGACCGGCGATGACGGCGGTGGTCTTCTTCGACACCGAGCCGCTGACGCGCGCGCCGAGCGCTTCGAGAGCGGCCTTGGCTTCGTCGCGCGTGCGGTGCTCCAGCGTGCCGGTGAGCACGTAGGTCGAACCCTTGAGCGGACCTTCGCCCTGCGGCTTGGCTTCGGGCCAATGCACGCCCGCCTCGCGCAGCTTGCGAATCACTTCCTCGTTACGCTTTTCGGCGAAGAAGTGACACACGTTCGCGGCCACTGCGGGACCGACGTCGGCCACCGCCTGTAGGCGCGGATAGCGGTCCTTGGCCTTGATCTCGGGATCGTCCTCGCTGCGCAGATCCTCGAGCGCGGCCTCCTGCAACGCCTGCAGCGTGCCGAAGTGCGCAGCCAGCGCGCGCGCCGTGGCCTCGCCGACCTCGCGGATACCGAGGGCGAACAGGAATCGCGCCAGCGAGGTGTCCTTGCTGCGCTCGATGGCCTCGATCAGGTTGGCGGCCGACTTCTCGCCCATGCGTTCTATGGCCGCGAGCCGTTCCGCCTGCAGACGGTAGATGTCGTCGACATGGTCGATCATGCCGAGTTCCACGAGCTGGTCGACCAGTTTGTCGCCCAGCCCCTCGATGTCCATGGCGCGGCGTGAGGCGAAATGGCGGATGGATTCCTTGCGCTGCGCCGAGCAGATCAGTCCGCCCGAGCAGCGGGCCACCGCCTCGCCTTCGGCGCGCACCACCTCTGAGCCGCAAACCGGACAGGTCGCAGGCATTTCGATGCTGCGGGCGTCGTCGGGGCGGCGGTCGGTCATCACGGCGACGATCTCGGGAATGACGTCGCCGGCGCGGCGCACGATCACGGTGTCGCCGATGCGCACGTCCTTGCGCTCGATTTCGTCCATGTTGTGCAGCGTGGCGTTGCTGACGGTGACGCCGCCGACGAATACCGGTTCGAGCCGCGCCACGGGGGTCAGCGCGCCGGTGCGTCCGACCTGGAACTCGATGTCCAGCACCCGGGTCAGTTCTTCCTGGGCCGGGAACTTGTGCGCGATGGCCCAGCGCGGCGCGCGCGAGACGAAGCCGAGGGTTTGCTGCTGGTCGCGCGAATCCACCTTGTAGACCACGCCGTCGATCTCGTAGGGCAGGTCCGCACGGCGTTCGCCGATGTCGCGGTAGTAGTCCAGACAGCCTTGGGCGCCGCTTACCACCCTCGCCTCCGGGCTGACCCGCACGCCCCAGTCGCGCAGGCGCTTGAGCATGTCGCTGTGTTTGGCAGGCAGCTCGGCGCCTTCGATTTCGCCCCAGCCGTAGCAGAAAAACTCCAGCGGACGCGAAGCCGTGACGCTCGGATCGAGCTGGCGCAGGCTGCCGGCGGCGGCATTGCGCGGGTTGACGAAGGTCTTCTCGCCGCGCTCGCCGGCCAGGCGGTTGAGTTTCTCGAAGCCGGCCTTGGGCATGAACACCTCGCCGCGCACCTCGAGCACGCGCGGCACGCCCGCACCGCGCAGGCGCAGCGGAATGCTGTGCACGGTGCGCACGTTCTGGGTGATGTCCTCGCCGGTACTGCCGTCGCCGCGCGTGGCGCCCTGTACCAGCACGCCGTCCTCGTAGCGCAGGCTGACTGCCAGCCCGTCGAGCTTGGGCTCGGCCACGTAGTCGACCGGCCCGTCGCGCTCCAAGCGCTCGCGCACACGGCGATCGAAGGCCAGCAGCTCGTCGTCGCTGAAGCAGTTGTCGAGCGACAGCATGGGGATGGCATGGTGCACTTCGCCGAAACCCTGCGCCGGCTTGGCGCCGACGCGCTGGGTGGGCGATTCGGGCACGACAAGCTCGGGATGCGCGGCTTCGAGCGCCTGCAGTTCGCGCATCAGACGGTCGTATTCCGCGTCCGGGACCAGCGGGTCGTCGAGTACGTAGTAGCGGTAGTTGTGCAGGTCGATCTGCTCGCGCAGTTCCGCCGCGCGTTGTTCGGGCGATGCGGTTCCGCTCACACTCGCCGGCCTCCGGCGAGGCGTGCCTGGTGCTGGATGAAGGAGCGCACGCGCTCTTCGTAATGGCTCAGGGTCTGCGTCGTCAGCGCACTGTGGGTCTCGTCCTGCAGCCTGCCGCCAAGGCGCTCGACCAGCCGTCGGGCGCAATCGCTCATGGCACGGAAGGCGACCATAGGCTGGTCGGGGCCCGGCAACTGCATGAACAGGCTGACGCCGGGTGTTTGCAGTTCGGAAAAATTTTCGGGATCGAAGGTGCCTGGCTTAACCATATTGACCGCACTGAACATCGGCGAGCCAGAGCTGGCCTCGCGGTGGTAAATCTGCATGTCGCCGAAGCGAAGATCGCAGCCTTCGAAGGCTGACGCGACATCGTCGCCCCTGAACGTTCCGACGGCGGGATCGGCAATGATGTGAATGATCAGGAGTTCTTCGGGCATCCCCGGTTCGGGTTCGACGTGCAACTTGCCCGATTTGTTGCGTGACGCGGCACGCTCCAGCGTCGAACGGCGCTCTTCCGTATCGGCTGCGACAGCTGCAGGCTTTTCAGCGGCAGCTGCGGCATGGTCCTCGGCCCGGATGGGGACATCGTGGGCAGTCGCTGCCGTGGCCGGGATGTCCGGCGAGGCCTCGAGCGGGTCGATGCCGCGTTGCCCATGCGCCGCATCGCGCGAGTCCTCGCGCTCATGCATCAGCGCATCCCAGGCAGGATCGTCGGGCTCCTGCGAGCGGTGCGACAAGCCCGATACGAACGATCGCACCCGTTCCTCGTATCGCCCCAACAAATTACGCGTCATGGTTCCTGCGCGGGCGGTTATCGACGAATCGCCCGCATCGGCGTCATCGACAGGCTGAGCCTGACGGTTGTCGGCGGATTGATGTGTCGGATGTGCTTCTGGGCCAAACGCGTCGTCGGCTCGCTTCGGCGGCTCGTCGTTACGGGCTGCGGCATACTCATGGGCGGCTGGCGTATCGGACTGCGGCTCGCGTTCGGCCACGTCGGTTTCCACTGCCTCGTTGAGGCGACGGTAAAGCCCGGACGTGTAGGAGCGCACGCGCTTTTCGTAGCGGCTGTGCGCCTGCGGCGTCATCGGCTGGCTCTGTTCGTCGTGAAGTCTACCGCCCAGTCGTTCGGCAAGCCGCCGTGCACAATCGCTCATGGCGCGGAAGGCGACCATCGGCTGATCGGGGCCAGGCAGTTGCATGAACAGACTGAACCCGGGCGTTTGCATGCCCGAAAAGTGCTCGGGGTCGAAGGTGCCGGGTTTGATGCGGTTGACGACGCTGAACATCGGTCCGCCGCCCGCGCCGGCCTCACGATGGTAGATGCCCATCGGTCCGAAGCTCAGACCGAACTCCGCGAACGCGCTGCCCAGGTCTTCGCCGCGGAAATGACCGACGGCAGGATCGGCAACCACGTGGATGATCAGGACGTCGAGGGGGCGATCCAACGCGGCCTCGGCGCGGCGGCGCTCTTCTTCCACCGACGCGCTGAGCGTCGAGGCGACGCGCTCGGGAATGTCCCTGCGCCCCTCGGTCCGCGTTTCCTGTTCTGCTTCTGCCGACGTATCGCGCTTGAGCGGACGCACGTCGTCGAGCCAACCGTCCTCGTCCGTTTCGGGATCAAGGCCCGGCTCGGCGAAGGCGGTGGATTCACGCGCGTGCGATACGTCCGCAAGAGGATCGGCGCTTTCCGTCACAGACGCCTGCCACGACGATGGAGCCTCATCGCGCCGCGCGGCGAAAGGCGCCGCCTGTTCGGCATCGCCCACATTGGGCCGTGCCGGCCGGACATCTTCGACCCAGCCGTCTTCGTCGGGTACATCTTCCCGATGGCTCGCCGTCAGATCGGGTGCTTCATGCACACCGATGCTCGGTTCGTCGACCTCCAGAGGGGGAACCTGCCGGGCTGCCGGAACCTCATCGCGGTTGGCGATAAAGGGACGCGGCGCATTCTCGTCGGCATTCTCGCGCCGCAGCGGACGCACGTCGTCCAGCCAGTCTTCCTCGTCGGCCTCACCGAATCTCGGGTCGTGGTGATCGACATCGTTCCCGTGTCTGCGCTTGAGCCATTCGCCGCGCTTGCCGGCGACGTAGATGCCGACCAGAACGAGGATGCCGATGATCAACAGAATCCAACGCAAGGTATCCATGCTCAACTCACTGCCATACGGGCCGCTTCGTCGATGTCCACCGCAACCATACGCGACACTCCCGGTTCGCGCATGGTCACGCCGATCAAATGGTCGGCAGCCTCCATGCTCACCTTGTTATGCGTGATCATGATGAACTGCACGCGCTCCGCCATCTCCTGCACCAGCCGGGCGAAACGCCCGACGTTGGCTTCGTCCAGAGGCGCGTCGACCTCGTCAAGCATACAAAACGGCGCGGGGTTCAGCTCGAAGATGGCGAACACCAGCGCTACCGCAGTCAAAGCCTTTTCGCCACCCGACATCAGGTTGATGGTCGACAGGCGCTTGCCCGGCGGGCGTGCCAGCACGGCCACGCCGGTGGTAAGCAAATCGTCGCCGGTCATCTCCAGACGCGCCTCGCCGCCGCCGAACAGGCGCGGGAACATGTCCTTGAGCCGGCTGTTGACGTGCTCGAAGGTTTCGCGGAAGCGGCTGCGCGATTCGCGGTCGATCTTGCCGATCGCCGTTTCCAGTGTCGTCAGCGCCTCGGTCAGGTCGGCATGCTGGGCGTCCAGATATTCGGCGCGCTCGCTCTCCGTCTGATATTCCTCGATCGCGGCCAGGTTGATCGCGCCCAGCCGTTGAATCTTCTGTTCGAGATCCGCGACACGCGTTTCCCAGGCATGGGCGTTCGCCTCGGGATCGCGCTCGGCGCGCAACTGCTCGCGATCGAAGTCGGTTTCGGCGAACTGTTCGCGCAGCGTTTCGCCGCGTACTTTCACCGACTCCAGCGCCAAGCGACGTTCGTTCTGCTGTTCGCGCAACGACTCGACCTCACGTTCGATCTCCACGCGCGCCTGCTCGGCTTCGCGCAATTCGGCCTCCAGGTTCTGCACTGCCGTGCGTGCATCAGCCAGTTCGCGGTCGACCTGGCTGCGCTGCTCGAGCAGCGCAGCCAGCGTTTCGCCGAGCGCGTCGGCCGGTCCCAGGTCGGTGTCCAGCGACTCGCGCAGTTCGACGGCACGCTGTTCCAGCTGCGCGACCTGCGCCCGACCGCGCTCGGCGGCCTGATGCGTCGCGGTCAGCTCCGTGCGCAGGGATTCCAACGCCAGCGCCAGCCGGTGGTGTTCCTCACGACGGGCATGCGTGTTGCGCCGCGCCTCGTCCAGCGCGTTGGACAACTCTCCGCGCTGCGCGTTCAGCGTTTCGCGCTCGCTCGCCAAGCGCTCCATCTCGGCGACCGCACTGTTGCGCTCGGAAGTCGCGCCCTGCAACGCTTCGCGGTCGCGGGCATGACGCTCTTCGATCTCACCCAGTTCCTGCTGCACGGCCTCGGCGCGTTTCTGCAGCTGTTCCAGGCGAGTGCGCTGCGATCCCAGGCGCGCTTCGTCGGAGGACAGCGCACGATGCGCTTCGTTGACCCTCGCCTGGATCTTGGTGCGTTCGTCTTCGTGCTGGCGCAGCGTGCTGCGCGCGGTTTCCTGCTCGCCGGCAAGGCGCGCAGCGTCGGCTTCAAGCGCCTTGCGTCGTTGCTGCAGACGGACGATTTCCTCGCCGCGCGCCAACACGCCGGCATGTTCCTCGTCTTCGCCGGGCAAGCGCAGCCAGCCGCGACCGACCCACTCCCCGGCCGGCGTGATGAAGGATTCGCCGGTGGCGAGTTCGTCGCGCCGCGCCAAAGCGTCGTTCAGTCCGTTTGCCAAGCGCACACCGCCGAGCAGTTCGGCGATCGGCCAGTCACTCTCGACCTGGGCGGCCAGTTCGCCTTGGGCCAGCGGCACGGCATCCTTGGCCATGAAGCTTCTCGGCGCCGTATCGTCGCCGGCAGCCCCGGAAACATCCTCCAGCCGCTCCACGCAGACGGCGCCGAGCTGCGCGCCGAGCACCGCTTCCACTGCCCGCTCCCAGCCGCCGGTGACGCGTATCCGTTCGCCCAGGCGCGGCGCATCGGCCAGCCCGCGCGCTTTCAACCAGGCTTTGCGGCCGTCCTCGTGCTTGCCCAGGGCGGACTGCTGCAGCGCTTCCAAGGAAGCCAGCCGACCGCTCAGGGTCTGCAGCTCGCGCCGTGTCTGGTCCAGGGACTGGTTGAGGTCGCGGCCTTGGGTACGGGCCTGTTCGATGGCCTGCTGGCAGTTCCCCAGCTGCGCCTCTTCCTTTTCCACCTGCGTACGCTGCTCGCTGACGGCGAGCTCAAGACGTTTGATTTCGCCCTCGACGGCCGCGGTGTCCAATCCACCGGCTTCCGACTGCAGGCGCTCGCGGCGGCTGTCCAGCGCGGCGAGTTGGCGTTCGAGGTGTTCCATGCGGGTGCGCTCGACCTGCGCACGCTGCGCCGGTTCGGCGGCGCGTCGGTTGAATTCGTCCCAACCGTTCTGCCACTCGCGCATCGTCTGCTCGGCCTGCTCGAGGCCGCTCAGCGCTTCGGTCTCGGCGCGTGCGGCGGCGGCCAGCGCCGGTTCGCGCTCGGCCATTTCGCCATTCAGACGCTCGGCTTTGGTTTCGTCCGATTCCAGCGTGCGCCGCGCTTCGGCGAGATTGGCCTCGGCCTGCTCCAGCGCCTGCGTGCGCTGCGCGCGCAGGCTTTCGGCGTGCTTGATCGCCTGTTCGGTGCGTGTGATCTCCGCACCGACCTGATAGTAGCGCCCCTGCACGCCGTTCAGCGCTTCGTTGCGCTCGTTCAACTGTTCGCGGCCTTTGACCAGTTCGGTCTCGCGTGCGCGCAGGCCTGCGATGGTGGCCTCCAGCGCGCTTTGCGCGCCCTGGATGCTCTGCTCGCGCTTGGCGGCATCGGCTTCGATCTCTTCCAGGCGCAGGCCGATCAGCTCGGCACGCACCCGACGCTCTTCGCCCTTAAGGGTCTTGTAGCGCTCGGCGGTTTGCGCCTGGCGCTTGAGATGCGAGAGGTGCTTGGCGACTTCTTCGCGCAAGTCGTCCAGGCGCTCCAGGTTCTCGCGCGTGTGGCGGATGCGGTTCTCGGTCTCGCGGCGACGCTCCTTGTACTTGGAGATGCCGGCGGCTTCCTCCAGGTAGACGCGCAGTTCCTCGGGGCGTGCCTCGATCAGGCGCGAGATCATGCCCTGCTCGATGATGGCGTAGCTGCGCGGACCGAGCCCGGTGCCGAGGAAGATGTCGGTGATGTCGCGGCGGCGGCAGCGCGTACCGTTGAGAAAGTACTGCGACTGGCCGTCGCGCGTGGCTTGGCGCTTGACGGAAATCTCGGCGTATTGCGCGTACTGGCCGCCCAGCGTGCCGTCGGAGTTGTCGAACACAAGCTCAACGGAGGCCTGCCCGACCGGCTTGCGTGCCGACGAACCGTTGAAGATGACGTCCTCCATCGATTCGCCGCGCAGGTACTTGGCCGAAGACTCGCCCATCACCCAGCGCACGGCATCGATGGTGTTGGACTTGCCGCAGCCATTCGGGCCGACGATGGCCACACGCTGGCTGGAGAGCTGGATGGTGGTCGGGTCGACGAAGGACTTGAATCCCGCCAGTTTTATCTTGCTTAGCCGCATGCGCTGTCCGCGTCGATTCTGAATGTGACTGGGCGTTATACTGACCGGCTTTTCAGGATTGCCGAAAACGGCCACGCGGCGTTTTCGACGGTCTGCTATTCGTCACCCAAAGAGGATTGTCCATCCATGGCGACTCAGCCGAGCAAGGAACTCGAAACCTTTCCCAACCCGCAACCGGGGCGCGATTATACCATCCGCATCCGCATCCCGGAGTTCACCTGTCTCTGCCCGGTGACGGGACAGCCCGACTTCGCCACACTGCACCTCGAATACATCCCCGAGGAGCGTTGCGTCGAGTTGAAGTCCCTCAAGCAGTACATCTGGGCCTTCCGCGACCAGGGCGCCTTCCACGAGGCCGTCACCAACGAAATCCTGCAGGATCTGGTCGATGCCCTGGGGCCGCGCTTCATGCGCCTGACCTCCGAATTCAACGTACGCGGCGGGATCTACACCACCGTGGTGGCCGAGCACCAGGCCGAAGGCTGGGTGCCGCCGCTGCCCGTGCACCTGCCCTGAAATTCATGGCCGCCGCGCCCCTGTATATAGGTGTTGATGTCGGCACCTCGGGGGTGCGCGCTCTGGCCATCGATATCCAGGGGGACGTGCGGGCCCAGGCCCGCACGCTCCTGCCCTCTCCGAGCACGGACGAATCCGGCCGCCAGGAACAGAACCCCGAACTGTGGTGGTTGGCGCTGGTCGACGCGCTGAACCAATTGGCGGCCAGCCTGCCCCGTGGCTTTGCACCGCGCGCGCTGGCGCTGGACGGAACGTCCGGCACGCTGCTGCTGGCGGACCAAGACGGACACCCGCTGCACGCGGCCCTGCTTTACGCCGATCAGCGCGCCGCGTCTCAGGCCAAGCGGATTTCGGAAATCGCGCCCGCAGAAAGCGCTGCGCACGGCGCCAGCTCGGCGCTGGCCAAACTGCTGTGGTTACGCGAACACGGCGTCAGGAAGGCAGCCCATGCGCTGCATCAGGCCGACTGGCTGCTGGGGCGTCTCGGCGCACCCTGGGGAAGTTCCGACGAGAACAACGCCCTCAAGCTCGGCTACGACCCGGTGACCCGCACATGGCCGATTTGGCTTGAGCGGCTCGGCGTACCGCCAGCCTGGCTGCCGCAGGCGCATGAGCCTGGCACGGTGGTTGGACGAATGAGCGCGGACGCTGCGTCCGCGCTGAGTCTGCCCGCCGGTCTCGCGCTGGTGGCCGGCACCACGGACAGTGTGGCCGCGTTCATCGCCACCGGCGCCGGCGAACCCGGAGATGGCGTGAGTTCGCTGGGCAGCACGCTGGCCTTGAAGCTGCTCAGCCGCCGGCCGGTGTTCGAGCCGGCGCTAGGGATATACAGCCATCGCCTGGGCGAACTCTGGCTTGCCGGTGGCGCCTCAAACAGCGGCGGCGCGGTGTTGCGCGCCTGGTTCGACGATGAGGAAATCGCCCGCTATAGCCTCGAGCTCGAACCGGACAGACCGACCGGCCTCGACTACTACCCCTTGCTGCGTCCCGGCGAACGCTTCCCCGTCGCAGATTCCGGCCTGGCGCCTCGCCTCGACCCGCGTCCGGCCGAGCGGCGCGTGTTCTTCCAGGCGCTGCTGGAAGGCATTGCCGCCGTCGAGGCACGGGGCTACGCCTGCCTCGCACAGGCCGGCGCCGATCGCTTGCGCAGCGTGCGCAGTGTGGGCGGCGGCGCGGCCAACTCGCTGTGGACCGAGATTCGTGCCCAGCGGCTGGGTGTGCCGATGCTGGCATCGTTGCATACCGAGGCGGCCTACGGCGCGGCGCTGCTTGCCCGCAGTCCTTTCGTTTGAGCGGTGCACCGGACTTCAGGTTTCCAACAGGCGCCGCAGTTCGGAGAACATCTCGGACTTGAGTTCGACGCCGATGCCGGGCGTATCGTGCACGCGCGTGGTGCCGTTCTCGATGGGGATGTCGTCGGCGAAGCCGCCGTAAGGCTGGAATACCGCCGGATACGACTCCGTGCCGCCGATCTGCAATCCTGCGGCGATATTCAGCGACAGCTGGTGGCCGCCGTGCGGCATGAGGCGGCGACGCGACCAGCCCATAGATTCGACGGCCTCGATGAGGCGCAGGTATTCGGTCAGGCCGTAGGACAACGCCGGGTCGGCCTGGATCCAGTCGAGTTCCGGGCGCATGCCGCCGAATCGGATCAGATTGACCACGTCCTGGGTGGAAAACAGGTTTTCACCGGTGGCCATGCTGCCGGCGTAGATGCCGCTGAGTTCGGCCTGCAACGCGTAGTCCAGCGGGTCGCCCGGTTCTTCGTACCAGAATAGGCCGTAGGGTTCGATGGCTCGGGCGTAGGCCGCCGCGGTCGCCAGATCGAAACGGCCGTTGGCGTCCACCGCCAACCGGGCGCCGTCGCCCAGGACCTCTAGCGCGCCCTCGATGCGCTTGATGTCGGTATCGAGATCGGCGCCGCCGATTTTCATCTTGGCGACACGGTAGCCGGCCTGGTCGTAGCCACGCATCTCTTCCTGCAGTTGCACCACTTCCTTGCCCGGATAGTAATAGCCGCCGCCGGGGTAGATCGTCACATATTCGTCGAAGCGCCCGCCGTTGTAGTGTTCGGAAAGCAGCCTCCACAGCGGCAAGCCGGCGATCTTGGCAACCGCGTCCCATACTGCCATGTCCAGCGCACCCGCCGCGACCGCGCGGTCGCCGTGGCCGCCGGGCTTCTCGTTGCGCATGAAACAATCCCAGATCCTGACCGGATCGAGATTGTCTCCGCTCGCGTCCAGCAGGCTACCGGGGTCCGCCTCCAGCACGCGGGGGATGAAACGTTCGCGCAAAATACCGCCCTGCGCATATCGCCCGTTGGAATGGAAACCGTAACCGATCACGGGCTTGCCACCGCGCATGACGTCCGTGATCAGCGCCACCACGCTGATGGTCATCTGCGAGAAGTCGATGACGGCGTTGCGGATGGGCGAACGGATGGAGGCGGTGTTTTCGCGGATTTCAAGAATCTGCATTTCCGTATCCGACTCTACCCGCCGAACAGGCTGCCGGTCGGCAGCGGCACCTGGAAGACGATGTCGAACAGATAGTAGAAGAACAACACCACCCCCACGCCCGACAACGGGTAGACGACCAGGCGCAGCGGCGTCCAACGTTCGTACATGGCAACCGCCATGATGGCGAAGTAGGCGGCGATGCCGGACAGCACGAAGCCGAAATATGGCATGGCCAGCGTGCCTGCCAGCATGCTCGCCAACAGCCCCAGACGTCGTGGCGTCGAGCCGCGCGGCGCGCGTGCATCGCTCATGGCATGGCCGAGCATATTGCGCACGATCAGCAGCGCGGAAAATCCCGTCATGATCAGAATGACGACGTGCGGGAAAATGACTGCCGAGGCGCTGTCGATGCCAAGCGTGTTCCACCAGGCGATCGCGCCCACCACGATGAAAATGAGTGCACCTAGCGTCCCGCGAATGTCGTTGCGGTCGGAGGATTGCGTGCTTGCATTCATTCAAGCGTTTCCTTTGCGAATTTTGCGCAAGCGCTGGATCAGCAGCGGATAGGCGAGCGAGAACAGAGTCATCGCGATGATGGCTATCGTCAGCGGTCCGGTGAAGAACGCGGCGACGGGATGGCCCGTGGCGCTGCCGATCATCCAGCCCTGGACCAAGCCCTGCTCGGCGATCGGGCCGAGAATCAGCCCCAGCACGATAGGCGAAGGTTTGAAACCCAGCCGGTCCAGCGCCCAGCCCATCACGCCCAGCACGATCATGATCACCACGTCCGCGATGCTGTTGCGGATGGCATAGGTTCCGATGATAGTCATGAACGCCACGATCGGCACCAGTACTGCCTTGGGAAAGCTGACGATGGAGCGGAAGGCATAGCGCCCGATCAGTAGGCCGATAGGCAACATCATGACGGTGGCGATCAGCAGACCGTAAATGAACGTGTATACGACGGAGCCGCCGCCGGAGGAGAACAGCTCTGGGCCGGTGTGGATGCCCTGTACCAACAGAGCGCCGAGGATCACCGCGTCCGGCGGCGTGCCGGGAATGCCCAGGACCAGGGTTGGGATCAAACCGCCGCCTACGGTGGCGTTGTTGGCCGATTCCGTGGCCTGTACGCCGAACGGCTCGCCTTTGCCGAAGCGCTCGGGATGATGCGAAACCCGGCGTGCCTCGGAATACGACACCAGGCTGGCGATGGAGCCGCCGGCGCCCGGCAGAATGCCGATGAGCGTGCCGATAACGGAGCTGCGTGCGAGATTGAACTTGCCTTGGCAGCACAGCGAGAAAGCTTCGCGCAGACGGAAGCCGCGGCTCTCACCGGTCAATTCCAGATGTCGTTCAGGACGCGCGACCAGGTCGATAAGCACTGGGATGCAATACAGGCCGATAAGTCCGGAAACCACGTTGATGCCGCCGAGCAGCGTCGCCGAGTCGAAGGTGAAGCGAGGCGATCCGCTGATCGGTGCGACGCCGATGCAGGAAATCAACAGACCGAAAGCTGCGCCGATCAGACCCTTGACCAGTTGTCCCTCGGAAATGGCCGAAATCAGAGTCAAGCCGAAGATGGCCATCCAGAAGTACTGCACCGGCCCGAAAGCCAGCGCCACATGCGCCAGCGGCGGCGCCAGCAGCAGCAATGCGAACGCTCCGACCAGACCGCCGACCACGCTCGCCAGGCACGAGAGCGTTACCGCCAGATCGCCATCGCCACGCTTGGCCATGGGAAAACCGTCGAAGGTGGTCGCGATGGCCGACGGCGTGCCCGGCGTGTTGAGCAGAATGGCGGCATAAGCACCGCCGTAGATCGCTCCGGTGTAAATGGCACCCATCAGCAGCAAGGCCGAAGCCGGATCCATCGAAAAAGTCAGGGGAACCAGCACCGCAATAGCCATGGTTGCGGTCAAGCCCGGTATCGCGCCCAGCACCGTACCCGCCACCACGCCGGCGAGCGACAGCACCAGGCGGAACGGTGTTACGGCATCGACAACATATTCCAGTCCCAACATCGAAAAACACCCCATCTACAGCATATATGGAGCCGCCCGGCGAGATGCCGGGCGGCAACAATGGCTACTTGATGACGCCGGCGGCCTTGCCGAGTCGGGTATATTCCTCGGTCTTTTGTCGCATGAACGCGCCGACTTTTTTGTAGGGCACGTCGATGAGCACGAATCCCCGATCCTCCATCTTCTTCTGGAACTCGGGATCGGCGTTGATCTTGCCGATCAGATCGGACACCTTCATGCGTATCGCTTCGGGGGTCGATTTGGGCACGGCCACACCTCGGTAGGTGCCACCGATCATGTTGATGCCTTTCTCCTTGAAGGTGGGCACGTCCGGGAACAGGGATACGCGTTTTTCCGTCGCCACCGCGAGCATGCGCACATCACTGCGGTGGTTGGCCGCGACCGTGCTGTAGCCCCATTCGGCCTTGACCTGACCGCCCATCAGCGCGGTGAATGCCGCGCCGGTCCCCTTGAAGGGAATGTAGGTGGTCTTGGTGCCGGTCGCGTCGTCGAAGCGCGAGTTGGCCAGATCGTTGGCCGTGCCTTTGCCGGAACCCGAAAAGGTGAGCTGCCCCGGATGGCTCTTGGCGTAGTCGATGAGATCCTGGAGCGTCTTGAACGGGCTGTCCTTGCGCACCAGGATGGCGTCAGGCGTGTACTCGAACATGTACACCGTGGTGATGTCGGAGGTCTTGAACCCGACATTGCCCATCAGCGGCTTGATGATGATGTGCGGCAGGTTGACACCCATAATGTTGTAGCCGTCGCCCTTCATGCTGTCGAGTTGGGACCAGCCCACTGCACCGCCGCCGCCGGGCTTATAACTGATGATCAGATCCTCTCCCGTAAGCTTTTTGAAATAGGGCTGCTGCAGTCGCGCGGTAATGTCCGACTCGCCGCCCGGACCGAATGGAATGACGTATTGCACCGGCCTGCTGGGATAATTGTCAGCGGCCCATGCGGCAGGCAGCATGCCCGCGGTCGTCAACGTGAGGGCGATGCCTCCAAACAAAGATTTACAGCTCAACATGGATCCCTCTCCTCCTCGTTTATAAGTCACTTGCGTCACTGCGCGGTCAACTTGCCAGCCGATCCTCCGTCGGCCTAGACGATTCACGGACCCTCGCATAGCAAGGTTCCGATCAAGAATGGCGAGATTTACGTATTCGAGAGCACCTCATCGATACGGTACGGCAGCTACCGGCATATCCACCGCTCGATTAGGTTTCGTCACGCTCCTCACCCCCTCCAATGAACCGGATTACCGTGGTGCTAAGGCTCCCGATCCGTTCTTCTACCTCCGTTCGCCTGCGCGACGATGCAACTCGTCGAGCAGCGCGGCAGGAACTTCGATGCCGGCCTGCATATTGTTCGACCGATTTTCCAGGCGTCGCTCACCGGGAAGGCGCGTGCCGGCCTGCCCGGTGATTGCCGACAGCAGCAGTTCCAACCGTTCATAGTAGTCGTGCCCGCCGATCTTCTTGGGATCGAACAGAACAAACAGTTGTCCGACCCGCGGCGGATCGCCCTCGGCAGTGAAGAACGAACTGGCCTCGAAGCCGAAATGCGCGCCGGTGAGGCCTGCCGCGAGAATCTCCACCGCCAAGGCCAGAGCCGCGCCCTTGGCGTCGCCAAGAGGCAGCATGGTGCCGCCGTCCAGCACCGCGGCCGGATCAGTGGTCGCGTGCCCTTGGGCATCCAAGGCCCAGTCGTCCGGTATCGACTCGCCCTGGTCGCGCGCAACCATCACCTTGCCCCGCGCCACCTTGCTCAGCGACAGATCGATCACCAAAGGGGGCTGGTTGCGGCGTGGGGTCGCGAAAGCGATTGGATTGGTGCCGTAAACGGCAGCGGCGCCCCCCCAAGGCGCGATCGCAGCCGGAGAATTGCCGAACGCTAGCGCCACCGCACCCTGTTCGGCGGCTCGCTCCACGTGGTGGCCGGCGACGCCGAAATGATGCGAGTTGCGCACCGCCAGTGCGACCACGCCGGTTTCCTGCAAACGCTCGAGCGCGGCCTTCATACCGGCTTCGATCGCCGGAAAGGCGAAACCGCAGCAGGCATCGCATTGCACCACCGAGGCGGCACTCACTTTCACCGCTGGGTAGGCTTGGCCGTCGACCTTGCCGCTAAGCGCCTGGTCGGCATACGAGGGCAATCGCGACACGCCGTGAGACGCAAGCCCGTCAAGGTCTGCGGCGACCAGTGCCCTGGCGACACTGCGCGCATTGGTCTCGGCAGTGTTCGAGCAGATCAGGGCGCGTTCCACCAGTTCGGTCAGCCGTTCTGCACTCACCAAGCTCATGCCGCCGCCTCCAGGATTCTGCCGACGGCCTGCGCGATCATCCCGCTGACCCTGACGTTCGATTCCTGGGTCACACCGGCGATATGCGGCGTGAGCAGAACGTTGGGAGCGGTTTGATACACCGAATCTGCCGGCAAGGGCTCGGCCTCGAAGACATCCACCGCGGCGCCGCCGATGCGCTGTTCACGCAGAGCTTGGGCCAGCGCGGCATCGTCGATCACGCCGCCGCGGGCCGTATTGATCAGAATCGCCCCCGGCGGCATCAGCGCAAGCCGGTCGGCATCGATGAGGTGATGCGTTCGGGCCGTGAGCGGCACATGCAGGCTGACGATGTCGCTGCAGGCGAGCAAGGCTTCCAATGTGGCTACGGGTTCGACCTGCTGTTCACGCCAGCAAGACGCATCATCCGCCAGTGCGGGATCGAATGCCCGGACCCTCAAACCCATGGCGCGCGCTCGTGCCGCCACTTCGCGGGCAATGCCGCCGAAGCCGACCAAGCCCAGGGTGCGGCCGCTGACTTCTCCACCCATCAGGCGGTTGCGTGGCCATTCGCCGGCCAACATGGCGTCGTTTGCGCCAAAGACACCGCGCACCAGCAGCAGCATCGCGGCAATAACGTATTCAGCGACTGCCGTGTTGTTGGCGCCCGTCGCCGGCACGACCTGGATGTTTCGTGCCGCACAGAGCTCCTGGTCGATGTTGTCGAGACCCACGCCGAGTCGCCCCACCACATGCAGGTTGTCGGCTGACGCCAGCAGTTCGCCGTCGACCTGCGTGCGGTTGCGCACGATCAGCGCCCTCGCACCTTGCAGCTCGCGTGCGAGACGCCTGGGATCGTTCGCCAGGCTTGGGTCGTACAGCACATCGAAACGTGTCCGCAGTTCGCTGACCGCGGCATCGTCCATGAATTCGCTGACGATTACGTCGCTCACATCACCTCCCCCTTTTTGACCGAAATCATCACTGACCGTGGAAGACGGTTCCAGATGCTTTCCGATTCCACGCGGTTCCGGCATTGCCGCATCGCGGGAGCGAAGGTGCGGCTATTGCTCAGCACAGCCGCACCCCCTGCATCATGAGTCCGGGCTACGGACATCACGCACTGCGATAGAGCTTGGTGAACACGAACTCTCGGTGTCCTAGCGCCTCGGCAGCCGTCGACCGGCCGTTGCAGGTGCGCAGCATCGTTTCGATCAGCGCATCACCGGCCTGGTCGAGGTTCATCTCGCGCCGCAGGATGCCGGAAACGTCCAGATCGACATGCTCGGACATGGTGCGTGCGGTACGGGGATTGGCCGTGAGCTTGATCACCGGCTCGACCGGATTGCCGATGATGTTGCCTTGCCCGGTGGTGAACAGATGTACCACATAGCCGGCCGCACACTGCAAGGTCACGCACTCCGCCGCGGCAGAAGATGTGTCCATGAAGTAAAGCCCGGATCCCTTGGTCGGCGTTTCGGCCGGCTCCAGGACATCGATGAACTGGGTCTTCTTGCCGATCTTGGCGAAATTGCCGAAGGCCTTTTCCTCGATCGTGGACAAACCGCCGGCGATATTGCCCTTGGTCGGCTGCGATTCGGAAAGATCGTCGGTCTTGTGTCGGTTGATGAAGTCGTTGTAGTCGTTCCAGGTCTTCAGGAACTTCTGCTTCACTTCTTCGTTGGCGGCACGTTCCGCGCAGACCTGCTCTGCGCCGGTCAGTTCCGAGGTCTCGCCGAAGCACATGGTCGCGCCGAGCGGAACCAGCTTGTCCACCAGGTTACCCATGGTCGGATTCGAAGCCAGGCCGGAAGTCGTGTCGGATTCGCCGCACTTCATCGAGATCCACAGCTCGTCGATACCGCAGCGTTCGCGCTGTTTCTCGGTGGCCCACTGCACGAATTCCTTGGCCGTACGCGAGGCTCTGGCGATGGTATCGATGTCACCGTGTTCCTCGATCGCGAAGCCTTCGACCGGTTTGCCCGTGGCCTTGATACCGTCCACCACACGCTGAGTCCAACCGGGTTCGATGCCGATCACCACCACTGCAGCCACGTTGGGATTGGAGCCGGTACCGATCAGGGTGCGGAAATGCAGGTCAAGATCGGCGCCGAACTGCAGGCGTCCGTATGGATGCGGGAGCGCCATGCAGCCCTTGATGTTGTTGGCCACCGCTTCGCAAGCCGCATTCGACAGATCGTCGAGAGGCAGAATCACGACATGGTTGCGGACACCAACCCTCCCGTTCTCGCGCCGATATCCCAGAAAACTCAGATCACTGTTCGCCATCGTTACCACCGCTTCGTCTTGATGTTGTGCACGTGCACGTGATGTCCCATTCCGATATCGGCGATTGCGCGCCCGATGTCGTGCTCGTACTCCATGATCGTGTCGCCATCCGCGATGTCGGTCAGCGCGATCTTGTGACCAAGACGAATGTCGTCTTTCGCTTCCAGACGGATCGTGCTGTCGTCCTCCAACAGCCAACCGGTCAAAGCCTCGCCGGCTTTGACGTCCTCCACGACGACAACGCCTACTTTGTCGATTTTGTTGTGCACCAGAAAGTGGGTCGTCATGCCTACTCCTTAGAAGTCATGCCCATCATGCGTTCCGTTTATGTTCTATCATATGTCTTATATAAGACATAATTTAGAGTAGATTAGGATGTGAGCGGCGTCAAGGGGTAAAATGCCCTTGATGACGACGTAGGTTCGAGCGACCGGCGAAGCTTTCCGGTCATGATCACATGTGTTGGCGAACAGCCGAATCCGGCAAAGAGTAATGGTTATGCAAGAGGCTTCAGGTCCCGATTTCCGCCCCCTTTACAGCCAGATAAAGGAGTTGCTGATCAAGCGCCTGGCTGCACGCGAATGGCGCCCCGGCGATGCGCTGCCCAGCGAGATGGCGCTGGCGCAGCAATACGGCGTAAGCCAGGGCACGCTACGCAAAGCGCTGAACGAAATGGAGGCGGAACGTCTCGTCGTGCGGCGCCAGGGCAAAGGAACGTTCGCGGCCAAGCACACCGCCAATCGCTCGCTGTTCCAGTTCTTCCACTTGATCGGAGAAAGCGGCGAACGCCAGCTCCCGGAAAGCCGCGTGCTGGAATGCAGTGCCGGCAAGGCCACACAGCGCGAGTGCGAAGCGATGGGGCTGGAGGCAGGCACGTCGGTGACCCGCATTCAACGGGTGCGGCACCTGAACGGGCGCCCGGTCATCTGCGAGCGCATCGCCGTCCCTACCCCCTTGTTTCCTGACCTGCAGAGCTGCACGCCGGAAGAAGTCGCCAACACGCTGTACGACATGTACGAAAGTCGCTATGGCGTGATCGTGGTACGGGCGAAGGAACAGCTGCGGGCCGTTGCGGCCAACGAACAGGAATCTGTGCAGCTCGAAGTGCCGTTGGGGGCGCCGCTGCTGGAGATCGATCGCATCGCGCTCAATATCGAGAAGCAACCGGTGGAATGGCGCGTGAGCCGTTGCGACACGACACACTATTTTTACCTGAACGACTTGGACTGAGGCGCAGAGTCTCACGCCCAGACTTGCGGAAGACATCCTTTCCAGTAATCCCGGGGACCGTGCGACGGCCCTACGGCAACATATTCCGGCGCACTATCACGGGCCGCTCGCCGTCGACTCAGATATTTCTCAGCTTGAGTTCCCGCGGGTACGGCTCAAGGTATACCTGGCGCTGGACGTAGGGTTGAGGATGGCGGCGCAAGTAATGGTTGATCAGGGTGATCGGCACGACGAGCGGCACCAGGCCGGCGCGGTACGCTTCGATCAGTTCGGTCAGCTCGACGCGGTCGTCTGCGTCAAGATCGGCGCGGAAATAACCGGCAATATGCTGCAGCACGTTGACGTGGCGGCCGATGCTGGCCGGCGTGGACAGCGCGCCCATCAGCGCAGGGAAATATTCCGCGGCCAGGGTATCGAGCGTTTCCGATCCGGCCCGCGCGACCATACGCCCCAGTTGGCGGTAAGCCTGCGGGTCGTGCGCCATGAGCAGCAGCTTGTGCACCGCATGAAACTCGACCATCGCGGCGGGCGTCAGACCCGCCTGCTGCAGGCGGCGCCAGCGATGATGCACGAACACGCGCTGCACGAAATTCTCGCGTAAACGCTGATCGCCGAGCCGGCCCTCCTCTTCCATCGGCAGCTGCGGGAAAAGGCGGCGCAGCGTGGCGGCGAATCCGCCGCTGCCATCGCGCGTCGCGTTGGTGCCGTCGGCATCGTAGACGCGCACCCGATCCAGTCCGCAACTCGGCGAATCCTTCTTGAAGATGTAGCCGTCGAGATCGGCGTGCCGCCGCGCGAAACGCTCGGCGTGTCCGGCCAATGCGTCGGTAACGTCGAGATCCGGATTACGCGTACCGACGATGCGGATCTGACCGCCCACGCGGCGCAGATGAATGGGCGCGCGCGGAACGCCCAGGCCGATGGCCGTTTCAGGGCATTGTGGAACCCATTCGAACCACTGCCCGAGAACGTCGCAGAGATAGGCGTTGCGCTTGTGATTGCCGTCGAAACGAACCGGCTCGCCCAGCAGGCAGCTACTGATGCCGACACGCACCCCCGCGTTTTGCCGCGCATCGCGCTGCGATGCCTGCGGCGTGTCCATCGGTTGCGCTTCAGCCCCGCACGAGCCGCAGGAATTCGGCCCGCGTATCGGGATTGCTGCGGAAGTGCCCGAGCATCACGGAGGTGGTCATGCAGGAATTCTGTTTCTCGACGCCGCGCATCATCATGCACAGGTGGCGAGCCTCGATGATCACGCCCACGCCTTTCGCGCCCGTCACCTCGAGCACGGCCTCGGCGACCTGCCGCGTGAGGCCTTCCTGTATCTGCAGGCGGCGTGCGTACATGTCGACGATACGGGCGATTTTGGATAGTCCCAGCACCTTGCCCTCAGGCAGGTAGGCGACATGGGCCTTGCCGATGAACGGCAGCATGTGGTGCTCGCACATCGAGTACAGCTCGATGTCGCGCACCAGCACCATTTCGTCCATATCGGATTCGAACAGGGCGCCGTTGACCACCTCGTCGAGAGTCTGCTGGTAGCCGCGCGTCAGAAACTGGAATGCCTTGGCCGCACGCAGCGGCGTATCGCGCAGTCCGTCACGCTCCAGCGGCTCGCCGGTGCTGCGGATGATCTCGCGATAGTGCGTTTCCAGTTGTTCGATATCCATGCTCTTCTCCCGGGGCTGCGGACGACGCGCAGGTGGTTGTACAGAGATTATACGGCACGCTGCGTACTTGTCTTCCGCACGAATGATCCGGGATTGCTCACACTGACACTCTATTTTAAACCGATATAAATCAATGCGTTATGAAGACATCATGGCAAACAATATGAAGTTGAAAGAGGCCTAGTAGCTCAGGCAGCGGCCGTCCGGGTGATAGATCGGCCCGCGGTGCAGATAGTTCTCGGTGTGTATGGTGACCTGCTCGTCGTCCAGCAGAACCACGCCATAGGCCGGGGGCTCGTGGGTGAAATAATCGTCCAGCGCAACGAAATCGAGCATCGATTGATGCGCGGTGGACGGCAGCGTGGAAAACGGGATGCCGCGCCAGCTGCCGAAGATCGTGCGGTGGATATGGCCGAAGAACAGGTGCCGGATGTTGCTGCGGCCCTGCAGGACTTCGGCGAAGGCCACGGCGTCGGGTGCCGCGAGATTGATGTCGTCGAAGGCGCGGACGCGGACGCCGAAGGGCGGATGGTGCATGAACAGGTAGACCGGCCTGTCGCCGGCCTCGTCGAGCCGCTCGCGCAGCCACTCCACCCGGCCGCCGCCGAAATAGCCGGCGGCCGGATGACCAGGTTCGTCGTCGCTCATCACCGTGTCGAGCAACACCAGTCGTCCCGCGTCGTAGTCCTGCACCCACTGGACGAAGCCGTTCGCATCGCGCGAGGTCTGCGGGAACGCGGTGCAGAATCGCTCGCGATGATCGTGGTTGCCGATCAGCGGCAACACCGGCATCGATAGGGGTTCAAGCAGTTCGCGCAGCTGGGCGTAGGCATCGGCTTCGCCGCGATGTGCCAGGTCGCCGGTGATGATGCAGGCGTCGGCATCCGCATGATGTTTCTGGATGTGCCATACGGCAGCGGCCAGACGAGCAGCGGGGTCAATACCATAGAGCACGCGCCCGGGCGGCACCAGATGGGTGTCGGTCAGATGTATGAGTTTCACGGTTTATATGTCTGCCAGTACGCGCGCATGGTCGAAGTCCCAGCCGGCGTGTACCCGGCAGCCTATGCCGAGTTCGGATGCATCGACAGTGGGAATGTCCGCAAGTACCTGTTCACCGGCGTCGAGGTCGATGGTCAGACGAGTTGTCGCGCCAAGGAAAACGCGCTCACGCACGGTGCCGGGCAGCGTGTCCGGGGGCAGCCCGGACCCGTTCAGCACACCGAGGCGCACGTGTTCGGGACGCAGATAGACGTTGACCCGCTCGTTGGGGCCGAAACCGCGTGCGCGCTCGGCATGCAACTGCATGTCGTTGATCGCGATGACGCCCTTGTCGCCGTCGACCACCTTCCCTGAAAGCACGCTGGAGATGCCGATGAACTGGGCGACGAAGCCGTGCGCGGGCTCCTGATAGATGTCGGCCGGAGCGCCGATCTGCACGAGGTCGCCGCCGTACATCACCGCCACCCGGTCGGAGATCGACAGCGCCTCCTCCTGATCGTGGGTCACGAACACGGTGGTGATGCCGGTTTCGCGTTGAATGCGGCGGATTTCATCGCGTAGCTGGACGCGCACCTTGGCGTCCAGCGCCGACAGCGGCTCGTCCAGCAGCAGCAGCGTGGGCTTGATGGCGAGCGCCCGCGCCAGGGCGACGCGCTGTTGTTGCCCGCCGGAGAGCTGGTGCGGATATTTGTCGGCATGTTCGGCGAGCCCGACCAACTCCAGCATTTCATCCACGCGCCGACGCTGTTCGGCGGCATCGATCTTGCGCACGCGCAGCCCGAAACGCACGTTGTCGGCAGCGCTCATGTTCGGGAACAGGCTATAGGCCTGAAACACCATACCCATGTTGCGTTGGTTGGCCGACAGGCCGGTGATGTCCTTGTCACCGAGCAGGACTCGTCCTTCGTCGGCTTGTTCGAAACCGGCGAGAATGCGCAGCAATGTGGTCTTGCCGCAACCGGACGGCCCCAGCAGCGACAGGAATTCACCGGGCGGCAGCTCTAGCGAGATATCGTGCAACACGGTACGGCCGCCGTACTGCTTGGCCACGTTTTCGATCGATAGATACGACATTGTCTAACGGGCTCCCCCGAGCTGGACTTGTCCGCGGCCGGTCAACAGCACGCCGAGCATCGCCAGCCATGTAATCAGGAAACTAAGCAAAGTGAGCGCGGCCGCCTCGGTAGCGGAAGTCTGGCCGACGTAATTGATGTAGACCGCGAAGGTATTGAACAGCAGCACGTTGGCGAAGGTGAACTCGCCCATCACGATGGCGATGGTGAGCAAGGCCGCGCCGGCGAGTGCGCTGGTCAGATTGGGCACCAGCACGCGCAGGATCAGTGTGCCCCACCCTGCTCCCAAGCTCTGCGAGGCTTCGGTGAGCGTCTTCAGGTCCAGCGCACGCATACCGACGTCGAGCGCGCGGTAGGTGTACGGCAACGCCAGGATTACGTAAGGCACGACCAGGAAATTGGAGGTGCCGACGAACCAGGACGGACCGGTATAGAGCGCAGTCAGGCCAGCCACCAGCGCGATCGGCGGCACGACGAACGGCATCACCGACAAAAAGTCGAACAGCGGCTTGAAGGACTTGGCCTTGAGATGCATCCAGAACACTGCCGGCAACAGGATGACCAGGGTCACGGCGATGGTCTCGAGCGCCAGGTGCAGCGACATCCACAGACTGTCCCAAAGCTCGCGCTGGTGCACCAGACTGATGTAGGCGCGCAGGCCGTAGCGGGCGCCACCTTCCCAGAAACTGAAGATACCGGTGGCGAGCAATGGCACCACGAAGTACAAGCCGACCAGGGCCAACACGGCCAGCCCGCTCCACGAACCACGTTGTTGTGCACTCATTGGCGTGTCCACCTACTGGCACGGCGCGCAGCGACCACATAGATCAACATGATCACCACCATCACCCCGATCATGCCCAGCGAAAGCGCAGCGCCGGTTTGCGGCGAGAGCATCACGTTGCCGGACAGCACGTTGCTGATCTCGACCGGCACCAGGGCAAGAATGCCGGAAGTCAGAGCGTACGGCGTGGCATAGGCCGAGAACGCATTGCCGAACAGCAGAATGTATGCGGACAGCAACGAGGGCAACAGGATGGGCAGACCCACATGGCGCCAGTAAGTCCAGCTACTCGCCCCAAGGTTCTCCGCCGCTTCGCGCCATTCACGCCGCAGGCCTTCAACCGCAGGCGCGATCACGATGACCATCAACGGAATCTGAAAATAGGCATAGACGATGACCAGACCGGTCACCGAATACAGGCTGAATCCGCTGGCATACAGATTGACGCCCAGCGACTTGAGCCACACCGTGACCATACCGAGACTGCCCAAGGTGGAAACGAAGGCGAATGCCAACGGCACGCCGGCGAAATTGGCGGCCACCGCACTGAACGAAGTCACCATCGAACGCAGCCCACGGGGCGCGCCGGGACGCAGGATCAGATAGGCGACGATGCCACCCACCACAAGGCCGACAAGCGAGGAAACCGACGACAACACGACGGAATTCACGAAGGCCTTGACGGTTTGCTCCTGTCCGAGCTGGGCAACGTATTTCAGCGTGAAGCCGTGCTCACCCGAAAACGCCTGATCGAACAACCGCAAGGCCGGCAGCACCAGGAACGCCAGCATGTAGAACAGGAACGGGCCGATGAAGATCAGCGTCAGCAATTTTGTACCCGACCGGAGACGAACTCCGGCCGGGGTGCTACGAACAACAGTCGACATTAGACCTTGACCATCTTGGTCCATTCAGTCTTGAGCAGGTTCTGCGCCTTCTCGGTCTGCTGCTTGTTCGGGAACTGCACGTGCTTGTAGGGCGCAGCCGGCGGCAGATCCTTGAGCATCGTTCTCAGGCACGACGCCGCGGCTGACCATGTCGGAGAAGCGCGCCGGATGGGCGTAGCCTTCCAGGTAGATCAGCTGGCCGGCATCGGAATACACGAATTCCTGCCACAGCTGCGCGGCCTTGAGGTTGGGCGCGTACTTGCTGATCGCCTGACAGTAGAAACCGCCGTAGGGAGCGGCGCCTTCGGGGATCAGGACGTCGATCTGCACCATGCCCTTGTTCTTGTTGGCCTGGGCCAGATTGAGGTAGTCCCAGTTGACGACGATCGGGGTCTGGCCGGAGACCAGGCTGGCGGAAGTCGCGTCGGACGGATTGAAGTTGCCCGCCTTGGCCAGCTTGGCGAAGAACTCGATACCCGGGCCGATGTCATCCAGCGAACCGCCGTTGGCCAGCGCAGCGGCGAAGACGGCACCGAAAGCGGCGCCGGCGCCCAGCGGGCTGCCGTTCAGGGTGACCATACCCTTGTACTCGGACTTGAGCAGGTCGTTCCAGGTCATCGGGGCGTTCTTGACCACAGAGCGGTTGACGCCGAAGGACTCGACACCGAAGTAGTCGCCGTACCACATGCCACCGGCGTCCTTCATGTTGTCCGGGATGCTGCTCCAGGTGCTGACCTTGTAGGGCTGGAACAGGCCTTCAGCAGCGCCGATCAGCGCGAACGAGGGACCGACGTCGACGACGTCGGGACCACGGCGCTGACCCTTGAGCGAACGGATGGCCTGCAGTTCCTGAGCCGAGCTGGCGTCCGGGGAGGCATTGTGAATACGGATGCCATACAGACGCTCGAATTCACTGATCATCTTGCGGTAGTTGGCCCAATCCGGCGGCAGCGCGATGGTGTTGAGGTTACCTTCCTTCTTGGCCGCAGCGATCAGGGCCTGATCCATCGGGTGCGTGGCGGCGAATGCGTTATTGGCCAGGCCGGGTACGAACATCGAAGCCACGCCGGCGCCGACGGCACCCGCACCAAGCTTCAGAAATTGACGACGGCCCTGCTTGTTATGACGATCATCCATCTTTATTCCCCTTGTATGGGATGGTTGAAGTGGCGCAACCATAGGCGCGCCACATGACGCTTTGATGACAGGGAGGCAATGCGGCTGATTGTAGCTCCGCTTTGCAACAAGTGCGTGACTAAAGTCTCATTGGCAGCAATTGCAACTGCGTCCTATGCGTATCCGCCACTCGGGTTTGTCACGATCCAGCCGTCGTCGATCGAGAGCCCCACATGGCTGCCGGGCGGCAAGTCGCAAGGGTGTTCGCACAGGATACGCGCGCCGGGCGCGCCCAGGAGTTCCACCTCAACCTCGTGCTTCCCGCCCAAGTACCGACGACTTACGACCCGCGCGTTGGCGGCGCCGGCTGGCTCAAGGCGCACGTTGTCCGGACGCACCAGCGCGCGGGCCGGCCCTGGAACGACCCCCGCCGCCGCACGCACTGGAAACTCGCCGCCCGCGCATCGGGCCGTCAATTGCGAAGACTCCTTCGCCTCGAAAATTTCCACGTCGAATACGCGCCCTCGCCCCAGGAAACGCGCTACGGCCTCGCCACTCGGTTCGCGGTAGAGCTTGTGGGGCGTATCCACTTGCAGCAAACGCCCATCCGCAAACACCGCAATGCGGTCGGCCAGCGCCATCGCTTCGCTCTGATCGTGGGTCACGTAGACCAGCGTGCCGCCGAGCGCCTGATGGAATTCGTGGATCAGTTCCATCATTTCGTGGCGTAGGTGTACGTCGAGACTGGCCAACGGTTCATCGAGCAAGGCGAGGCGCGGGCGCTGGACCAGGCAACGGGCCAGAGCCACGCGTTGACGCTGACCGCCGGATAGGGCCTCCGGATAGCGTTCGGCAAAGCGCTCCAAGCCCATGCGTCGGAGCGCTTCGTCCACCGTATCCCGAGCCTCCGCGGCCGTGGACTTGCGGCCTGCCGCCTTGAGCGGATAGGCGACATTCTCGGCAACGGTCATATGCGGCCACAGCGCATAGCTCTGGAACACCACGCCGACGCTGCGTCGCTCCGGCGGTAGCGACGCTGTCGGATCCGCCACGCGCTCGCCGTCGAACAGGATTTCTCCCTCGCTCGGCGTCTCGAAGCCGGCCAGCAGGCGCAGCAAGGTGGTCTTGCCGCAGCCGGACGGCCCGAGCAGGGCCAGGAATTCGCCGCGTTGCAGCCGCAGACTCAGGCCGCGTAACGCCCACTGTTCGGCGTCGTAACGTTTGCCGACGTCCTGAAGTTCGACTGTGAGCATGGATCCGCTTGAAGTTGAGCAGCGCAGCAAGCGGCTGCGGTGCGGGATATGAATTGGCGCCGATCTTAAACACCTCCGCCACGTGACGGCAAGACGATTTCGTCCGCCAGCGGCAACTGTCATGGCGGAGACATATTTCACGATTATGGTGCTGAGCCGCTCATCGCCCCCCCTTCACAGCTCCCCGGAGATCGAGTTATGTCCAGCCCCACCTCCCGCACCGCCTTCGACCGCAAGCGCCGCCGCCTCCTCGGTGCCGGTCTCGGCCTAGGCGCCGCCGCGCTGCTGCCATCGGGCGTCCGCGCCGATGCGTCGATCAAAGGTCAGCTGGTGCTGTACACCAGCCAGTTACTGCGGGATGCGCAGCAGACTGCAGCGGCGTTCCAGCGGATTTACCCCAACGTCGAAATAAAATGGATTCGAGACGGAACCACCCAGCTGCTGACCAAGCTGCGGGCGGAATTCGCCGCCGGCGCGCCGCAGCCCGACGTACTGCTCATCGCCGACGCGCTGGCGATGGCCGGACTCAAGCAGGAAGATCGCCTCGCGCCCTATCGCGACGCCGCGGCGGAAGGCCTGCCGCGGCAGTTGCGCGATCACGACGGCTACTGGTACGGCACCAAGCTGATCACCACCGGAATTGCCTACAACACTGCAGTCAAGCAGGCGCCGAAGCGTTGGTGGGACCTGGCCGACCCCAGCGGCCAGATCGCCATGCCCAGTCCGCTCTATTCAGGCGCGGCGACGGTCATGCTCGAATCCTTCACTCAGGATTCCGCATTGGGCTGGAAATACTATGAAGCGCTGGCCCATGCGCGTGCGATCGCCCAGGGCGGCAACGGCGGCGTGTTCCGCAAGGTGGCCGGCGGCGCCAAGCTCTACGGCATCATGGTCGACTTCCTCGCCATCCGCTCGCAGCAGAAAGGTTCGCCGATCCGCTTCGTGTTCCCGGAAGAAGGCGTTTCTGCGGTCACCGAACCGGTGGCGATCCTCAAGACGGCGCGCAATGTCCCCGCAGCACGGGCCTTCGTCGACTTCGTGCTATCGCCAGCCGGCCAAAGCCTGATCGCACAGCAGGGCATGCTGCCCGCCCGTTCCGACGTAAACCCGCCGTCGGGATTTCCCAAGGCCGACCAGATCAAGCTGCTCGACCTCGACGTGGAACGCGCGCTGCGCACGGTTCAGGCCGACAAACAGCGGTTCAGCTCGCTGTTTGCCTAAGTTCGGCGGTCTGGCTGCGTGTCCAGGCACGCCAGCCAGACCTGCCGCATACGCGATTGCCCGATGAATCGACACCCGAATCCCGAGCGGCTGCTAAGCCTGGGCGCGGCGGCGCTGCTGTGCGGCATCGTTGCCGCGCCGCTCGCGCGCATCGCGCAGGAGGCGCTGGCTCCGCACGGGGGAACGCGGACTCTATGGCACACCCTGAGCGCCCCGGTAACGCTCGATGCCACGCTGCACAGTCTGGCGGTCGCCGGCGGCGGCACATTGGTCGCGGTGTGCCTGGGCACGCTATACGCGCTGCTGATCGGCCTGACCGACATTCGGGCCAAGCGCGCACTCGTATTCCTGCTCCTGCTGCCGCTCATGATTCCGCCGCAGGTCACCGCGCTGAGCTGGGCGCAGCTGATGGGGCCGGCCAGCGTGCTACTCAAGACTTTGGGTGTGGCGCCGCCGCCGGGCTCGGCCAACCCTATCTACAGCCCCTGGGGAATCGCTCTTCTGTTGGGTCTGCAGCAAACGCCCCTGGTGTTCCTGGCGCTGCGCTCCGGCGTCGCGACCTTGCCGCGCGATCTGGTGGAAGCGGCTCGCTGCGCCGGGGCCGGCAGCTGGCGGCGCTTCGTCGACATCCTGCTGCCGCTATGCATGCCCGGGATCCTGGCCGGCGCAGCCCTGAGTTTCGTTTCCTGTCTGGACAATTTCGGCATTCCGGCGCTGCTGGGTGCGCCCATCGGCTACAACGTGCTCGCAACGCTGATCTACCAACGACTGTCCGGTTTTGGCACCTCGGTGCTGGCGGAAGTGGCCCAGCTCAGCCTGCTGGCCGCAGGGCTCGCGCTGCTGGGGCTCGGCGCGCAGGGTTTGCTGCAACGCCGCTGGCACCGCCGCCTGAGCGTCTCGTCCCCGCCGCTGCGCATAGCGCTTGGTCGTCATCGCCTGCCGCTTGAAGCACTGGCCTGGGGATTGCTCGGTGCGCTGCTCGGCGCACCGGCTCTGGCCCTGCTGGCGGCGTCGCTGGTTTCCGCCTACGGGCTGCCGCTCGATGCGCACACGCTCACGTACGCACACTACACGGGATTGCTGCTCGACCCCATGACCCGCGCGGCGTTCGCGCACAGCGTACTGTTGGCCGCAATGGCCGCGGCGATCGCCGGACTGATCGCCCTGCCGGTCGCCTATCTGGTGGCCTGGGAGAAAGGCCGCCTGACGCGTTTCCTGGCGGGGCTCGCAGACCTGCCTTTCGCACTACCCGGCGCCGTCGTCGCCATCGCGGCAATCCTGCTCTTGCTGAGACCTCTACCGCTGCTGGGTTTCAGCCTGTACGGGACGCTGTGGATCATTCTCTACGCCTACCTGCTGCGCTTCCTGACGCTTTCGATCAAACCGGTCGTCGCCGGCCTCGCCCAAGCCGACCCGACGCTCAACGAGGCTGCGCGCGCCTGCGGCGCGGGCCTCGGGATGCGTCTTCGCACTATCGTCTGGCCGCTGGCCAGTCCGCTGCTGCTGGGCAGCGCGATCATGGTCTTCCTCATGGCGGTCAACGAACTGACGGTTTCAGCATTACTCTGGTCCTCCGGTTCGGAAACGCTTGGCGTCCTTATCTACAACCTGGAGGACGGCGGCTTCACCGGAGCTGCCGCCGCGTTGTCGGTCGCCACACTGACCGGGATCCTGCTGCTGCTCGGCGCTCTGCAGGCCCTGGCCAGACGCTTGCCGGCCGGCAGCTTGCCATGGTCGTAAAGCGTTTCATCGGCTCGTCACAAGAGCCCAGTACTCTCCCGCCGATGCAAGCCATTCGCCTAGACAACGTCAGCAAACACTACGCCGACCACCACGCCACCGATGGGGTGAGCCTCGCCATAGAGCCCGGCCAGTTCGCCGTCGTGCTGGGCCCCTCGGGTTGCGGAAAGACGACGCTGTTACGCCTCGTCGCGGGCCTGGAGCGTCCCGATGCGGGGCGCATCGAATTGCACGGACGCGATGTGACGGAATTGCCGCCCGGCCGGCGTGAACTCGGCATGGTGTTCCAGAGCTACGCGCTCTTCCCGCACCTGAGCGTGGCGGAAAACCTGCAGTTCGGCCTCAAGCTGCGCGGCACCTCACGCGACGAACGTCAGCGCCGTCTGCGCGAAACCGCGCAACTTCTCGGTCTCGAAGCACTGCTGGCGCGCAAGCCCGGCCAGCTCTCCGGCGGACAGCAGCAGCGCGTCGCGCTGGGCCGCGCGATCATCGGCGGGCGGCGTACGGTACTGATGGACGAGCCGCTGTCGAACCTCGACGCCAAACTGCGCCACGAGATGCGTCGCGAGCTCAAGAACCTGGCACGAGAGCTCGACATGACCGTGCTGTACGTGACCCACGACCAGGCCGAGGCGCTGGGCATGGGCGATGTGGTGGTGGTCATGAATCAAGGTCGGATCGAGCAGATCGCCACGCCGGAAATGCTCTACGAACGTCCGGCCAGCCTGTTCGTCGCCCGCTTCATCGGCACGCCGCCGATGAACCTGTTGCCATTGCAGCCGGGCCCGCGTCTCGATGGCACCGACCATCCGCTGGGATTCGTCGCGGACGGTCGCGGCCAAGTGCTCGGCCTACGCCCGGAACAACTCGAAGTGGTCGACAGGGGCGCGGGTGTCGAGGTCTTGGTCGAAGCCGTCGAGTATCTCGGCGCCGACGCCGTGCTCAGCTGCCGCGCCGGCCAGCACGCGTTGTCCGCCAGGGTTCCTGGGCGCCTGCGTCCGCAACCCGGCGAGCGCCTCTGCCTGGGCTGGAAATCCCACGCGGTCAACCTGTTCGACGCCGACAGTGGCCGCCGCCTGCCCGATCCGCCTATTCCATTCCCGCAAGCCCGTTGATCAAGCTCTTTGGAGACTTTGCAATGCAACGCCGTGATTTTCTGAAACTTTCCGCCGCTTCCGCAATGACTGCCGCGCTGCCGTTGCGCCGTGCGCAGGCTGCCGACGTGATCGAACTGCCGATGTACTATCCGGTCGCCGTGGGCGGCCCGATCGCCAAGATCATGGACGGCTATGCTGCGGCCTTCCACCAGGCCAATCCGGACGTGCGCATACGGCCGATCTACACCGGCAGCTATCAGGACACCACCATCAAGGCACTGACCGCCCTGCGCGGCGGCGGCAACAGCGCGCCCAAGATGGCCGTGGCGCTGGCCGTGGACATCTTTACCTACTACGACCAGAACGTGCTGGTCGCCGCGGAAGACCTCGCCAAGGGCGACAGCGCGTGGCTGGACGGCTTTTACCCGGCCTTCCTGGCCAACTCGCGCATGGCCGACAAGACCTGGAGCGTGCCCTTCCAGCGCTCCACGCCGGTGCTGTACTGGAACAAGGCCGCCTTCAAGGCCGCCGGCCTCGATCCAGAACGCGCCCCCGCCGACTGGAACGAGATGCAGGATTATGCCCGACGCCTGACCCGCGCCCACAACGCCAAGAGCATCACCGACTGGGGCGTGCAGATCCCCTCCTCCGGCTTCCCCTACTGGCTGTTCCAGGGGCTGGCCATCGAAAACGGCCAGGCTCGCCTGGCCTCGGTCGGACGGCACCCAACCCATTTCGACAGTCCGGAGACCATCGGCGCGCTGGAATATATGGTCGGTCTGGCCGCAAGAAGGCGGCGTGATGCCGCAGCGGCATCATCAACTGGGGCACCACGCCGCAGGATTTCTTCAAGGCTCGCTGCGCCATGATGTGGACCACCACCGGCAATCTGACCAACGTGCGCAAGCACGCGCCCTTTCCTTCGGCGTCGGCATGCTGCCCAAGCACAAGCGCTACGGTGCGCCGACCGGCGGCGGCAACCTGTACGTGTTCAACAACACCACGGCCGATGAACGCGCCGCCGCGCTGCGCTTCATCCGCTGGGTCACCTCGCCCGGGCAGGCCGCCGACTGGGGCATGCAGACCGGATATGTGGCGACCAGCCCGGCGGCCTGGAACACCGACGCGATGAAAAAATATGTGGCCGGTTTCCCGCAGGCCGCGGTGGCTCGCGACCAGTTGCAGTACGCCGAACCGGAGTTGTCCACGCATGAGAATCAGCGCGTGACCAAGGTGTTCAACGACGCCCTGGAAGCCGCGCTCACCGGTCAGAAGTCCTCCGCCGCTGCGCTGCACGAAGCGCAGTCCAAAGCGGATGCGATTCTGCGCCGCTACCGCGCCTGAGCCTGGGTCCCGCTCCGCGCTGCGCGCGGGGCGGGACTCTCCATCCCTTTTCAGCGAATCATCATGGCCGCCATCGCCCCCGTACTGCCGCGCGCCAAGGCGCTATACCTCGGCGACCATCTGGTCGCCTGGCTGCTGATCGCCCCGGCCCTGCTGCTGTTCGTCGCCTTCACGCTGTATCCGGCCGCCGCGACGCTGCTGCAGAGCCTCTACTCGACGCCGATGGCGCATCGGCCGGCGCATTTCGTCGGTCTGGCGCACTTCCAGCAGATGCTCGGCGACCCCGTGTTTCGTCAGGTGCTGGGGAACAACCTGCTGTACGCGGCCGGTTCGATACCCGCCTCGGTGGCGCTGGCGCTGCTGATGGCGCTGCTGGTCGACGCACGGATACCCGGTCGCGGCTTCGCGCGCATGGCCTTTTTCACGCCCACGGTGCTGCCGCTGATCGCCGCCGCCAACATCTGGCTGTTCTTCTACACGCCGGGCTATGGGCTGCTGGATCAACTGCTGCATGCGTTCGGCTTGGCCGGGCACAACTGGCTCGGCACGCCGTCGACCGCCCTGTGGGCCGTGACGGCGGTGGCGGTGTGGAAGCAGGCCGGCTTCTTCATGATCTTCTACCTCGCCGCACTCCAACAGATTCCGCCCAGCCTGCGCGAGGCCGCCGCGGTCGAAGGCGCATCGCGCTGGCACACCTTCCGCCGCGTAGTGCTGCCGCTGCTGGGTCCGACCACGCTGTTCGTACTGGTAAACGCCGTGATCGGCGCCTTCAGCCTGGTCGATTCGCTGTTCGTCCTGACCCAGGGCGGACCCGACAACGCCAGCAACCTGCTGCTCTACTACATCTTCCAGAACGCCTTCCAGTTCTGGGACACCGGCTATGCTGCGGCGCTGACCGTGGTGCTGATACTGATCCTGGCCGCGGCTTCGCTGCTGCAGTTCCTGTTCGTCGGCCGCAGGACGCATTACCAATGAACGGTTCGCGTCTACTGGCCGTGGCGATGTGGCTACTGGCGGCGCTGTGGATCATGCCCCTGCTGTTCGCCCTGTGGGCGGCTTTCCACAGTTTCGCCGATGCCACGCATTTCAACCCGCTGGCGCCGTTGACGCTGGACAACTTCGTACGCGCCTGGAACGCGGCGCCCTTCGCACGCTACTTCCTCAACACCTTCCTGATGGTCAGCATGACGCTGGTCGCGCAGCTGGTGATCGGCTCGCTGGCCGCCTACGCCTTCGCCCGCTACCGCTTCGCCGGCCGCAACCTGTTGTTTTCGCTGATCCTGATCCAGCTGCTGGTGATGCCGAACATGCTGATCGTCGAGAACTACCGCACCGTGGCCCAGCTCGGCCTGGTCGATCACCTGCTGGCCGTCGGCCTGCCCTATTTCGCCTCGGCCTTCGGCATCTTCCTGCTGCGTCAGACCTTCATGAGCGTGCCCAAGGCGCTCGAGGAAGCCGCACGCATCGAAGGCGCCGGGCCGCTTGCCGTGCTGTGGCATGTTTACCTGCCGCTGGCACGACCGGTGCTGGTCGCCTACGGGCTCGTCTCCGTGAGCTACCACTGGAACGACTTCCTGTGGCCGCTGGTGGTCACCAACACACCGGGCAGCCGCGTGCTCACGGTCGGTCTGCAGGTGTTTTCGACCTCTGACCAGGGCGTGGACTGGTCGGTCATCAGCGCCGCCGCGCTGATGACCTCGGCGCCCCTGCTGGCGGCGTTCCTCATTTTCCAGCGGCAGTTCGTACAGTCCTTCATGCGCGCGGGCATCCGCTAGTCCGGCCAAGCTGTCACGGAAGTGACATACACCCGCGGTAATCTCGCCCGGATGTCAGCCGAGCCCCGCACCATATTTACCGAATCGCCCGCAACGCCACAGCACGCGGCCGGCGAGCCGCCCTGCGCGCTGGCGATAGAGGGTCTGACGCATCGTTACACCGATGTCGAGGTGCTGCGGGACCTGCAACTGCAGCTGCCGGCCGGAGAGTACGCCTGCCTGCTCGGCGACTCGGGATCAGGAAAGAGCACGCTGCTGCAACTCATCGCCGGCATCGAACGCGCCCAGTCCGGACGCATCGTCATCGCCGACCGCCCGGTGGCCGATCCGGCCCGTGACGTCCACTTGGCGCCCGAACGGCGCGGACTCGGCATGGTCTTTCAGGACCAGGCGCTGTGGCCTCATCTGACGGTACAGGCGCATCTGGAGTTCCCACTGCGCGCCCGGCGCCAGGCGGTGGACCACCAAGCCCTGGCGGCCTTGCTGCAGCGTGTCGGCCTGTCAGGTCTCGAACATCGCCGTCCAGGCGCGCTTTCCGGCGGCCAGCGCCAACGCGTCGGCCTGGCACGGGCGCTGGCCGGCAATCCCCGCCTGTTGCTGCTGGACGAACCGCTGTCGGCGGTGGATACCGCCATGCGCAGCGAACTGCGCACCTATCTCAAACGTCTGTTCGACGAGTTGGGCTTCACCGCCCTGCATGTGACCCACGACCCCGACGAGGCCTTCGAACTGGGTACGCGGGTCGGCGTGCTGGAACGCGGCGAGCTGGTGCAATGGGGCACGCCGCAGCAGCTATACCGCCAACCGGCAAGCCTCAATGTCGCGCGACTGAGCGGCACTTGCGGCGTCGCCGAGGTGGAGTGCCTCGAGCATCACGGCACAACGGCGCATGTGCGCTGGCAGGGAACGGTTCACGAAGTGTCTGCTCACCCCGATGTCCGTGTTGGACGTGCGCAGCTGCTGCTGCGGCCCGATGCACTGCGCCCGGCTACGAACGGTCTGTCGGCACGCATCGCGGGAGCACGTTTCCAGGGCGACCGCTGGCTCGCCCACGTGCAGATCGGCGAATCGGGACCATTGCCAGTGCATCTCGCTGAAATCCCCACGCACTCCCCGACCCTCCGGCTTGACGAATCAGCCGCGTGGCTTTTACCGATTCACGAATAATCAACAAGGATTACAGTTATGTACAAGCGCTTTCTCATATTGATTGTCAGCCTTGCTGCGACCTTGGCCCTGCCCGTCCAGGCCGCACAGACGCTGGTCGTCTACAGCTCCGGCCCTGCCTCGCTGGCACGCGCCCTGGCCCGCAATTTCGAACAGCAGACCGGCGCCAAGGTGGAACTCTATGCCGCCAGCACCGGCAAGGTGATGGCGCGCCTGGCCGCCGAAAAGAATCATCCGCGTGCGGATGTGGTCATCCTGGCCAACTGGACCGCCGGCCTGGCCTTGGCTGAACAGAAGGAGGTTTACCCCTTCCACCCGGCCGATATCGTCAAGCGCCTGCGGCCGGCGCTGGATACACAGGGGCCGTTCCTGCCCATCGGCGGGGACACTGTATCCATCGTCGTCAACACCAAGAAGGTGAACGATCCGCAGAGCCTGAACGACTGGTTCGCGCTCGAAGGTACGGCCTGGCACGGCGAAGTCACCATGCCGAACCCGCTGCTGTCCGGCACGGCATCCGATTTCGTGCTCGCCTTCACGGCGCGCTACGGCGACCGCGCGTGGAACTACTTCAAGGCGCTCAAGGCCGAGGGCACCATCTGGCCCGGCCCGAATGCCGCCGCGCTGCGCCCGGTCGAGCTCGGCGCCCGGTCGGTGATGCTGTCGGCAGTCGGCCATACCTCGCTCAAAGCCAAGCACAAGGGCAACTCGCTCGCACTGGTGTTCCCGAAGAGCGGTACGGTGCTAATTCCCCGTCCGATCCTGATCATGCGTTCGTCACACGACAAGGCGCTGGCCGAGCGCTTCGTGCGCTACAGCCTGTCCGAGCGGGGACAGAAACTGGTGTCCAGCGCACTGCTGATTCCGGCGGTGAGCGCAGTGCAGCCAGCCTCTATCTGGCCCGACCTGTCTTCGGTGAAGTTCATCAACGCCGACTGGCAGAAATTGGCCGCTCACCGCACCCAGGTGCTGGAGCGCTTCCGGCGCGACATTCTGGGTCAGTAACCCGATGCCTGTCCGTTGGCTGCCCAGGCCGCTCGGCCTGGGCAGTTGGTTTGTGCTCGGCATCCTGGTCGCCGCGCCGCTTGCACAGATACTGCTGATCGCCTTCGTGCCGGCCTTCGGCGGTGCCGACGGCACCGGCATGAGCGCCGCGCTGCGCACGCATGATTTGTGGAATGCCTTGGGCGGCACCTTGACGCTGGCCTTTCTGACCATGTGCATGACACTTGCGCTTGGCTGGGCCCTGGCCGCGCTGATGGTCGAGACGCCGCTGCCGGTCGCACCGCTCTGGGAGGCCCTCCTGCTGGCGCCGTTCCTACTGCCGCCCTACCTCACCGGCATCGCCTGGAGTCTGTTGCTGCAACCCGGCGGATACTTTACCCAGTGGTTCGGAGCGGCCAGCGCGCCGCTCGGGCAGGCACTCTACACGCTGCCCGGAATGGCCTGGGTGATGGCCCTGCATCTTGCGCCACTGGCCTACCTGATGCTGCGCGCCGCGCTTTTGCAGCGCGCCGATTCACCGCGCCTGGCGGCACGGGTGCACGGTGCCGGGCGGCTGCGAACCTGGCTGCAGATAGAACTGCCCGCCATCGCCCCAGCACTGGCCGGTGCGGCGTTGCTGATTTTCCTGGCCGCATCCGAGGAGTACGGCGTGCCGGCGGTGATCGGCAGCTACGCCGGAGTGAGCGTGCTCGCCACCGCCGTCGAGGAATCGGTCAGTGTGTGGCCGGTGGATTTGCCCAAGGCAGCGTCGCTGGGCGTGATCCTGTGCCTGCTCGCGCTGTTGGTCTGGCTTCCCTACCGGCGGCTGTCGCGAGTGCCTACGGACAGTCCGCAGCAACGCCCGCGGCCGGCTCGTTGGTCCGCCTTGCTGCCGGTATTCGTATTCGTGCTGCTGGCCGACGTATTGCCGATCGGCGCCATTCTGCTCACTTCGCTACTGCAGGCGGTGACCAACGGCATCACGACGACGAATCTGACCCTGGCCCATTATGCCGCGGTGCTGAATCCGGGCTCGGTCGGGCTGCAGGCGCTGCGCACCAGTCTGTGGCTGAGTCTGTTCACCGCCTTAGCAGCATTAGCGCTGGGGCTGGTCGTGGCCGGTGCCCTGCTGCGGCGAAAGGCGGCTCCGACACCCTCGCGCGCGCTCGATCTGTTGGCTTCGCTGCCGACCGCGTTGCCGGGAGTGGTTGTCGCTGTGGGGCTGATTCTGTTCTGGAATGCACCCTGGAATCCGCTGGGCATCTACGGAACCCCGCTGATACTTGTCATCTCCTATCTAACCGTAACCTTCCCTTATGCGCTGCGCTACGCCCAGGTAGGGCTTGCCGCCAGCGGCGCTCAACTCGAATTCGCGGCATCGGTACACGGTGCGGGAGCAGTCGGGCGTTTCCTGCGTGTCACGCTGCCGCTGGCGATGCCGGCATTGGCAGGAGCGGCCTCGGTGGTGTTCGCGCTATCGATGCGCGAGCTGGTGACCTCGGTCATGCTGCAACCGCCCGGCACGCAGGTCATCTCGACCTACATCATGAACCAGTTCCTGCAGGGCGACGTGGGCGACGGCATGGCGATGGCAGTGGTCGGCGTGTTCAGCAGTGCCGCCCTGCTCGGCTTGGCACGCCTGCGCCTCGGACGGGCATGATAAAAAAAACGGCCCTGCGGTTGCCCGCAGGGCCGTTTTGAACAAACCTGAAGAGGTGTTTACTTCAGGCCGAGCTTCTTGGTGATGGCGGCAATTTCAGCCGGCATCATGGTCTGCTTGTTGACGATGTTGCCGCCTTCCACCTGCCAGATGACCTCGGGGCCCTGGATGTCGCCCTGAGGATCAAACTGCAGATCGCCGGAGGCTCCGACATAGCGGATCGGCTTGCCGGCCGCAAGCAGCTCGGCGGCCATTTTGAACCCGGCGACTCCCGCCGTGACCGGCGTGCCGTTCGGATCGTTGGTGACCTTGCGGATGTGGTCGCGGATGCAGCTGCCGCTATCGCACTTGCCCGCTTCCATGGCCAGAGCTATCGAGGCCACCGCGTCATAGGCATTGGTATCGTAGGGCTGCGTGAACGCGTGGCCGAACTTCTTCTGGAAACCCGCGGCGACGATGGGCTCACTCTTGGTGCTCATGCTGCCGGGCACCGTGCCCCAGACGTGGCCATTGAGGTACTTGCCGCCGATGTCGCCGATGAACTGCGGTGCGTTGAGCGCATCGGGGAACAGGTAGGTCTGCGCGCCGCCATTGCTGATCCATTCACGCAGCACGGTCGCACCCTCGTTCGGGTAGGCAACCAGGAACAGCGCCTGCGGATTGCCCTGCAGCGCCTTGGTAACCTCGGAGCGATAGGACGGCTGCTTCGGGTTGTAAGGCACCATCGCGGTCACTTTGCCGCCGTAGGCGGAGAAAGCCTGTTGGAATCGATCGGCCAGACCAACGCCATAGGGGTTGTTGAGATAGATGACCGCAACGCGCTTGAGCATGGCCTTGTCGTGCGCGACATAAGCCATCGCGACGCCTTGCAGAGCGTCGGACGGACAGGTGCGGAACCAGTAGCCACCGGTCTTGCCCTGCTTGGCCAACTGTGTAAAAGCCGGCGAAGTGGAACCGGCGGAAATCTGCACCACCTTATTCGGTTCGGTGGCAGAGGTCAGAATGGCCATTGACACGCCGCTGGAATAAGCGCCGATGATGGCCGGAACGTGATTGATGTCGATCAGCTTCTTCGCCGCATCCACGCCAACCGCAGGGGCGGTCTGCGAATCGTAGACGATGCTCTTGAGCGTGCAGCCGTTGATGCCGCCAGCCGCATTGAAGTCGTCGACGGCAAGCTGTATGGCCTTGACGTTCTCCTGACCGGTGGCGCTGAGCGAGCCGGTCAGCGGCAGCACGACGCCGATGGTCCTGTCGCAGGATGCGGCATGGCTTGCGAGGGGAATCGCGGCCAACGCCAGTGAAAATACCAAACCGAGGTAACGCATGGGTTTTATCCCTCCACAGAGATGAAAGCTTGTTCCGCCGGGTGGCGGTTGGTGTCCAGCGACTCCTCTTGCGATCCCCCCATATTGTGCGCTTTTATGTAACGCTTGGCCCTTAAAGACGGCCCCGCTCCAAAAGCCACTCGACTTCGGCGGGGCCTTTATTTAGCCGGAATGAACGAGGCGACGATGCTCCCCATGCACCGCCGCCACGACGGCTTAGTACTTCTTGATGACTGCGTTGATGGCCTTGACGCTCATCATGCCGGTCTGGTCGACCTTGCCGTCCTTGACGGTCCAGATCGCCATCGGGCCCGAGGTATCGCCGTATGCGTCGAAATTCAGCTCTCCGACGGTACCGACGTAATGGAAGGGCTTGCCTTCCTTGATCAGCTGCTTGGCTTTCTCGAAACCGGCGGCGCCGGCGTAGACGGCTTCACCCGCGGTGCCCGTAACCTTGCGGATGTTGTTCTTGATCACATCGGCAGAAGTACCATTGCCCTTCTCCATGGCCAGCGCAATCACCATAACGGCGTCATAGGCGTTGGTCATGTAGGCCTGGGTCGGGAAGTTGCCGTACTTGGCCTTGAAGTCGTTCTTGAAGGTGGTCAGCGACGGAGTCTGGACCGAACCGCCTGCGGTGCCGAGGACCTTCTTCATGTACTTCGCGCCGACATCATCGACGAATTTCTGCGACTCAAGCCCGTCGGGCAGCAGGAAGGTCTGCGGGCCGCCGGCCGAAACCCACTCACGCGCCACAGTGGTGCCGTCGCCGGGGTAGCCGATCAGGAACACCGCCTGCGGGTTGCCCTGCATCGCGCTGCCGACTTCGGAGCGGTACGAAGGCTGCTTCGGGTTGTACGGAACGGAAGCCGTCACCGTACCGCCCATCTTCTTGAAGTAGGTTTCGAACTCGTTGGCCAGGCCTTCGCCGTAGGGGTTCTTCAGGTACAGCACGGCAACGCGCTTGAGACCGTTATCGCTGGCGAGCTTGGCCATGGCGACACTCTGCAGCGCGTCCGAAGGCGCAGTGCGGAACCAGTAGCCGCCGGTCTTGCCCTGCTTGGCCAGCTGGGTGAAGGTCGGCGAGGTGGAAGAGGGAGAAATCTGCACGACCTTGCTGGGAGCGGTGACGGAGGTGAGGATCGCCATGCTCACGCCGCTGGACAGCGCGCCAACCATGGAGGTCACATGGTTGATGTCGACCAGCTGCTTGGCGGCGGATACGCCGACAGCCGGGTTGGTCTGGTCGTCCAGCAGAGCCAGTTTCAGCTCGCAGCCGTTGACGCCACCGGCCTGGTTGACGGTGGAAACTGCCAGATCGGCACCCTTGGCGATGGCCTGACCCAGCGCGCCCAGCGAACCGGTCAGCGCCATTACGCTGCCGATCGTGGTCGTGCACGCAGCCTGCGCGCCCATCGGGGCAACGGCCATGGCACCGACGATCGCCGAGGCGATCAGGGTCTTCTTCAGGTTCTTCTTCATCATCAAACTACCCCGTAGTGTTGGTTGAACCTTCTCCCGAGCGCGAGCTTCTCCCCCGGCCCGAATTTTTCTCCCGACTGAATATTCAGCCTGTAGAGATCTTGCTCCTCGCTCGCTCGGCTGCAATCGCCTTGCGTTCGCCCAAGATGCCGCGCGGACGGAACAGCAGGACGAGCATCAGCACGAGGCCGATGAGGATGATCTGGATGGCACCGCCCTTGACCTGCAGGTCCGGAGGCAGGATGGCCTGAACGAGCGTGCCGCTGCCAGTCCACAACGCCCACACCAGCACCGCACCGATGATGGCACCCAGATTGCTACCGCTGCCGCCGACGATCAGCATTGCCCAGACCTGAAAGGTCAGCACCGGCATGAACAGCGTAGGACTGATGTATTTGATGAAACTGGCATACAGCGCACCGGACAACCCCATGAGCACTGCGCCGATGACGAAAGATTGCAGGCGATAGCTAAAGGCATTCTTGCCAACGGAACCGGCTGCAGTCTCGTCTTCGCGGATGGCCATCAACACCCGTCCCCAGGGCGCGTTCACCATGCGCTGCAGGCCGTAATAAACCACCCCGACAATGACCGCCATCATGATGAGGAAAAAGATGTTATAGCCCAAGTTGCTGCTGAAGTAGTTCGACAGCGGCTGCGGAATGTTATAGATGCCCTGCGGGCCGCCGGTCAGCCAGCCGTAGTTGTTGGCGATCAGCTGGATACTGGCGGCAATGCCTATGGTTGCGATGGCGAGATAGTCTTCACGCAGACGCAGTGTCGGAATGCCGACTATCAACGCGATGATTCCCGACATCACGAGAGCACCCGCCAAGGCCAGCACGAACGGCCAGTTGAAGCCGCCGAACTGCCCCGCCATCGGTGGGGTGGCCAGGATCGAGAAGGTATAGGCTCCGACCGCGAAAAAACCGACCACGCCGATATTGAACAAACCGGTGTAGCCCCATTGCAGGTTCAGGCCGAGCGCCATGATGGCGTAAATGGACGCCAGGATGAGAAAGAATACGAGATAAGAAAACAAACCGGTCATCGGGCTTTCTCCCCAAGAATACCGCTGGGGCGTACCAGCAGAACCAGGATCATGATGGCGAATGCGACCGCCGGCTTATAGGCCGGCGAAAAGAACAACACGGACAGGTCGGAGGCGATACCGATGACCATGCCTCCGAGGATCGCGCCGTAGATACTGCCGATGCCGCCGAGAATCGCGGCTGAGAACAGGAACAACAGCAGATTGAATCCCATGTCCGGCAAAACCTGCACGGTCAAACCGAAGAACACGCCGGCCACCGCGGCCAGCGAAGCTCCGACGACCCAGGTCCAGCGCACGATGCCGTGGATATTGATGCCGCTGACTTGAGCCAACGCGGAATTGTCGGCTGTCGCGCGCATCGCCTTGCCCAGCTTGGTGCGGGTCAGGAACAGATGCAGTACCACCACCAGCACGATGCTCAGAGCGACCACGAAGATCTGGTCGGGAGTCACCCGCACGCCGGGCAGGATTTGCTGTGCGATCTGGATATTGTCCGAGTAGTACTGCGGCTCGGGGCCGAACACCAGTACGATGAAGTTGCGCAACAGCAGCGCGGCACCGAAAGAAGCGATGACCAGCGCGACCTGGATGTTGCTCTTGCGCAGGACACGGAACACCAGCCAGTCCACGATCAGGGCCAGAATGGCCGTCATCACGCCGGAGAAGATCAACGCCAGCACAAACGGCCAACCGAAGGACAGCGGACCGAAAGTGTTTTGCACGCCGCTGAATGCGACCACCACAACCCAGGCAAAGTAGGCTCCCCAGGACAGCAGAGAACCATGGGCAAAGTTGGCGAAATTAAGAATGTTGTACGTCAGCGTCAGTCCAACCGCGCCGAGGGCGATGGTCGAACCGAGAATGATGCCATCGGCCAGATACTGGGCGATCATAGCAGGCCTCCCTTGGAGCCGAGGTAGAGTTCGCCCACCTCGGGGTTTTTCAGCAGCGCGTCGGCGCGATCTTCAAGCTGTTCCTTGCCTTCGGCGAGGACGTAGCCACGATCGGAGATCATCAGGCCGGCCTTGGCGTTTTGTTCCACCATCAGGATGGTGACGCCGGAATCACGTACTTCCTGCACGTTTTCGAACACCATGCTGACCAGCTTGGGCGACAGGCCTGCCGAGGGTTCGTCCAGCATCAGCAGTTTGGGTTCGACCATCAGGGCGCGGCCGAAAGCGACCATCTGGCGCTGACCGCCGGAGAGCTTGCCGGCCGGATGGTGACGCAGACGCGCCAGGTCGGGGAACAATTCGTAGGTGGCTTCCAGGCGCTCCACAATGCCGTGCTTGCGCGTGTACGCCCCCATCTCCAGGTTTTCCTCCACGGTCAGCTTGGCGAACACGTTGTTCACCTGCGGTACGTAGCCCACTCCAGCCGCGACCATGCGGTGCGGCGCAATGCCGGTGATGTCCTTGCCGAGCAGATTGATGCTTCCGCCGAATACCGGCACCAGGCCAGCGATGGCCTTGATCAGAGTGGACTTTCCGGCGCCGTTAGGGCCGAGCACGGTGACGATCTCACCGGCGCGGACGACGATATCGGCACCGCGCAGGATCGGCACGCCCGGCGTATAACCGGCTTCGAGGCTGGAGACGCGCAATACGGTTTCGCTGTTCTGATCGTTCATCACGCCTCCACCACCTCGGGTTCGCCGCCCAGATAGGCATCCAGCACGCGTGCGTCGGTGCGCACGGTGTCTGCATTACCCTCCATCAGCAGCTTGCCGTTGGCCATGACCAGGATCGGATCGCACAGATTCATGACCATGTCCATGTTGTGTTCGATCAGCAGGAAGGTGATGCCGCGCGCGTGCAACTCGCCGATACGGTCGATGATTTCGGCCAGCAAGCTCGGATTGACGCCGGCACCGGGCTCGTCGAGCAGAATCATCTCGGGATCGGCCATCAGCGCACGGCCGATTTCGACCAGTTTCTGCTGACCGCCGGACAGGTTCTTGGCCTGCAGATGCAGCACCCGCGTGAGATTGAGAAACTCCGCGATTTCACACGCCTTGTCGTGAAGTTCGCGTTCCTCCTCACGCACCTTGCCGGGCCGGAACCAGTTGTTCCAGAACTTCTCGCCGCTCTGCCCAGCCGGCACGACCAGGAGATTTTCCAGCACGGTCATGTCCGGAAACGGGCGCGGAATCTGAAACGTTCGCACCAGCCCCTTGTGGAAAATGCGGTGCGGCGGCACGCCCTCGATGTGCTCGCCCTTGAAGAGGATTTCCCCGCGCGTAGGGGCATAAACCCCCGCGATGGTGTTAAACAGGGTGGTCTTGCCCGCCCCGTTGGGTCCGATCAGGCCGGTGATGGTATTCGCCCGTATTTGGAACGATACCCCATCGATCGCTTTAAGCCCGCCGAACTCTTTTCCGAGTCCTTTTACTTCAAGCATGGGTCAATCGTATTCCTTACCGCGACCGTTCAACGGTCTATTATCGTCTTTGCCCGGCACCCAGGATGCCAAGCCCGTCCTCGCTCCACCCCGGACGCTAAGTCGGGGCAGGACGATTTTAGTAGTCAATGCACGTGGCAGTGCGCTGCGCATCGACATGAACGCAGTCGAATTCAGCACAGGCTTGTACTCAGCGCAGATCGCACGCATGGGCAACACTCGCCTGCGGCAATGCATTGATAGCCTATAGTAGTGCATCGACTAGAAATGGCCGCGAATCACGACAGGAAAGCGCAAAACGCCGCGCCTGAAAAGAGAAGTTGGTTGCAGGTCGCGCAAGCGCCGTCAATTCCGCATCCGGCAACATCCGCGGCGACATTGACCCGCAAGCTTCTATGCGCATGAACATGACGACTCAGATTGCCATGTGTGCCTGATGTGTATGTCAGAGGCTAAGGCTTTTCTTCAGCTTTGCGTTGTGTACCTGCGTCTTAGCCAGAATGAAACAACGAACAGTCTTCATCACCGCAATCCTTTAATAATTGAGCTACGGGGCGCCCGATCCCGAGTCATTCGGGTATCAGACTGCCAAACGCGCACTAGGTTCCACATAAGCTTCCGAACGGCCGCCCTGCATACAAAATTGCCGCATAGTAGGGAGGCGCCCCGGGGCTGTCAACGCGCCCATAGCAGCATCCCACGCCGCACCAAAGTACAGGCTGTGCAGTGCGCACCACGGAAGCAAACTTTAGACCATGTTTCGATTCACCTGTTGTATGGCTGCGCCGCATCATTCGCGGTCGCTCTTCACGCACTAGAATAGTGCCTGGCATGCACACATGCACCGACTTGCATGCCAATCGCGGCGACACGTCGAATCCAACTCCAATACAACCACTCTTTTCTTAACTCCGGATTGACACTGATGTCAGACGACATGCATATACGCCAGGCCTGTCTTAATGACGCCGAAGCACTTGCCGCCCTATCCACCCAACTCGGCTATCCCACTGACACGCAAGCCATGCACCATCGCCTCGATGTGGCCGTGAACTCTTCCGAGCACGCGGTCTACGTCTGTTGCGACGACACCGCCCTACACGCCTGGATCCACGTCATGCGCACGTTTCATCTGGAGAGCGGTTTTGGCGCAGAGATCGCCGGGCTGATCGTATCGGAGCAATACCGTGGCCGAAGACTGGGATCACGCCTGGTCCGCCAGGCCGAGGATTGGGCGAAATCCCAAGGCTTCGACCGCCTGCGGGTACGCAGCCGGACCGAGCGCGCCGAGGCGCATGCCTTTTATCGCAATCTCGGCTTCGAACAAGAAAAACAGCAGCATGTTTTCACTCGCTCGCTCGTCTGACACTACGGCCTTACGCAGATGACCCAGTATATGAATACTTCTCCCCTGCCGACCGAACAAGGCAACTTCTTCATCCGCTCTTACGCTGCGACCGACGAAGAGGCTGTGATTGCGCTGTGGCGTGCCAGTCAACTGGTGGTGCCGTGGAACGACCCGCTGCGCGATATCCGGCGCAAACTCGAGGCGGACGCTGAAGGCTTCCTCGTCGGCCAGCACGGCCCGCACATCGTGGCCAGCGTGATGGCGGGTTATGACGGCCATCGGGGCTGGCTGAACTACCTGGCGGTCGATCCGAAACTACGCGATGCTGGCTACGGACGCCGCATGGTGGAAGCCGCCGAGGCTCTACTGCTGACCCGCGGCTGCCCCAAGGTCAACCTACAAGTGCGCGCCGGCAATTCGACCGCAGCCGATTTCTACCACCACCTGGGTTATAAACCCGATGCCGCTCTGGGACTGGGCAAACGTCTGATCGCTGATGCCCCGGCTGCGGATGCCGTCGATACGGCGGAAGGCTTGCGCCTTCTCCACGCGCCTCCGGAAATCGACGCCTACCTCGAACTGCGCGAGCGTGCCGGAATGAGCCCGCGCTCCGCACAAGCGGCGGCCCTGGGCCTGCCGCGCAGCCTGTTCGCGGTCACGCTATACCACGACGGGCGACTGATCGGCATGGGGCGCCTGGTCGGCGACGGCGGCTGCAACTTTCAGATCGTCGACGTGGCGGTCGATCCCTGCGCACAGCGGCAGGGCCATGGCCGGCGCATCATGGACGCATTGATGGACTACCTGGAGCGCCACGCGCCGCCGCGCGCCCACATATCGCTGCTGGCCGACGTGCCGGAGTTCTACGAGGCCTTGGGCTTCCGGCGCACGGCGCCAGCCAGCGAAGCGATGTACTGGCCACGCGGGCAAAGCATGGACATACGGAGTCGACCATGAAAACCATCGGCCTACTGGGCGGCATGAGCTGGGAATCCACCGCGTCCTATTACGCCTTGATCAACGAAACGGTGAAACAACGCCTCGGGGGCCTGCATTCCGCACGATTACTGCTCAACAGCGTCGATTTCGCCGAAGTTGCCGACTTGCAGCATGCCGGCGACTGGGCCGGACTTGGCGCGCGTCTGGCCCGCGAGGCCATCAGGCTCGAACGTGCCGGCGCGGACTGCCTGCTCCTGTGCACGAACACCATGCACCGCGTCGCCGAAACGCTCGAGAACGAACTGTCCGTACCCTTGCTGCATATCGCCGATGCCGCGGGCGCCGCTTTGAGCGCCGCCGGCGTAAGCCGGGTCGGCCTGCTTGGTACACGTTTCACCATGCAGGAAAGCTTCTATCGCGACCGGCTGCGGCAACGCTTTGGACTCCACGTGCTGCTACCGTCCGAAGCGGAGCAGGAACGCGTGCACCGCGTGATCTATGACGAGCTGTGCCTTGGCCGCGTCGATGACGTTTCGCGCCAGGATTATCTGCACATCATCGACGGCCTGCAGCGTGCCGGCGCCGAAGCGGTGATTCTCGGTTGCACCGAGATTGCCCTTCTCGTCGACCAAGGCCACACATCGGTTCCGCTGTATGACACGACCCACCTGCACGCCCTCCAGGCCGTCGAATTCGCCCTGGCGGACGCGTGAGCGGAACCGCGCCATCCATAGCACGGAGAGTCTCATGACCGGAAGCATTCTGATCACCGGCGGCAGTCGCGGCATTGGCGCCGCCACGGCCCGCTTGGCGGCGCAACGCGGCTACGACGTGTGCATTTCCTACCGGCACGACGAAAGCGCCGCCGGGAAAGTCGTGCAGGATTTGCATGCGCTAGGGGCACAGGCGCTGGCGGTACGAGCGGATATCGCCAGCGAAGCCGATGTGGCACGTCTGTTCGTCGAATGCGAGCAAGCGCTGGGAACACCGCGTGCGCTGGTCAACAATGCGGGCATCCTTGAGCATCAGGCTCGTCTGGAAGAGATGGATGCGGCGCGCCTACAGCGCGTCTTCAGCGTCAACGTGATCGGGACTTTCCTGTGCGCACGCGAAGCCGTGCGGCGCATGTCGACCCAGCATGGCGGCACCGGTGGCGCGATCGTCAACGTTTCATCGATGGCCTCGCGCCTGGGTTCGCCCCACGAATACATAGACTATGCGGCATCGAAAGGCGCGGTTGACACCATGACCATAGGTCTGGCGCGAGAAGTGGCCGATGCCGGCGTACGCGTCAACGCCGTGCGCCCTGGGGTCATCTACACTGACATTCATGCCTCGGGCGGCGAACCGGACCGCGTCGAGCGGGTCAAGTCCAGCGTGCCCATGCAGCGTGGAGGGCATGCCGACGAGGTGGCCTGCGCGATCCTGTGGCTGCTGTCCGACGAGGCCTCCTATACCACCGGAAGCTTCATCGACGTGTCAGGTGGACGTTAAGACGACGAAATAACGCAATTACGCTATTGTGTGGACACATATGGCCGATAAAGCAGTCAGGAAAAGCGTGCGCCGGGTATCCTTGCAATCCGTCCCGCAATGCGGGCGGGAAAAACTTGGCTAGTCGGCAATCATCGGGGACGGAGCGTCGCGGCTCCGCCGGTGTTACACGAATCCCCTACATCCATGACCAGCGGCCATACTGAACATTCGATGTCCCAGCCACCGTCAGCCAACAGAACCGACGACATCAACAGCCTCAGCGTACGGCTGAGCGAGCAGCTGCTGTTCATCGACGACCTGCTCGACCGGGCCGTTACCAGCAGCGAGTTGAGCGACAGCTTGATTAGCGGGCTGATCGATCTCGGTGCGGATGCGGCCTGGATCGGGCGACTGGTAGGCGACGAACTGATCGAGCCGGAACATTGGGCCGGCGAGCAGATCGAGCGCTACCTCTTCAATGTCGAAATGCGCATCGACCAGACGCCCGCAGGTTCCGGACCCTCAGGTCAGGCCTGGCGCAGCGGCGAGTTGCAGATCATCGACAACTGGCTGCACCATCCCGCGCAGATGGCACCCTGGCTCAAGTACGGCCGCGAATTCGGCTGGCATGCTTCCGCGGCAGTCCCGCTGCTCGCCAACGGCCAGACCATCGCGCTGCTGAATCTTTACAGCCGGACGCCGGGATTCTTTGCCCACGAGCCCTGGCCCCTGGTTCTGAACCACCTCCGTCGCTCGGTCGGCAACACCCTGCGCCGCATCGACCTGGCCCAGCGCCTGGCCGAACAGCAGCATTATCTGGCCGATATCGCATTGCGCGATCCCCTGACCGGCCTGCGCAATCGCGTCAGTCTGGAGGATCACATACAGACCGCCATGGCCCGAGCGCGAAGGCATGAAAAACTGTTGGCGATCGGCATGCTCGATCTCGACGAATTCAAGCCGATCAACGATACCTACGGGCATGCGGCGGGCGACGCCGTGATCAAGGAGATCGCTGCAAGACTCGTCCATTCACTGCGCGAAATCGACGGCGTGTTTCGTTACGGTGGCGACGAGTTCGTTCTGCTGATCGAAAACCTCGACAATCTCGACGGCCTCGAAGAACTCCTGCACCGGACCGGGATTCGCCTGATCGCGCCGATCGAGTTGCCGGAGCACCGCGTACGCGTCGATGCCAGCCTCGGCATGGTCATCTATCCCTTCGGACAGGCCGAAGACAATGAACCCGGCGCCCTGCTACGCCAGGCCGACCAGGCGCTGTATCGCCTGAAGCGCAACAAAGGTCGTCGTGAGAACTGGTGGGCACTTTACGAACAAGGCCAGGACGACGTCCGCACCAACAGCGCCCCCGACACCAGCGACGAAGTGCCGCCGTACGGCCCACGTGCGGCCGCGCTGCTCGAACGAATGACGCCGGCTTTCGAAGAACACCATGCGCGCCCCTGGATGCAGGCGCTTTACCAGCAGATCCTGCATCGCTCGGATGCTCGTCACCTGCTCACGCTGCTCACGCAGACGGAAACCGAACATCTGCTCGACGTGCTCGAAAAGCACGCCAAGCTGCTTTGCGATCCCAATCTCGACGCCCTGACCCATAGACGCGTAGCACTGACCTCCGGGCATACGCATGCCGTACTCGGCGTGGAAATCGGCGCGCTGATGGAAAGCTACGACCTGTTGATACGCATACTGCAGCGTTTGGCACAGGCCGAAGGCCATCATTCGCACGCGCTGAGCGCGCTGTTGACCCGACGTATCGGCCTGGACGTGCGCTGGCAGGTCCACGCCTATCACAGCCTGGCGGAGCAGCGGCAGTCCGTTCTGGCGCACATCGATACGCTTGCCTGGGAAGCCGACCGCTATGCCGATCTGGCACAGGGTGTGGTCGACGCATTGCTGGAACTCGATGAAGTCATCTCGGTGACGATCGGCCGGCCCAATGCCGAGCAGGTATTCGAATTCGAGTTCATCGCCGGGACCGCGTTCAAGCGATACCTGGACGCCCTCACCCACAAAACGGCAGCACCGATCACCGTCGAAGCAGATCGGCACGAAGGCGGAGGCCCAACCGGTCGTGCCTGGCGCGGCGGACAGATCGAGCGCTGCGAAAATTACAGCACCGACCCCGCCATGGAGCCCTGGCGCAAGATAGCGGCCAAGCTCGGCATACGATCCAGCGTCGCCATACCGCTCAGATCACCACAAGGCGACCCGCGCGCGGTGCTGACGCTCTACTGTGACCTGCCCGGCGGCTACTCCTCGGAAGCCCAGACGCACTTTCTGCAGCATCTGCAGCACACTCTGGGCTTGGCGCTGCACTCGATCGAGTCGCGCGAGGGGCAATCCAAAGCCGTCTCGCACGCCTCGCGGCGACATTGGCGGCAATTGATAGAACAAGGGCTGGAAATGCACTACCAGCCCGTCATCGATCTACGGGACGGCCGCTTCATGAAAGTCGAAGCCTTGGCCCGCCTGCGCGACGGCGACGCGCTGCTGACCCCCGATCAGTTCCTGCCGACATTCACCCGCGACGACCTGCGCTCGCTATTCGAGCACGGCCTCGACCAGGCACTGGATCATGCGGCGCCAGTGGTCCAAACAAGGCCGTCCGCTTTCGGTCTCGGTCAATCTGCCCACCAGTGCGCTGACCGACCCGAGTTACGTCGACATTACCCGCAAACTGCTGGTGCGCCACGGCTGCCCGCCCCGGGAGCTTTTCCTCGAGATGCTGGAAAGCGACGAGCCGGAAGATGCCGGAATGCGCGTCGAGGTACTCAGGCAGTTCGGAGAACTGGGTGTTCGCCTGTCGGAAGACGACTTGGGAGCAGGCTACAGCAGCCTGCACCGGCTCAGCCTGCTGCCCTTCGATATCGTCAAGATCGATCAGTTTCTCGTGCGCGGCATCCTCAATGAACCTCAGCGCTTGCTGACCTTCATCCGCCAGTTGACCCGACTGGGCCAGGATCTCGGTCTGCTGGTCGCGGTCGAGGGACTGGAAACCCTCGGCCTTATCGAGGCGGCTGCGGTGCTCGGCGCCGATCTAGGCCAGGGCTACGCGATCAGTCGTCCGCTACCGGCCTCCGAGGTATTGAACTGGGCGCAGGACTACGCCAATCCGCTGCATCCGCAGCATCACCCCCGTACCGCGCTGGGGGCGATGGCGAGCTTCATACTGTGGGAGGAGCAATTGCGCTCCATCGCTCACCAGGAGCCCTTGCGCGCACGCTTTGCCACACTCCCCTGCCGGGTCGGCCGCTACATTCACGAGCAAAAACTGCTCGACACCGCACTCGATCATGCACATGATCGCCTGCATGCCATCGCTGAACGCGAGGAACCTCTTAGCTCGCCCGAGTATCGTGAAGCGCGCGATGTCTTTCTAAACGAACTGGGCAAGATGATCGGCGAGTGAAGCGCCTCCTCCTCAGGAGGATCGGCTCAGCAGCCACTCGGCGTAGGCCAGATCCTCGGGGCGAGTGATCTTGATGTTGTCGGCGGATCCTTCGACCACGCTTGGCCGCAGCCCCGCCTGCTCCAGCGCCGAGGCCTCGTCGGTTACCGTCCAGCCACGTTGCCGCGCCAGTCTCCAGGCTCTGCAGCAAAGAGCCGAGACGGAACATCTGCGGCGTCTGCGCATGCCATAGCGTGGCGCGGTCGACGGTGGCTTCGATTTCCCCCGTATCGTTCACGCGCTTCATCGTGTCGCGCGCGGGCGTGGCCAGAATTCCACCGACCGGATGATCGCGGAGTGCATCGAGCAGTCGCGCCAGATCATCGCACCCCAGGCAGGGACGTGCCGCGTCGTGCACCAGCACCCAGTCCGTATCGGCGGCACGATCGATCAGCGCGAGCAAGGCGTTGCGCACCGAGTCGGCGCGCTCGCCGCCCCCCGTCACGCGCTCGATGCGCGCGTCCGAGGAGCAGGCCAGCAAAGGCCAATATGGATCCTGTTCGCCCAATGCCACCACGATACCTTGCAGCCCGGGATAGTCCAGGAAGCGGTTCAAGGTGTGTTCGATAATGGTGCGCCCAGCCACTTCCAGGTACTGTTTGGGCCGCTCCGCTCCCATGCGGCGGCCAACGCCGGCAGCCGGAATGACCAACCAGAAGGCGGTGGTGGGCACATTCATGGCTTGGATGCGGGCTTGGGTACGCTGACCGAAGGCGGCACGGCATAGGTACCACCGGCCGAGGGCGCGACATACTGGTAGAAAGTATCGCCCTGACGAATCATGCCCATCTGGCTGCGAGCAAGCTCATCGACCGCCGCAGTACCGCTCTTGAGGTCCTTCACCTGAGCTTCGAGTGCCGCATTGCGATCCTTGAGGACACTGTTTTCCGCGCGCTGCGCTGCGATTTCCTGGCGCAGCCTATAGACGTCGCCGACATTCCCTTCGCCGAACCAGAGCTTGTACTGCAACAGGATCAGCAGTACGACCAGGAGCGTAACCAGCCACTTCATGTTCGCATCGACCTCATGCGCAGAGCGGCAGCGGCGTTGTGGCTGCGCGCGCAGCGCAGTACCGCCACGCGCAGCGCAGCCGGTTGCTCAGCGCTTGAATACGCCGCGTCCTGGATATTCGGCCTGGGCACCCAGTTCCTCCTCGATGCGGATGAGCTGGTTGTATTTCGCCACACGATCGGAGCGCGACAACGACCCGGTCTTGATCTGTCCGGACTGCGTGCCGACCGCGAGATCGGCTATGGTGGTGTCCTCGGTTTCGCCGGAACGATGCGAGACCACCGCGGTATAGCCGGCATCCTTGGCCATGCGAATCGCGTCCAGGGTTTCCGTCAAGGTGCCGATCTGGTTCACCTTGATCAGAATCGAGTTGCCCACCCCTTGTTCGATGCCGCGTGCAAGGATCTCGGTATTGGTGACGAACAGGTCGTCGCCGACGAGTTGTACCTTGTCGCCAAGGCGTTCGGTCAACAGCTTCCAGCCGTCCCAGTCGTCCTCGGCCATGCCGTCCTCGACGGATACGATAGGATACTGCCTGACCCAGTCGGCAAGATAGTCGGCGAAAGCCGCCGCATCGTAGCGCTTGCCTTCCGAGGCCAGCACATAGGCGCCGTTGTCGTAGAACTCCGAACTGGCAGCATCCAGCGCAAGAGCAATGTCGTCGCCGGCGCTGAAGCCGGCCTTGCCGATGGCTTCCAGGATCGCGTGGATGGCGGCTTCGTTGGAAGGCAGATTGGGCGCAAAACCGCCCTCATCACCCACCGCGGTAGACATCCCCTGCTTGCTCAGCACGCTTTTCAACGCATGGAAGACCTCCGCGCCGTAGCGCACCGCCTCGCTCAGGCTGGGCGCGCCCACCGGCACGATCATGAATTCCTGCAGGTCGACGCTGTTGTCCGCATGCGCACCGCCATTGATGATGTTCATCATCGGTACCGGCATGATGAGCGTGCCGTTGCCGCCCAGATGACGGTACAGCGGCAGACGCGCCTCGGCGGCCGAAGCCTTGCTCAGCGCCATCGACACCGCGAGCAGCGCGTTGGCGCCCAGACGGGATTTGTTCGGCGTGCCGTCGAGCTCGATCAGACGCCGGTCGATGCCAGCCTGGTCGCGTCCGTCGAGGCCGAGCAGATCTTCGCGGATCTCGCCGTTGACGTTAGCCACCGCCTGGCGCACGCCTTTGCCACCGTAGCGCTTGGCATCGCCGTCGCGTAGTTCGACCGCTTCGCGCGTCCCGGTGGAGGCGCCGGACGGAACCGCCGCACGCCCTTCGGCGCCGCTGGCAAGGCGCACATCGGCCTCGACGGTCGGGTTGCCGCGGGAGTCGAGCAACTCGCGGGCGCGGATATCGACGATCTCAGACATTATTTAGGCTCCTTGCCAAATCCTGCTGACAGTTAAATGCCGGCCGCGGTCAGTCCGCTCTCCGCCAGAGGGGCCGACTTGACCGCCGCATCGAGGGTCACGAGAAGTTCGAGCAACGATTCCATGCGCGCGAGCGGCCAGGCATTGGGGCCGTCGCTCAGCGCCCGTTCCGGGTCGGGATGCGTTTCCATGAACACGCCGGCCACGCCCGCCGCCACGGCGGCCCGAGCCAGCACCGGCACGAACTCGCGCTGCCCGCCGGAGACCGCCCCCTGCCCTCCGGGCAGTTGCACGGAATGCGTGGCGTCGTAGACCACCGGGCATCCGGTATCGCGCATGACGGCCAGCGAGCGCATGTCGGACACAAGGTTGTTGTAGCCGAAAGACACGCCACGCTCGCAGACCATGATCTGGCGATTGCCGGTCTCGCGCGCCTTGTCGACCACATTACGCATGTCCCAGGGCGCAAGAAACTGCCCCTTCTTGATATTGACCGGCAGCCCCTGACTGGCCACGTTGCGGATGAAATTGGTCTGGCGGCACAGGAACGCCGGCGTTTGCAGCACATCGACCACGGCGGCAACTTCGCCCAGCGGGGTGTCCTCGTGCACGTCGGTCAGCACCGGCACGCCGATCTCCTTGCGCACCTTTTCCAGGATCGCGAGCCCCTGCTCCAGACCCGGCCCGCGGAAGCTCGCGCCGGACGAACGGTTGGCCTTGTCGAAGGAGGATTTATAGACGAAGGGGATCCCGAGACGGTCCGTCAGCTCCTTGAGCTGGCCCGCCGTATCCAGCGCCAGCGCTTCGCTTTCGATCACGCAGGGTCCGGCAATCAGGAACAACGGACGTTCCAGCCCGACCTCGAAGCCGCAGAGGTTCATACCGATTCCGCCGTCTTGCTCTTGGATTCGCCGTGATGCTCGCGGGCGGCGCGCACGAAGCCGCTGAACAGCGGATGACCGTCGCGCGGAGTGGAGCTGAATTCGGGATGGAACTGACAGCCGAGGAACCACGGATGGTCCTTGAGTTCGGTCATTTCCACCAGCGAACCATCCATCGAGGTACCCGAAATGGTCAGCCCGGCCTCGCACAACAGATCGCGATACACGTTGTTGAATTCGTAGCGATGGCGGTGACGTTCGACGATCACCTCGCTGCCATATACCCGTTGCGCCAGGCTGCCCGGCTCGAGCCGACATTCCTGCGCGCCCAGACGCATGGTGCCGCCGAGGTCGGAGGCTTCGTCGCGGCGCTCGATGCGTCCCGTATGATCCTGCCACTCGGTGATCAGCGCGATCACGGGATGCGGGGTATCGCGATCGAACTCGGTGCTACTTGCACCTTCGAGACCGGCGATATGCCGCGCGAACTCGATCACCGCCACCTGCATGCCAAGACAGATGCCCAGGTACGGGATCTTCCGCTCACGCGCATATTGCACGGCGAGGATCTTGCCTTCGATGCCGCGGCTGCCGAAGCCACCCGGCACCAGTATGGCATCGAGGTCGGCGAGCAATTCGGTGCCGTCGGCCTCGATCTGCTCGGAATCGATGTAGCGGATTCGCACCCGTGTCTGCGTGTGGATACCGGCGTGAGTCAGCGCTTCATTGAGCGACTTGTAGGATTCCTTGAGGTCGACGTATTTGCCGACCATGCCGACCACCACCTCGGCCTCCGGGAACTCCATGGCGTTGACCACGTTTTTCCAGTCCGACAGATCCGCCGCCGGCACATCGAGGTGAAACTTGCTCACTACCAGTTCGTCGAGACGCTGGGCGTGCAGCCACAGCGGCAGCTTGTAGATGTTGTCCACGTCGATGGCGGAGATCACCGCCTTCTCCTCGACGTTGGTGAACAGCGCTATTTTGCGCCGTTCGCCTTCCGGCAATGCCTCGATGCTGCGGCAGACAAGGATGTCCGGCTGGATACCGATCGAGCGCAGCTCCTTGACGGAGTGTTGCGTCGGCTTGGTCTTGATCTCGCCTGAGGTCGGCAGATAAGGGACCAAGGTCAAGTGGATGAACAGCGCGTTCTCGCGCCCGAGCTCCACGCCCATCTGACGGATGGCCTCGAGGAACGGCAGCGACTCGATATCGCCCACCGTACCGCCGATTTCCACCAGCGCGATGTCGGCCGAGTCCGCTCCTTCGCGGATACAGCGCTTGATCTCGTCGGTGATATGCGGGATGACCTGCACGGTACCGCCGAGATAATCGCCGCGGCGCTCCTTGCGAATGACGTTCTCGTAAATCTGGCCGGTAGTGAAGTTGTTGCGTTCGGTCGCCTTGAAGCGCACGAAGCGTTCGTAGTGGCCCAGATCGAGATCGGTCTCGGCACCGTCGTCGGTGACGTAGACCTCGCCGTGCTGGAACGGGCTCATGGTGCCCGGATCGACATTGATGTAGGGATCCAGCTTGAGCATCGAAACGCTCAGCCCACGGGCTTCCAGGACGGCGCCCAGCGAAGCGGCCGTAATACCCTTGCCCAGGGAGGAAACCACTCCGCCGGTAATAAAGACAAAACGTGTCATAAATCTGCGCCTGAGGGCGAAAAAACGGGGATGTACTAGGGATGGATATGGCGCGCGAGTTTACCAAACTGCACCCGGCCCCACAATTGAACTACGTTCGACGTGAAGCCTTTCGAGCGCAGCCCCGAACCTTGAAAAGTGGTATTCCGCTGCTGTTTCAGAATGTTGCAGATAAGGCATCCGTAGCCTTCACGATTTTACGGCGGCGGATTGCAGCAGAGTCAGCAGGTCGTCCACGGTAACCCCCGGCATGTCCAACTGCAGTTCGGCCAGGATTGAGCTCAGACGCTGGCGCAAGCTGCCGGGCGCCAGCGGCGTGCCGATCAGCGCGCCTGCCAATAGCTCGACCCCGCTTTCCGGCAGGCAGGTGAAATCGCCGCTGAGCTCCAGCTCGGCAATCCGCCCGGCGTGCACGAGCAGGCGCGCGCGTAGCAATCCGCCGATCGCCTTGTGCGAAGATTCCACGATATGCGTATCGGCGGATATCTTGACCCGGCCGGGAACGAAGCGACGCCCACGCCGGCAGTTCCACTTCGGATCGCGCAAGCGCCGCTCCCACCCCGCAATTGCCTTCATTTCCTGCGCCGTGGGCTGCGACGGCACAGGCGTCACGCCCAGACTCGCATCCACCTCCTGCAGAAATGCCGCCTTGACCTCCTCGCGGTCGGGCGCAGTGCCGAGCTCGCGCCGAAATGAAGTGATGTATTGGTTCAGGCTGTCGTAGAGCTTGTCGCGAAACTTTTCCGACGGAACGCGCAGGCAGCGGCTCATGTGCTCGGCATCGAAATCGAACATAAAGCTGCCGACCATCACGATGGCCGAATCGATGGTGGCGGCGCCCGTGCCGCCGATCTTCCGCCCGCCGACCTGAATATCGTTGATCGGGCGCATTTCGGCCTGTACGCCGAAGCGGCGGTAGGTGCGCACCACCGGCTCGATAAACAGCTCGTAGAGTTCATGAGCCAAGGGCAGGCCCTGCTGTTCCGGATAGATGAAGTGGAAGAACAACTGGTGTTCGTCCAAATAGACGGCGCCGCCGCCGACATGGCGGCGGATGACCGGCAAGCCCTGTTCCGCGCAGTAGGCCTCGTCGACTTCCTGTTCGATATTCTGATGCACGCCGACACAAACGTACGGCTCGAGCGGCGATGTCAGACTCAGCACGGGCGCGTCGTCCATCCGCATGGCTGCCGCCACGCCGTGATAAACCGCCTGCGAGCGGATGGCCGACAGCGGACCGAAGTCGAGTACCCGTAGCGGACGCATCGTGACCTCATCTTTACGGAGTGGGGAGCAGACCGGCTTAGGCCGGCACGAGCGTCAGTGGCGGCGTATATCGTCCACGCCCGGCGGGGGCTGGTGATCGGCCGTGTGGGAAAGATAGAGCGCCAAGCCTATCAGTGCTATGCCGCCGGCGAAATAAAGCATGTCCAACGGGCTGGCGAAGTGCATACCCAGCGCATGCTCGAAGAATTTGACGATGAGGATCATCAGCACGACCTTACCCAGACGCGCCTTGAGATCGTCCAGGCTCTTGATGAACAGGACCCGCGATCCCATTTCCGAGCGCTCCGCCTCGTCTATCTTGCTCACGAACAACTCATACAGCCCGAGCGCGAAGATCAACAGCACCGTCGCCAGCAGATAGCCGTCGAGGATGCCAACCACATGGGTAATGGTGGAGGCGCGCAGTTCGGTGCGCGCGGCCGCGCTCAAATCCGGGGAGGCGTAATGGCCCAGGTGGGCAATCATGTACCAGGCGTCGACGGTGGCGGTGTAAAACATCGCCAAAGCCGATGCCAGACTGGCAAGAACGGCGGCGAGCACGGCCAGACGACTGCGCCACAGGAAACCCTCGAACACCCTTTCGAGCCACTTCATACTCGCCATACCCTCTGTCTTGTTGAGATTCGTGAACGCTATCGGATCGCTCCGATAGCGTTCACGAATCCCGCTCTTCGCACAAGCAGTAACCGATCACTTCATGCAGGCGCTCGCCTACGTAGAGTAACGGGATACGGTCGCGTTCCCAAGGCGGCACGCCAGCTTCCTGCAGCAGCGTCTTGAGCGCCTTCGTATGCTGTCCGCCGTGCACGCGGCAACGTTCGCCGCCGCGCCTGAAGCGGATGCTGAGCGATTCTCCCGAATGCTTCAACGCAGCCGCGTTCGCGCGCAGGTCCGCAGCGGACAGCTCAAGGCCAAGGCTTGGAATTAGCAGCGGAGCATCGAGGCTCCAGGCGATGCTCTGCGCCGGGTCGTGCGGCGGCAATGGTCGCATGCCATACAACGTGTCGCGATAGCGGCGCAGTTCGCCGCCCGGCCAGCGCAGATGCGGTTGCGCATCGGCAACGGCGTTCAATACGCGGCCGCGGACCTGCTCCAGCCGTGCGGCATTGGGCACGGGCAGGCCCTTATCCGCCAGCCAGACTCGCAGCGCGTTGTGCAACCGTGCGCGACTCAGCGTCCGCAATGCGGCGACGCTGAGCGTTCCGGGTTCATCTCCAGCCGCCGTCTCGACATCGATGCGGCCCAGCGTGGAGAGAAGCTCCAGCGTTTCGGCCTGATGCTGCGCAGCGCGTGCCAGCGTGCGCGTCGCGGCCGGCCAACGGGCATGCAGTACGGGCATGATCCGGTGTCGCAGATAGTTGCGCGCGGCGGCGAGAGAGCGGTTGGACGGATCCTCGATCCAGCCGAGGTCCTGCCGGCGCAGGTATTCCTGCAACGCGTCGCGCGGTTGTTCCAGCAGCGGCCGAGCATGCCAACCGGCTGCGAACGGCACCAGGCCCGGCATGCTTGCGAGACCCGCCGGACCTGCGCCGCGCAGCAACTGCAGCAGCAAGGTCTCGGCCTGGTCGTCGCGGTGGTGTGCGGTCAGCAGAACATCGCCAGCCTGCATCAGCTCGGCCAGCGCCGCGTAGCGTGCCGAGCGCGCCGCCGCCTCGAGCCCCTGCTCCGATGCCCGGGGGACGCTCACCCGGAGCAGTTGGAACGCAACGCCCAGCGAATCGGCCACGTCGGCGCATTGGGAAGCCCAAGCCTCGGCCTGCGGCTGTAGCGCATGATGGACATGCACAGCCAACACTTCGCGACCCAGCCCATCGAGTGCGGCAAGCGCGTGCAGCAGCGCATACGAATCGGCACCGCCGCTGAAGCCGACCACCCAGCGCCCACTGCAGGGCATGCCTCGCAGCTTGAGCGCCAGCGCTTCCGGCTCGAAGCTCGCCGCGCTGTTTTGCGTGCTCATGGCGCCAGCCAAAAGACCCTATTGCGCCCCGTCTGTTTGGCTTCGTAGAGCGCCCTATCGGCCCGCTCAAGCAGGCGCGAGACGCTGGTATCCATATTCGCCGAACAATACGCGGCTCCAATGCTGACCGTCACCTGCAGACTGCCGGCCTCGGCGTCTCGGTACGGTGCGTCGCACACCGCCCGACAAATGCGATCGGCCACCTCAGCCGCCGCCTGCGGTCCGGCCTCCTCCAGCAGTACACAGAACTCTTCTCCGCCGAGGCGGCCGAAACGATCGTTGTTGCGCAGCTGGGCGCTGACCACCGAAGTGAAGTGCTTGAGCACCCTGTCGCCGACCTGATGACCATGTTGGTCGTTGAAAATCTTGAAATGGTCCAAGTCGAGCAATAGCAGCGCGTAAGGCCGCTGATAGCGTCGGCAGCGCTCGACCGCATCGCCGATCTGTTCGAGGATGGTGCGGCGGTTGCCGATACCGGTCAGTTCGTCCGTGGCGGCGAGGCGTTCGAGTTCGCGTTCCAGATTGCGGCGCTCGGTAATGTCGCGCCAGATACCCTCGACGCCGGCGAACTGGCCATCCTCGTCGTACAGCGCACGCGTGCTGATCGAAATATCGATGACGCGCCCATCCTTGCACACCATCTGCCCGGGAAAGTCCCGCACCGAGCCTTCGCGCAGGATGATCTCCCGCAGCTCGTTGCGATCATTCGGATCGGGATAAAAATCGGCGGCGGAACGACCGATGATTTCATCCGCCTCGTAGCCGAGCACGTTGCGTACCGCCGGGCAGACCAGACGCGTGATGCCATGGGCATCGGTGCGATAGAAAACGTCCTGCATGTTCTCCAGCATGCTGCGGAAATTCTCGTCGCTTTCGCGCAGGCGTTGTTCCATCTCGGAGCGCGCAGTCATGTCCATGAAGACCGCGAGCACGCCGTTTTCGCCGTCGACCGAGTGGGTCACGCTGGTCAAACCGAGGACGCGCAGATTGCCCTTGCTGGTATGGATGCGGAACTCGGTCGGCGGATTGTGCAGCTGATGCGCCTCGGCGCGGCGGATGCGCGCCGTGATGCGCGCTTGATCCAGCGGATGGATGAACTCCATGACCGAGCGACCGATCAGTTCATCGGCGCTCCCACCCTCCAGCAGATCGACTCCGGCCGGGTTGATGTAACGCATGCGATCGCCGATGAACAACACAACCCCTGCAGGGAGAGAGTCCAGCAGGCGCTGCGGGTCAACTTGCGTCATTACCTGACGGGCGCCTCAACTAAGGGCGCTATAGCGCATGAGCCGTTCGTAGCGGCGTTCCAGCAGTTTTTCCGTGGTCTGATTGCGCAGTTTTTCGAATGCGCGCTCGAGCGCTTCTCCCAGGCTGTTGGCGATCGTCTCGGGGTCGCGATGCGCAGCCCCTGCCGGCTCCGGGACGACCTCGTCGATGAGGCCGAGCGAGCGCAGCCTTCCTGAGGTGATACCCAACGCCTCGGCGGCATCAGGCGCCTTCTCCGCGCTCTTCCAGAGGATGGAGGCACAACCTTCCGGAGAGATCACCGAGTAAGTGCTGTACTGCAGCATCATCACGTGGTCGCCGACACCGATCGCAAGCGCTCCGCCGGAACCGCCCTCGCCGATCACGGTGCAGATAATCGGCGTGCGCAGCTTCGACATCTCGAACAGATTTCGGGCGATGGCTTCGCTCTGACCGCGCTCTTCGGCACCCACGCCGGGATAGGCTCCGGGGGTATCGATGAAGGTCATGACCGGCAGCGAGAAACGCTCCGCCATATGCATCAGCCGCAGCGCCTTGCGATAGCCTTCAGGTCGCGGCATGCCGAAATTACGTTTGACCTTCTCCTTGGTGTCGCGTCCCTTCTGGTGTCCGATGACGACGACCGGATGCCCGCGAAAACGCGCCAGACCACCGACGATGGCCGCATCGTCGGCATATGCGCGGTCGCCGGCAAGTTCCTGGAAATCCGTGAACAGATACTCGATGTAGTCCAAGGTATACGGGCGGCGAGGATGTCGAGCGACCTGCGCAATCTGCCACGGCGTCAGACTCGCGAAAATCGACTGAGTCAGTCCTCGCGCCTTCTTCTCCAGCTTGGCGATCTCTTCGCCGAGATTGACCTCGTTGTCGTTGCCGACATACCGCAGCTCCTCGATCTTGGCCTCGAGTTCGGCGATCGGCTGTTCGAAGTCTAGAAAATCAGGGTTCATGCGCTTTCGGCCGTCCGTTTCTGCTTATGAAAAGATGGCGCATTGTACGCGCCGAGTCCACCCTTGTCAGGCTCGCCCCGGCTGTTGCGTCGCCCACGCGAGGCACCGGAAGCGCGCGATCGGGGATGAGGACGTTAAGGATAGCGGACGGCGCAGCGTTCGCTCGAAGGCGACAGCCAGCACCACTGTTACGCATGTGTCTTCAGGAATCAACTCGCCGACGGACGGGCGCTGTTTGTCGGCTTGCCGAGGCCGGAACCGGGCGGGCTGGTCTTTCGAGTTCCGGCTAATTCGCCTAATGCTTAGGCGGCACATGCCCACAGCGTCCGAGGCGGTTTCGGTCGAGCCCCGAGTCAGACCGAATGCGACCGCGCGCGGGCACCCCGAGCTCCGTCACCACAGAGCAGCCGCTCAACGCCCTTGCTCACCGTTCGCATAGCGCAACCGGACATTATTGTCTCCGGCGAGTTGCTGCAGTCGATGCAGCAACTCGTCGCTCGGGCGGACGCGCCACGTTTCGCCCAGCGCCAGTCGCGCCTGGGCGCGGCGGTTGCGGTAGCGAATATTGATCCGGCAGCCGCCTTGGCGAAAGGGCTTGAGGATGTGCTCGAGCTCACCGATGAAACCGTTCAGGCTGCCCTCATTACTGACGGTCAGCTCGAGGTCATGGGCGAATTGCGATCGCGCCTGCTCGATGCTGAAGATGCGCCGCGCATTGACACGCTGCCGACCACTGAAATGGTCTATGCTGATTCCGGCTTCGATGACCAGCAGGCTGTCCTTGATCAGCAGATCGGAATAGCTCTCGTATTCCTCGCCGAACACGCCGACGTCGAGACGCCCCGTCCGGTCATCCAGGGTGACGAAGGCGAAACGCCCGGAAGAACCGCTGCGCACCGACAGGCCGACCACCAGTCCGGCGACGACGACAATGCGTTCCTTGCGTTCGCCGCGGCCGCGATGACTATCGCCGCCGCCCTCGTCCCGCAGCCAGGTTTCTATCGGCGCGGTCACCATGTGGCGGAGTTCTTCGGCGTAGCGCTCGATCGGATGCCCAGTCAGATACAGCCCCAGCGTTTCCTTCTCTGCGCGAAGGCGCTCGTCTTCGGGCCATTCGGGCAGCCGTTCGGGCTGCTGGCTCAGAGCGGCGGCGGGCTGTGCGCCGAACAGGTCGACCTGGCCGAGGTCGGCGTCGCGCCGGTGCTGTTCGGCGGCTTGAACCGCCCCGGGTAGATGCGCCATCAGCGAAGCGCGGTTGTGGCCAAGCGGGTCCAGTGCACCGCCGCGGATCATCGCCTCCAGCACGCGCCGGTTGACCTTCTGCCCGATCATACGGCGGCACAGGTCGTCCAGATCGGCAAACTCGCCGTTCGTACGCCGCTCCTCCAGCATGCCGCTGATGGCCGACTCGCCGACGCCTTTGATCGCCCCAAGGCCATACAGGATGGTGCGATCGTCGAGCACGGTGAAACGATATTCGGAGCGATTGATGTCCGGCGGCAACACCTGCAGTTCGAGGCGGCGGCACTCCTCGGTCAGATTGACCACCTTGTCGGTGTTGTCCATGTCCGCCGACAGCACCGCGGCCATGAACGGCGCCGGATGGTGCGCCTTCAGCCAGGCGGTCTGATAGGACAGCAGCGCGTATGCGGCCGAGTGCGACTTGTTGAAACCGTAGCCGGCGAACTTCTCCATCAGGTCGAAGATATAGGTCGCCACATCCGCATCGACGCCGTGCTCGACCGCGCCCTGCGTGAAGATCTCGCGCTGCTTGGCCATTTCTTCGGGCTTTTTCTTGCCCATCGCGCGGCGCAGCACGTCCGCACCGCCGAGCGTGTAGCCGGCCAGCACCTGCGCGATCTGCATGACCTGTTCCTGGTACAGGATTACGCCGTAAGTCGGCTTGAGGATCGGTTCCAGCGCAGGATGCGGATACTCGACCTTGGCCCGGCCGTGCTTGCGGTTGATGAAGTCGTCGACCATGCCCGACTGCAGAGGGCCGGGACGGTACAGCGCGACCAGCGCGACGATGTCCTCGAAGTTATCCGGCTGCAGCCGCTTGATCAGCTCCTGCATGCCGCGCGATTCGAGCTGGAACACCGCGGTTGTCTGGTGCCGCTTGAGCAGATCGTAGGTAGCCTTGTCGTCCAGCGGCAGCTGGCTGATGTCCAGCTCCGACTGCCCCTCGGCGCGGCGCCGGTCGATGATCTGCACTGCCCAGTCGATGATGGTGAGCGTGCGCAGACCGAGGAAGTCGAACTTGACCAGACCGATCGACTCGACGTCGTCCTTGTCGAACTGCGTGACCAGACTGCCGCCGCCTTCTTCGCAGTACAGCGGCGTGAAGTCGGTCAGCGCGCTGGGGGCGATGACCACGCCGCCCGCATGCTTGCCCGCGTTGCGTGCCAGGCCTTCCAGGCTGCGAGCGAGGTCGATCAGCATGGTGACCTCCTCTTCTTCCTGATAGGCGCGGCGTAGTTCCTCTTCCTGTTGCAGCGCTTTTTCGAGCGTCATGCCGATTTCGAACGGAATCAGCTTGGCGATGCGGTCGACAAAGCCGTAAGGGTGGCCCAGCACACGCCCGACGTCGCGCACCACGGCCTTGGCCGCCATGCTGCCGTAGGTGATGATCTGGGAAACGCGGTCGCGGCCGTAACGCTCGGCCACATAGTCGATCACCCGGTCGCGTCCTTCCATACAGAAGTCGACGTCGAAGTCGGGCATCGAGACGCGTTCAGGGTTGAGAAAACGCTCGAAAAGAAGGTCGTAACGTATTGGATCAAGGTCGGTTATCTTCAGAGCATAGGCGACCAAAGAACCGGCGCCGGAACCACGCCCGGGCCCGACCGGCACGCCGTTGCGCTTGGCCCACTGGATGAAGTCGGCCACGATCAGGAAGTAACCGGGGAACCCCATCTGGATGATGACGTCGAGCTCGCGTCTGAGCCGCGCCTGGTAGGGCTCGGTGCGCTCGGCGAAATCCGCGGCCGTCCGATCGAACAGCATGTCGAGACGCGCCTCGAGCCCCTGTTCCGACTCGTGGCGCAGGAACTCCTCCGTGCTCATGCCTTCCGGGACCGGAAACTGCGGCAGCACGGTCTTGCCCAGGGTCAGCTTCACGCTGCAGCGCTTGGCGATCTCGACGCTGTTCTCCAACGCCTCGGGCAGGTCGGCGAACAGCGTCTGCATTTCCTGTTCGGAACGCAGGTACTGCTGCTCGCTGAAGCGCCGTACCCGACGCGGATCCGCGAGAACGTCGCCGTCGCGGATGCAGACGCGGGCTTCATGCGACTCGAAATCATCGGCCTGCAGGAACCGTACGTCGTTGGTCGCCACCACCGGCGTATCGGTGGCGGCCGCCAGGTCCACAGCGGCATGCAGGTAATCCTCGTCGCCCTCGCGTCCGGTGCGCTGCACTTCGAGGTAGAAACGGTCGGGAAACAACCCGCGCCACTGCTCCAGCAGGGCGCTCGCATTGTCCTCGTTGCCGGCCAGCAGAGCGCGTCCGATATCTCCGGCGCGGCCACCGGACAAGGCTATCAGCCCATCGCTGGCGCCTTGCAGCCAGTCGTAGTCGAGCATGGGCACACCGCCATGCTGGCCTTCCTGATAGCCGCGCGAGATCAGGCGGGTCAGATTCCGGTAGCCGTCGTCGTCCTGACACAGCAGCAGCAGCCGGCCCGGCGGATCGGGTTCCAATGAGCCCGGCGCGGTAGCGCGCCGAATCCAGGTGTCCACGCCGATAATCGGTTTGATGCCCTTGCGCTGCGCCGCACGGTAGAACTTCACCATGGCGAACAGGTTGCTCTGATCGGTCAGCGCCACCGCGGGCATGCCGAGCTCGGAAAGACGCTCCATCAACGGCGAGATGCGCAGCACGCTGTCGACCAGGGAGTATTCGGTATGCAGGGAGAGGTGGACGAACGAAGGTTGCATGTTCAGACAGTCATCTCGGCGGGCTTCTACATTAAGAGGCTGAAAAGCTTAAAGCAGTATCGTACAAACGGGATTGCCGCATCCGCGCCAAGATGGCCGACGGATGGCACAGACGACGGATGACCGGGCACAATACACGTCTCGATTTTATGAGGAGCCCCTCCGTGCTGCGCGATTTCATCACCGGCTTCGGTTACCTCGCGCGTGGCCTGCGCCTGATCGGCCAGCCCGGCCTGCGACGCTACGTCATTCTGCCGCTCGCGATCAATATCGCCGTGTTCGCAACAGCCATCGTCTGGCTCGCACGCATGCTCGACTCGATCATGCAGCGCTACATCCCACAGTGGCTCAGCTGGCTGGAATGGCTGCTGTGGCCGCTGCTCGCCATCGGTCTGGCGGTGTCCGTATTCTACACCTTCAGCCTGCTTGCCAACCTCATCGCCGCACCCTTCACCGGATTGCTTGCCGAGCGCGTCGAGCAGCGTCTCGGCGGTTGCCCGCCCAGCGCCGAGGCGAGCATCTGGGGCAACATGCGCAGCGCGCTGCTGGCCGTACGCGTGCAGGCGGCAGCACTGATCTACATGCTGGCCTGGTCGATCCCCCTACTGCTGCTCAGTCTCGCGCCGGGTCTCGGCTTATTGCTGACACCGCTATGGTTCGTGTTCTCCGCCTGGATGCTCGCACTGGGCTATTTGGCGACGCCAACCGGCAATCACGACTTCAGTTTTCGCCGCAACCGGACACTGGCTACCGAACACCGCGCCCTGACGCTGGGCCTTGGAACCGGAATCACGTTGCTGAGCGTGGTGCCGGTACTCAATTTCCTGGCCCTGCCCGCCGGCACTGCTGCGGCAACTGCATTGTGGACTGAACAGCTCTCCGGTCAGGCGAAAATGGACCGATCGACCGGGAATTAAGCCAATCCGTCGGCAATTAACGCCATTTGCCCTACGCATGGGCGCTGCCCTATGCGATCATGTCTTCCCGTCGAGTCGGTTCCGATATCGGCAACACTATCCGTCCATCACATCGGCCTACCACGGGAGTTCCAATGGCTAACTCGCTGGAGTTTGCGCGTCACGGTGACAAGCGCAATTCCGAATTTTTCGAAACCTATCTCAACCGACTTCTCGAAGAGCGCGATCGCGTCGGCCTGACCGACATGATCCACGAAATCGAAGCGATGATGATCACGGTCGAACCCGGCCACTCGATCGCATACATCGCCGAACTCGCGCTCATGACTCCCTACCACTACTTGGTCACGCTCGAGAGCGAAAGTCACCTCACACACGTTCTGCGCATCGATCTCGACAGCCCCGACATGCTGATCCGCGAAGTCAAGGATCCGGCGACGCGTGGCATCTTCCGCAGCCTCAACGAAGTCTATCCGGTCGGCCATCACAAGCCTTACAGCCGTTACATCGGCGAAATCCTGCGCGTCGACGATCAGCACCAGGTCGTCGAGCTGCAACGCGCGCGCGAATTCCGTTTCTTCAGCCCGGATGACGTGCGCAAGCTCGAACTCCCCGGCAACCTGTCCGTCAGCAAGCCCTCGCCGTACACGCACAACATCATCGCCTATATGGAGCGCACGCCGGACGAGCACCGCGTGTACTCGCTAGGCGTAAGCCGTGTCGACTCCGCGGCTCAGGAGGCCTACGAAGCGGCCAAAGAGATGCAGTACCGGCTTGGCGTGCACACACTGCTGCAGCCCGTCGACCACCTGGCTACTCGCGTCTATAGCCAGAATCGCGAGGTCGCCATCCTCGAATACCTGTCCTGGTCGAGCTACTACTACTGGGGATCCTACGACATTCAGGGCCAGAACTCCTCGACCAACGTCACCAAGAGCGTGCGTTACAAGGCCGAATCGAAGAGCCCGGCCAAGGTCTTCACGGCCAACAACACACCCTACTTCGTCAACCACCTCGACGGCCTGCCCTCGCCCACCGAAACCTTCGTGCGCAACTACGGCCCGCGTCTGCACCACATCGCGGTCGGCGTCAACGACGGCGATACCGATGGCATGGAAAACATCGAATACGTGGTCAAGGTCATCGCCGAACAGGGCAAGGACTTTCTGCTCGACGTGATCGGCTCGAAGGAGGAAGGCCTCAAGCAGATCTTCTCCAGCGCATCCGAGCACTCCTCGCTGATCATCGAGTACGTGCAGCGCTTCGGCCAGTTCGACGGGTTTTTCGCCCGCGACAACGTCGCCGAACTGACCCGCGCGGCCGGCGTCGAAGAATCGCTGAAGGAACTGGAAGCCGAAGCGCGCGGTTGAGTCGCCCGGCAAACGAACAACGCCGGATGGGGTGAATCCCATCCGGCGTCGTCATGCCGTTCCGAATGCATGTGTTCAGCCGCGTAGAAACTTCTCCAGCCGTGCCACGCCCTCGCGCAACTGATCCAGGCCGGTGGTATAAGCGAAGCGCAGGTGCTGCGCCGCACCGAACTCGCCAAAATCGATACCGGGCGTTACGGCAACCCCCGCCTCCTCCAGCAAACGTCGTGAAAGCTCGAAGCTGTCCTGCCCGAAACGCTCGCAATTGGCGTAGAGATAGAAGGCGCCTTCCGGAGTGGCCGGGATATCGAAACCCAGCTCTCGCAAGGCGGGCAGCAGATAATCCCGGCGCTCGCGAAAGGCTTCGCGGCGCTGCTCGAAAATCGCCTCGGCCTCGGGTGTGAATGCCGCCAGCGCGGCATGCTGTGCCGGCGTCGAAGCCGATATGTAGACGTTCTGCTGCAGCTTCTCCAGCGGCCGTATATAGGCTTCCGGCGCCACGATCCAGCCCAGGCGCCAGCCGGTCATGCCGAAATACTTGGAAAAGCTGTTCAGCACGAAGGCGTCATCCGACAACGCCAACGCGGTCGGCGCCTCGCCGTCGTAGACCAGGCCGTGGTAGATCTCGTCGACGATCAGCGCGCCGCCGCGCTGAGCGGCGAACGCGGCCATTGCGGCCAGTTCTTGCGCATCGATCAGCGTACCGGTCGGATTCGCCGGGGAGGCGACCAATGCGGCGACCGTGCTTCTGCTCCAGTGCGCGCGCAGCAAGTCGGCCGTCAGCTGGTAGCGGGTCTCGCGGTGTACCGGGATGTTGCGCGCGCGACCCTCGAAGAGACGCACGAAATGCCGGTTGCACGGATATCCCGGATCGGTAAGCAATACTTCATTTCCGATGTCGACCAGCACGCCGAGCACCAATTGCAGCGCAGCCGAGCCGCCGGCGGTCACGATCACCCGGCGCGGATCGAGCTCGACGCCGTAGCGCCGCGCATAGTGTCCCGCAATGGCTTCACGCAGCGCCTGCAGGCCCAACGCGGGGCTGTAGCCGGTATGGCCCTCCTCCAGCGCGCGCTGGCCTGCGCGAATGATGGGCTCGGCGGTAGCGAAGTCGGGTTCGCCGATCTCCATATGGACGATCGAACGGCCCTGGGCCTCCAACGCCTTGGCGCGCTCGAGCAACTCCATCACATGGAATGGCGCGATGTCACGCACGCGCTCGGCTAAATGTGGCGTGTCCGCGCTCATGACCGCCCCTGATGGTGCCCCACGCGCCGCGTATCCATCATTTGCGCCGCTTGATGTGCCGCATCATCCGCGCACGGCTGTGCTCCTGACGCGGCGTCAAGGTATTGCGCTTGCCGGCGTAGGGATTGTCGCCGGTGCGGAATTCCACCAATACAGGCGTACCGACCAGCTTCAGCGCGCGGCGGAAACCGTTCGCCAGGTAGCGTTTGTAGGCGCCGGGAAGTCGCTCGGTCTGGTTGCCGTGAATCACCACGGTGAACGGCCGGTGCCCGCCCAGATGCGCATAGCGCAGCTTGATGCGACGGCCGCGGGACATCGGCGGCTGATGCGCCGTGAGGAAACCCTCGAGCAGACGGTTCAACTCGGCCGTGGAGACCTCGCGGTTCGCACTCGCATGGGCTTTGAGCACAGCCTTGAACAGCGTGCCGACGCCGGTACCGTGCAGCGCAGAGATGAAATGCCGTTCGGCGAAATCGAGAAACGTCAGCTTCAGGTCGAGGGTGCGCTTTACCGCTTCGCGGTCGTCGCCGGACAGCCCATCCCACTTGTTGATCGCCACCACCAGCGCAGCACCGGCATCCAGCACCAAGCCGATCAGGTGCGCATCCTGCTCGCTGATGCCGGCCTGGGCGTCGAGTACCAGAATCACGACGTCCGCGGACTTGATCGCATCCAGCGTCTTCACCACGCTGAACTTCTCGATGGTTTCATGTACCCGGGCGCGCCGACGCACACCGGCGGTATCGAGCAGCGTGTATTCACGCCCATCACGTTCGAACGGCACATCGATCGTATCGCGCGTGGTCCCCGGACGATCGAAGACCACCACACGATCTTCGCCGAGGATGCGATTGATCAATGTCGATTTGCCCACGTTGGGGCGGCCGACGAACGCAATACGAATGCGTTTCGCGGCATCCGCATCTTCACTGGCGTCCTGCTCGTCCGATTCCTCCGGTTGCGGCACAATACCGTCTATCAGCTCCTCCACGCCGGCCCCTTGAGTGGCCGATATGAAAGCCGGCTCGCCCAGCCCAAGGCGTGAAGCTTCGGACACCGCCGTGTCGCGATTGGCTATGTCGGATTTGTTGACCACCAGCGTGACCGGCTTGCCGAGCGTACGCAGCTCGGTCACCAGTTGTTCGTCGCCCGCAGTCACGCCCGCGCGCCCATCGATGAGGAACAGGATATGGGTGGCTTCGCGCATCGCCTGACGGCTTTGCTCACCCATCAAGGCATCTATGGCATCGACTTCCTCGCCGAGTCCGCCGGTATCGATGACCAGATAATTGCCTTGGCCGAGTCGGCCCAGTCCATACTTGCGATCGCGCGTGAGCCCGGGAATGTCGGCCACGAGTGCATCGCGGCTACGGGTCAGACGGTTGAACAGCGTTGATTTGCCCACATTGGGGCGCCCTACCAGGGCGAGAACCGCCTGCATATCATCACCCCAAAGTGCGGATAATCAGAAATTGAATCCGCCGACCGCGTTCGAAGACGAAGAGCTGCGGGATTTGCCGACCTTGTCGGACGGACCGAGTACACGATAGGCAGCTAACCGGCCGCCTGCCCCTTGCACGTAAACCACGTCCCCGACGACCACCGGCGTGGCCTGGATTCCGCCGCCGTCGACATGCTCGCGGGCAACCAGACTGCCGTCACGGGCGGACAGCCAGTGCAGATAGCCCGCGTAGTCGCCGACCACGATGTAATCACCGACTACGGCTGGCGTGGTCGCTTCACGGAAATGCAGAGCATCCTGCTTCCACAGCGATGCGCCACTGTTGCGGTCCAGTGCCCAGACATCGCTGTCCGCGTCGGTGACGAACACCGCATTCGGACCCAGCGCCAGCCCCGCGTAGGAAGACATCTTGTGCGACCAGAGAAGCTGCCCGCCGCTGGTCTGCGCCGCGACCACACGTCCATTGTAGCTCGCCGCATATACCGTGTTGCCGCTGTCGGACAGCGCGATGCGTCCGTCCACGTCGACCAGCCGCTGCAGTTCCGAAGCGCCACGCGGTTCGCCAATGGTCAACTGCCACAGCTGCGCACCGGTATTGAGCGAAAACGCGGCAAGCTTGCCGTTGGAAAGACCTGCAATGACGTTACCGGCATCGATCACCGGTTGCGATTTACCGCGCAGGATCAGGTTGGGCGGCTCGCTGCCATGGCTCCACAGCACGTTGCCGGTCGCGGTATCGATGGCGTAGAGCTTGCCGTCGTTGGTATGCGCGACGATTTCCCCCTCGCTCGCGTTCGACAAGGCCATTACTTCGCTCGACAGCTGCGTCTGCCAGACCACGCCGCGCTGTTTGAGGGAAACGCCGAGTACCACACCGTCCTGCGCGCCGACGAAGAGCATGCCGCTGCCGCCGCTGACGCCGCCGACCAGCTTGTGTCCGGTATCCACGGACCATTGCTGCCGGCCGTCCTTGAGCGCATATGCGGCGACCGTACCCGCATGGTCGGCTGCATACAGGCGATCGCCGGAGATGTAGGGATGCAGGTGCAGGAAATAACCGCCGTTACCGTTGCCGATCGAGTTCGTCCACAGTCGTTCCACTGCCAACGTGGTCTTGACCGGCTGCAATGCGGTGGGTGGGCGCGTGTTCTTGGCGCCGCCGAAAATACCGCAACCACCGAGCAGCAGCGCGCTGCTCAGCGCGAGGACCAGTGCCGCAATGCGCGCAGGGCGACTCATCATGCTTTCCCCTGAGGAACGGCGCCCAGGGCCGCAATCTTCATCTTCAATCCGTCGACCGGCAAGCCGGCCAATTGCGCGCCGGCCAGTGCCTGTTCATAGGCGGCGCGAGCGCGTTGGGCGTCGCCCTTGACGCCCCAGGCGTCACCTTCCAGCTCCTTGACCAGCGGCATATAAGCCTCGGCGAAACCTGTTTTGAGCAGGCTCAACGCCGCATCGGGTTGCTTCTGCGCGATGCGGACCTGGGCCAGGCGCAACACTGCCAAATGTCGCAGGCTTTCCTGCGAACCCTTGTCGATCACCCATTGCAGATCGGTGGCCGCGGCATCCAGCTTGCCTGCCTCGACCGCGCGCTTGGCCTGGACCAGCTGCGCCAGTGCGGCATACGGCGTACCCGCATAGCTGTCGACAAGCGTCTGTGCTGTCTTGTCGATGGCCTTTGCTTCATTGTTCTGCACTGCCTGCTGCAAGCTGTTGTAGACAGCCGAAGCCTGCTGGGCCTGATGCGTCCGGTAGTAACCCCAGCCCTTCCAGGAGCCGAAGCCCAGTGCGGCGACCAGCACGATCGCCGTCACCCAGCGTCCGTATGCCGCCCACCAGCGCTTGATGCGTTCGAGGTCTTCGTCTTCGGTCGTGTACACGCTCAATATCCTTCTTGGTCGATCGGGCAGTGGCGCTGCAGTTCGGCCAGCAGAGCCGTCTGCGCCACCATGGTCTGTGTCGCCTCACCGCGCAACGAGCGGACGGTCACCATACCTTCCGTCACTTCCTGCTCGCCGAGAATCAGCGCGACCTCGGCACCGCTGCGATCGGCGCGTTTCATCTGCGCCTTCAGGCCACCCTCGCCGCAATGCACCTGCACGCCAAGCTCGGGCCGCGCTTCGCGTACCGCCTCGGCGATGTGCAAAGCCTCGCGGCGCGCCACGGCTCCCTGGCTCAACACGTAGACCCGTGGTCCGGTCAGGGCCGGCAGCAGGCTCTGTGCTTCAAGCAGGGCGAGCAAGCGCTCGAGTCCCATGGCGAAACCGCAGGCGGGCGTTTCACGGCCGCCGAGTTGGCTGACCAGGGCATCGTAGCGCCCGCCGGCGCAAACCGTCCCCTGTGCACCAAGCTCGTCGGTCACCCATTCGAATACCGTGCGCGAATAGTAATCGAGGCCACGCACCAGACGTGGATTGATGACGTATTCGATACCGGCCGACGACAGCAGTTCGCACAGGTCGTCGAAGTGCTCGCGCGAACCTTCGTCGAGCGCATCGATGAGCTGCGGTGCTTCTCGCAGCACCTCGCGCGTTGCCGGGTCTTTGCTGTCCAGCACCCGCAGCGGATTGGTTTCGAGACGGCGACGGCTGTCCTCGTCAAGCTCCTCGCGGCGGCTGCGCAGAAAGCGCTGCAGTTCGTCGCGGTAGGCGGCCCGCGCCTCGGCGCTGCCGAGCGAGTTGAGTTCGAGACGCAGCCCGCGCAGCCCCAGCGAACGCCACAGCCGCGCGGTCATCAGGATCAGTTCGGCATCGACGTCCGGCCCTTCCATGCCGAAGGTCTCGGCGCCCATTTGATGAAACTGGCGGTAGCGGCCCTTCTGCGGCCGTTCGTGACGGAACATCGGGCCGGTATACCACAGGCGCAGCAACTGGTTGTGCAGGAAACCGTGTTCGATGCCGGAGCGCACGCAACCCGCGGTCCCTTCGGGACGCAAGGTCAGGCTTTCGCCGTTGCGGTCATCGAAAGTGTACATCTCCTTCTCGACGATATCCGTCACCTCGCCGATCGAGCGTGCGAAGAGCTCAGTCTTCTCGACGATCGGGAGACGGATCTGCTGATAGCCGTAGCTTTCGACTACTTTGCGTATCGTCGCTTCGAGCCAGGACCACGCCGCACCCGTTTCGGGCAGGATGTCGTGCATCCCACGGATGGACTGAATGCGATCTACCATATGATTCCTTTCAATTCAGAGTCGATGCGCCGATCTCTTTGCCGATCCGGGGCGCGGCCTTGGCCGCATACCGTCCGGCGAATCCTCAGCGGCGCGTCCGCCCATCCGCCAGCAGCGTGAAACGCGCGGTGTTGTTGTTCAGCGTGTACTGCGCCGCGCTAACCTGCTTGCCGTCGACTTGCAACATCACGCCAGGTGCGTAACCGAGAAACACGGCGAATGGCGGCGTGCCGGAAAACGTCCTGCGCGTGCCCGCATCGAGCAGCCCTCGAAACAGCTGCTTGCCAGCGCCATCGTCGATCTGCACCCAGCTCTTGGCGGTCAACTGCAACACGAGTTGCGCTTCCGAACCGTTTGCTGGTGCGGCCGCCGTACTCGCGGCGGAGGAAACCGCCGGCGCCGCTGCAGCGGCAGCTGGCGTGGCCGAATCAGCCACCGTCGTCTTGGGCGTTACGCTAGCCGCCGGCGCTGTTGTGGACGCAGACGTGGCTGTCGGCGAGGTGGCGGCCGGTGCCTGCTGTACAGCCGCTCCCCCGGAAATCACCGGCTCCACCGCCTGCCCGGACTGCTGCGCGGTGCTCGGCGCAGCAACCGCATTGGCCGGATTCATCTGTTGCGTTTGCTGGCGGGTAACCTGCGCTTGCGGCGCCGGGGCGCTTGAGGGCTTCGGTCGTGTCAGCCACCAAGCGGAAAGCACGATCAGAATCAGGACGACGAGACCGCCCACCACTTGGACACGCACGCGCTGATCGGCTCCCGAGGAAGCTGATTCGCGCGGCAGTACCTCCGGCTGCGGCACCTCCATGCCGGCATACGCTTGCAACAAGGCGTCGACATCCAGGTCGAGCAGACGTGCGTAGGCACGAAGGTAACCCTTGACGTAGGCAGGCTCAGGCAGGTGCTCGACGTCATCGGACTCCAGCGCCTCCACTACATTTTTTTCGAGGTTCAGCGAACGCGCGACGTGCGCGCAGTCCAGTCCGGCTGCCTCGCGCGCCGCGCGCAGGATCGAGCCTGGACCATCGCGGCGAACCGGTAGCGAAGATTCCTCGATGCTCGGGTCGGCATCCTGTGACATGTTACGAGCCTCCGTCCTGCAGCGCCTTCGCTTGAGGTGAGTTGGGGAACATGCGGTACAGGTCGCGCGCGCATTGCGTCGCACCGACCAAATCCCCCAGATGCTGCTTGACCTTTATGCACAGCGCGAGAATGGGCGGCCAGTAATGCGCCTGTCCTTTTATTCGGCTGAGAGACTTGTCGGCGCTCTCCCAGTCGCCCTCGTCGGCTGCAATCTTGGCTAGGCCATACAAAGCGGAGCGGAAATCGGGAGCGACCTTCAGCGCCTGTTCGAACGCCACCTTCGCGTGTTTGTAGTCGCCTTGGTTGATATAGCAGAAACCGGAGTTGGCATAAGCGCCCTGAGGCCTGGAATACAGTGGATTTGCAAGAGCATCCTTAAACTGCTTCTGCGCTTCCTGATAGCGTTTCTGCTCGCACAGGAATATGCCGAAATTGTTGTGCGCATAAGAAGCCTTGGGGTTCAGCTGAATCGACTTACGGTAGTTTTCTTCCGCCTTGGCGTTCTCACCCAGGCGCTGCATCAGCAGTGCATATTCATAGCGGATCGTCGACGAGTCGGGATACTGCGACAACGCGAGCGTGAGCTTGTCGTACGCCCGCTGCATGTTGCCCGAATTCATGTAGTCGATGCCCAACTGAGCATTGATCAAACCGGCCCGATGCAGGCGCTGCTGGTCTACCTGCGTTTGCTGGGTGGCGCAACCGCCCAGGGCCAGCAGCGTGAAGCCGAGAACTAGGCAAGCGAAGCGACGCAGGCCGGGACGCATCAACGCAGCCCTTCTTCCATGCGCGCGAAGCGCAGTGCGCGCCTGCTGCGATCGGCAACCTTGCCGGCCAGTTGACCGCAGGCGGCATCGATATCGTCGCCACGGGTCTTGCGCGTGATCGTGTGCAGTCCGCCGGCGATCAATATCTCTCGGAAACGGTCGATCGTGGCTTGATCGGAACGCTCGTAGCGTGTCTGCGGAAACGGATTGAACGGAATCAGATTGACCTTGGCAGGCACGTCGCGCAGCAGCTTGACCAGTTCGCGGGCGTGCTCTGGCTGATCGTTGACGCTCCTTGAGCATGACGTATTCGAAGGTAACGCTCTGCTTGCGCGTCTTGCCTTCGACAAAGCGCTTGCAGGCCGGCAGCAGGACTTCAATGGGATATTTGCGGTTAAGTGGCACCAACTGGTCGCGCAGCGCGTTATTCGGCGCGTGCAGAGAAACCGCCAAGCTGACATCCAAGGTGTCCTTGAGGCGGTCCATGGCAGGCACCACCCCGGAAGTGCTGAGCGTGACCCGCCGCTTGCCGAGACCGTAGGCCAGGTCATCCATCATCAACGACATGGCGCTGACGACCGCATCGTAGTTCAGCAGCGGTTCGCCCATGCCCATGAGTACGACGTTCGTGATCGCGCGTCGACAATGGCTCTGCCGCTGCCGCGCACCCGTTCGTTAGCCCTTGCTGATGG